>DHQL01000021.1:0-29053 GCA_002408085.1 Spirochaeta sp. UBA5339
TCGAAAGATTGAGGGTTTTTTTGTTATAAGCCCACTGCCGGAGGCGTCAGGGACCGGACGGGCCGAAGGGTCCGCAGGCCTCAGGCCGGAGGACGGAACCCCTGGAGGGCCCGGCCCGGAGCCGAGGCCCCGGCTGAGGCGGCGGGAGACGCCCAAAAACTCCTGAATTTTCACATCTATATATAAAATATGAAATATCTCCCTTGAAATCCTCTGTTCATTTATTAAGATTAATTGATATTTCTAGGGAGGAAATAAAGTATGAATAAAAAAGTTTTACTTCTCGTATCTTTGATTCTGCTGCTTGGTGGCGGTGCCCTGTTTGCCGAGACCGGTCTGGGTCTTTCTTTCGGGTACGGCTATGGATATGGTCAGGCCAGTAATATTGCTCTGTCCATTGACAGTGACGTTATTCCCGGTTCAGTGCAGAACGTATCACTGCGGATCGACGGCAGCTACTTCGGCATTGGATTGACCGATGACTGGTATCTTGTCGATGATATGATTGACGGCCCCTTCGGCTGGTACTTCGGTGTGGGTTTCTATGCCAATGTGGGCTTCTATGATGATATTGCATTTGCTTTCGGTGCCAGAGCTCCTATCGGTCTTGATCTGACTGTTCTTGATAACAAGCTGAGATTCTTCCTGGAAATTGCACCAGCCCTCGGACTTGGTTTTGATCCTGATTTCTACTTCCCTGACTGGGATATAACCGGTGCATTCGGTTTCAGATTCTATTTCTGATTCCTGTAAACAGGCTGTTATTTTTGCCCTTCATTTATAGAGGGGCTTTTTCATGTCATTTATACATATATGCCTGTCCGGATTATTTAGTTTCACTATCAATAATTTCTTATCAAAACCATCCAGAATTCCTTTCAGGTTCCTTGTATAAAACTTGCGTTATCACTATACTTTTCAAAGATTTATTAAAACTAACACATACCACTGGGAGGATCAGATGGGAAAAATTAGAGTTGGATTCAACGGAATGGGAAGAATTGGTAAGAACGTAATGAGAGTCATTACAAGCCAGTTCAATGATCAGATTGAGATCGTAGCAGGTAACGACCTGGTTTCTGCAAAAGAAATTGCAGAAGGTCTGCCCAAGGACTCAATCCACGGAAAATTCCCCGTTGATGTAAAACTGATCAGCGACAATGTAATCAAAATCGGCGAGCACGAAGTAACTGTTTACGCTGAAAAAGATGCAAACAACATCCCCTGGGGAAAGCACAATGTAGACGTTGTTCTTGAGTGTACAGGTTTCTACCTGAGCACAGAAAAGGCTCAGGCTCACATCAACGCAGGTGCGAAGAAAGTTATCGTTTCTGCTCCCTGTAAGGATGACACAAAGACTGTTGTAATCGGTGTTAACAGCGACACTCTGACTGCTGATGACAAGATCGTTTCCAACGCTTCCTGTACAACAAACTGTCTCGCACCCCTGACAAAAGCTGTAGATGACAGCTTCAAGGTAATCACCGGTCTGATGTGTACAACACACGCCGCTACTGCTACTCAGAGAGTACAGGACTTCTTCGGTGGTGGTAAGAACAGAGCTACCGGAAACAACATCATCCCCGCTTCCACTGGTGCGGCTATCGCTGTAGGTAAGGTTCTTCCCCACCTGAACGGCAAACTGAACGGTACAGCTCTTCGTGTACCCACAGACACAGGTTCTGTAGTTGAAGTTGTTTACCTGGTTGAAGGAAAGCACACTAAAGACGAAATCAACGCTCAGGTTGCTGAGAATGCAAAGAAAGTAAACGCTATGTCTGTAACTGGTAAGGTTCTGGATGTAAGCGACTACTACGAGTGTTCAAGAGACTGTGTTGGCGAAGGCTGGACATCTATGATGATCCCCGGAAACACTCAGGTAACTGAAGCCGGAGATAACACTCTCGTTAAAATGACTTCTTTCTACGACAACGAAATGGGCTACTCAACCAAAATGGCTGAGCTGGTTCAGATCCTTGCCGCTCTGTAAGAATTAACCGTTTCATTTTGAAATGATTTGACGCCCGGTTTTGCCGGGCGTTTTTTTATGCCTTCACATCAAGGCTGGAGTATGTGCTGCTGGAATCGGTGCGGGCAGGCGAGGTAGGTGGGGCAATCAGCCATTGACCTCTCTTGTTACGTAAAATGTAAAATAAACTAGGCATATTGAACTATTTCATTAAAAGGGATGTGCAATTGTGCTTAAAACATCAATATTGATTATGATTGTAGCGGTGTTTTATTGACAGCCTGCTCTTTTATAATCAGAATACCTGTAATTTCAAAAACAGGAGAAATATTTTGGAAAAAAAACAGCAGTGGGGCAGCCGTCTTGGTTTTATTCTTGCCGCAGTCGGATCGGCTATCGGTCTGGGTAATATCTGGCGCTTTCCCTATATGGTTTATGAAAATGGCGGAGGGGCTTTTCTTATCCCCTACTTTGTTGCCCTTCTGACAGCGGGTATTCCCATCATGATTATGGAGTTCTCCCTTGGACACAAAAGCCGTGCCGGGGCTCCCAGAACCTTCAGTCTTCTTAATAAAAAATGGGAGTGGCTGGGCTGGTGGCAGACAGGGATCTCTGCGGTAATCGCTGTCTACTATGTTGCCATTATCGGTTGGTCTTTCAGCTATATGTTCTTCTCTCTGAACGGTGCCTGGGGAGATGAACCCGCATCATTCTTTCTGAACGACTTTCTGAGGCTCACATCCGGACCCTTTAAAATGGGTACTGTTCAGTTCGGTATTCTTTTTACCATTGTTATTGCCTGGACACTTAACTTTCTGGCCAGTTACGGCGGAGTTCAGAAGGGACTGGAAAGAGCCAACAAGCTTCTGATGCCCGTTCTTATTGTGGTGCTTCTGATCGTTGTTGTCCGTGCCCTCTCCCTTCCCGGTGCTGTTCACGGTCTTGAGATCCTCTTTAAACCCGACTTTTCTCAGATCATGAATCCCTCTGTATGGGTTGCAGCCTATGGTCAGATCTTCTTCAGCCTGAGCATTGCCTTTGCGATTATGATAACCTACTCAAGCTATCTGCCGAAGAAGTCTGATATCATCAACAACGCCTTTATGACGGCCTTCCTGAACTGCGGATTCAGTATACTTGCAGGTATTGCCATCTTCAGTATCATAGGCTATCTGCAGCATCAGGCGGGTGGATCTCTGCCCGACAATATGGCCGGTGTTTTCCTTGCCTTTGTTACACTGCCTTCTGCAGTCACACAGCTTCCTGCATTGAACGGTCTGATCGGTGTGCTCCTCTTTATGACACTGTCCTTTGCCGGCCTCTCATCCTTTATCTCCATCAATGAGGTAGTTGTCAGGTCCATCGTGGACAAGTTCGGTGCAAACAGGCGGAAGGTTTCTGTCTGGTACAACCTGATAGCCGGTACAATCAGCATTGTTTTTGCTACAGGAGCAGGGCTTCATATTCTGGATATTGTGGACCACTACATCAACAGCTACGGTATCGTCTTCTCCGGTCTGATTCAGGTGGTGCTTGTGGGATGGTTCTATGATCTTAAGTCCGTAAGGGACCACGCCAACCTGACAAGCGACTTCAAGGTAGGAGCATGGTGGGATCTTATGATCCGCTTTGTTACCCCTGCTGTTCTCGGAGTCAACTCAATACTGAACCTGATAACCGATCTGAGAGTGAACTACGGCGGGTATTCAACCCTGGTTCAGATCGTTCTGGGATGGGGGCTTATTGCCGTTCTTATCATTGCTGCGGTAGCAGCGGCACGGTTCAAGTGGCAGGGCGGCGATACAGCGTCACTCACACAGTCAAATGAGGCATAGGAGGAAAACATGTCAATCGATGCAGTAATTATGATGATCCTCGGACTTGGAATCACCTGGGGCGGTGCGGCTGTCTGTCTCTATATCGCCATAAAAAAGCAGTAATCAGGATATTCCTGGAGGAATTGAAATAAAGAAAAATCTATATAGAGGCAGGCTTATTTAGTTGAGGCTGCCTCTTTTTTTTATTATTTTAGATTCAGGAGATTCATATGTCCGGAAGGAAATTGATAGAAATAACAGATTTTGAAACACTGAAGAACAGGATGGAAGCCCCGGGTTTTCATCTTTTTTACTTTTCAAGGCCCGAATGCGGTGTCTGTGCGGCCATAAAGCCCAAGGTCATTGAGATGCTGGGAAACTACCCGGGAATTGAATCCTATTATGTGGATCTGGACAGGGTTCCCGAGGCCGTGGGGCAGCTCTCCCTGTTTACGATTCCGGGGATATTGCTCTTTTTGGGCGGTCATGAACTGGTCAGAGAGGCGCGGTATATCTCAATGGACACCCTGGAAGCCAGCATCGCCAGGCCCTATAACCTGGCCAACAGCTGAGCCGGCGGGGTCCGACGGGCGGCAGCAGGCGGCAGCAGGCGGCAAGGCAGCCGTTGGAAGCTTATTCGCCGGAAGTCGGTTCGGCGGGAGGCAGGATAATCACAACCCGGCCCTCTCTCAAAATCTGTCTGTTGTGCTCTGATGAGATAAGCATCTGAACCGCTTCGTCAGGCAGGACCAGGTCAGTCCTGTTCTTTCCGTAAACCATACGCGCCATGGTGCGCAGGGGATAGACCCCGATCCTCTCAGTCAGACTGCTCAGGTCATGGCTGTATGTATACCCGGTGTTGCCCCAGCGGCGCAGGGCATCGGGCTTTGTCATCTCGGCGCTGTGGATCAGGTTCATGGATGAGTCGTAGAGCCGGGGAAAGAGGCAGGGATTTGCCAGTCCCTCCTGCTCGGCATTTCCCGGATAGGGCAGGGTCTCACCCGCATAGATCACAAGACCAGTAAAATCCTCATTGGCCGTGTAGGCGCTGCTCTCGGGAGAGGGAAAGGGTGTACTGTGGCTGATAACAAGGTCCGCCAGATCAGGAAAGAGGTCAAGGGTGTAGCGGACGGTGAGGAATTTTCTATCTCCCGTGGCAGTGGTAAAGACCTTGGTCATCTTCTGTGACAGATTTTCAAGCTCCCGCAGCAGCACGGGATTCTCCCTGACCATATCCGCAATGCTGTGGGTTGAGTTGACGTCCAGATCCTGAAGAACCTGGCCCGCAATGGTCGGAGTCTGGCGGATTATGTACTGCTCGGTCTTGAAGCGGCCTGTGGGCTGGTTGGGCTCCTCTTCGATGGGGCTTGTGATATCCAGCTGGAAACGTCCTTCAGGCCAGTTTATCTGGTAGGTAACTTCCATATTGTCAGATTCCCCGGTACTCCGGGTCTGGGCAAAGAGGAGGCAAGGAGCAAGAAGTGAGGCGGGAATCAGAATTGAGGCAAGGAGGAAAATCTGAAAAGCCCTACCGGGACGGCAGGATCTCCGGTCTGTGCACCTGCCGGAACCTGTGCTCCGGCCAGTGGCCGGGCTCAAGGGGAGAGTCGATTGTTTTCCAGTTCGCCTCAGTTTCAAATCAGTTACCTACCTTTTCGGGAACCATAAGCACCATACCGGGCCGGATCACCGTATTCAGGGGCAGACGGTTTCCTGCAGCCAGCTCTTCGGGGCTCAGGTCATAGCGCCTGGAGATCCCCCAGAAGGAGTCCCCCTCGACTATAGTATAACGTCCCGTCCAGCTCTCTGTCATGTCGGAAATTACCGCACCGTGACGCTCGGGAATATTGTCGTGGATCAGGGGGATCAGAAGAATCTGACCGATCCTCAGGTAACGGCTGCTGATTCCCGGGTTGTACTCATAGATCATGGACTGGGGAATCCTGTACCACTCGGCAATCTCAGACAGGGTGTCCCCGGACTGAATGCGGTAGCGTTTGAACTCCAGAAGCTCCGTCTCCTCTTCAAGGACGGCTCTCACTGCATCTGCGTAGGCCACGGGCACCTTCAGCTTATACCCCGTTGAAGCCGGCGGTGTGACACCGTAGTTGAGCTCGTTATGGGCCGTGAGAAAGAGATCCTCATCGATACCCGCCCGCCGGGCTATCCGTCTGATATCAACGGCCTTGGTGGCGGGAATCCTCTCCCAGTAGGTCCGGCTTCCCCAGTGCAGGGGCAGACCGTACCTTCCCTTGCTGTTGCTCAGGATCGTTACCGCCGCCAGCTTGGGCACATAGTTCCTTGTCTCCCGGGGCAGCAGGTTTTTCTCCGACAGCTCCCAGTAGTCGTTGATTCCAGAAGATGCCACCGTGCGGGTCACCCGGCCCAGACCGCAGTTGTAGGCCGCCAGGGCAAGGAGCCAGTCGCCGGTGCGGCTGTAGTTGTAGTCCAGCTTGTGGATCGCCGACTCCGTGGACTTCCAGAAGTCCCTTCGGTCGTCCTGCCAGGCGTTAACATGGATGTCATAGGGATCGATGCTGTTCATCATAAACTGCCACATCCCCATGGCCCCCGAGCGGGAGACAGCATCCACACGGAAGGCCGACTCAATCACCGGTAGATAGAGAAGCTCCAGGGGAGCACCTGCATCCTCAAGAGCCTGATAGATAAAGGGGATAAAGGGTTCAGCCCGGGTCAGACAGCGCGTCAGATAGGCCAGCCCCTCACCGGTGGAAAAGTATTCCAGATAGTAGGCAACGGACCCGTCAAGGGGCACTGTGGTGCTCCAGACCTTGGTTTTGTAGTGATCGGTTCTCTCATTGCCCGTGGCTCCAGCCGGCTGGAAGGGTGAGGGACCGTGATCGGTTCTGATTTGAAGGTGCCCCAGAGCATCGGTAGCTCCGGCGGTAATGCCTGTCGAAGCTCCGGCCGGCAGTGGCTGCATCAGGGCCGCGGTCAAAAAAAGGGCCGCAGCCGAAAGGGGTTTTAGAGTTTCTCTCCGAAATAGATTCCTGACCATTCCCATCTGTTATTAATCTCCGGGTCTATAGGATAACGGATGCGGTTAAAGTACAGATACCAGATATTGATTCTGTAGGACCATCCGCCGGTGCGAAGAAAGGCCTCGCTGTCGTTTGAATCGGGATCCAGAAGCCTGTTGTACCATACTGAAGTCTTCAGAAAGGTTGCCAGCTCCATGGGAATCTCCGTAAAGGGATCGTAACGGTCCTGACCCCAGCTCATCATAAAGAAGTTCTCTCCCTTATAGCTGTTTAATCGGCTTCCGTTACGGGTTCTAATAGCATATTTTATGGAATTCACCAGACCGTCCAGGTCCTCACGGGTCCAGGACTTATCGGAATAGTGAAATCTCAGGTAGTGGTTGACCCGGCTGTACACATTGGGCATCCCCGGAATGGTTGTAACAGGGGCCTCCATAAACTTCTCATAACTCTCAATGGATTTGTCCCAGAGCCCCTCGGTCTCGTAGGCCACAGCCAGATTGTAGTAGACAGCGCCCCGGTCAATCTCCCCGGAAAAGCGCCCGATAAGCTCGTTGTAGTAACCGATCTGCCGCAGAGGCTGCCCCTGGCAGAACTGAATCAGTTTCTGCAGGCTGAAGTAGTGAATTGACTGCCCCCGGATAATCAGATCTTCATAGTTCTTCAGAAGTCTGTCGTAGTAGAGAACCGCAATATCCTGGGCATTCTCCTCCTCATAAATGGTTCCTAGCACCAGAAGATAGTAGGCATTATAGCTGTCCTCGGGATGGCTGTAGAGGTGGTCATTCAGAAAAAGCTTCAGAACCTCGTTCCGGTTTTCCTGGCGGAAGCGGGAGATTATCTGCTCCATAATACCATAGCGCAGAGTATCGTCTTCCTCGTTCTCCAGAAAACCCAGAAGCTCGGAAATCTTCTCATCCGTAGCGCTGTCCCCTGTCAGATAGGGACTCTCAGGCTCACCACTGCCGCAGGAGGCAAAAAGAAATGTAAAAAGGACCGTCAAAATGACTAAAAAGGAGTGTTTCATTCGGATCCGGATTTTATCACAGCCCATGGCCCGATGACAAGTTCCCGGCCTTTTTCAGAAGGTCTGTTTCGAGCTGTGGGCCTTTCGGGCGCATCCGTCCCTGCCGGACCGGTCGGGCTATGCGCCGGTACCGTCTTAATGCCTGCGGCCTTAAGACCAGCTGACGCTGCGGCTCCTATCCCTTGCGCACTTGCGGGTATCCGCAGGCGGGCTGATTCGGGAGGTTTCGGGCGGAATTCCGGGGCATACTCCCCGCATCAGACCCCTGCCGGAATCTCCGCTCCCGCCAGTTCCGTAAAGGCCGCCAGAAAATTATCGGCACCCTCTGCGCGGCTGCCCGCACCCTGCCAGAGGGGACCCCTGCCGCCGCCCCGGCCGTCAATCAGGCTCAGGCAGCGCGTTTTGAACTCATTAAAGCTCAGGGCCTTGTGGCGGGGCAGATGGAGGGCCCAGTTCAGTCTCTCACCGTCCCTTGCACATATAAGAAAGGAGAGATCCTCCTCGCTGCTCAGATACTTAACCAGGGCCCGGAAGAATTCGGGGGAGATTGAATCAACCTGCTTAATCAGCAGGGGAGGGTAGCAGCAGACAGAAGACGCCAGCTCCCGGGCGGTGCGTTCAGCCTCCTTCTCGGTCAGAAGACGGATCAGACGGTTCTCCTCTTTCTTCTCGTTCATTACAGCCTCAAGACGGCCCGCGCAGTCGTAGGGACCGGTGGAAAGAAGAGTTGAGATCCGGTTCAGCTCATCAAAGCGCCTAAAGTAGTCCCTGTAGGCGGGCTCCCCGATCTTAAAGATCAGCCGCTGGCGGCCCCGCTTTTTCTCCTGTCCTGCAAACTTGATCAGTCCCAGCTCAGCGGTGTTGTTCACATGAAGGCCTCCGCAGGCATTCACATCCAGTCCTTCAATCTCCACCAGGCGGATCTTCTGTGTTTTATCGGTACTGCCCCGCAGGTCGTAGGAAGCAAGTTCTTCGGCCCTCTCAAGCCAGATGGCACGGACCGGGCGGGCTGCACGGATCTCCCGGTTGGCCGCCTCTTCCACCTCAGTAAGGGTTTCGGGGGAGAGCTCGGCACCCTCCACCTCGATGGCGCACTCCTCCTGTCCCAGATGAACCGAAGCCGTTGCGGCCCCACGCTTGTGCAGAAGGCTTGAGATCAGGTGCTGCCCGGTGTGCTGAACACAGTAGTGATCCCGGAAGCTCCGGTACAGATTCAGTTCCACATCTCCCTCATCCCCGGCCTCGGGTCTTGCGGCGCAGCAGTGGAGGATACGGTCTCCCGATTTCTGAACATCCAGAATTTCCTGGCCCGAGATGGTTCCCCGGTCCGCCGGCTGGCCGCCCCCCTCGGGGTAGAAGATCGTGTCCTCCAGCTCAATCAGCCACTTGCCGTCGTTTTCTTCTGTGTTGAGAATCCGGGTGCTCAGACTATCGCATGCTGGGTCTGTGTAGTATCGGTATTGGTCCATGGTCTGCTCCGTAATCGGGTGGGGTTGGTTAGAATTTTAACAGATCAAATCGGGATTCAAAAGCCGTTTTTATCCTTACAAGGTGGTGAAAAAATACTATTTTGGCTATTATGGCGGTCTATGGACAGTAAAAATAAGAAAATAGAGAAACCCGCCCTGGTAGCGGTGGACCTGGACGGCACGGTCCTCAACTCGGAGCATAAAATAACAGAGAGAACTGCACGGACCCTCCGGGCTCTGGATGACTCAGGGGTTCCCGTTGTTATCTCTACCGGCCGCAGCTACGAGGGGATGATGCATTTCAAAAACCAGATCGGTCTGAGCAACCCCGTTATCTGCTACAACGGCGCGGTCATCGCCGACGGCGGCCGGGACAGAATCCTCCACCAGTGGCTCCTTCCCACAGACATTACAAGGGCCGCCTGCGCCTATGCCCGGGAGAGGCACATCCACTTCCAGGTCTTCCGGGACGGAGAACTCTACTTCGAAAAGAACCGTGAGGAGTCCGACTACTACGAGCACTCCACCGGCCTGACCGGGAAAATCACCAACTTCGACAGCTGGGAGGAGTTCGAGGTCACCAAGGCCCTGATGATCCTCCCCCCGGGAAGAACACCCGCGGAATTCCCCGAGCTTCATGCAGCCCGGGACCACTTCACTGCGCTCTATGGTGAGAGGCTCTACTGCGCTCTCTCCAAACCCTTCTACCTGGAGTTTATCAATGGCAAGGGCTCCAAGGGTAACGCCCTGGACAGGATCAGCCGGGATCTCCATATCCCCCGTGAAAAGATGGTTGCCTTCGGCGACGGCTTTAACGACCTTGAGATGCTTGAATACGCAGGGGTTTCGGTGGCCATGGCCAACGCCCCGGGTGGAGTTAAGGAGAAGTGTACCCACATCACTCCCTTAAGCAATGATGAGGACGGGGTGGCTGACTTTATTGAGAGATATATTCTTTAGCTATTGCAGTTGAAATCCGTACAAATTGATAAGTCCATTTGACAATTTGTACAGATCATGGACGGGCCACTAACCTTTTTTATAGTAACCGTGGTTATGATAATGGCGGTTACTATGATACTGGTTTAATAGTTTCCTGAAACAACAGTTTTTTTGTGTGTACATATACCGTACGGGGTGCTAAAATAATATCAGGAGTATGTGATGAAAGGACACACAAATATCAAATCCAGTAGAATTGAATTGAGGGCAAGTAAAGAAGCCAAAGAGCTTATCGAGAGAGCTGCCATGCTTTCAGGTGAGACTGTCACCTCCTATATTCTTGGAAGATCTCTGACATCCGCAAAGAAAGATATTGAGAAAATGGAATCAATTACTCTCAGCGGTCAGGATCGTGATATGTTTTTTTCTCTTCTCTCTGATCCTCCTGAACCCAATGATGATCTGATAAAGCTTTTCAAATAAGAAATCAGGGAATTTCTGATGTCATGAAAATAATTGAAATCAGCAGACATCTGAAGAGGAAAGAGTTTGACTGCGGCTATGAAGAACTTAATCGCTATCTTCGGCAGTTCGCCCTTCCCAACGATAAAAAGAAGATAGGTAAAACATTCGTTGCTGTTGATGAAGCAGATCCATCAAGACCTGTAGGCTATTATACTGTCAGTACTGCACAGATTCTATTCGGAGAGTTATCAGATGACCTGAAAAAGGGCTTACCTCAGTATCCGATTCCCGCTATGAGAATTGGAAAGATGGCAGTAGATTTAAGCTGTCAGGGTAAGAGAATTTGTTCTTTCCTGTTGAAGGATGCATTCCTGCGAAGTTTAAGGATTTCATCAGAAATTGCACTCCATTTTATTCTTGTTGATGCCATTGATGAAAAGGCAAAATCCTTCTATCTGAAATACGGGTTCATACCACTTAAAGAGAATTCTCTTACTCTGGTAATTGCATTAAAAACAATTGAAGCTGCTTTTAAGTTCAGGGATCAGTAATCGAGGGATGAGCCCCCCTGTGACGGGGGCTGCAAAGGCTACATCAGATACCGCAGATACACATAGCCGCTGGACACGGCCAGTGTCACAATCATCACGATCATGCCGTATTTGGTAAACTCAATAAAGGAGATCTTGAAACCACTCCGTCCGGATATCCCTGCACTTACAACGTTGGCCGAGGCTCCGATCAGGGTTCCGTTTCCTCCAAGGCACGCACCGATGGCAAGGGACCACCACACCGGCTCAATCTGATGGGCACCCAGCTCCGCCGACAGGTGGTGAACCAGGGGAATCATGGTGGCCACATAGGGGATGTTGTCCAGAAAGGCAGAAAGGAATCCGCTAACCCAGATTATG
The DNA here is from genome assembly GCA_002408085.1 of Spirochaeta sp. UBA5339. Taxonomy (GTDB): domain Bacteria; phylum Spirochaetota; class Spirochaetia; order DSM-2461; family DSM-2461; genus Oceanispirochaeta. The sequence goes on from DHQL01000021.1 coordinate 11,603, forward strand.
GATTCGGCAGTAACAAGGATATTCCCCTTCGTCAGGGCCAGATACTGTGTGGCCAGAAACTCGATTGCCCCCAGAACAACAAGACCTCCGACCATAATAAACAGACCGATAAAGAAGAAGATTGTGGACCACTCCACCTCGTGGAAGAACTCCTCAACATCCTCACCACCGGCCAGGAGCATCAGTACCGCCGCTCCCCCAAGGGCCACAGTGGAGGGCTCCATATGGGTTACACCGTGGAGCATAAAGAGCACCAGCACCACAAACATCACCGAAAGGCTCTTGATCAGAAGTTTCACGTCCTTGATGGAGGCGTTTTCATCAAAGTCCATAATACGGGCCCTGCGCTCCATACTCACTTCCAGGTCCTTCTTAAAGAACTTCAGTACCAGAAGGGAATGGACAAACATCAGGATCACCACAAGGGGACCCATATTGATAATAAACTCCATAAACCCCAGTCCCGCGGCGCTGCCGATCATAATGTTGGGGGGATCCCCGATAAGGGTGGCCATTCCGCCTATATTGGAGGCCAGGGCACAGCTTATGATAAAGGGCACCGGATTCAAACCCAGCTCCACGGAGATCAGAATGGTCACCGGAGTCAGGATCAGCACGGTGGTCACATTGTCCAGAAGAGCCGAAAGCACACCGGTCAGGACCGAGAAGAGGATCAGGATCTTCACAGGATCGCCGTTGACCATCTTTGCCGACTTGATGGCAATATACTGAAAGAGTCCCGACCGCTTTGTTATTCCCACAATGACCATCATTCCGATCAGAAGGAAGATCACGTTCCAGTCGATCTCCTCATAGGCCTGATGCTCGTTGATAATTCCCATGGCTATAAAGAGAACAGCCCCCATCACCGCCAGAATTGTCTTGTTGACCACTTCCAGGGAGATCAAAACAAAGAGGATAATAAAAAAACTGACACCTATTATTAGCTGAACCATTTCTATCCCCTTATAACCTTCTGGAGGATATCGGTCTCGCTGATCATTCCCACCGGTTTTTTACCATCCAGAACGGGAACATGCCGGTAACCCTTTGTGGTCATAAGAATCACAGCCTCAAGGATGGAGGAGCCCTTGGAGATTCCTCTGGTAGAGGGGCGCATAATCTCCCTGACCTTGATTCTGTCCTCATCCCTCAACAGGGCTTCAAAGGGTTCCAGGGACCTCATAAAGCTCACATTGCCCAGACGCTTTACATAGTCGGGAACGCCCTTGGAGAGGATATCCTTGATGGTTACTTCGCCGATCTGGTTTCCAGCCTCATCAACTACGGGAAGGTAGCTCAGCTTTTTCTGGTAGAGGATGTCGCTCAGACGGGCCAGGGACATATCCAGGGTGCAGCAGACGGGATCGGGAGTCATAATATCCTCCACGGTGATCTCCTTCTTCAGCTCCATTGTATTCAGTTTATCGTGGATCTGTGCCGGGCTCTGGCCCATCAGGGAGTCAAGAAACTCCTCATTCCCGAAGTAGGTTCCCAGGCAGGAGAGGACCGGGAGATAGAGGGGGGATCCGGACTTGCTGGTTATAAAGAAAAAGAGGATTTTAACATCACCCTCGTCGGTGACAAGGGGTTTGTCGGGAACCCATATTCCCGCAAGAATGTCCTCAAAGCCCTCAAGACGGCCATGGGGAATGGCTATTCCCGGAGGAAGAATGGTTCCCCCCAGCTGCTCCCTTTCCAGAACGACCTTTTTCACCTCTTCGATAGAGCAGGGCAGTTTTACCTGCTTTTCAAAGTGCTTTGTCAGGGTCTCAACGGCTTCCATTACGCTCTTGCAGCCGCTTCCGGTAATAATGAAATCCTTTGATATCAGTGATCCCAGTTTCATATGGCCTCCATGTTTTAATCAGTACCAGTTTTCTATAATTCTATCTCTTAAAAGGCTTTCCGCCTGTAGATGGTATAAATCCTAGTTTATTCCCGGCAGGGCTGCATCAGCTGCCGCAGGAAGAGGGCTTAGAAAGAGTCTGTTCAACAGGCTTTCCCGGCTGATCTCACCCACAAGGCAACCCGCCTTGTCGCAGACCGCCATGGATGCGGGGCAGTCGTTCAGGTCCGGGAGAACCTCTGACAGGTAGACATCCAGCCCGGTGGACCGGAACTCTCTGTTCATAACCTCTTTGGCCCTTATCTTTCTGAACCGGTCCAGAAACCTTCCCTCGCTGTCCATAAAGAACAGTCCCGGGCTGAGAAGGTTCATAATATCTTTGCTGCTGATGGTTCCTTTGAGCCTGTTTTCGCCGTCCACCACATAGACGATGCCTTCGCTGTATCCCTCATCAAGGGGGAATAGTTCTTCCAGGCTGTCTGCCTCTCCTATAATACGCAGCTCGTCCTGGTTCATAATCTCTGTAATATGTATGTTTTTCATCTTCTGTTCCTTTTACGTTCCGGGAAGCACAGTGTTTTAACTGAGTGTTCCGGATAATGAGTTATTGGTGTTAAATCGTAAAAAGTTCAGATGCCGGGGGAGCCCGGAGGGAAAAACCATGTGATATATACTGCCTGTACAGGGGGTGTGCCGCTGTACGGTCCTGTGTGACAGTGCAAAGGGGAGACGAGTTCAGTTCAGAAGATACAAGAACGGCCTGTGTTCTGATACGGGACTGGCCTCTGACCTCAGACTCCTCCTCCACCTCCTGAAGGCTGTGAAAGGAGGCTTTCGAATCAGAAGAAGGTGATTCTGATAGTGAGCTGAAGAAGGGAGGGCCGCTGATCTCGTTATCAGCGGAGGGCAGGGCATGGAGCCCTGAGAGAATAAATGCCGTTATTAGAAAAACAGGCAGAACCTTCTTCATGGCCATAATCTGACCATTATTGAGTCAAATTGTCAATAAAGTAGGAGAATAAAACGGAAAATAAGGGAATATAAAGGAAATGGGGACTACATTACCACATCTTCGGGGTAGCGGTTCCGGATAATATCCATCATCCGCAGCATGTCTATCTGGTACTTTTCGAAGAGGCCCAGCTCCTCATGGAGTATCATCAGGTTTCGGCCCTCGGAGACACCCTGCATTATGTACTTGAGTTCGTTGTTGGACAGGAAGTGGCTGATTCTCTTCCATATTTCCATCTGCAGTTCGGGGGACTGTTGTTTAATCCAGTTCTGTATGGTCATGCTATCCTACGGGGTATTCAGTATTAATCTTATTCCGGAATCTACTTCCGACATGGGTACCGGCGGGAGAACTCCCACACGATCAATCAAGCGTTTTTTATCAATGGTTGATATCCGAGAGATATTTATCACACCGTCTCTGGGCAGTCCCGATTCCTCTTTTTCAAGGTAGATATTGCCCGGGGCGTCGGCCAGATTCAGGTTTGTAGTTATTGATGCTACAATGGTTGTCCTGATGCTGCTGCGGTTGTAGGCATCATCCTGAATAATCACTACAGGCCTTTTAAAACCCGGCTCACTTCCAAAAGGGATTCCAAGATCCGCCCACCATATTTCACCACGAATCATCTTTGGTCGCCTCGCGAAGTGACTCAACTCCTGCATCGGAAATCTCATCCATATTCTCCGAATTGGAATTCAGAGCATTCAGTTTTTCTGTTATGCTGTCTTTATTGTGATGCTCGATAAACTCCTGAATCGCTTTTACATAGAGCTGACTTCGCGCCAGTCCCAGCTGCTTGGCAGTAAGTTCTGCATCATTGAAAAGATTGTCGGGTATCGAAATGGCCGTCTTCATAATAAAAAGTATAACAAAAGTATAACCATAATGCAATTGGGATAGTTGAATGAAAAGGAGATAAACCATGATGCCACTTCCCGAGATCCCTTATTCCTTTCTCACCGGCATAAGCACCCTCTGCATTGACGCCTGCAGCATCATCTACCACCTGAGGACCGGTATCCTGGGCTCCCTGGCTGCCGAGGTGACACTGGTTTCCACCACCCCGGTTATTGAAGAGGTCGGCTGGCCCCATCTGCCTGTAGAGCCTTTTCCCGTCGAAAATGAAGATGAAACTAATGACCGGAACCTCTTCCTTCTGGCGCGGGAGCAGAAGATCCCCCTTTTAACAGAGGACCTTGAACTTATAAAGAAAGCCCGGAGGGAGGGGATGGAGCACTACAACACCCTTATGATGCTGAACTATCTCTATCTGAGAAAGAGGGTGGGTGAAGAGGAGTACCCTGAGTATCTGGAGCGGCTGACAAGCTATGCCCGCTACTCGGATGAGGTTATGGAATATGGAGAAAAGGTCTTTATTCTTATAAAGAATTACATGGCTTCGGGAGAGTGACTCTCTTCCTTCCTTAAATAAAGAAGGTAGATCAGACCGTAGGCTCCGTATATGGTGATCATCTTGTCTATCAGATTGGTGGGAATCCTTGCCCAGAAACTGGCTGTTGCCAAAGAGAGCCCTGTATCAGTAAAGGCGTCTACGAGCAGATCCAGAGCAACATCTGTGTATCCCGAAAAGAACAGGTTAACTACTATTGCACCGGACAGGGCATTGGTCATGGTAATGGCCAGAATGCAGTACATCAGCATTAAGCTTGTCTTTAAGTTTTTGCTTTTGCAGATTAGACCCACTACAATCCCTGTCAGCATATTACAGGGAGCAAAGGGCCAGAAACCGCCGGTCATACCGCAGGTAAACTCCATACCGATATTGGTCAGAAGTCCTGTTATCATACCATAAAATGGTCCCAGCATCATTGCAGCAAAAGCAGTAAATATGGAATCCATAAAAAAAGGAGAAGCCGGGACTAGAACATTGTTAATCCAGCTGAAGAGAAGGTTTAATATCACGGAAATCAGGGTTATGATGATTTTTGTTGTATATTGACTTTCGGCGTATTGTTTACTCTCAACCAGGGGCTGCATATACGTTATCTCTTTCCTCTATCAGGGAGTTCCAGCTGAAGCTGTAGAAAATGAATAAAAAAATACTACCATTTATTAAAAGCCACGCCAACACAATTCTCATTTTTTTTACCATCCTCTTTATCGGTTTGTCAGTCATTCCCATGTTTGCCCAGAGTCTTAAGATAATGAATCAGCTGGAGCAGCTGAATAATCTCAGTTCAACATCCTATGAAATCGGCCGTGACAGGATTTTTACCGAAGCTGAGAAGTCCTATTTTAAAGGGCTTCTTGAAGAACTCCGGTTTGAGAACTCCGGTAGAAACAGTCTGAAGATAAATTCAAAAATTGATATGGTTCTTTTCAGCCTGGAAACGGGGGACAATGATAACCTCTACCGCTCTCTCCTTGATCTGGAAGCAGATTTTATCACACTGAATCATGAGCGCAGTCAGGTTTTCCGGATCTTCGCAATCCTGATGATAATTGCTGTCTTCCTTCAGATGACTGTAACTACCATCTCCCTTCTTCGGAATCAGAAGATCAAGATAAAGCATCAGTATGAGGAGCAGAAGAGAACTGCCCTGCAGGCTATAAGGGATAAGGAAAGAAAGAAGATGGCTGCCCTGCTTCATGACAATATCCTGCAGGATCTGGCGGCTCTGTCGATGCAGAGGGACATAAAGGACTCTCCCGAGGTTCTGAATTACTTAAAGAGTACTATGGACAGGTTGCAGAATGCCATCCAGTCACTGAATCCAATACATCTTAAATCTCATGGACTGATACGGTCCATTGAGGATTATATCAGCTCCTACACGCACTCAGGTATTCGCTTTGATATTCAGACTAACTGTAGTTGTCAGGATCTCCCCGATGAGATTCTTGAGGTACTTTTTACTTCCGCTTTAGAACTTATTACCAATGCTATTGTCTATTCACAGGCTGAGAATGTGAATATCATCCTGAAAAATGAGGGTGATCACTTTTTAATGCGGATTAAAGATGATGGAAAAGGATTCCAAATGCCCAAGACCGACAGAGAACTGGCTGCTTTCAGTACCAGTTATGACTATCTGAATCATCGTATCAGGTACGAGAGAGGGAAACTGGCTCTCTTTTCTCGGCCTGGTGAGGGAGTAACGGCAGAAATAACCTTTTTGATTCAGTGAAGTCGATCAAATTAGATTGTGTGAATCAGAAAGATAAGGGGTCAAACAAGATAATCAGATTCATAAATAGGAAAACTGCCTATATATACTGGTTATAATCTTAAATATTATGAAAACAGAATAAACAGAGCAACCAGCTTTACTTGAGATAATGTGTTTATTTAAAATCCCGGGGACCTGCGCCCCGGGTCTTTTTTCTCTTACCAGCTTTCTTAAACCTGAAAATCAAAATCAATGCTGTACTTTTTTTGAATCACAAATACATGTGAAATTTCAGGGAGAATCCTCTAAATCCTCAAGAGGAATTATAATGCTGACCCAGTAACCTTTATTGTTGGACTCTTTCATGCTTCCCTTCAGAAGATTCAGCCTGTAATTCAATCCTCTGGAGCCCATTCCTGAGATGTCGGGGTTATGGACTTTTCCTGTGCCGTTATCCCTGTAGCAGATTTTAAGAAAGGGATAGCTATAGATAAAGTCCAGGGATATTGTATCAGCACCGGAGTGTTTATATCCATTTATCAGAAGTTCCTGTACAACTCTAAAAATGTGCAGGTTTCTCTCATCTTTCAGATGCATGGCGTCAATCCCGAAGAATCTGGTTTCCAGGTTGATATCAGTGGTCTGTCTGAAGTCTCCGAACAGGATGATCAGCTGCTGTTTCAGGCTGAAGGAAACAAAGTCAGGAGAACGGAGAAAATGGGAGATACTTCTGATATTGAGAATTACATCACTGCAGTACCGGCTCATTACATTATGCTCTTCATCCCACTCTCTTTTTTGGAGGTAGCGGCTAAGTGCTGCCATCTTCTGAGCCGCTCCGTCATGGAGTTCCATGGCGATAAAGTTTCTTTCGTACTCAAGGTAGTGCGAGAGTTTTCTATTATTTTCACGATCAGCCTCTTCTTTAATCCTCTTTTTATACCTGTTGATCTCTTTTATTCCCAAATAAATTGTCAGAATAAAAATAATTGATGAAAAAATAAGGTAGTTGATCCTGATTATCTGGAAAAGGTTGTTGTGGTGTGCCTTGTTCAGTCTGACCATGTCGCTTAATGTTTCAGCAAGTAAGGTTTCGCTAAGATTATGGTCAATAAGCCTCTGAGAGTGATCGTTATATAGTTCCGGTTCTTTGGCATGATAAAGAAATCTGATTCCAGGGCTCTCAATAAGATTCAGGGCCCGGTCCCCAAGGTCACTTAAATGCAGAGAATAATCTTCATCCCCCCATGACAGATACAGAAGATCCAGGGAAAGGGAGGTCAGATCCTGCTCATTGCTGTTCATTGTCTTAATGGTCAGAAAGTGGATCTCAAATAAAACTATCAGAAGAAGGAGAATTACAAGGTAACCGCTTATTAGACTTAAATTAATGCTGTTTTTTTTTGGACGTTTGAATTTTAAGCTCATGGGCAGATTAGATATAGTCAATTATGGTCAATAAATCAAGAGATTCACTTGGGTATTTATGACTTCTTTCCATACCTTTTTTTCTGATGATTTGACTCTGGATGTAACTTTTTATTTCATCCGGAATCAAATGTTTTTTTATTTTACTGGAATACTGTACTGAGCAATATTATTGTGATTCTTTTCTTGATACCTGAGGCAAGAGCCGTCAGGGTATAAAAGGTGATCTCTATTAATCGACTTTATCATTTAGTTTAGGGAAAAGTAGAGTTTCTTGAAAATGAATAGTATTTTAGGAATGATACCTAGTATCTTTCAAAGGATTCTATGCTATTTTTTTTTCATATTTTTCCGGGGTTATTAATGATCTATTTAAGAAAATACCCATTTGTGTTTATTTTTATAATATTGTGTGGGCTCAGCATTACATCCATCCTATCGTATAACCGGTTTATTGCAAATCACCATTATGGTATATGGAGTGCGGAACAGCTTAAACGCGAATTTCTGTATCTTCTTATTGATGGTAACTACAAGGTTAAAGCTGGTGTGGTTGATGAGTATAAACCACTTTTCAGGGTCCTTGATTTCTCCGGAAATTCCCGTATAAGAGTGGTAGGGATCTTAAGTAGAAGACTGATTATTGATCAGGCTGAACTTATTAAAAGTTTCAATAGAAATAAGCAGTTCTTTCATCTCGTACTAATTCTCCAGATAACTATGTGCATTATATCTCTTTTTCTTCTGGTTCTGAACTTGTCCCGATTTCATCTCAGTAAAAAGAATGAAGATTATAAAGATAAAATCCACCGAAAAATGCTGGACATTCTGGAGAAGGACAGACACCTGATCTCCTGCGAACTCCATGATGATCTTGCCCAGAAACTGGCGATGATCAATCAGTTCTTCAATCATCCTGATATAAACGGTGAATCTATTGAACTTCTTAAAAAATACTCACGTGAATCAATTCAGCAGGTCAGACTGGTATCCCACCGTCTGAAAACCCCGGGGATCAGCAGCAGTAATTTCAGGGAAGCCTACGAGGAGTTTTTTTCTGACTATAAACTGCTCACCGGTATAAATCTGAACTTTAAACTTATAGGTGTCAGTGCTCTGAAACTGGATGAGGAGACCAATGTACATATCTTCCGGATTGTCCAGGAACTGCTGAATAACGCCTTTAAGCACTCCCGGGCCAAAGAAGTTTTCCTCTCTCTTCTCTATACCCATCCTCACATTATTGTTAAGTACAGGGATAATGGTGTAGGGTACAGCTTTGAGGAATCACAGAATCGGGGATTGGGGCTCAGCAGTATCCAGTTCCGGATGAATATGCTGGGGGCTGACTGGATTCACAGAGACACCATGTCCCCCGGTGTTAATTTAGTATTTAAGGTGCCGGTAAATGAATAAAGTTCTTCTGATCGACGACCATAATCTGATCTACATGGGGTTTGCAGGTCAGTTCAGCGGAGAGGTGGAACTCCACTATGCAAGCAATATCCAGGAAGCCAAAGATATCATTTACAACAAGTCCATTGATATTGCTGTAATTGATATATCCATTGGAAAGGAGAATGGATTTGATCTTGCACAGGACGTCAGAAACCATGTGAGTACCATTTTCTTTCTGACCATGCACAAGTCTCAGATTTATATCCAGAAGGCTGTATCCGAGGGGTTTAACGGCTATTTTCTCAAAGATGAACCCCTGGATCTTATGCAGAAGGCCTTTCTGAATCCGAATGCCCGTAAATTCTGGATGACCGAACAGGTTGCTGCTGTGCTGGAGAATGCAACTGTGTCGAAAACGGAGCTCTATGACCAGCTCTCCCCCCGTGAGCAGCAGGTTCTCCGCCTTATTGCCGAGGGAGTGGGGTACCGGGAGATTGCCGGAAAACTCAATATCTCCGCCAAGACAGTGAATGTCCACCGCGCCAACATTATGAGGAAGATCAATGTAGATAACCAGATCGACATGGTGAAGTACGCCCTGAAGATCGGTATTGTCGGATTCGACTGATTTATCCACTTGACTCCTTCCCGGCAGTTAATTATATTTCTAATAGTTAGAAATCAAACTATTGGAAATCGAAAGGAGTTCGCCGTGTCTGAGCAGCTGGACCTAGATCCTATAAATGCAGTCCCTCACTATATGATGCGTTTTGCTCACCATCTGATGAAGAGCTATAAGGAGTGCAGCTCCGAAAGCTGGACCCTGAACAAAACCCAGTTCAGGACCCTTATTCTTCTTAAGAGGAGGGGCAGCCAGACCATGAGTGAACTTGTCCTCCATCTCAATATCGAGAAGGGGTCCATGACCTCCGTGGTGGACTCTCTTATTGCCGAAGGTCTCGTCTTTCGAGAGCGGGATGAGAGTGACAGGCGGCGTGTTATCACCTCCCTGACCCCCCGGGGAAGGGAAAAAGCAATTGAATCTGATGAAAAATTTAAAAAACATATCCAGAGCAAGCTGGACCAGCTCGGACCCGAGAGGCAGGAAGCCTTATTGCAGGCTGTAGAAGTTATCAGGGAGAGTCTGGATATATGGGAGAACATTAATGAGTGTACATGATCATAAGAAGACCTTTGAGTCTGATTCCATAGGCAGGCTGCTGCTTAAGATGTCTATACCCGCAACCGTGGGTATGCTGGTAAACGCCCTCTACAATCTGGTGGACACAATATTTGTGGGCCAGGGGGTAGGGCCCATGGGTATTGCAGGGCTGACGGTGGCTCTTCCCATCCAGGCTCTGATCGGTGCTCTGGGTATCTCCTTTGGTACCGGTGCCGCCTCGATTATCTCAAGGCGTCTGGGAGAGAAGAGGCCCGATGAGGCTGCAAGGACAGCGGCCAATGCCTTCTCCCTGGCCTTTGTATTCAGTGTGGCCATTATCATTGCGGGGGAGATCTTTATCGACACCCTTCTTATTGTATTCGGGGCCACCGAAACTGTTCTTCCCTACGGCCGTGAATATATGCAGGTCATTCTGATCGGTGCCTTCTTTCTTTCAGCCTCCATGGTTGGGAACAATATCTCCCGTGCCGAGGGGCAGCCAAAGATATCCATGCTCAGCATGGTTATCGGTGCCGGACTGAACATTATCCTGGACCCGATCTTTATCTTTGTTCTGGATATGGGTATCCGTGGGGCGGCCATCGCCACGGTGATCAGTCAGTTCTGCTCCTTCCTCTTTATTATGCGCTTTATGGTGAAGGGAAAGAGCCACCTGCCCCTGAAGTGGAGCTATATTAAGCTTCATCTTCCTACTGTCAAAGAGATCAATATCCTCGGACTGCCTGCCCTGGTCCGTCAGGGGGGGATGAGTGTCCTTGCTCTTGTTATTAACAATGTTCTTCGTCACTATGGCGGCGACTTCGGAATCGCCACATACGGTCTGATCAACCGCCTCTTTATGTTTGTTCTGATGCCCATTTTCGGAACCGTCCACGGCTACCAGCCCATTGCGGGCTACAGCTATGGCGCGGGTCTTGTGGACCGTCTGAGTGAGGTGAACAGGAAGGCCGTCCTGGTAACCACTGCAATGAGCACCTGCGGATTTCTATTTATCCAGTGCTTTGCGGGCATTCTTATAAGCATGTTTACCGATGATGCCCGGCTCTGGGCAATGGCTGTTCCGGCCCTGAGAATCGGCTCGGGTGCCATATTCCTGCTTGGTTTTCAGGTGATCTACTCCACCTACTTTATGACCATCGGCAAGGCGTTCCCTGCCTTCTTTCTCAGTCTCTCCAGGCAGTTTATCTTCCTGATTCCACTGGTGCTGATACTGCCCAACTTCTATGGACTCCAGGGAGTCTGGTTTGCCCTGCCCCTGGCAGACCTTCTTTCGGTGATTGTAACGGTGGTCTGGTTTATGATCAGCTGGCAGAAGACCAGACATCAGATGGAGCAGGCCCTTCAGACGGTCTGACGCTGCCGAACCGGGAGCACTGAGGGCCTTCAGGACTTTTGTTTTTCCCGGTTCTCCTTTAATATGGTGGCATGAAAAAACTAGTTCTGATTTGTCTTGTTCTGCTTGCTCCCGTTTTTCTTTATGCCGATGAGGCTGTACCGGCCGCAACGGGACCTACTCCTGCCGACAAAGCCGCCGATGAGCTGGCCACCCTGGCCTCCCGCCTCGGCATGTCCCTGACCGAGGTTGTGGAAACTGCCGGTCTTCCTTCCGAGATGTACACCCTCCGTGGGCCCTCTGCGGGACAGGACTCGGTTGTTTTCTTCTATCCCTCCAGAGTCTCTCTCTACTGGACCGAGTCCCATGTATGGCAGGTCCGGATCGATTCAGAGTATAAAACCGAAGAAGGCGTCCTTAAGATGGGCATGAGCCGGAGTGAGCTTACTTCCATTCTGGGAGAGGCCGACCTGGCTCAGCAGGACTTTCTCATCTACACCCTGCCCCAGAGAGGCTATCCCGTGGCCTGTGCCCTCTACTTCGAAAATGACCGATTGAATGACCTTTATGTATACAGGAGTGATTTCTGATATGAACAAGCTCTGCCTGACCCTCTGCCGTCCCACTCTGGCCGAAAACCTTCATGATCTGAAAAAGAACGCTCCGGATCTGGCGGAGCTTCGCATCGATCTTCTGGAGCCTACTGAGCGTGAGAGTATTGCCTCTTTTCCCTCACAGGCGGGGCTCCCCGTTATCCTTACCTGCCGTAAAACCTGTGACGGCGGAAAGTGGGAGGGCAGTGATTCAGAGCGGGAAGAACTTCTTCTTCAGGCCATGGAGGGAGACTTCAGCTTTGTAGACCTTGAAGAGGATGAGAACTCAGATGTTCTGGAAAGACGGGCCCTAGAGAGGAGAATCAGGATTATCCGCTCCTTCCATGACTTTGCCTCGGTACCCCCGAACCTTGACGAGCGTCTTGAAGAGATGGTCAGCCGGGGAGATCTGGTCAAGGCAGCTGTAATGCCCACGGGGATTGCTGATCTTCTTACGCTCTTTAAAATCGGCCGCAAATGGCAGGAGAGCCATCCCGGCGAGGACAATCTTATCCTCCTGGGGATGGGCGCCTATGGCGTTCCCAGCCGGATTCTGGCTCAGAGAGTAGGCAGCTATCTGACCTTCTGTTCTCCCGATTCCGCCGAGGCGGCGCCGGGACATATGAGCTGGAAGGTCCTTCATGACCTCTACCGGGTTCCCCTTGTAGAGGAGGATACCCGGATTTTCGGCATTATAGGAAATCCAGTGCTCCATACAAGATCTCCCCATATCCACAATCCCGGATTTCATAAAATCGGCTTCAATGGTGTCTATGTACCCTTTACGGTGGACGATGTTTCGGCCTTTATGAAACTGGCGGAGTTCCTTGAAATCAGGGGATTCTCCGTTACTGTTCCCCACAAGCTGGGGATAAGAGAGTTTCTGGACTCAGAGGACGATGCGGTAAAGGCGGTCTCCTCGTGCAATACGGTTGTCAGGGACGGAGAATCCTGGAAGGGATACAACACGGACGTTACCGGTTTTATTGAGCCTCTTCTTGAGAAAGCCGACAGCCTGAAAGGAAAGCGGGCGGCTGTGATCGGCGCCGGCGGTGCTGCACGGGCGGTGGTCTACGCCCTTGTCAGTGAGGGGTGCGATGTGAGCATCTTCAACAGAACCCTCAGCCGCGCCGAAGCCCTTGCTGCCGAACTTGGGGGCCGGGGAGCCTCTCTGGAGGAGCTGGAGTCAGAGTCCGGGGCTGGAGCCGAATCCGGCAGATATGATCTGCTGGTTCAGACAAGTTCCGTGGGGATGCATGGAACTGAGGGCCTTGAAAGAGGGGAGGGGAATCCCGTTCCCTTCTACTCCTTCACGGGAGATGAACTGGTCTATGATATTATCTACACTCCCCCGGTGACGCCTCTGATGCAGAAGGCCATGGATGCGGGCGCGGAAGTTCTGGGCGGACTGCCCATGCTTCAGGCTCAGGGAGCGGCTCAGTTCCGGCTCTTTACGGGTAAATCCCTGCCGGAATAACATCGGGCATTCGGTGTGATCGGCCCCTGCGGGGGCCTCTGCCTGGATATACGATCAGTAGTTGATTGACGTCATCAGCAGGATCATGATAGCGCAGAACATTACGCCTCCCAGAGCAACCACGGAGGTGGCGCCGATCAGGAACTTGTCCAGTCCGGAAAAATCACTGATTCTTTTCTTGCGCTCTTTCTTTACCGTACTCTTCTTTACAGCTGCTTTAGTCATTTCTGTGACACCTCAAAGTTTGAAAATCAGCCTATTCTAGCTTATTTTTTATCCTGTTGGAACTCATCGGCCCCTCTTCAGGGACTCTTTTCTTACAATATTGTATCGAACCGCTCCTCTGGAGTACTGTTTTCTGTGTTTTGAAATGATTATATTGCTAAAACCATTAATGTAGTATTAGTATATTGGTGTAAACATGAAATAAAACTGAACTAACTGCAGATATCATAAGGGGTCAGACATGCTGAAGACTGTTTTGAATTCTTTTCACAGGGAAGCGGGAGCCAGACTGGTTGAGTATGCCGGCTGGGAGATGCCTCTTTTCTACTCACCTGGAGCTACCGAGGAGCATAGAATTGTCCGCCGCAGCGCCGGACTCTTTGATGTAAGCCATATGGGGCGGTTCCGGATTCAGGGACCCGGCAGTGAGGCCTTTCTGGACCGTATGATTACAAGTTCCGTAAAAGCCCTTGAACCCGGAGAGTCGGGTTACGGAATCCTGCTGAAAGAGGACGGCGGAATTATCGACGATATCTTCCTCTACCGTACAGGGAATGAGGACTTTACCCTGGTGGTTAACGCATCGAACCTGAACAAGGACTGGGACTGGCTCAATCACTTTGCCGGTGAATATGATCTGGCCCTGAGTGATGAATCATCCGAGACCTCTCTCTTTGCCCTGCAGGGACCCAGTGTTATTCCGGTACTGGAGAAGCTGACAGGACTTGCCCTGGACAAGGAGTGGGCCCGGTTTGCTGTGATGGATCTGACCCTGGAGGACATCCCCTTTATGGCGGGACGCACCGGATACACCGGAGAAGACGGAGTGGAGATCTTTGTTGCCAACAACAGAGCATTGGAGCTCTGGAATGTGATTCTCAAGAGTTTCAGTGAGCACTGCGAGATCAGCCCCTGCGGCCTTGCCTGCCGGGACAGCCTGCGCTTCGAGCCCGGTTTTCCCCTCTACGGCCATGAACTGAACGAGGAAATTCTCCCCCCCGAGGCCCTTCTCAAGTGGGCCTGTGATCTTAAGGGCGACTTTATCGGAAAGGAAGCGGTCCAGGCACTTCTGGAAAAGGGCCTGGAAAAAAAGCTGATTACCCTCTCACTTACCGAGAAGGGAGTTCCCCGTGAGGGCTATGAGGTCTTATCCGTAGAGGGTGATGTGATCGGGACTGTTGTGAGCGGTCTCTATGCACCCACAGTGGACAAGTACTGCGCCAATGCCTTTGTTCCCCCGGCATTCACCAAACCGGGGACAGAGCTGCAGGTCTCCCTCAGGGGGAGAGTAAAAAAAGCGGTTGTTGAGAAAAGACCCCTCTACCGGCCCAGCTACCGCTGAACTATAATAGAAGAAATTAAAAGCTTCCCGGCTCAGGGCCTGCGATAAGCAGCATGGGATTCGGGGCATGAAGGAGTGAATCTATGGAAATTAAATATGCAAAGACCCATGAGTGGGCTGCCAAAGAGGGAGATCTCTACATCTGCGGTCTCAGTGAATATGCCCAGGATAAGGTCGGGGACGTCGTTTTTGTGGAGCTTCCCGAGGTGGGAGCGGAAGTGGAGCAGGGCGCACCCTTCGGTGTAATCGAGTCTGTAAAGGCGGCCAACGATCTCTACTCCCCCTTAAGCGGTGAGGTTGCTGAAGTGAACTCCACCCTGGAAGATGAGCCCGAGCTGGTTAACTCCTCTCCCCTGAAGGACGGATGGATCTGCAAAATCAAATGCAGCGATGAGAGCTTTGACTCTCTGATGAGCGCCGATGAGTATGAGGCCTTTCTGAAGGAACAGGAAGACTGATCGGACCGGGCCTGAGCCCGGATATATACTGAACGGCCCCGGCAGGGGCTGAATAATGATTGAGGTTGGTAAAGTGAGTTACATTCCCCACACAGAGGGCGACCGGCTTAAGATGCTGGAGCAGCTGGGAATCAAAACAGTGGAAGATCTCTTCCGCGATATTCCCGACAGCTGCCGCTACCCCGAAATGAACCTTCCCGACGGTCTGTCGGAGATGGACGTTAAAAAGAGGCTGAAGGATCTGGCCGGCAGAAACAAGAGCTCCGAAGAGGGCCTCTGGTTTCTCGGCGGGGGTCTCTACCGCCACTTTATTCCCTCGGTAGTGGATTCAGTCCTCTCCCGGGGAGAGTTCTTTACCGCCTATACCCCCTATCAGCCTGAGGTCTCCCAGGGTACCCTGCAGGCGGTCTTCGAGTTCCAGACCATGGTGGCCGAGCTCTACGGCATGGAGGTTGTGAACGCTTCCCACTATGACGGCGCCGCGGCCATGGCCGAGGCGGGACTGATGGCCCTGCGCTGCAAGAGCGGCCGGAAGGAGATCGTTCTGGACTCAGGGATTCACCCCGAATATATCGAGGTGCTGGAAACCTATCTGGAGGGTAGCGATGCAACACTCAGAGTCGGTCGTCCCGATGAGAACTCCGCCTGTTTTATCACTGCCAACCCCTCCTTTACCGGAGAGATCCGGGACCTGAAGGCCCTGGCTGCCGAAGCCCACGAGGCGGGAGCCCTCTTTGTGGTTCATGCCGATCCCCTGGCCTGCGGGATACTGGAAAGTCCCGGTGCCTGCGGTGCGGACATCGTTACCGGTGAGGGACAGCCCCTGGGAATCCCCATGAGCTACGGCGGTCCCACCCTGGGACTCTTTGCCACCACAAAGAAGCTGATCCGCAAGATGCCCGGACGTGTTGTGGGAATGACTCAGGACGGCTCAGGCCGATCTGGATGTGTTCTGACCTTCAGCGCCCGGGAGCAGCATATCCGCCGTGAGAAGGCGACCAGTAATATCTGTTCAAACCAGGGACTGATGGCCCTTGCCGCGGCGGTCTATATGGCAGCCATGGGTAAGCAGGGCATAAAAGAGACGGCCCAACTGATCTACAACAAGACTGCCTATGCGGCAGACCTGCTTGGCGGACTGGATGGTTTCAATCTGAAGTCCGAGGGCCCCCTGTTCAGGGAGTTTGTACTAGACTGTCCCGCAGATGCTGCCCGAATTGCCGAGATTCTGCAGGAGCGGGAGATCTACCCCGGTCTGGCCCTGAGCCGCTTTAAAGAGACCGGCGGAGGCTGCTGCGGCGGAGGCTCTGAGTGCTGCGGCGACTCGGCTGGTGATGCAGCCGGTACAGCTTCTGAATGCTGCAGCGACAGGGAGCTGCTGGTCTGTGTGACCGAGTGCAATACGAAAGAAGAGATCGACCTTCTGGCGGAGGCCCTGAGGGACGCCGCCGGTAAGGCTGCGGCGTCAGCCGGATCGGGACAGGAGGCTTAAGTCATGGATCAGAATGCAATCAGCTCACTCTGGGAACTGAGCTCTCCCGGCCGCCGGGTTATACAGCTGCCTGAATCGGATGTGCCCAGCCTGGAGGTACCGGCCTACTTGAAGAGAACCGAGGACGCCGAACTCCCCGAGGTCAGCGAACTTGACCTTATCCGTCACTACACAAGGCTCTCCACCCTGAACTACAGCATCGACACCCGTTTCTACCCCCTGGGTTCCTGTACCATGAAGTACAACCCCAGGATCAATGAGGTCACAGCCCGGATGGAGGGCTTTGCCGCCTCCCACCCCTATGCCCCTGAAAAGGCGGTGCAGGGAAACCTGGAACTGATGTATGACCTTCAGGAGGGGCTTGCAGAGCTTGCCGGATTTGAAGCGGTCAGCCTGCAGCCCGCAGCAGGTGCCCACGGGGAACTGGCCGGGGTTCTGATGATCAAGAAGTACCACGAGTCCCGGGGTGACAGCGGACGGACAAAGTTCCTGATCCCCGACTCCGCACACGGCACCAACCCCGCCTC
>DHQL01000021.1:29251-68561 GCA_002408085.1 Spirochaeta sp. UBA5339
CCGCACACGGCACCACCCCCGCCTCTGTGGCCATGGCCGGCTATCAGGCCGTTGAGGTACCCTCGGACGAGCGCGGAAACATTGACCTTGCCCGTCTGAAGGAGCTCTGCGACGAAACCGTAGCGGGTATTATGATCACCAACCCCAACACCCTGGGCCTCTTCGAGGAGCAGATCCTCCAGGTTATCGAGACCATTCACGGCTGCGGCGGACTGGTTTACGGCGATGGGGCCAACCTCAACGCTATTATGGGAGTTGTCAAACCGGGAGACCTCGGTTTTGACGTGATGCACTTCAACCTCCACAAGACCTTCAGCACCCCCCACGGAGGCGGAGGTCCCGGAGCAGGACCCGTCGGTGCTGGTGCAGCCCTGAAGAATTTTCTTCCCGGTCCCGTTGTAGCTCTGGCTGCCGGCGGCAGCGCGGCAGGCGCATCAGCCGGGTCAGCCGATCCCGGCCAGAACCAGGCCGTTTACACCCTGGTTCAGCCCTCACAGTCCATCGGCCGCCTTAAGAGCTTCAACGGTAACTTCGGTGTTCTGGTCCGGGCCTACACCTACTTTATCACCATGGGCGGCAACGGCCTGAGGGATGCCTCTGAGAACGCCGTCTTAAGCGCCAACTATCTGATGAGCCTGGTAAAGGATATTCTGCCCCCCTGGTACGAGCGCAGCTGTATGCACGAGTTCGTCACCTCCGCACAGAATCTGGCCGACGGCATCCACACTATGGACCTTGCCAAACGGCTTATCGACTACGGATTCCATCCCCCCACGGTCTACTTCCCCCTGATCGTTCCCGAGGCCCTGATGGTGGAACCCACCGAGACAGAGAGTGTCGAGATTATCGATGCCTTTGCTGCGGCCTTAAGGAGCATTGTTCATGAGAGCGAGACAGACCCCGAGCTTCTCCATGAAGCTCCTCACCGGGAGATGGTCTCCCGCCTTGACGAGGTTCTGGCTGTGAAAAAACCTGTTCTGAAGAGTATCAGAACAGAGAGACTCTGATCTTCGAGATCTGACTGATCTTCCTGACGGGACACTGAAAGGGCTTGTCGGGAAGTTCGGTACCGATGAGAAGGGCGTCGGCCTCTTTCTGGTTCTCCAGCTTAAGGGGTACCACCCTGTGGGTGACAATATCGAAGTCGCCCTCGGGGAGGTTGATGTCCAGAACCCAGGCCCTGTTTCCGATAACAGACTGAATCATCCGCAGCTTGCCCTGGTAGTCCAGGCCCTTCACCTTGCGGATTCCTCCCTTCATCATTCCCTCGTCCAGCTGTTCTTCCATAAAGACAACGCCCCGGCGGATTCTCTCCTCCAGTTCAAATCTGTCCTCGGGAGCCATGGACTTGAAGCTCTCGGCCTTCTCAAGGAGGGGCTTCAGATGCTCGGGTTTCTCATCGGGAAGCTCTTCGGGCTCTCCGGGTTCGGTGTGGTGAAAGAGGGGTTCCAGAACACGGTCCAGTTCCGTATAGCCGGCAGCGCCTGATGCGGCAGCGGGGGATTTTCTGATGTGGGGCACTGTTCTAATACCCAGATCCTCAAGGATCATCTCCCATTCGTTCCGGCTCTCCCGGGCCAGCAGAAAGATCCCCGGAGCCGGTTTGTCCAGTATGTAGGGATTAAGCCGTGTGCTCTCTTCAAGAACCGTTCTGCGGGATTCGTCCACCTGCAGCACAAGAGCATCCCAGAGTCGGCAGCTGTTGTACTCCTTCTCCCAGTCGGTGAGTGAGAAGTGGACGTTCTGGGAGAGGTCGATCATATAGCGTTCTTTCAGCTCCCTCTCCAGCTCCTCCAGCTTCATTCCGGTCTTCAGGTAGAAGGCGAATGAGCGGTCCGTCAGCTTCAGCTGGGCGAAGGAGTCGTAGCGCTCGGGCTCCAAACAGAGGGCCAGGGGCAGGCTGAAGGGAGTCTCGGGAGTCAGGTTTACATCAAAGGTGGCATGGAAGAAGGCCGATCCCGCAGGGGGAGGCACCGGGAAGGCCGCCAGACGGGGCAGCATGGGGTGAAGGTAGTAGCAGCCGCTCTTATAAACCAGAAGATTGAAGATCTTCAGCCGTTTCACAAGGGCCGATTCCGGCAGAGGGAGAGTGCCCTTGTAGACGGCGTCCCCGATAATCCTGACCAGGGTGTAGAGGTCATCCTCTTCGATTCCCCTGTTGGCGGGAAGCTGGTTCAGGAGGGACTCCATAAAGTCCATGCCCCTGCAGCAGCTGCCCCTGTCGGGGGTGATCAGCTGTCCCCAGAGGGTCAGGAGCTGGCTCCGGCGGTCCAGGGCCGAGTAGCTTTTCAGGTTCTCCATATGGAGGCCCTGATCCTTCAGGAGCTTCAGATCCCGAAGGGTATTCAGAAGAAGATGGAGTCCTTCGGACTCTCCCTTTGTAAAGATATCTATCGGATAGAGCCGGGCCAGGCTCTGGAGGAACTTCTTCTTAAGTGAGCCGTCGGTATTCCCGATGGGGCCCTCCCTGTGCACCAGTGAGAGGAAGCAGATCAGAAAAGATCCGTTCAACAGGGGCAGAGTGCCCGTCTCCGGGGGAAGGGAGGGGTGCAGGTCGTAGAGATGTCCGGGACTCAGGTCTTTTTTTATCTCATCAGGGAGGAGGGGGCTGCAGACAAGGCGGAAGCCCTGACGGCTTTTGCTGCCAAAGAGGAGGAGCCGTTCTTCAAGGCTGGTGACCCTCTTCTGTATCTCATGGGGAGTGAACCGGGAGGAGAAGAACTCCGTCAGAAAGGGGATGTCCGGCTGAGAGAACCACTGGACAGCGGAGAGGATCAGAATGTCCTCGCGGCTGATCATGCTGATCTGCCGCTGTTCATACTCGGGACGGGTGAGACGGGCCGCCAGTGTGTTTAAAAGGTCCGTCTTGTTATAGGGAGTGCTGACGCCTCCCAGGTAGTTGTTCATGAGTTCCATAAACACATCTTCCGGAAGTTCCCTTATCAGGGCATTCCACTCGTCCCGTTCTCTGCTCACAAGTCCTCCAATCCCAGGCTGATGGTGTATTTATATCCCTGTTCGGTCAGAAACTGCTGTCTGTTTGCCGCATACTGCTCCTCAACGGTGTACCGGGTGACCAGAGAGTAGAACCAGGAGTCCTTGTCCTTTGGTCTGAGGATTCTGCCCAGACGCTGGGCTTCCTCCTGCCGGCTTCCGAAGGTACCGGAGATCTGTATGGCCACCGACGCGTCGGGGAGGTCGATGGCGAAGTTGGCCACCTTGGATACAACGATGATCCTGGACTTCCCGGTGCGGAAGTCGTCGTAGATCTCCTCACGCTGGGCGTTGGGGGTCTTCCCTGTAATCAGAGGGGCCTTCAGGATCTTCGCCGCTTCCTGCAGCTGTTTCAGATACTGTCCGATAATCAGGATCGAGTCGTCGGGGTGGCGTTCGATCAGCTTTGTAACCAGCTCCATCTTCATCGGGTTCTCCGCGGCCAGACGGAACTTCAGCCTCTTGTCTGCCACGGCATAGCTGGTCTTCAGATCGTCGGGGAGGTCCATGCGGATCTCATGGCACCAGGCGGTGGCAATCCAGCCTCCCGCCTCCAGCTCCTTCCAGGGAACGTCGTAGCGTTTGGGGCCGACCAGGGAGAAGACATCCTCTTCGGCGCCGTCCTCCCTGACCAGGGTGGCGGTAAGGCCCAGACGGCGGACCGCCTGAATCTCGGCTGTAACACGGAAGACCGGGGCGGGAAGCAGGTGGACCTCATCGTAGATGATCAGTCCCCAGTTGCCCTTGCGGAAGAGGGAGAAGTGCTCGTAAGGGCTCTCCTTGTCTTTCCGCCAGATCAGGATCTGGTAGGTTCCGATGGTGACCGGTTTGATATCCTTCCTCTCTCCGGTGTATTCGCCGATCATATCCTCGGTCAGGTCGGTCTTGTCCAGAAGCTCACGCTTCCACTGGTGTACGGCGGCCACATTGGTGGTCAGGATCAGGGTGTTGGTCTGGACCTGGCTCATGGCGGTCATACCGATAACAGTCTTTCCTCCCCCGCAGGGGACAACCACCGTACCGAATCCGGTGCCGGGTTTGTTGTTTCCGATAAAGGATTTGACCGCGTCCTCCTGGTAGTCCCTGATATGGAGCTCCTTGCCGCTGAGCATTGTCTCTCTCAGTTTTACGGGGCAGGGATCGCCGGTCTTCAGGGGTGCCAGGTCCTCAACGGGAAAACCGGCGCGGATCAGGTGGAGTTTGATGGTTCCCCGGTCCATAAGGCTGAAGAAAAACCCGCCCTCACCGGGGGTCAGATACTTTTTCAGGGTCTTCAGGTGGGCAATCTCCGTCAGGATCGCCTGGTCCGTGGACTTCAGGAAGAGAACCTCCTCGTCCTCGGTGGCATCGACCTTCAGAAGGCCGTAGCGGGAGATTGTGGACCGGACAAAGTAGGTCACGTTCTCGGGCACCGGAAAGCGGGAGTTCTCGGTAAGGGCGGTGATGATCTCCTCCTCACTTATTCCTGCGGAAGCGGCGTTCCAGAGGGAGAGGGGAGTCATGCGGTATGTATGTATATGTTCGGGAGACTTTACCAGTTCTGCAAAGGGGGATATCTCGGCCCGGGCTTTTTCAAAACCCGGGTTGTGAACATCCAGCAGCAGCGAGTGGTCTCCCTGAACGATAAGGGCCAATTGGGATGGATCAGTCATAGCCAACTATTTTACCTTTTTTAAGATAAGTTTTCAATCAGCTTTCTTCTTGCTCCATGGGGAAATAGCAGGCAAGCCGCCTTTCACCGTCAATATCCTGCAGTTCCGGCAGCTTCAGGCACTTCTCCTCCCTCCGGGGACAGCGGTGGTAGAAGGGGCAGCCCTCCAGAGGCTGTGTTGAGTCGAAGGGCTCATAGGCTTCCAGTTCCAGAGCTTCGTTCATCCGGCTGGGGATGCTGTTGTAGAGGAGGTTGGTGTAGGGGTGGAGCCTCTTCTCTGCCATCAGTTTTGCAGGCGCCTCCTCGACGATCTTGCCCCTGTACATAACGCCGATGCGGTCGCAGAAGTAGGTTGTTACCGTCAGGTCATGGGCGATAAAGAGCATGGTCAGGTTGAATTTCTCCTTCAGCTCCAGAAGAAGGTTCAGGATCTGGCTCTGAATGGAGACATCAAGGGCCGAGACAACCTCGTCGCAGATCAGAAGCTCCGGTTTCATAATCAGGGCCCGGGCGATGGATATCCTCTGCCTCTGTCCTCCGGAGAAGTCCGCCGGGCGGCGGTCCAGGTCCTCGGCATTAAGACCGACGGTCTGCATCATCTCCTCGGCCTCTTTGCGGCCCTGCTCCTCTCCCGGCCATGCGGGAGACTGTCTGTACCCCTCGGTCAGAATGGAGTAGATGGTCATCCGGGGGTTCAGGGAGCGGGCGGGGTCCTGGAAAACATACTTTACCCGGCTCCGGTAGTCGAAGAGTTCCTTCTTTTTCAGCTCACTCAGGCGGTGGCTGCCGCCATCGTTCTTATGGAAGATTACATCTCCCTCGTCGGCCTTGTACATCTGTACCGCCAGACGGGCCAGGGTGGTCTTGCCGCAGCCCGACTCACCCACAAGGCCGTAGGTCTCGCCCCTTTTCAGCTCGAAGGAGACGCCGTTGACGGCATAGACGAAGCGGCCGTATTTGGCAAAGAGTCCCGCCTCAAGGGAGAAGCGGATTGAAAGGTCTTTCAGTTCAAGATGTGTGCTCATGATTTGGCTCCTCCCTTGGCATTATCAGCCGGCGCATCGGCTGAGCCGTCGACGGCAGGGTCGGCCCCGGCTTGTGCTGCCGGGCCGTCCAGCGGAAAGAGACAGCGGCGGCTTCTCTCTCCCTTCCGCTCCAGCTCGGGGATAGCCCTCCGGCACTCATCCTTTGCCCTGCTGCAGCGGGGGGCGAAGGGACAGCCCGGTTCCGGGTGGATCGGGTTGGGCACGGTTCCGGGAATGGTGTGGAGCTCGTGGCTGCTGTAGTGGGTCCCGAAGGCAGGGAGGGCGTGGAGCAGTCCCTGGCTGTAGGGGTGGGCCGGTGCCTTGTAGAGCTCGGCCGCCGGGGCCTCCTCCATAACAAGTCCTCCGTAGAGCACCAGTATCCGGTCGGCGATCCGGGCCACCAGGTCCAGGTCGTGGCTGATAAAGATGATTCCCATACCCCTTTTCTTCCGCAGCTTCAGCAGAAGCTCCACAATCTGTGCCTGGATCGTCACATCCAGGGCGGTGGTGGGCTCGTCGGCAATCAGAAGCCGGGGGTTTCCCGCCAGGGCCAGGGCGATCATCACCCTCTGGAGCTGTCCCCCGGAAAACTGGTGGGGATAGCTCGACAGGCGCTCCTCGGGCTGGGGGATCTGCACCTCCCTCATCAGCTCAATTGACCTGGCTCTCAGTTCTTCATCAGTTTCTGAAGGGTAGTGGAGGCGCAAGGTCTCCCTGAAGGTCTTCTCCATGGAGTAGAGGGGGTCGAAGCTCCGCCCTGGCTCCTGGAAGATCATGGCGGTCTTTTCGCTTCGGAACTTCGGCAGTTCCTTCTTTTTATCAAGATCGAATACAGAGCTGCCCTCAAAGTCGATGGCTCCCTCAATCTGTGCATACTCCGGGAGAAGGCGCATCAGGGCCTGTACGCTGACGCTCTTGCCGCTGCCTGACTCTCCCACGATGCCGAGGATCTCTCCCTCCTCCATTGTATAACTAACTCCCCGCAGGGCCTTAAGAGCGCCCCGGCGAAGGGGAAATGTGACCTTAAGGTCATCGATTCTGACAAGTGTCTGTTTTGCAGTTTTGGTCATCTCAGGCCTCCCTTGTCGCTGTGGTAGGGATCAAGGTAGTCCCGCAGGAGGTCTCCCAGAAAGTTGAATGCCAGGGTGGTGACCAGGAGGAAGAGTCCCGGGATCAGGAACCAGGGGAAGTTTCTCAGATTGCTCAGGGTGGAGATCTCCCTGTTGATCAGGCTTCCCCAGCTGACCGCCGGGTCAACGATTCCGAGGCCCAGATAGCTTAAGACCGTCTCACCCAGGATAAATCCCGGTATTCCCAGGGCAATGCTGACAATAATAATGGAGGACATCTGGGGGATGATCTGACGGAAGATTATCTTCAGCGTCGGTATCCCCTCTAACACGGCGTTGGAGATAAAGTCCTCCCGCTTGATGCTGTGAACCATACCCCTGATCAGCCTTGCGCTGCCGGGCCATCCTACAAAACTGAGAATCACGGTAATCACCATATAGGACTGACCGCTTGTCATCCCCCTGGAGAGGATGGACCTCAGGAAGAGGATCAGATAGAGACCCGGCACCAGGATAAAGAACTCGGAGAACCGCATAATCAGCCAGTCCACCCGGCCGCCGTAGAACCCTGCAAGGCCTCCGAAGGTTATGGCCAGGGTCATACTGATGGCAATACCTATAAAACCGATGGTGAGACTGATCCGGCTTCCGTAGAGTATTCTTGAAAAAAGATCTCTTCCGAGGTTGTCGGAGCCCATAAGAAAGACAGGGGTATCAGGGTCTTCCATTCCGAAGAGGTGTCTCTCCATGGGAATCAAACCCCAGAGCTTGTAGGGCTCCCCCTTTACAAAAAACTTCACCCGCTGGCTGCTGCCTTTGATGCGGGCATACTTCCAGGTGATCTCGTTGATCACCGCGCGCTCCTGTACCTGGGGGCCGAAACCGAGGCCGGAGCTGTACCAGCTTACCGCGGGGGGGTGGAAGCTCTTGTCGGGAAAGCTTGTTCCCGGGCTGTAGGGGGCGATAAACTCCGCAAAGATCATCATCAGGTAGAGGAGTATCAGAACAATGACCGAAATCAGTGAGACCGGTCTGTAGAGCAGTGCTTTTAAAAAACCTTTCATTTGCTGGAGTACCTTATTCTGGGATCGACGAGGGCAAGAAGTATATCCGCCAGAACCATTCCTAGAAGGACGAGGAAGGAGGTGAACATCAGGTTTGCCAGAACCAGGTAGATGTCCTCCTGCAGAACCGCCTCATACATAAGCCGCCCGATTCCGGGGTAGGAGAAGATGATCTCCAGGATAAGGGAACCCGAGAAGAGGCTGGCCAGAAGGTTGGCGCTGCTGGTGATATAGGGGTTCAGGGTGTTCCGGAAGGCGTGGGCAAAGTAGACCCGCTTTTCCGCGATACCCCGGGCCCTGAGGGCGGTGATATAGGGCTGTCCGAGCTGGTCGAGCATGGTGGCCCGGATCATCCTCATGGTTCCGCCGATGCCGCCCAGAAAGGCGCCGATCAGGGGGAGGGTGATATGGTGCATGTAGCTGAACACAAAGCGCCCGGGATCTTCTGAGAAGGGAAAGCCCGGATAGGCGGTGACCGGAAAGAGCCCTGTTACCGCAGCGAAGAGCTGCAGCAGTATCAGCAGCAGAAGGCCGGGGAAGGAGTGGAGGAAGAGGGCCACAAAGGTGGCCGCCAGGTCCGTCCTCGTCCCCACCTTGCTGGAAAAGTAGATCCCCAGGGCAAAGGAGATAAAGGTCAGCATAAAGAGGGAGATCAGGTTGAGAAGGATGGAGTTGAAGATCCTTGTCTTGATCAAATAGAGGATCGGCGCCCTGCTGATCATGGAGGTTCCAAGGTCACGGTCCACAAAAACCTGCTTGAGCCAGTGCATGTACTGCACATAGAAGGGGCGGTCCAGACCCAGTTCCGCCCGCATGGCGGCCATCCGCTCTTCAGAGTATTCCAGGTCCCTGCTGACTGCGTTGCTGCCGCCGCCTGCAGGTCCCTGACCACCCTCATTCAGAAGCTGAGCCTGTACATGTTTTTCAACAATGTCCCCGGGTGCCAGCTCCATGAGGCCGAAGACGGCAAAGCCCAGGATAAAGAGGATCACAATCATCGAGGCAAAGCGTCCGGTGATAAAGTAGAGCAGGGGGTGTTTTCCTCTGGTCTTGTAGACCAGAGACATCAGTGACCGGTAGAGGTTTTTCATTCAGCCGCCTTCAGGTAGAGGTATTCGGACTGCAGGCCCATAAGATTGTCGTAGTATACATTCTCCCACTTGTTCCGGATGGCGTAGAAGCTGTTCTGGTAGACAAGATAGTAGAGGGGGAGTTCCTCCAGAAGGATGGACTGGAACTCGTCCCAGATCTTCTTGGCCTCAACAGGGTCGGGGGTGTAGGATCCCTCGTTATAGAGGTAGTCCACTCTGGCCTCCCACTCGGTGGCGGGCTCCTCCTGAAGAGGATTCCATAAATGGAGATTTCCGGTCGTGGGCCATACATTGGAGCCTCCTGTGGGCCAGTAGTTACCGCTTCCCAGGCTGAGGAGCAGGCAGTCCCAGTCATAGGTGGTGGTCAGCATCTCCACCATCTTCTGAAAGTCCATGGGTTTCACATTTACCTTGATGCCCACCTTGCCGCACTCATCGGCAAAGATGGTGGCCGCATCAATTCTCAGATTGTTCTCTGTGTTGGTGATGATATCGAAGACAACTGCATTGCCGTTTTTGTCCCTCATGGTTCCCGTCTCATCCCGTTCCATACCGATGGAGGCAAGGAGTTCCAGGGCCTTTTCGGGATCATAGCTGTAAACGTTGCGGATCTCCTCATCGTAGTAGGGGTTGGCCACAGCATAGTGGTGGAGGGCAGGTGTTCCCAGTCCCCGGTAGATCTGGCGGACCATTCGTTCCCGGTTGGTCAGACGGCTCATGGCCTGACGGAACTCCTTCTGGGTAAACCACTCCAGCTGAGGCCCGGAGATGCCGTCGGGATTCTGGTTGAAGGTGATAAAGTTGCTGCCCATACTGGCTCCGCCGTCGTAGATGGAGTAATCTCTGTCCGGTGTATTCACCAGGTCGTCCAGATCCTCGGCCCGGACAGAGTAGCCGTCCCTCTCACCATTCTTAAAGAGAAGGAAGTTCGTGTTCATATTGGGAACAATCTTGTTGATACTCTTTTCGAAGTAGGGAAGAGTGTTTCCCTCATCATCTTTGAGGAAGTAATCCTCGTTCTTCTCATATACCAGACGGACTCCGGGTGTGTATTCGGTAAGAAACCAGGCTCCCGCGCTGGGAAGCTTCTTAACATCTGTATCGATGGAAAGAATGTTTTTCAATCCTTCCACTCCCCCTTCTCTAAGAGCTGGTTCATAGATAAACCTGGGACCGAAGGTCATATTGCTTGTCAGCAGGGGGTTGGCAACTATCCGGGGATAGCGGAAGACAAAGCTTCTGTCATCGATCTTTTCAATGTCGATATGCCTCTGGGAGCCGTCCTTCATGGTCATAAACTGACCGCTGTAGGCCGTCAGCTGAAGCTCTTCATTTCCGTAGATCTCGTCATACCAGAATACAACATCATCGGAGGTTACCTTAATCTTCTCGTCAGAATCGTAGAGGGACCAATAGAGGTCGTCCCGGAGGGTAAAGATCACATCCATAGTGTCATTTTCTTCATCAATTTCTATTTCAAATGAGGCTGAGCCAGGTTTCCACTCCCTGGAATAGGGATCGTAATCTGCCAGGTAGTCCGGGAGCAGTGCATTGATAATGGCCGAAGAGTCTCCGTCACTGTCGGCGACAACCAGATTGAAAGTCTTGGGATCGCTGATCACCGAGCTGTGCCACTCGCCTCCGGAGGTTCCGATAGCAAAGGGTTCCACACCTCCCGGCTTTCTGATGGTTCCGGCCAGAAGCCCCTGCTGGTTTTCGGCCTTTAAGGCCTCGGCTTCCTCCAGGGTCATCTCATCGTCCCTGCTGCAGGAAACTGTGAAAAGGAGGAGTATTCCCGCTAGGGCTCCCAGGATCAGTCTGTAAAAATGACGGGCTCTCATATGCTACCTTCCTGTTTGATTTTGTCGGTTCAATATTTAATTATGGAAAAAAGTATCCATTGTTGTCTATACGGTCTTTGGTTTTGAAAGGGCCTTTAGTCGGCAGGTCCCTCAAGGGGAAAATAGATCCTGAAGCAGACACCCTCCCTGGCATCTCCCTCTCTGGCAGGACTGAACTCAACGGCGCCTCCCAGCTTTTCATTTACCGTTTTGAATATGATAAAGTGTCCCAGGCCTGTCTTCCCCTCGTTTCGGCTGGTGGTGGTGAAGGGCTCAAACATGTGCTCCTTAACTTCCGGCGGTAAGCCCCTGCCGTTGTCCCGGTACTCAATCATACCGCTCCTGCCCTCCAGTTCCGAGACCTTTATTGTGATGTTTTTATCTGAATCTGTTTCAGAAAATCCGAAAATCATGCTGTTATCCAGCAGATTGTTCATAATGTGGTAGAAGCTTCCGGGGTAGGATGACAGGCTGAGGGGGCCGCCCTCCAGCTCAATTGCGATATTTTTCTGACTGAACTGCATCCTGTGGGTTCTTATAATCTCCTCCATATACTCGTAGAGATCAAAGGTCTGCTTCTCTCCCGCTGTTTCATCGAAGGAGAGGTTTTTGAAACTGTCGATCAGGGCGGCAGTCTTTTTTAGATTCTTACCGAGAAGACTGCTTCCCTGGCTGATCCTCTCTATAAACTCATCCAGGTCCTCCCGTGAGAGAGTGTCCTCATTAAGCTGTTTTTGCAGTCTGGCTGTCAGGTCGATGATGTAGCTTGAGGTGGTGATCCCCACTCCCAGAGGAGTGTTTATCTCATGGGCCACACCGGATACAAGAGAGCCCAGGGCCGCCAGACGCTCCTTCTGTATCAGCTGTCTCTGGGTATTCTGAAGCTTGATCAGTGCATCATGGAGGGAGTCATTGCTCTCCTCCAGCTCCCGGGTCCGTTTTTCCACCCTTTTGTTAAGATTCTCATTGAGTGACTGCAGCTCTTCTTCCGTTTCCTTCCGTTTCTGAACATTCCCCTGAAGAAAGTAGATCAGCACCAGAAGGAATATAAAGGCTACCAGGATTATGGCTATCTCCGTATGGAACTCATAGTAGATGCTCTGGGGCAGGTTGATGACCACACTGTCGGGAGGAAGGTCCACCATGGGTACAGAAAAGTTTAAAAGCTCTTTGAAATCGAACATATAGCGGTGAGGGGTTTCCCATCGAACAGGAATGTTGGCCGGGTCTTCTCCAGCCAGAATTCTCTCAGCCAGAAGTGCAGCTTCCCTTCCCTGGTCATATCCTCTGATAACATAGCCCCCCAGGGTGCCGTAGGGAAACTGAAAGTCCCATGACCCGAATACGGGAACCCGGGCCGCTTCACTGATCATGGGGTTGCTTCGGGAATACTCAAAATACTCCCCGGCACTGTCTCTTTGATAGACAAGGCTGTAGACTACAAAGTCGTTCCCCAGAAGTTCCAGATCTCTTGTAAGCTCATCCATGGTGATATCAGACCAGATTTCAACCAGATCAAAACAGCTTTCGTACTCGGGAAGAACCGATGTCAGTTCCTTCATTACCGCCTGACTTGTCACTGTCTGGTCCAGTATGCAGACAAGATTCCTGCGATCGGGAAAGAGGTCTACAATCAGATCCAGTGTTCCCCTGATATGGGCATCCTCACTGATCCCCGTTATCTTGTTCAACCCTTCAAGCTGATCGGGGCTCAGGAAATTGATCCCTGTGAAAACCATGGGAATGTTGCCGTATATATCGTCCCTGTTTTCAGCAAGGAAGTTGAAGGCATTTGTGTCGGCGGCAATTATCAGGTCATAAGTCTGAGACCGGGCCTTGTGTGTTAGATGCTCCTTCATGCTTTCAAGGTAGGCGGGACTGTAATTCCGCTTAGTATCCATGTATTCGATATGGATTGTCGTCTGATCACCCAGAACATCAATGATGCCGGAAGCAATATCATCACTCCACATGTAGCCCTGATGGTAGGACTGGAGAAGAAGAACTTCAGGCAGTCTTTCACTTTCGAGACTGGAATTCTCCTGTGCAGGCAGGGGCGAGACGTTGAGCATGATAAAAAGGATTAATGTGAAGGTGTTAAATGAGCTGCTCTCCATGAAAATATTATACACAATCCTGTGGGTCCGTTACAAAAAATATGACTCAAAGAGGCTAAAATCGGTTCAGGATGCCGGAAGTTTTGAATTATCAGACTATATTGTGGGAACAGTTACTTTTTACATAAGGAATGGCACTTTGAAATTTATTCACCCCCTGGTTCTGCTGTTTTTACTGAGTTCAATATATCCGCTGTTTTGCGATGCACCGCCTGTTGATTCTGTGGGTGCTCTGATTCGGGAGGCCTGGGAAGAAGCTTATCTGGAGGCTGCGCGGGAGGGTATGCAGGAGACCTCGCAGGAGGTCATCAGGGACTCCCTTATTTTAATCGGACTTGATACAGGCCCTGCGAATGCCGGCTCTCTGGAGTCATTTGGCGGTCTGGCCGGGAGTTCTGGGTTTCAGCCCTTTGCGACTCTGGGGATAATCCGCCGGGGAGATGATATATCTCTGAGGGAAGCTCCATATCTGGCCGTACCCACCATGATGGGCTTTCGATATATCAATCTTAAAGTCTCGAGCTCAGAGATATCGGAAGAGGAACTGTCAGGTTTTGAAGAGTGGCTGTCGCCATCGGAGTATAAGCATCTGGTCTGGAGTTCTGTGGACACGGGAGTGCTGGTCTCTGCTGATAAAAGTGAGGTCCTTCAGACATTAAATCAAATCACTCCTGAGGGTGATGCTCTGAATAGTACCTATGAAACTGTCGATTATGTCACTCCTGATGCTCTTTATGTTGCCGGCTGGTCAGCTTCGGTGACCTTCGGAGCATCCTGGTTTTATGGAAGCGAGTTTTCACAAATAAGAACATATGACGGGGAAAGACTCCCAAATCAGGTTCTCGATCTGGTTTCGGAAGAGGAGTACCGGCAGCTGCTCTATAAGGCTCATATGGAGTTCTACGGTTTTCCTCCCGAAGGGGATGAGCCCTTTCCATGGGACAGCGGGCCCTGGCATGAGAAGAGAAATGTTCTCTATACCATGAAAAGGCAGGTGGGCCGTCCGGGGATCACAGCCCTTGTTCCCTGCTGGAGCAACTCATCAAGGCAGTTTTTCTCGGCTGTAGACCTGGCGCAGACCGCGGTTCCTGGACAGACAGCAGATTCTGGGCAGACAGCAGATTCTGGGCAGACAGAAGATCATTCCGGGGCCCATTTTCTTCCGGACTTCGGCAGTCTGAAGAGTGAAGAGCCTGACCTGATTGATGTCATAGCCTCTCCCGACGGTTCAACTGTCTACATTATCACTTCCGACAGAATCAGCTGCTATGACAGCCGCTCCGGCAGCCTGCTGAAGACCCTCCGTTTCAATGCAATGGAAAATGCAGGTACGTGGAACAGGGTCATTATGGTGGAGTCCGCCCTGGGGATCTATGTTGATTCCTGGGAACAGGCTCTTGAGTACTGAACATGGTCTCCATTCCCGTCCCCGGGTCCAGAGGCAGCCGATAATTGTTACTCTCCGGTTATACTGCTGTTTGATTTATGTTAAATGTTTCTGCAGAAAAGAAATAGAGGTATGCCTTCTATAGGTAGGGTTCTTATTGATCAGGGTCTGTTATTGTGTTAGTCTGGCTCTTATGAATATTTCAGTAATCGGAACAGGATACGTTGGACTTGTACAGGGAGTTATTCTGGCGGACTTTGGTCTGCAGGTGACTTGCATGGATGTGGATCAGAAGAAGATTGACCGGCTCAAGGCGGGGGAAGTGCCCATTTACGAGCCGGGACTTGCAGAACTGATGAAGAAGAATGTGGAAGCCGGACGTCTCTCCTTTACTTCCGATATGCAGCAGGCTGTGGAAACGGCAGATTCCATCTTTATTGCTGTTGGAACCCCTCCCGCCGATGATGGATCTGCGGATCTCCGCTATGTGCTGGCAGTGGCTAAATCCATCGGAGAGTACCTGAACGGCTACAAGGTCGTTGTGGATAAATCCACCGTTCCCGTGGGAACAGCACGCCTTGTAAAAGAGACCATTCAGAAGGAACTGGATACACGGGATGTGGATATCGAATTCGATGTGGCCTCTAATCCCGAGTTCCTGAGAGAGGGTAAGGCGGTAAACGACTGCCAGCGCCCGGACAGAGTTGTTCTGGGAACCGATTCAGAGAGAGCCAGGGATCTTCTGAAGAAGGTCTACAATGTGCTCTATATCAACCAGACTCCTTTTATCTTTACAGAAATTGAAACAGCCGAGCTTATTAAATATGCCTCTAATGCCTTTTTGGCGGTGAAGATCTCCTTTATTAATGAAATCGCCCTCCTTGCCGAGAAGGTGGGAGCCAACGTGCAGGAAGTGGCCCGGGCCATGGGAATGGACGGACGAATCAGTCCCAAGTTCCTCCATGCAGGACCCGGATATGGCGGAAGCTGCTTTCCCAAGGACACCAAGGCTGTTGCGGACATTGCCCGGAAGCACGGCGAAGAGACCCTTGTTATCGAGGCGGCCATCAAGGCCAATGAGAAACAGAAAAACAAGATGGTCGAAAAGATTGTCGATTCCATGGGAGAGGTTGAGGACAAGACCATCGCGGTACTGGGACTCTCCTTCAAGCCCGACACCGATGATATGCGTGATGCCCCCGCCCTCACTATTCTGGAGAGCCTGACAGCCAAGGGTGCCCAGATAAAGGCCTACTGTCCCCAGGGTATTGAGGAGTCCAAGTGGCGCCTTGAGAAGATCGAGAACCAGGTGACCTACTGCCACGATGAGTATGAGGCTCTGAAAAATGCCGATGCCCTTGTGATCATGACCGAGTGGAACCAGTTCCGCGGACTGGATCTGGAACGGGCCGGAAAGCTGATGAAGGGGGACTTCCTCTTCGACCTGAGAAATATCTTTGCCAAGGATGAGCAGGTCCGGAAGCTTTTCCAGTACAAGCCTGTGGGACGCTGCTGATAAGTCTGCCTGCCGGGTATTATGTTTCCGGCAGTTATCCTTTCTGCCTGTCTAAGAAAAATCCTGCCGCCGGAGATCCGGCTGAGCAGGATTTTTTTCATTTATATAAGCATTTCTGATAAGAGTTCGTTTTAGAATCCTGTAAACAGAAGATCGACAGCTGCAATTATTTCCTGTCGGAGAACCTTTGCATTCCCCACTTTCTCACCTAATAGATTTGATGATACTGCAGCAAGCTCAGATATGAAAATGATATAATTAGTGCCGTCGATAACGATGGGAATATGAATACGTGATATTGTTTGACCGGGATAATCATTTTCCCGTCTGACGGGTGCTACAAATCTGGTTGACAGACTATCCATCGGGTTTGATTGAAGATTTATCAGGAAGGAGACTCCGTTCTGTCCATGCTTAAAAATATCAAACTGATCCATTAAAAGGTTCTCAGACCATCACCGAATACGCCTTCTGCAGCGATACGCTTGTTATAGCGAGAAATACTCTCTCTATTCTCTTTAAGCCACTGGTCTTCGGCCTTCTTTTTTAGCTCTTCCCTGATTGCATCTTCAAGAAGGGTGGATAGTACTAATCCCTCTTCTTTAGCCGACTCCATAAGGTTGCGGTCAATACTCACATTTGTCCTTGCTTTCATGTGTATATTTTAGCACACGATGCGTGTGCAGTCAAAATATTGAAAGTATTAGCTGTTATAACCTTCAATTCTATCCTGTGAGAACGGCCAGTTCTTCGGCGGCCACTTCCCAGGCTTCGGTCAGTTCTGTCAGCTTCTCTTCCAGATCACTGATCTTCTGGCCCACGGCCTTTGCCTTGTCGGGGTCAGAGTAGATCTCGGGAGTTCCCAGTTTCTCCTGCTCTTCTGCCAGAGAGGTCTCACACTCATCAAGCTCCTCCAGGAGCTGGGCTTCCCGGCGTTCGAGCCGGCGGATGTCGGCCTTCAGCTTCTTCTCTTCCTCACGGCTCAGTTTGCTGCCCGCAGGGGCGCTGGAGTTTCCGGCAGAGCCTGTAGAATCGTCAGGTCCGGCTGTGGAGGCATTATCTGTACTACCTGCAGATGCCCCGGCTATGCCGCCGGTCCCTTCTCCAGCCTCGGCGGCCCGGCTCTCCTTCTTCCATCTGTAATAGGCGTAGTCCCCGTCAAAGTACTCGGCCTTTCCGGGAGTCAGCTCCATAACCGACTTCGCCAGGGCTTCGATAAAATAACGATCGTGGGAGACAAACACAAGGGTGCCGTCGTAGCCCTTCAGGGCGTCCAGAAGAACATCCTTGGATGTCAGGTCCAGGTGGTTTGTGGGCTCATCCATTACCAGCAGGTTTACGGGTTCCAGAAGGAGTTTCAGCAGGGCCAGGCGGTTCTTCTCTCCACCGCTTAAGACGGCGCACTTCTTGTAAATATCATCATCGGAGAAGAGGAAGGCTCCCAACATGCCCCTCAGTTTAGGGATCAGCTCTGTGGGTGCTTCGTCTTCCAGTGTCTCCAGAACGGACTTGTTCGGGTCCAGAACCAGCTCCTGGTCCTGGCTGAAGTAGCCGATTTTTACATCGGTTCCAAGCTTCAGATTTCCGGTGAAACTGCTGTCTTCGCCGCTTATGATACGCATCAGGGTCGACTTACCGGCACCGTTGACACCGGCCAGGTTCAGGCGGTCACCCTTGGCTATCTCCAGATTTACGTCCTGCAGCACATGGTGGTCGCCGTAGGACTTGTTTATGTTTTCCAGGGTAAGAACCTTCCGTCCCGAGTGGGGGGGAGGGGGGAAGTGGAAGTGCATCTTCCGCATGGACGAGGGGAGTTCGATAATCTCCATCTTCTCCAGCATCTTTACCCGGCTCTGCACCTGGGCGGCCTTGCTGTCCTTGTAGCGGAAGCGGCGGATAAAGTCTTCAATCCGGGCGATCTCCTCCTGCTGCTGTTTCCAGGCGGCCTCCAGCTGTTCCAGCTCCAGTTTCCTTCTGGCTTCATATGCGGAGTAGTTTCCCTTGTAGATTTTGAGGGCACCCTGAAAGAGCTCGGCTGTCTCCTTTGTCACCTGGTCCAGAAAGTAGCGGTCATGGGAGACCACCAGAACACCGCCGGGGAATTTCTGGAGAAACTCCTCCAGCCAGTCTCTTGCTTCCAGGTCCAGGTAGTTGGTTGGCTCGTCCAGAAGGAGGATATCCGGCATTTCCAGAAGGATACGGGCCAGGGCGATACGCATCTGCCATCCGCCGGAGAAGGTGGAGGTCTCTCTCTCAAGGTCTTCGGCCTGGAATCCCAGACCCAGAAGAACCCGGTAGATCATCGCCTCTCTTTCGTAGTATCCGCTGGCGGTAATCTTCTCCTGGATATCGTGATGACGCTCAGCAAGATTTTCCAGAGTCTTCTCATTAAGTCCCGCCTCAGCCATACGTTCGGCCAGATTCATGGCCTCTTTTTCAAGGTCCCTGATATGGTCGTAGGCCTGTTCCACTTCGCTCCGGAGGCTGCGGTCCTTAAAACGGAGTCCTGACTGGGGAAGGTAGCCGATCCGGGCATCCCGGCTCTGGGAGCGCTCACCGGTGTCGGCTGCGATCTCCCCGCAGATCACCTTCATAAAGGTGGTCTTGCCGCTTCCGTTGGCCCCGGCAAGGGCAACCCGGGATGTGTTTGACAGGTTAAGGTGTATGTTTTTGAGAATATCCCTGTCACCGAAGGCAAGGGATACTCCGCTCAGCTGGACAAAGGCGCTCATCTGGTTCAGCCGGCTCCCTGTGTCAGATCTTCAGCTGATATGTTTGAATTGGCTGAGGAGAGGGGAGCTGCTTCGGCAGCGGCATCGGCCATGGACTCTTCGGAGGAAACGGCTCCGGTTTCAGGAACTGCTTCAGCCGCCTCAGATCCTTCGGCAGCGAGGGATTCCAGAGTCAGCTCATCTTCTGCAACGGCCGACTTCTCAGGGAAGGTAAAGTACATCTGAATGGGGCTGAAGAACTGATCACTGGTGACGACCCTTTCCACAATATAGCGGCTGTTGACGTAGAGGAGGCTTACTCCCCGGTCTCTCATAGTGTAGAGGAAGTCCGCTGTCTCGCCGCTTTCAAAGTTAAAGGTTACAACACCATCATATTTGCTGCGGATCGATTCAGCGGGAAAGTTACGGAAGCTGACAAAACCGCTGTTACCGGCGCTGACCGAGAGAACCTGCTGGCTGATCAGTGAGGATTTATCAATCCATGTAAAACGTCCGGCATTCTCAAATAGGATGGTTCCGTAGGCGTTACTGGACATCTCCGGGCCCTTGTCAATAAAGACCTGGAGCATTGCATCCCGGCGCTCCCGTTCCTTTGCAACGATATTCTCCACGTCATCAGAGAGTCTGACAAAGGCCTGGCTGACCTCCATTCCATCGTACTTGAACTGGGCAGAGATAAACCTTTCCGAGGTTATTGTGATCCGGAAACTGGTCCCTGCAAAATCGTAGCGGTTGGCTCCGATTCTGGTCACCCTTGTGAAGGTCTCAATCAGTTCCTTGTCGAAGGTTCTCAGGGTGATGGTCATGTTTTCAAGATCCGCAAAGAGACCGTATTCAGGCCGGAATGTTCCCAAATCGATCTGGCGCTTTCGGATCATATCCTGGTAGTTGTCAGGATGCCAGGAGGTGCTGAAAAAGGCGTCCAGAAGGGGATCGCTTGTGTCTCTCTGGTTTTGGACAACCATTTCCTGCTGATCATTAAGGCTGTAAACGGTGAGCATGGCATCGAAAACGTAGCCTTCCACACCGTCATCGGTAAGAACGTTGTACCAGTGCCCTGTAAAACGTCCGACCTCTTCTTCTTCACCCCGTCCGAGAACCTTGATTTCCTGGTTCTCTCTGAGCTTGTAGATTCTCTGATTGGATGTGCTGGGGCCGCCTCTCATGGGGAGTCCTTGACTGTTGGAGTAGGCATACATATGATTGTACTCGGTGTACTCTTCGGCATACTCTTCGGCATCGGCAGATCTTTCAAAAAACCGGACCCTCCATGTGGGGAGTTCATAACGGTCTTTTGTATCTTTAACCTGGAGGATGTAGGTACTCCTGATTCGGGATTCTTCAAGAACTTCGGTGACCATACCGTTGCTAAGACCGTCCTCTTCGGACCACAGAATCACTCCGTATCCCAGTTTGCGGGAACAGGAGGTGGCGGATATCATCAATATAATAAGGAGCAGAGCCAGTCTGCCTTTCTGAATTTTCATTACTGGACCTCATAAAAGGGGAGTTATACTTAAGTTAGAAGCCAGTGTAGCCCAAGATAGTAAAATTGTCTATTTCCCTATGGAGGAGTGGGCGCTATAATGGCCGGATGGCAGACAAGTATTTTACCGCATTGGATATCGGCGCCGGACAGGGTGCCAAGATAGGGTTTTTCACTCCCGAAGGTGAACTGGTTTCTGAGACGCTCCTTGGAATTGAGGAGTACAGGCTTGATTTTGAGGACTTTGCCTCTGTTCTGGCGTCCAGGATAAGGGAATCTCTTCCGGCCCATGGAAAGATCCTATCCATAGGAATCGCTTCGGCGGGAATCCTCAACTCCGACGGCGGATTCCAGCTCTTTGCCAACTGTGCCCGGTATAACGGCTTTAATCTGAGAAAGGCCATGGAAGAGGCTTTTGATCTTCCCGCTGCCATCGATAACGATGCCAATACAGGAGCCCTCGCCGAGTGGTCCATCTTAAGGATGGAGCTTCTCTACTGGGTCTTCGGCGGCGGCTGGGGCGGTGCCTGGATCAGCGAAGACGGCAAAGTGATGCATCCAGCCCACGACTGGGACGGCAGGGACGGCTCTCTTCATTATACAAACGAACCGGGATATGCCATTCCTCTGTCAAAACACAGACTCCGGCTTCTATTCCTTGAGGTGGGAGCCTCCTTTGAGCTCTTTGAACAGTATCTGGCGGACGATCCGGACCTCTCCGAATCGGTTCTTCTGGGACCCGGGGGTGATTCTGACAGTCTCCGGGCCGAGGTTATCCTGTCTGGACCCGGGCGGTGCCGCCTCTTCCGGGCCATCGTAGGAGACGATACCTTCTATGAGCGCTTTCTGGATATCCATGAGCTGAAGCAGATAAACGATCCCAGCATCGCCGGGCAGCATATCAGCAAGCTCTCCAATATGAGGGTGGAGTCGGCGATCAATACCGACCGGCTCTATGGAAAGATCCTGGCAGAGGCGGCGCGGTGTATGTTCAAGTCCGCTGTCGGAGACGGTCTGCGCAGTGATCTCCCGGTCTTCCTGGGGGGGAAGCCCAGTTATGCTCTTCCCTATTTCGGCCCCTCCTGCCAGAGGGTTCTGGGGAAGATGGGGATTATGAGTTATCTGAGGCCCTCCATACTGGATGATAAAAACCTGAATGCCAATCTGGTAGGTGCTTCGGTGCTGGCAAGACGGGCCTACAATACCCGTTCCAACAACTGATCCCGGCGGCTTTTCTGCGGGTATTCTTCATTGAACTGTCTTACAATTTATAGAACAGGAGAAGAATATGACTTTAAAGAGAATACTTTTTCCGGCGGCCCTTGTGCTGGCGGTTCTACTCAGCGGCTGTGCCAGTGCTCAGGTGAAAGCTGCAAAAAGCGGAGACATCAATGCTCTGCGGGAGTATATAAACAGCGGGGGCGATGTCAACGAGCCCGAAAGGGGAGGGACTACCCTCCTTATGTACGCCGCCGAAGAGGGGCAGGATGAGGCCATCGCCTTCCTCCTGGATAACGGCGCCAGAATCGGGCAGAAGGATAACAACGGCCGGACCGCTCTGATCTATGCGGTTATTCCCGGCAATGTCTCCTCAGCCCGGCTTCTTCTGGACCGGGGTGCCGATATCGGCCTGATCCTCTCTTCGGGAGATACTTCGCTGATTCTGGCGGCATCATCCCAGAACAGAAGTATGGTCTCCATGCTTCTGGAAAAAGGGGCTTCTCTGAATGCAAAAAACAACAACGGCTGGTCAGCCCTGACAACAAGTCTCAGCAAGGATGCCCAGAGGTCATCGGGTGTCAATCAGACCTCCACCTATCTGATGGATCAGGGAGCTGCCCTGGATGTCTCATCATCCAATGTAAGTACGATTACCTTTACCGCAGCCGCTGCAGGGAACCTGGATGTTCTGAAGCTGATTCTGGGCAAGGGATTTGAACTGGAGAAACTTTCGAGCAAGGGGGTGACTCTTCTCTATACCGCCGCTGCGGCCAATAAGGTTGAGGTGGTCCGTTATCTCCTCTCCCTTGGTGCCGACTGGGACAGCCGGGACAGTCAGGGCTGGTCTGCTCTGATGCGATCCCTTTACAACAGCGCCTCTGCCGGTACGGGGATCGATTCGGTTGCTCAGGTTCTGATGGATGCGGGGGCAAGGCCCGAGGGAAACAGCTCTCAGGGTGAGACTATAGCCTTTAAGTCCGTTGAAACCGGAGCTCTTGAGATTCTGGGTCTGATGTTCCAGTACAGCCTTAATCCGGGAGTCCGGGATTCCGACGGAAACACTCTGCTAGTTGCGGGAGTGGCCGATCAGTCTGTGGTCAGCGCCCTTCTGACCCGCTCTGTTCCTGTTGATACAAGAAACAACTCACGGGATACCGCCCTGATCATTGCGGCTAAAAAAAGCTATAACGACTCCCTCTCCCTTCTTCTTCAGGCAGGGGCAGAGGTGGACCTCAGGGACTCTTCAGGACTGACAGCCCTGCTCCATGCATCAAAGGGAAGCTCTGCAGAACCGGTCCGTAAACTTCTGATTGCCGGGGCCTCCATTCACAGTACCGACAATAAAGGCAATACAGCACTTCATTACGCTGCCTCCTCCGGTGTCCCCGACACCGTACGCCTTCTGCTGACAGCGGGTGTCTATGTAGATCCCACAAACGGAAAGGGCGAGAGACCCTATGACCTGAGTTTCAATAACAAACGCTACGGCGATCAGATACGTGAGATCCTGGCTCAGGCGGGAGCCTATGTTCCTCCTGTTCAGCTCCCCGAGGTTGAGCCCGGAACTGCCGCTGCTGTAGTTCCCTCTCAGACATCGGAAGTTGAGGAGAGTCAGGCAGTTCAAAGCAGCCAGACCTCTGATTCCTCGAGCACTGCATCTTCTTCAAGTGCATCAAACAGCTCTTTTGCTTCTCCCAGCTCCAGTACCTCAAGCAGCTCCACAGCCGCTGCAGCTACGACTACCGCTCCGGTGGCTTCAGAGCCCGCTGTAAGCGTCTCTACCAGGGTAAACCTGTCTGTCAGCTACGGCTGGCACTCCATCAATCCCTCGTCTGTGAAAGGATGGAACAACAGTGATAAACTGACAGGTGCCGCCATTCTGCAGATAGGGGAGAAGGGTAGCAGCTCCTGGCTCTATGACAACACCCTTGATATTCCCATGAGGGGAGCCAATGCCGACAGAAATGAGGGGGCCCTCAGTCTGGGAAGCGGTGATGCCGGAGAGTACAGGGCGGTATTGAGTCTGCCTACCAGGAAGGGAAATAAACTGGTCAGTGAGATTACCGCACAGACAGATCTTGAGGGCAGGCTGATCTTCTACTTCGACAGCTTCATCTACGAGGATTAGAAGTCTTGTTTGAACCCTTTGTAAAATCCGGGAACAGGGAGGAGGACTACCCGAAGCTGATAGAAGCAATGGGCCACCTCCTGGCCGGTGAGGACCGCCTCTATTCGGGGCTCTCCAATGCCGCGGCTCTTCTCAACTGGTATCTGGATGGCATTAACTGGGTAGGGTTCTACCTCTACGACAGGGAGCTGAACCTTCTGGTTCTGGGACCCTTTCAGGGGCTTCCCGCCTGTACCCGGATTCCTCCGGGACGGGGAGTCTGCGGCAGGGCCTTTTCGGAGAAGACATCCCTTGCGGTAGATGATGTACTCTCTTTTCCCGGTCATATCGCCTGCGACAGTGCCAGCCGCTCTGAGCTGGTTGTTCCAATTATCCTTCCGCAATCCGGAGGGCAGGATGTCGCAGCTGTTCTTGATATCGACAGTCCCAGTCCCGGACGTTTTGATAAAGCAGATGTCCGGTGGATGGAAGAGCTGGCGGAGTCTCTTGTTTTTCTTTTTTCCTGATTCTTTCATCTCTTTCAAATAAAATGGTAATCCCTGAACAGGAAAGGTTTTAGATTAAGAAATCTTAACTTGTATCCTCATCTTTTAAATCTATTATGGAAAAGACGTCCCTCCTCCAGAGAGAAGGGAGTGATCCGTATAAATGTTAAGATGGAGGATATTCAATGACTGACTCTACAAAAAAGAAAGGACTCTTCTCCTGGTATTTCAAGACGAATCTGCTGTTAAGGATTCTTATCGGTCTGTTTCTCGGGGCCCTGCTGGGAATTATCGTCGGCCCGTCTATTACCGTGGTTCAGCCTTTGGGGAGCATCCTGGTCAATCTTTTGAAGATGATCGTTATGCCCCTGGTTCTGACCTCCCTTGTTGTGGGTGCTGCCAGTATAATGCCGAGAGAACTTGGAAAGATCGGACTCAGA
The DNA here is from genome assembly GCA_002408085.1 of Spirochaeta sp. UBA5339. GTDB lineage: Bacteria > Spirochaetota > Spirochaetia > DSM-2461 > DSM-2461 > Oceanispirochaeta. The sequence continues at coordinate 53,500 of DHQL01000021.1, forward strand.
ATATTTATCTACTATATGCTGACTTCCGCCCTGGCCGTTACCATCGGTCTGGTCGTGGGTAATATTTTCCGTCCCGGCGCGGGACTGGAACTTGCCGTCTCCGCCGATACTGCGGGAAGAGCCCTGACCCAGCCGAAGTTTATGGAGACCCTGATCGCCATTATCCCCACAAACCCCTTCGGAGCCCTCTCTCAGGGACAGGTGCTTCCCATAATCTTTTTTGCCCTTGTATTCGGAATCGGAATCAGCACAATCAAGAATTCCGATGATGAGAGACTGGTTCGGGGGGGAACGGCCCTGTTTAACCTCTTTGAGGGAGCTGCAGAGGTGATGTATGTTATCGTCCGCTGGATTCTGGAATACGCTCCCATCGGTGTATTTGCCCTGATCGCCGTCGTATTCGGACAGCAGGGGGCCAGGGCTTTCGGCTCCCTCGGTCTTGTGACCCTGACAGCCTATGCCGGATTTATCCTGCAGATCGCCGCGGTTTACGGAGTCTTCCTTATCATCAACAAGCTCAGCTATCTCAAGTTCTTCGGCGGTGCCAGAGAGGCGATGATCACTGCCTTTGTTACAAGAAGTTCAAGCGGCTCTCTCCCTGTGACCATGAGGAATGTTAATGAGAACCTGGGAGTTCCCAAAAAGATCTCATCCTTTACTCTTCCCCTGGGAGCCACCATCAATATGGACGGAACCGCCATCTATATGGGTGTATGCGCCCTGTTTATCACCAATGCTGTGGGCATGGAGATGACACTGGTACAGCAGATGACCATTATTCTCACAGCCGTTCTGGCCTCCATCGGCTCTGCTGGTATTCCCGGTGCCGGAGCGATTATGCTGCTGATGGTCCTCAACTCCATCGGAATCACCATTGAAGCGGGCTCCGCCGTGGCTGCCGCCTATGCCATGATCCTGGGTATCGACGCCCTTCTGGATATGGGACGCACCATTACCAATGTTACAGGAGATATGGTGGGAACCGTTCTGGTTTCCAAGGGAGAGAAAGAGCTGGATATGGCCAAATGGTAGAACAGACTCTCTGAACCGGATTCTCCGATTAAGATCTGCTTTCCAGTCGGTAATAAAATGGCCCGCCGGATTATGGGATTACCCCTGATTCGGCGGGCTTGCTTGTCTTTAGAAAAATATAAAAGAGTTCTTACAAAGGAGGGCCGGTATCAGCCTTCCAGATGGTCCAGAGTAATGTTCAGCATCCGTCTTACTGGTTCTGCCGCACCCCACAGGAGCTGGTCGCCAACGGTAAAGGCTGTGATGTACTCGGGTCCCATATTCAGCTTTCTCACTCTTCCCACGGGAACTGTGAGTCCCCCTGAAACGGCAGCGGGAGTCAGGTCCGTCAGAGAGGCTTCCTTGGTGTTGGGAACAAACTTGGTCCAGTCGGAGCTTCCCTTGATGATCTCTTCAATCTCATCCAGGGGCAGGTCTTTGTTCAGCTTGATGGTCAGAGCCTGACTGTGACATCTCATGGAACCGATTCTTACGCAGAGTCCGTCGATGGGAACCGCGGGATCGTTCATCAGTATCTTGTTGGTTTCGGCAAAGCCCTTCCACTCTTCCTTGGTCATGCCGTTGTCCATGGGCTTGTCGATCCAGGGGATGAGACTGCCCGCAAGGGGGGCGCCGAACTGGTCGGTAGGGAAGCTTCCGTCACGGAGGGTATCGGTGATCTTCCTGTCCAGTTCCAGAATGGCGCTGGCGGGATCAAGCATTCCCTCACCAGTCTTACCCAGAACATCCATCTGGGAGATCAGCTCTTTCATGTTCATGGCGCCGGCGCCGGAAGCGGCCTGGTAGGTCATGGAGGTCATCCATTCTACCAGGTTCTCTTTAAAGAGTCCGCCGATGGCCATCAGCATAAGGCTGACGGTACAGTTTCCGCCCACATAGGTGGTAATGCCCGAGGCGAGGCCCTTGTCGATCACATCCCGGTTGATGGGGTCCAGAACGATAATGCTGTCGTCCTTCATTCTCAGTGTGGAAGCGGCGTCGATCCAGTATCCCTTCCATCCGGTTTTCTTGAGTTCAGGGTATATTTTTTCCGTGTATGAGCCGCCCTGACAGGTCACAATAATGTCCTGGCTTTTCAGCAGTTCGATATCAAAGGCGTCTGCCAGAGGAGGCAGTTCTCTTCCGAAATCAGGGGCTTTCTGCCCGGCCTGGGATGTGGAAAAGAGGGTAGGCTCCATGGTTTTTCTGGTGAAATCGCCTTCGGACATCATTCTGTCCATCAGCACTGATCCTACCATTCCTCTCCATCCGATAATCCCGACTTTTTTCACGGTTTTCTCCTAGTAATATTATGACTTTGGAAAACTATACGGTGAACGGTAAAGATAGTAAATACCTTTCGGCGGGGAATGGGGGAACTGGGGTTTATTGCTGAGGTATATATATTATCCCTCCAAAAAATATATGATTTTTTGGAGGGATTGATTAGGATTTAACTTACTGTCTATCCATCATCATTGGGGTGTATCCCGGATAGGAATACTCGAACTCATTATCGTTTTCAAAGGTGGCAGTAGCAGTAACTATTTTTTCAGAATCATCAACATCTTCAGTCACGTCGTCCCATCCATCATCATTAGGTACTTCTTTTTTTGTTAATTGCAAAGTAAAAGAGAACTTGATACCGGCGGTATCGCTTTTAATCTCGAGAATGTCAAAGTACCTTCTTTCAGTTCCCGGCTGACTAAAAGGAGGAATAATGTGCTGAAAGAACTCATTCTGATCTATTTCCAGGCTGATTTCTCCCTGTTCCATATTGGGCAACATATAGCCAAACCATTCACCATACAGGTCTTCTTTTTCCCAACTGATTTCATCACCAGAACCGGTGTCATCCCCAGTACTTAAGGCGTCATCACAGGATGTCAGAAACAGGGCAGAAAGTGACAGGATCAGAATAAGACCCAGTTTTGAAAAATCTTTTTTTCTCATTGTTGTACTCCTAAAATCTCAGACGTCCACCCAGTGTCAGGATGAATCCGTCATAAAGTTCAAAATATTCAGTCTGGCTGTCGCCAGTAGTTCCATTGATAAAATGGATATTATTCAAGAGGTTGTCTCCTCTCAGATAGAGGGAGAAATTCTCTCCAAAATCCTTGCTGATTCGTGCATTCAGCATAAAAAGGTCTGGTGTATAGCTGTTATTTGCCTGATTAATCAACTGCGGTGAGTTCCAGCTGCCTGACATGGAAAACTCGGTTGCCCAGGCAGGCACCCTGTAGACAGTCTGAAGGGACAGCTTGTGGGGTACTCGAAAAGGAAGGTCTTCATATTTTGCCTCATTTTCAATCCACTGTTTGGCTCCTGTGTAGGCGTAGCCTCCTGTTATGCTGAAGTCCCCAGGTCTGTATCCGATACTGATATCTCCACCATAGGTCAGTGCTTTGTTGATATTCACATAGGTCCGTCTGTTCTGACCGTCTACAGGATCAATCTCTACTGAGTCAATAAGGTCTCTAATATGGTTGAAATATCCGGCAGCAGAGACTGTCCAGTCAGATGCAATCTTCTGTTCTACCGAGAGATTTACACCATGAGACTTTTCCGGTTCCAGATCAGGGTTTCCTACCAATATAAAATTTCCATCACCTGCACCACCATAACCATGATTGAAGGTCCAGTATTTCTGCTTTAGAGAAGGCAGTTTATAACCCATCCCATAGGAAGACCGGATGATGGTCTCGGGAGTCGCATCCCAGCGGATGCTCAATTTGGGAGTAGCCTGAATCAGGGGATCTGACATTTCTCCCAGGGCCGGGGCATAGTCGAGTCTGAAACCGGCAACAATTCTCAGCTCATCCATACCTCCCACATTCCAGTTGTCCTGGGCAAAGAGGCTGAACTGGGCCTGATGTTTCAGGCCTTCGAAAGAGTCACCCTGAATTGTCTGGTATTTGGTGTTGACTCCTGCCAAAAGGGTGTGACTGTAACCGGCAAGATATTCTGCGGAAAATTCAGCTTCTCCATCGGCATAGTATGTCTGTTCATCTGTTGAAAGCTTGTCTCTTAAGTCTGTTGATATAATATCCAGACTGTTGTACTTGGCTGTTGCAAATCCGCTTAATGAAAGAAGGTCGCCAGGATTTGCTTTTCCTCTTACTCCACCGTCAAGCTTCATTGTGGAATATTCCATCAGGTCATAACGATCTGGGTTAAACTCTGTTTTTGAGTCAACAAAGGATGCAAAAAGACCAATTTCGCCATTCTCACCAAACCAATCTGCAGTAGCTCTCAGGTTTCCAAGACGGTTCATCGGCACATAGTAGTGATCAATTCTTCCGGCTTGTGTTGTGAAAATCTCTCTGACAAGCCCGTCATCATAATCAAAGCCCCCGGAAATCCCCAGCCCGAATGTCGGAGTGGCATAGCGGAAGCTTCCTGTCGTTACTGTTCTGAGGTTGGTCCCCACTTCCTGTCCCAGCTCGTAGGATGCCTTGGGCTCACCGGCTGTGGTCTTCTTTGTGATGATGTTGATAACACCGCCCATGGCATCAGAGCCGTAGAGGGCGGAGGAGGCTCCGCGGATTACCTCGATCTGCTTAATGTCGTTGACGGGGATCTGGGATGTGGCGGTGGCGCCACCAATATCACCGGCGACTTCTATGCCGTCGATAAGGATTTTTACATAGTCGCCGTCGAATCCCTGAAGGGATATGGTATCGGTGTTGTGACCGGAAACCTGTATGCCAGGGATGTGTTCCAGGGCCTCCGAGAGGTTCTGGGCCCCCGAGCGTTCGATCTCCTCAGAATCAACCACTTCCACGTTTTCAACGGCTTCATCTTCGTCCTGTACGAATTTTGAGCCTGTAACAACGATCCTCTGTTCGTTGGAGGAGTCGGCAAATGCTGTGTTTGTAAAGAGAACTGCGGTGATCAGCGCTGCAGTCAGAATACGCATGTTTCTTGATGTCCTTTTTTAGATCAATTCTTGAATATTGATATGTTTGTTAATTTATGTGAACTTTGTTCGTATTTGAGTTTATTCGTATTAACATAGATAGTCAATTAGTATAAGATAAGTATTGTTAAAAAATATTACGCATGCCTAATTATGCGGATTCAAGCCGCTACAAGGAGACTTTATGAAACTGATCAATACCGTTTACATAGCCCTCGGCTTTCTGTGCTTCGGCCTTGGTACGGTTGGGATTATACTGCCGATTCTGCCGACTACCCCCTTTTATCTGCTCACTGCCTTCTTTTTTGCAAAGGGTTCACAGCGATTTCATACCTGGTTTATCGGGACAAAACTCTACAGGAAGCATTTGGACAGCTTTGTGAAAAACCGCTCCATGACCCTGAAGACAAAACTGTCCATCCTGATACCCGTTACAGTGATGATGTTTGTTCCCATGGTTCTGGTGAATGCCCTGCCCATGACCATCGGAATGATTCTGCTTGTGGCTTTCAAGTACTACTATTTCTTTTTCAGGATCAGAACCATCACACCCGAAGAGAAGGCCGCTGAAAAAGCTGCCGCCAAAAGCGCTGCCGACGGAATCACCTCTGCTGAAAACTCCACAGGCGGGAGGGTCGCCGATGCTTATTAACAAAAGACTTTTCTCCCTGGTTTCCGACTCTTCAAAAGCCATTGTAATGAAGATTGTGCTGCAGCTGGTGCTTCTTGCCCTCTCTGTGGCACAGGTTTTTGTGATCGCCTCCTTTCTGAATGCTCTTGTTACTGGGATTCAGACTGGAGATGTTCCGGCAGCAGAAGCCCTGCCCCTGACTCTGGCTCTTCTGGGAGGAATCCTCATTCTTAAATATGGGGTGAGAATCTTTCAGGGTCGGATCAGTGCCCGGATCTCCTCTGCTGTCAGGGTAAAGCTCCGTGACAGAATGCTGGTGAAGCTTCTTGATCTGGAAACCTCCTACAGTAAGGCTTCGGGAACCGCATCGGCCATGATCAACAATGTAGAGGGTATCGAGTCTCTGCAGGTCTACTTTGACAGATACCTGCCCCAGCTCTTTTACAGCCTACTGGCTCCGGTAGCTCTCTTTGTTGTCTGTGCCCCGGTCTATCTGCCCTCGGCTCTGGTGTTCCTGATTCTTGTACCCCTTATTCCCGTGTCCATCATCATGCTGATGAAAAAGACAAGGGGAAGGGTCAGGAAATTTCATCTCTCCTATGAGGGACTTGGAAACTACTTCCTTGAGTCACTTAAGGGGCTGCCCACCCTGATGCTCTATAAAAGAGATGAAGAGAGCTCAGAGAAGCTGAAGAAGATCTCCTGGGATTTCAGAACAGCCACCATGAAGCTCCTGGGTACCCAGCTCTTTTCCATCGTTATTATGGATACCATTGCCTTCGGCGGGGCCGCGGCAGGTATGTTTCTGGTTCTCCGGGCCTATTCCGCTGGAACAGTCAGCCTGCAGGCCGCCCTTATTATCATCCTGCTGAGTATCGAGTTCTTCCTTCCCATGCGTCTTCTGGGCTCTCTCTTTCATGCGGGGATGACCGGTGTGGCCGCCGCGGAAAAGATCTTTGACCTGCTGGACGCACCAGTTCAGACAAGAGGCGAAGTGACTGCCGCCGCGTCCTGTGAAACCAAAGCAGTTCCTGAAAAGGATCTGGCTTTTGAGAATGTAAGCTTTTCATACAGTGAGGACAAACCCCTGTTAAGGGAGATCTCCTTTAATCTGACTCCAGGGGAGATCCTCTTTCTGCGGGGACCATCGGGTTCCGGGAAGAGTACCATCAGTAAGCTCTGCACCGGTTTTCTCAATCCCGATACGGGGAAGATCTCCCTGGAGGGGACTCCCTTTTCAGAGATTGAACCCGAGGAGCTGCGCAGAAAGGTGGCCCTGGTTTCCGACATCAGCTCCCTTTTTCAGGGAACCATCCGGGAGAACCTACTGATGGCCGCTGCATCAGATGCGAAGATCAGCGATAAAAAAATGTTTGAAGCTCTGGCTATGGCCAGGCTTGACCTTTTTGTGGAAGATCAGCCCCATGGTCTGGATACGAATATAGGGGAGGGGGGCAACCGCCTTTCAGGGGGACAGAAGCAGAGACTGGTTCTGGCACGGGCCTTCCTGCAGAACACAAAGTACATCCTTCTGGACGAGGCCAGCTCCAATGTGGACCGGGAGAACGAGATCCTTCTGGGGCATGCCGTCTCCTCCATGGCCGAGACCAGGGGAATTCTGATTATCTGCCATGAAAGCGCCTGGATCGAACAGCTTCCAGGGCGTCATATGATTCTGGGAGAGGGAAGAGTTGAGCCCCATAAGGAGAACAAGGAAAACAAGGAGCCCCTGTATGCACAGTAGAAAAAGCCCTGTCCGCTTTCTGTTAAGGACAGCCCGTCCCTTTTCCGGCCTCCTTTCGGTAACCGTTATCATGGGAATCATAGGGAACCTGGCGGGAATCTTTCTCACCGTATCCGCAGCCCTTCTGGCGGTCTCCTATCTGGGAGCACCCTTCCAGAGTGCAGAGGGAAGCAGAACCGCCCTGTGGATTCTATTCGGAGCCTCCGGAGCCCTCAGGGGAATTCTGCGCTATATTGAGCAGATCACCGGTCACGATGTGGCCTTCCGTCTTCTGGCGGATCTGAGGAGCAGAATCTTTGATAAGCTCAGGGAGCTGGGTCCCGGCAGGCTGAATGAAAAGCGCTCGGGAGACCTGGTCTCCCTGATTATGGGGGACATAGAGCTGATCGAGGTGTTCTTCGCCCATACAGTGGCTCCTGTGCTGATCGCCTTCTTCTGCTCCGTTACGGTTCTTATCTTCTACGGAACTCTCCACCCCCTCCTTGTACCGGTGATGCTGGTCTTCTTTGTGATGGTGGGAGTCGTGGTTCCCATGATCAACTACCGCATCGGTAAGGGGACCGGGCAGGAGTACAGAAACCTCCTCTCTGATACAAACGCCTTCTTCCTGGACCGTATACTGGGTATCCGTGACATTATCCTTCTGGGACAGCAAAAGGCCATGCGCGAGGGTGTTGAAAAGAGGAGCAGGGAGCTGGCTGCCAAGACTGAGTCCCTTAGAAAGAAGGAAGCCGCTGTTGGAGGTATTACAGAGACCCTGATTATCCTCTCCATTATCTCTGTTCTGGGACTGTCAGTAACACTGATGCAGAAGGGAGAGTTAAGTGCACAGGGGGTGGTTGTGGCCGTGGTCACCGCCTTCTCCAGTTTCGGACCCCTTCTGGCCCTCTCCAATCTCTCTCTGGACCTGATTCAGACCCTGGCTTCCGGGGAACGTCTTGAAGCACTGCTCGATGAGGAGCCCTCGGTTAAGGATAACGGCACGGACGATCTGCCTGCCGGCTCCTTTCGCTCCCTGGAAATAAAAAATATCAATTTCACCTATCCCGGTACTGAAAAGCAGATTCTGGACGCATTCAACATGACCCTGAACCGTGGGGAGACCCTGGCCCTGGCAGGGGAGAGCGGCGCCGGAAAATCGACCCTCTTCCGTCTTCTTCAGAGATACTACAACCCCTCTGGGGGGGAGATTCTGATCAACGGAATCCCTGTGCAGGACATTCCCTTAAGCCTCCTGAGAGATCTCTGCGCCGTAGTGAGTCAGGATACCTTTCTCTTTAATGAGTCTGTGGCCTGGAATATCGGTCTTGGTAAGGAGGGAGCTTCCATGGACGAGATTGTGGAGGCTGCAAAGATGGCCAATATTCACGATCTGATCAGCTCCCTTCCCGCAGGCTATGATACCCCTGTGGGTGAGCTGGGTGAAAACTTCTCCTCCGGAGAACGTCAGCGGCTCTCCATTGCCAGGGCTCTGCTGAAGGATGCCGACCTGATACTTCTGGATGAACCCACAAGTCACCTGGACAACAGGAACGAGATGGAGATTCTCCAGACCATCAAGAGCGCCTTTTCTGATAAAACAGTCCTTATCATCTCCCACCGCCGGGATGCGGTGGAGTGGGCCGACAGGATTATCGAAGCCAGCTGATCCGGCATCTGCCATGTATTCCGGGGCCGTCACTGCCGATCTGGCAATGGTCCCGGATATCCCTCTGGTATCTATTCCCTACCCCAATAGTGTATCTTCACCATTCTCCATATAACGAACATAGATTATTATAGAAAAACCTTTGACGTCTGAAGTTATTTCGTACATTATAGGTGAAGTTGTAATTAAAAACCCCTCCGGTGTACCGGACTGATAAATATGATAGATGTAAAAACAAACATTATGGAGTTGAAAAGATGAAGTACGAACTGGAACGATTCACTCTGAGTGACGCCTGGTCCAAAAGCAGAGATGCCTATGGAGACCTGGACTTTCTGGGATACGCCGGAAAGAAATCTGAAACCTATGCAGAAGTTGCAGAAAATATCAAAAAAATACAGACCTTTCTGAAATCAGAGGGTGTGACCTTCGGTGACAAGGTCGCCCTTATCAGCGAGAGCCGTCCCGAGTGGGGACAGATCTACCTGGCTCTTACTACAATGGGAGCCGTTGCGGTTCCCGTAATGGCCGACTTCTCCGGCGTGCAGATGGTCAACATCCTTGATCACTCAGACTCTGTCTACCTCTTTGCATCGGAAAAAGTCCTGGCCCGTCTGGCCGACTGTTCTCTGGCAAAGGCCGGAAAGCTGGCCCTCCTCAGGGACGGATTCAAAACAGGAACCGTTGTAACTGAAGATGAAAATGTGAGCTTTAATGAGACAGGAGATATCCTGGCCGGTGAAGCGGTGGATCAGCTTACTTCCTGCGAGGAAGACGATCTGGCAGCCATCCTCTACACCTCCGGAACCACAGGAAACTCCAAGGGTGTAATGCTGACCCACAGGAATATCACTCACAACGCCCGGATCGGTGTGAATATCGGTGAAGCCCTCCCCGGAGAGCGTTTCCTCTCTGTTCTGCCCCTGGCCCACTCCTACGAGTGCTCCCTGGGACTGATTCTCCCCATGCAGGCCGGATGCGGCATCAACTACCTAGAGGGAGCTCCCACACCAAGAGTGATGCTGAAGGCCCTCTCTGTGGTGAAACCTCAGCTGATGCTGACCGTTCCCATCCTGATGGAGAAGATCTACCGCTCCAGCATCGCCCCCAAGTTTGCAGGCAGCCCTGTGCTCAGAGCCCTCTATGCATTCCGTCCCACACAGTTTCTTTTAAACCGTCTGGTTGCAGGCAAGAAGCTGAAGAAACTCTTTGGCGGTGAGCTCCACTTCTTCGGAATCGGCGGAGCTCCTCTGGCTCCGGATGTGGAAAAGTTCCTCCGGGACGCGAAGTTTCCCTACTCAGTAGGTTACGGATTGACCGAAACAGCCCCCTGTCTTGCCGGCGACTCACCCTGCCGCTCTGTCTTTAGAGCCATTGGACCCGCCTTCGAGGATGTGTCCCTGAGAATTGCCGATGTTAATCCCGAAACAGGGCACGGAGAGATCCAGGCCAAGGGACCCAATATCATGAAGGGATACTACAAAGATGAAGAGAAGACCGCCGAAGTTTTTACTGAGGACGGCTGGTTCAAGACCGGAGACCTGGGATTTCTGAACAGGAAGAATATTCTCTTTATCAAGGGAAGACTGAAGAACATGATACTCGGCCCCAACGGTGAGAACATCTACCCCGAGGAGATCGAGGCTGTTATCAGCAGGGACCCCTATGTGCAGGACGCCCTGGTTACAAGAATCGGAAATACTCTGGTAGCCCTTGTTCACTTCAACCACGACAAGCTAGACGAGTTTATTGCCGGGATCAAGGCTAAGCCCGAAGATCTGGCAAAGGTCAAGGAAGAGATGCTCGAGAAGATCCGTCAGACAGCCAACAACAGTCTGACCGCCTTGAGTCGTCTGGGCAAGATGATCGAGCAGGTGGAGCCCTTTGAAAAGACTCCCTCCCTGAAGATCAAGCGCTTCCTCTACACCAAGATCAAGCTGCCTAAAACTCAAAACAGCTGATATCTGTATTATGAGTCCCAATGTCCGGGCACATCCTGCTGACCGCAGGACCGGGCTTTTCAGGGCTCCGCTATCGCTCCGGCCCGCCAACAGGCGGGCTGCCTGGGCACCCCTCCAATCCCATTGTGCGGCAGGCTCCATCCGGAACCCCGTTCTTTCCCTCTCTTATTTGCGAAACTCCCTTTTTTTGTGCTATTATTTTGAAATGAACAGGGTTGTTCTTTTTTCTGCATCTCAGGAGGACAAGTAGAATAATGATTGACTTTACACCATTGGAAGAGTTCAGTGAGTCACAGGAGAACCTGCATTTGATATGCTCGCTGGATGAGAGCTTTGATCCCTCGGCAGCGGTTATTTCCCTGAAAGGGTATCTGGATCACAGCAACTCCATTGAATTTGCCGAAGCGGTTGTCGATTTTTTTAACGGTGAATGGAAAAAGAATCCTGTAATACTGGATCTGGAAAACCTTCAGTATATCTCTTCCAGCGGTCTTGGGAGCTTTACAACCATCAGGGTTCAGGCTGAACTCAAGGAGAGCCCTTTTTATCTGTTGAAGATGAAAGGGAAGGTTCGGAAGGTTTTCGATCAGATCGGATTCTCCTCTTTTTTTAAAATGATTGATTCCCTTCAGGATGCGCACTGATGGCGGGAAGCCCCTTCCATGATATCCGGTCCGCCCTGAACGGGGTGATCTGTATGGGCAGTCTCTTAAAGGATACTGAGCTGGATCAGGAACAGAAGGAACTTCTTGAGTATATGCTCCTTTCGGCAGAGAAGAGCGTCACCCTGATCAATGACTTTCAGAAATCCCCTTCAGACGCTGGGGCAGGAAGCCAGGGCAGCTCCTGCGGAGATTCCCTGACATTAACTGATTCCGGACAGGATGAACTCTCTATACTACTGGCCGAGGATGACGATATCGGCCGGCTCTACCTGACCACCCTGCTTAAGAGGCAGAACTGGCGTGTCGATGAGGCCTGCGACGGCCTTGAGGCTCTTGAGCTGTTCAAGAAAAACAGTTATCAGATTGTGCTTATGGATGTGAGCATGCCCGGTGTCGACGGGATTCAGGCATCCCGCAGGATCAGAGCCCTGGATGAGGATATTCCCATACTTGTGATTACCGCCCACGGAGAAGGGGAGCTTGAGGAAGATTTTCAGAGCGCCGGAATCAGCGATGTGCTCAGAAAACCGATCTACGATGAGTTCCTTCTGAACAAGATCCGTTCTCTCTGCTTCAGTTCCGACAGAACCTGATTTACTTTCGATTATAAAAAACAGAAGCCGTCACAACGTAACGGCTTCTGAAATGGAGAAAGTAAAATGAAAAAATCTTAACCAACCCTGTTTGTTAGGTTCATTACCTTAATAACAACCCTGATCAGTTTATGTTACAGAATATAAAGGTCCTATTTGTGAATTATGTGAACCATCCGTGGCCATTGTCTGAATAGTAAACAAGAAAAGAGTGAAGATGGGTCATTTTTCAGGCCTTTCGGGCCGTCCCAGGGGGGCTCCCAAGCGAATTCGGGGCAGGTCCGCCCATTTGGTGGTATAACAGGGTGAGAGATACTCCCGTTTCATCTGCCAGCGGCTGTCCAGGCGCAGGGGCTTGCAGTGGAGGGTCTGCCGCCCGTAGCGGCTGTTGATCTCCTCCACCGCCTTCATCACCGACTCCCTGCGGCTGTCCTTCTGATGAAACAGGTCAAGCTGCTCCTTTCCGGCATCCTCTATCTCGCTCAGGAATACGGAGATCTTCTTGTACCGGTAGCCCGGGCGGTAGAGCTCCTCCAGCTGCCGGCGGACTATGGCCACAATGGCGGGGGGGTAGTTGACCGGAAAGCTGAGTTCCTTTGTCATGCCCCGGGCGTACTGGCGGTCTCCCTCCCGGAAGGGATTGGTCATAATGGAGGTATGGATCACCCGGCAGGCGGAGCCCTGGGAGCGGAGTTTTTCCGCCGCCCCTGAGGCGTAGTCGGAGCCCGCTTCCAGAATATCCTCCTTCTCTGTTACGGGAAAGGAGAAGCTTCGGGATGTGATAATACCCTGTTTGGGGGGAGGGCTCTCCTCCAGGGTGAAGCTGGGTCTGCCCTTGAGTTCCCAGAGGGTCTTCAGTCCCACCAGGGTCATATCCTTTTTTATCCGGCTCTCCTCCTGGTCCATCAGATCGGCGGCGCTGTGTATGCCCAGGCCGTGGAGTTTCCGGGCGTACTGCCTTCCGACTCCCCATATTTCTCTTACATCTGTCTTTTCCAGGATGGAAGCCCACTGACCGTCCGGGGGCATATAGACCCCGTCGGGCCGGTTTTTGGCGATCTTCCCGGCGATCTTGGCCAGAGTCTTGGTGGGGGCTATGCCGATGGAGACGGGAATGCCCACCCACTCCTGGAGCCTCTTCCTTATACGGAGACACTGGTCTATCAGCTGTTCCCGGCTGCCCTGGAGGATGAGGAAGGCCTCGTCGATGGAGTAGACCTCCAGCTGAGGGGTAAAGCCCTCAAGGACATTCATCACCCGGCGGGAGAGGTCGTCGTAGAGGGTGTAGTTGGATGAGAATACCGCCGCCCCGGCGGCCTCAAGCTGCTTCTCCACCTTGAAAAGGGGGACTCCCCGGGGAAGGTTCAGGTCCCTGGCCTCTTTGCTCATGGCAACAAGACAGCCGTCGTTGTTGGACAGAACCACCACGGGCTTCTTCTGCAGATCCGGGCGGAAGACCCGTTCGCAGGAGGCGTAGAAGCTGTTGCAGTCCACCAGGGCGGTCATTGTCTTCATCCCTTCTGCCCCGGGAGGAAGGAGTGGATCACATGGGTCACCACACCCCAGACCTGAAACTCCATATCCAGTTCGATACGCACCGGGTCGTAGGAGGGGTTGCCCGGACAGAGCCAGAGACGGCCCTCCCGGCGGACCAGGCGTTTGACGGTGAACTCCCCGTAGAGGACGGCCACCACAATCGTATTGTCCCGGGGGGGGATGCTCCGGTCCACGATCAGAAGGTCGCCGCTGCGGATGCCCTCACCCTCCATGGAGTCTCCCTCCACCCGGACGGTAAAGGTTGCGGCGGAGTTTTTTACCAGATAGCTGTTGAAATCAAGGACCTCTTCGCGGTAGTCTGCGGCGGGGGAGGGGAAGCCCGCCTTTATAAGGTCGCCGTAAGAGGGAACTCCCTCGGCGCAGTGTTCAGGGGTTTTCAGGAACCGGGGCGCTTCCGTAAAAGGGCTGCCCGGTATTGGGTAACTATTCATATGTATAGTATAATCCCTCTCAGAAGCTGCCGTCAATGAGAGGATCGGCTGTTTTTCCATGACAAAAGATTTTCTCCCGGGGTAGAATGCCCTCCGTGCAGCAGCTCTTCCTCAGGACGTTCTTCTCTGCTATAGTAATACGTCATGTTCATGATTCCCGCCCCATTTAATAGAGGACATTATTGAAAATACTCGCTCCAGACTTTAACGAACATTTCAACCCGGAAATTCTCCCCGAGGCAAGGGGGCTGAAGAAGGAGAACCGCGTCTACAACCTCAAGACCGAAGACTACAGTCTAAGGGTCTTTGTGCTGGGTGATCAGCCCATGCCCTTCGGTGTAGAGCTCCACTGCCGGGAGGAGAGATTTTTCTGGACCTGCGAGTGCGGAGCCGATAAACCCTGTGTTCATCTGGCCTCCCTGATTCTGAAGGCCTCTGATGAAGGACTGCCCGAGGGGCACTGGATTCACAAACTGCCCTCTCTGAATGCATCTCCAGCCATGGAGGCCCCGGACCCGGGAGATCATCTGCTGGAAGGGGACCTTTTTGCCTTTGATCATGCCCCCGTCCCTTCCAAACCGGCGGCGCAGACCCAAAAAGCAAAAAAACAGCAGAAAAATAAGCCTTTAGGAGAGGGACCATCCAGGGAGGAACCCCGTCAGGATTATAAACCGGCTGCATCGGAGGCAGAGAGGGAAGAGGTTATTGTACTGGACCTGCAGGCGGAATCTTCGGGTATAGAGGTTCCGGCTGCAGGGGCTGACACCCCAGAGGGCGGTGCTGAACCGGCCTCTGCGACAGCAACTCTGGAGATCATTGAGTTGGTCGATGATATTGAAGAGCCCGGCCCGGCCAGTCCCGCCGAGCCCTCAGCATCAGCCGAACCTGCAGCACCAGTCGAA
>DHQL01000021.1:68826-163843 GCA_002408085.1 Spirochaeta sp. UBA5339
CGAACCTGCAGCACCAGTCGAATCTACAGCACCAGTCGAATCTACAGCACCAGTCGAATCTACAGCACCGGCAGCACCGGCAGCACCCGCAGCCGCTGCCGCTGCCGCTACCCTGTCACCTGCCGCTGAAACCGAAGACATCCCCCTCTTCCAGGGCCTCTCGGAAGAGGAGATGCATATACAGAAGGAGGACCCCCGGTACGATCTGGTCTTTACCCTCACCGGAAACGGCGAGTCCGGCATCCATGTCCGCCCGGCCCTGCTGCGCCTGAGGGAGGGGATGAGAAGCGGCGGTATCCTTCGTTATAAGGCATCCCGTCCCGTTTCGCCTCTGTCAGAGAGTCAGCAGCTCCTGCTGGACCGCCTTACTGACGGCGGAACCATAGAGGAGGGAGGTTCCCTTCCTCTGGAGGAGTGTCTTGAAGAGGTGGCCGCCCAGGAAGAGCTCTTTACCTCGGCCCGCATCCCTATATCCATACACAGGGCCGCCAGCCTTCAGACGGGCTTCCACTTTCAGGAACTCCTTCACGACGACAGGCCCCTCTACAGCCCCGAGTACCGCTTTCTCGATGCCGGCGGAACTGTTCTTCACAGAGAACTCAAACGTTCTGCCATCGTACTCAGAAGCAAGAGGGTCTTCTGCCTGGACGAGGAGGGGGGCAATCTGGCCTTTCTTCCCGAGGACTCGAACACCTCATTCTTTGTGAACCTTCTTCTCTCCAAGAGTCAGGGCTTTCTCCCCGCCGATATTCAGGGGATCTGCCGGCTTACAGGGAAGATGAGCAACCACGCCATCGATCTGGATGAGAACTACTCCCCCGTCAGCGTGCGGAAGTCTTCACCAAGGCCGATCCTTAAGATCAGGAGCCGTCAGGAGAAGACGGAAACCTTTTTCTTCTTCCGCTACGGTCACCGGGACGTGGCCTACCAGTCTCCTGTGACCTGGATGCAGCCGGATATCCCCGAGCCCGCAGCCGGAGCCGCAGCCGGAGAGAAGGCCGAGGCCCCCATTCTTATTATCCTGAAAAGGGACAAGGAGAAGGAAGCCGCCCTGGTAGGTGAGATTGTCGAGGCTATTTCCGATCACCTGAACTTTGAAAAGGGCTACTACGCCGGCATGCTCAGCGGCAACAAGGAGGGGGACCTCCGTCTGGATATCTCTCTGGAGGAGTTTCTCGGGTACTACACCAAACGCCTGGGTGCCCTGGGGGTGGAGCTGCAGCTGGAGGACAGAAAGATCTCCAGCACCGCATCGGTTCAGTACAGTGTGGGCAACACCACCGACTGGCTTGAGGTGGACGCCATGGTTGAGGACCCTGATACCGAGGAGCTGAAGAAGCTCTTCTTCGATGACCACTTCCAGACCCTGGGGCTGATCAGCACCGGGGACAGCTATGTCCGCCTATCCGAGAGTGATATAAGACAGCTGGAGTATCTGAGGCTTCAGGGAATGGACGATCAGGGCCGCCTTGAGACCTCCACACGGAACTTCTCCGTTATCGACCATATCTACGAGCAGGTGGCCGACTCCGACGACTCCCCTGTGGATGATCTTGTGGAGCAGGCCCGGCTGATCCGGGAAGCCTCTGCTGAAGGGGCTGAAGCGGACTTCCATAAGCCCGAAGGCCTGAACGCCACCCTCCGTCCCTACCAGAAGGCGGGATTCAACTGGCTCCTGCGCCTCCATCAGACCGGCTGTCACGGCTGTCTTGCAGACGATATGGGTCTCGGAAAGACCCTGCAGACCCTCAGCCTTCTCCAGCACCTGAAGGCCACGGGTGAGCTGAAGACCAGTCTTCTTATTGCGCCGGTTGTTACCCTGGCCAACTGGGAGAGTGAGATGGCCAGGTTTACTCCGGACCTGAAGTCCTGCCGCCATGCGGGCACAGAGCGTCTGGACAGCGCGGAAGGGTTCGCGGAGTATGACCTGATTATTGTCAGCTACCACACCCTCAGAAACGATGTGGATATCTTTTTGGACTTCGAGTTCGACTACATCGTTCTCGATGAGGCCCACTATATCAAGAACGCCGGGTCCAGGATCTTCAAGGCGGTCCGCTCTCTTAAGAGCCGCCACCGCCTATCCTTGACGGGAACACCCCTGGAGAACAACACCATGGAGCTCTGGTCCCAGTTCAGCTTCCTTACTCCGGGACTTTTGGGAAGCAGCAAGGAGTTCTACAACCGCTTTGCCCAGCCCATAGAGAAGAAGAAGGACGACGAGGCCCTGACGGTGCTCCGGGACACGGTCTCCCCCTTTATGCTGCGCCGCCGCAAAGAGGACGTACTGGATGATCTTCCCCCCAAGGAGATCATTATCCACTACAGCGATATGCTCCCCGGGCAGGAAGCCCTCTACAACAGGTACAGGGACTTTTACAGGGCACGGGTCAAGGGGCTTATCGACGACAAGGGCCTGGCGGGCTCGTCGGTGGAGATTTTCCAGTTCCTTCTCAAGCTCCGTCAGCTGGCTATCTATCCTCCCATGACGGGAGACGCCGATGCCATGGCCCTCTCATCGGGCAAGATGGACGCCCTCAGGGACGTTCTGGACGAGGTGCTTCAGGAGGATCACAAGATCCTGATCTTCTCACAATTCCTGGGCTCCCTGGACGCCATGGGCGACTTCTGCCGGACCCAGCACTGGGACTACTCCCGCATTACCGGACAGACTGCCGACAGGGCCGAGGAGATCCGCCGCTTTCAGGAGGACGAGGACGTCAGAATCTTCCTTCTCAGCCTCAAGGCCGGGGGAGTGGGGATCAACCTTACCGCCGCCGACTACGTAGTCCTCTTCGACCCCTGGTGGAACCCCGCTGCGGAAAGACAGGCCATCGACCGGGCTCACCGTATGGGACAGAAGCGCAAGGTCATCTCCTACAAGATGATCACCCGGGGAACCATCGAAGAGAAAATCCTCCGAATGCAGGAAGAGAAAACTGCCCTGATGGACGGCATCATGCAGGACGACTCCTCCATCTTCTCAAGCCTTGGAGAGGATGAAGTGATGGGGCTCTTCGAGTAAAGCCCTGTCAGTTTTGGGGGGAAGTATCCCCCTCGTCTCCGCAGCCTTCTCTGTCCGGGCTCACTTCAGGCTCCGTCACCTGCGCCTGCCGCCCGGACGTCTGCTCCGACTATCCCCTCAAAGCCTTTGGTATCGGTTTGAGTTTTAGATTAATTGTTCTTGTTTTTCATCCGCAGCCAGACTCCAAGGCCCAGGGACATCCCCAGCAGGGCGAGGATAAAGATAGCGCTGTCCGCCAGGTAGAAGGGGAGGTTGGGGTAGTCCGAATCCTTGCAGTGGAGCCTGGTGATTCCCCGCAGATCCGTGCCCTGCACCTCAATTACACCGCTGAAGTCTCTCGGGGAAGTCTTTGACAGTACTTCCATGGCTGTTTCAAGGGATGCTGCAACTCCGGGCTCCTCAGCCATCTGTACATTGCTTCCGCTGAAACCGTAACTGCTGACATTAAATTTACTGATATCAGAGACATCCATCCGGACCTTGTAGGAGGTGGTTGTTTCATATTTGTCCCAGTTCTCATAGGAGAGAGCTCCCCGCTCTTCCAGATAGCCTGTAAAGGCGGAGTCGATAATATCGTTTACAGCGGCCAGCTGCTCCTCAAGGAATTTGCTGCGGACCCGGGAAGCCCTCCGTATCAGGTTTTCCACGGTGGGGCTGGAGTTTCCGAAGTACTCCTTCAAAGCGCCCCCTGCGGGGAACTCAAAGCTGTCATCAACATTGAAATCCTCGGGAAGATCTTCAATAACCTGCACATACTCCCTGACCAGAGCAAAGGCGCTGCTGTCCTGAAACTCATCCTCATACTCCTCCATGTAGGGCAGTTCCCTGTCCAGAGAGAAGGGATAGAAGCTGGTGTAGAACTCATATATTCCCATCCGATCGCTGTAGGCCATGGCAGAGAGAAAGAAAAACTCATCAGTCATCTGAACCCGGTCAATCAGATCCACCAGTTCCAGGGCGGGAGAGAAGTCGGGAAGCTCCGCATCCCCACTGCCCAGAAGATAGACCGAGGAGCTGTCATCGGGAACAGGTATCCATGGGACGCCATGAAAGTTCAGGGTTTGACCAATCTTAAAAGGCGTATCAGTCACGACTTCATCAAAGTCCGAGGGCATATTCTTTGTGGTGAGGTATCGGGTTATCTGCTGAAGCTTGTAGGGCATATCCCCCAGGGGGATCAGAGAAAAAAACAGGGCTGCTGCAAGAGAGATCCACAGAGGAAGGAAGCGGTCTCCCTTCTTTACAGGGGCTTTGGCAAGGTCCCGCTTCAGAGAGTAGAGGCCGCTGAGTCCGATGATTCTGACCAGGGTTCCTCCTTCATCAACGGGGTAGCCCTCGGCGGTGATCCTCTGTCCGGGAATCACCTTCTTCTCCCATCCTGCCGGGAAGGTCAGAGTGTGACGGGCAATGGAGTAGTCCTCTCCATCCTTTTCCAGTATACCGCTGATATTTACGGCCTTCTTCATTTTCTTCTTCCTGGCGAACCTGGGGGTCCCGGGAAGGATAAATACCAGTGAAATCAGAACGGCTGCAGCCGCGGCAGCAGCCTTAAGGGCAGGCTGGGGGAAGGCTATGGCTGCTGTCACTGCCAGGGCCGCCAGGATGGACGGGAGGACCCGATAGTCGCTGTTCAGGTAGTAGACCTCTTCGGGACTCAGTTCACGGCCCGGGGTGAGTTCAAATCCTTTCTCGTCATCACTGCTTTTTTTTCTGTAGCTTTTTCCCTCGGCCAGAGCCTGGCGGACCGAGCTCTCCTCTACTGCATTGAACCTGCCGTTCAGGCTGAGCACGGCGGCGCCTTTCTTGTGGCCGTAGTCGATGATTTCCGCTCTGTTATTTTCTGCAAGGTGGGGCGTCAGCCACTCTTTGGGCTCCACAATCACATCACCCAGGGTCATAACCGTTTCGGCTGTGCCTCCTCTTACTTCAAGGGTGTTTGTAACGGCGGACCCTTCTACTATATGGACAGGGGTTCCTGCCTTGAAGGGGGTCTTGTAGAGGTATTCCAGAGCGGTGGCTTCGGGAAGAGTCAGGGCCCGTCCCTCCTTCAGACCCTCTGTAATCTCTTTTGACAGACTTTTCTGCTGACTCTTTTTAGAGTAGAACCGGATCATGTTGACCACTGATACAACAACAAGTATCAGGTAAAGTAAAAGTCGTAATTCATTCATTTATTAATTCTCCTGGAACCTGTTTGTCAGTCATCGGAACTGGCTATTCTGCCGGAGCAGTCCGGCGGTATTGTAAACGTATTGAAGATAAGAAAGTTAATCATCGAGGGGGATATTAATGATACTGTTTCTATCAAAATCAACTCCGGGCTGCAAAATCAGGTTAAGCTGAAGATACTGCAACTTCAGAAAATTCTCAAACCGGGGATGCATTTTCCGTATATTTGAACCGGAACTGGTAAAAATAAATCTGAAAATAAGGAATCTCTCTCAAAAATGGTATACTGCAGACTGTATCAACTATACTGAATAGAACAGTAAACACAAGGAGACGGTTGATGAAAGCAGTCATTGAGGGAAATCCCTCATTCAGTCATGTTCACATTGATCTGGAACCGGGAGAGACAGTTATCGCAGAGAGCGGAGCCATGCAGTCCATGGCGGCGGAACTGAATATGAAGGCGAAATCCAACGGCGGATTCTTCCCGGGACTTGCCAAAAAAATCTTCGGCGGAGAGTCCTTCTTCGTCAATGAATTCAAAAACAGCGGAGTCCGCCCCATGCGGGTCACCATCGCCCAGGATGTTCCCGGTGAGATCCGGGAGCTGAATCTCAGAGACGGCAGTGCCATCTGTCTGCAGAGAGGTGCCTGGCTGGCCTCGGCGGGAGATGTCAAACTGAAAACCGTATGGGCCGGCTTTGTGTCCTGGTTTATCGGTGAGGGACTGATCAAACTCAAGGCCTCCGGAAACGGAACCATCTGGTACGGCGCCTACGGCGGTATTATCGAACGGAAGGTGGAGGGAGAACTGAAGGTCGATGACGGTCACCTTGTGGCCTATGAACCCTCCCTGAAGCTGAAGGTCGCCCTGGCAGGGGGACTGATTGCCAGCATCACCAGCGGTGAGGGATTCGTTTCAAAGGTCGTCGGTACGGGAACTGTATATATTCAGACCCGCAGTCTCAAGGGACTGGCCTCCTGGCTGAACCCCAAGTTCAGATAGATGCCTCCGGGCGGAAACCGGCTGAATTGCCGGAGCTGCCTGACAAAATGGAGTAGACAATGAATATTGAAATACTAAAACGCCCCTCCAATTCGGCCGCCAGGGTCACCCTCGACCCCGGCGAGACCCTGACCGCAGAAGGGGGATCGATGATCGCCATGAGCGGCGACATGAATATTGAAACAAGGATCAACAAGAAAGAGGGAGGAGCCAAGGGCTTCTTCAAGGGCCTGGCCCGCAAGCTGGCGGGAGAGGGCCTTTTCCTGAACCACTACACTCCCGGTTCAAGCGGAGGAGACGTCTTTCTGGCACCCCCTCTTCCCGGAGACATGGCCGTTCTGGATCTGGCGGGGGGCAAGAAGCTGAAGGTACAGAACAGCTCCTTTGTGGCCCATACGGACAGTGTGAACATGAACATCAAGTGGGAAGGGTTCAAGAACGTCTTTTCCGGTGAGAATATGATCTGGCTGGAGATGTCCGGAGAGGGCATGGTGATTATCAACGCCTTCGGCATGATCTATCCGGTACAGGTGGACGGCGAGTATGTGGTGGATACGGGCAATATCGCCGCCTTTGAGGACTCTCTTGACTTTAAGATCAGCAAGGCATCAAAGAGCATCTTCTCCTCCGTTGCAGGAGGGGAGGGACTGGTCTGCCGCTTCAAGGGAAAGGGGACCGTCTGGTGCCAGACCCATGCCGACAGGGCCTTCGGGTACTCACTTACACCCTTTCTCAAACCCAGGGAGGAGAAATAACCATGGCCGATATAAACACAGACAGAACAGACTACCCCTACAGCCTGGAGAGTCAGCCCGCCTACGGAATGCTTAATGTAAAGATCCCCGCAGGGAAGACTCTTAAGGTGGAAGCCTCGGCCATGGCCTGGATGGACAGCT
This sequence comes from Spirochaeta sp. UBA5339, assembly GCA_002408085.1. Lineage (GTDB taxonomy): Bacteria > Spirochaetota > Spirochaetia > DSM-2461 > DSM-2461 > Oceanispirochaeta. Next base: position 75,923 of record DHQL01000021.1, read on the forward strand.
CCCTGAGCCTGAAGACAAAGATGGGTGGAGGCCTGAAGCGCCTTGTTTCCGGTGAAAACCTTTTTATCTCCGAGTACACCGCCTCTAAAGGGGATGCGGAGATGGGGATCGCCCCGGGATCTCCCGGTGAGATAGGCCACTTCTATCTGGAGGACTCAAAGGTCTATCTGCAGAACTCATCCTTTCTGGCCGCCAGTCCGGACCTGGAGATCAGTGTGCAGTTTCAGGGGTTCAAGGGATTTTTCTCGGGTGAGAAGTTCTTTATGATTGAGTGCTCGGGAACCGGCGATCTCTGGTACAACACCTACGGCGGCCTGATCGAGATCGATGTGACCGACAACTACGTTGTGGACACCGGCTATATTGTGGGATTTACCGAGGGACTAACCTATGACGTCCACCCTGTGGCGGGCTTGAAGAGCACCTTCTTTTCGGGAGAGGGGCTGGTCTGCCGCTTCTCGGGTTCCGGGAAGGTCTGGATTCAGACCCGCCTGGCATCGGCCTTCGTAAACTGGGCCGACCCCTTCCGGCGGGTGAAAAAGAAGAAAAACGATAACGACTGAGAGAGCGCCTGCAGCAGCCCGGGTACGAGTGCGCCGCGGGCAGCTGCGGATTGCCGGAGGGCTACTCCTGCAGTTCTTTCAGCTTGTCCTCCACCTGCTCCCTCTTCAGGGTGCTCAGGTAGGAGAACTTCTTTTCAAGGGTGCTTTCCAGCAGGGAGACCGCCTTTTCTTTGTCTTCATTATGAAGGGCCACCAGTGCCGCGTTATACCAGGCGTCGGGAAATCCGGGGTCCTGTTCCAGCAGCTTGCCGTAGATCTTCTCAGCCTTGGTCCACTCCAGTCTCCTTATATGGCAGAGACCCAGATTGTCCTGAATCACCGGAGACTCCTCATCATAGTTCCATGCCTCTTCATTGACCTCTAGGGCCCGGTCCAGTTTGTCCAGAAGGATCAGGAAAAATCCCAGGTTGCTGTAGAGGGCGGTGGTTCTGTAGCCGTTTGCAAGTAGGTCTTCCAGCTCCTCAACCGCCTCTGAAAGGCGTCCCTTCTTCCAGTGGATAAGGGCGTTGTAGCAGCGGGCGTGGTCGGAGTTGAATTTGGCTCCGGGGTTCTCTATCAGAAAGTTGAAAATCCGCTCTGCATCATCGGGGTTCCCCTCCTTGAGAAGGAGGTATCCCACTGTGAGCTGGTGCTTCTCGGGAAGTCCCTCTTCTATGGATCTTTTAAGGAGATTAAGTGCCTTGACCGTGTCTCCGTTGCCGTATGTTTTAAGGCCCTTGTAATATAGGGGCAGGCTTCTGAACCGGAACAGAAGATAGGCAATCAGGATAACGGGAAAGATTATAATCATGGCATTCATGGGGACTCCTCGGGGATTTTCTGATGAATCATACCGGAGCAGGCCCGTCTGTGACAAGTTATACCCGATGCAGGTTCGGAATATTCCCCGGTCCTGAAGCCTTTTACAGGTTTGTTGTGCGTATTTGAGGGGAATGTAAAAAAAAGTGAAGAAAAAGTTTGACAGATATGAAATTCCGATCTTATACTGTGACAGCTGTAATATTACAGCTGTAATATAATTATTAAAAGTCTATTTTAGAATACTTTAGGAGTAAATCAATGGATACTGCTTTATCCGCCGGAAGAGCGCCCGCAGCAAAGGGTGAAATCGGCTTCGGTGAAAAGTTCGCCTACGGTCTGGGAGACCTTGCAAGCAACATCGTTTTCAGCGCGGTTGCTACCTTTATTACATTCTTTTTTACCGATGTGGCCCTGCTGCCCGCAGCGGCAATCGGAACCCTTATGATGGTATCCCGTCTTCTTGACGGTGTCTCCGATGTGATCATGGGAACCCTGGTCGACAAAACAAAGTCAAAACACGGTAAGGCACGTCCCTGGCTTATGTGGATGGCTGTTCCCTTCTGGATCTCCGCGGTTCTACTTTTTACCGTTCCTGAACTGGGTGAAAAGGGTAAAATCATCTACGCCTTTATTACATACAACCTCTGTTCTACCATTATCTACACTGCCATCAACATTCCCTACGGAACTCTGAACTCTCTGATGACTCAGAACCAGTACCAGAGAGGTGTTCTGAACATCTTCAGAATGGTTATGGCCCTTGTGGGGGGTATCGGAATCACCATGCTCACCATGCCCGTTGTTAACTACTTCGGCGGCGGAGCGGCAGGATGGAGAAATACATTTATCCTCTTTGGCGGTGTTGCTACAATTCTCTTTATGATGACCTTTCTCTTCACAAAGGAGCGTGTTTCCGCTGCTGCAGGAGAGGAGAAGAAAGATGAAGCTCCCCTCAAGGTACGTCTCAAGGCTCTGGTTCAGAACAAGTACTGGATCATCATCACCATCTTTGCTGTAACCTTCTACACAGCTATGGGTCTCGGTGCCGGAGTTAACATCTACTTTGCACAGTACATTCTGAACGATACAAACCAGGTTGGAGCTCTGGCCATGGTCAACATGGTTCCCATGCTGGCGACCCTCTTTATCATGGCTCCCGTAATCAAGCGCTATGGTAAGCGCAAGGCCTCCATGGCCGGTGCGGTACTGACAATTCTCGGTGCCCTCGTCATCGTTGTTCAGCCCTCCAATGTTCTTCTTGTAATGATCGGTCAGGCCGTTAAGGGTATCGGTACAGCTCCCCTTATCGGTTCCGTTTTTGCCATGATCGCCGACACAATCGAGTACGGTGAGTGGAAGTCCGGCATCCGTAACGAAGGTCTTGTTTACAGCGGCGGAAGCTTTGGAACCAAGGTTGGTACAGGTCTCGGAGGAGCCCTTCTGGGTTGGACTCTTCACCTGACACACTATGTGGGTGGCGCGGAAGTTCAGTCAGCCACAGCAACCGGAGGAATCCTCTTTCTCTTCTGCTACCTGCCCATTATCCTGAGTGCCGTCATGCTGATTACTCTCTACTTCTTTAAACTGGACAATGAATACGATAGTATCATGGAAGACTTAGCCAAAAGAAAGGAATCCTGATTAAGAGGGATTCCTCAATAATCACCAGGGAAGAATTTTTAGAATGAGTAAAACCAGAATGATCTACCAGACAGAGGAAACCAGAGACGCCATTATCTCCAAGGCCAGGGAGCTGTTTATCGAAAAGGGATTCTTTGAAACCCAGATGAGCGACCTTGCCCGGGAGACAGGCCTCAGCCGGACCTCCATCTACCGCTACTTCAAGGACAAGGCGGATCTGGCCCTGATCATTCTGGAGCTTATTTATAATGAACTGTACACAGAGGACTATGCCCGTGACCTTGAGGCTTCCGGCCTGTCCCCTGTGGAGAAGGTCAGAAAGTACTTCAGAGATGTCTGGCTTAACCCGGACAAGATGTCAAACTACCAGTTTATTGCCGAGTTTGACGCCTACTATACAGGAAGCCGTCTGCCCGAGGGCTTCCGGGAATCTCTCAGGGCCATTTTCATGGAAAACAACCCGGAAATGGCTGACCTTCTGCTTAGAATTATCCGCAAGGGAATCGAATCAGGGGATTTTTCCTCCGATCTTGATCCCTATCTGACGGTTATTACCCTTGTAAACAGCGTCAGGGGAATGCATCAGAGAGTCCTTCTCAGGGAGGACGTTCTGGTTGAGACCGACGCTGCTCAGGCGGCGCAGATGGTGGAGCTTCAGCTTGACTGGCTCCTCAAGGCGATAAGCGCCTGAAAATAATTATTTGGAAATTACGATGATGAAAGAGAAAATTGAAAAACTGATTTCAGAGATGACTCTGGAAGAGAAGGCCGGACTCTGCTCCGGTAAGGACTTCTGGAACCTCAAAGGCGTTGAGCGTCTGGGTGTTCCCGAGGTAATGGTAACAGACGGTCCCCACGGACTGAGAAAACAGAGAGAAGGCGCCGACCACCTGGGCCTCAACGCCAGTGTACCCGCAACCTGCTTCCCCTCGGGAGCGGGTCTTGCCGCTTCCTGGGACAGAGAACTTCTGGGCGAGGTTGGAAAGGCCCTGGGACGGGAGACAAGAGCCTACGATGTAGCGGTCATTCTCGGCCCCGGTGTGAATATCAAAAGAAACCCCCTCTGCGGACGGAACTTCGAGTACTTCTCTGAAGACCCCTACCTGGCGGGTGAGATGGCCGTAGGCCACATCAACGGTGTTCAGTCAGAGGGTGTGGGAACATCCCTGAAGCACTTTGCCGCCAACAACCAGGAAGCCAACAGAATGTCCGTCGACACCGTCGTTGACGAGCGGACTCTCAGGGAGATCTACCTCCCCGCCTTCGAAACTGCCGTAAAGAAGGCCCAGCCCTGGACCGTAATGTGCGCCTACAACAAGCTCAACGGCACCTATGCCTCGGAGCACAAGTGGCTCCTTACAGACATTCTGAAAGAGGAGTGGGGCCACGAGGGTCTGGTTGTAACCGACTGGGGTGCGATCAACGAGAGAGTTGACGCCCTTGAAGCGGGACTGGAACTGGAGATGCCCGCAAGTTCCGGTATCAACGATGCCAAGATTGTCGCAGCCGTAAAGGCCGGCGAGATGGACGAAGCGGTTCTGGACAGATCCGTATACAGAATCCTCCATATGATCTTCAAGTATGTGAAGACAAAAGAGGAGAGGGAGGCTCTGGATGTGGAGAAGGTTCTTGCCGAAGACCACGAAGTAGCCATGAAAACAGCTCTGGAGACCTTTGTTCTGCTTAAGAACGAAGAGAACCAGCTCCCCCTGAAGAAAGAGGGAACCATCGCCTTTATTGGCGCCTTCGCAGAGAAGCCCCGTTACCAGGGCGGCGGAAGCTCACACATCAACCCCAGCAGAATGGACTCCGCTCTGACCGAAGCCAGAAACCTTCTGGGTGACAGCGCAGAGATCCTTTACGCTCCCGGTTATGATCCCGCATCCTCCGACGTGGATGAGGCCCTGATTGAAGAAGCCAAAGAAGCGGCCCGTAAGGCCGACAAGGCGGTTCTCTTTATCGGACTCACAGACTCCTTCGAATCAGAAGGTTTTGACAGAACTCACCTGGGAATCCCCGAGAGCCACTCAAGACTGGTTGAGGAGATCTCCGCCATCAACCCCGATGTAACCGTAGTTCTCAGCAACGGATCTCCCATCGAGATGCCCTGGCTGAACAAGGTTCCCGCGGTTCTGGAAACATACCTGGGCGGACAGGCCTGGGGCGGCGCGGTTGTACGCCTCCTCTTCGGCGACGCCAACCCCTCAGGAAAGCTTCCCGAGACCTTCCCCTTGCGTCTTCAGGACAACACAAGCCACCTCAACTTCCCCGGTGACGAGAACACCGTTGAGTACAGAGAGGGCATTTTTGTGGGATACAGAGGACACGACGCTCTGGAGCAGGAAGTTCTCTTCCCCTTCGGACACGGTCTCTCCTACACCAGTTTCGAGTACTCTGACCTGAAGCTTTCCGCATCTGAAATTGATGAGAACGACGGGCTGAAGGTTGAGCTTACCGTAACCAACACCGGATCTGTTGCTGGTAAGGAGATCGTTCAGATCTACGTCCGTGACGAAGAGTCCTCCGTACAGCGCCCCGTCAAGGAGCTGAAGCAGTTCGGCAAGGTTGAACTGCAGCCCGGTGAGAGCAGGACCCTCAGCTTCGAGCTGGACCGCCGCTCCTTCGCCTTCTGGCACCCCCGGCTTTCAGGATGGCGCGTGGAAAGCGGAGACTTCACCATTTTGGCAGGTGCTTCCAGCCGTGATATCCGCCAGACCGCTACAGTCAGGGTAAACGCCGCTCCCTGGACCGATGTGGTTTACCAGAGAAGCACACGCCTTGGTCAGATCAAGGATCATCCTGTTGTGGGTGAAAAGGCGAAAGAGATGATCTCGTTTATGTCAGCTCAGTTCAGCGCCCCCGATATGGAGGAGGCTGAAAGACTGATGATGGAGTCCATGATCGCCGAGATGCCCCTGAAGTCTGTAATCAGCTTCACCGCAGGACAGCTCCTGAATGAAGAGCAGCTCGTCCAGATGCTTGAAACTCTGAACAGCTAGATCCCTATGGCCTGATTCGTCAGGCTTCTACTTTTCATAAAAGAGAAATACCCCGCGGCATTGGGTCTGCGGGGTATTTTTTTGCATTCGGTGTTTTCGGTCCGGCGGCTTTAAGCGGCTTTCGGCGGCTTCAGCCCTTTACGGCCCCCGCCGACAGGCCCTTTACAAAGTAGTTGGACAGGAGCAGGTAGATGATGATCACCGGCACCGACGCCAGGGAGAGGACCGCGAACACCAGGTTCAGCTTGGTATCGAACTGCCCGAAGAGCTGGCCCGTGGCCAGGGGGATGGTGTAGTTCTCTTTGGTCTTTATCAGAACCAGGGGAAACCAGAACTCGTTCCAGTTTGGAATAAAGCTGATAATTCCCGCCGCCGCCAGTCCTGGTTTGATCAGGGGGACGATAACCCGGGAGAAAATACCCGGTTCGCTGCAGCCGTCAATCCTGGCGGCGCTGCTCAGTTCGTCCGGGACCATTCTGATATAGTCGTAGAGCACAAAGACGCTCAAGGGGATGGCCATGGCAATGTAGACGATGATCAGGGCCCAGAGACTGTCATAGATTCTCAGGCGGAGCATGGTAATCATGATATCGATGGTTCCCAGTTTGATGGGGACAATCATTCCGATAACAAAGTAGAGGTAGATCGCCTTGTTGTACCGGAAGCTGTACTTGCTCACCGCATAGGCCGCCAGGGCGGAGATGGTCACCGCTACCCCCAGAGAGAGGACCGTCACCATTATGCTGTTCATAAAGTACTTGCCGTAGTTGGAGATCACAAAGAGGTTTACATAGGCGTCCATACTGAAGGCCTCGGGCAGTCCGAAGGGGTTGTTGAAGATCTCCGCGTTGGACTTGAAGGAGGTCATAAACATCACATAGAGGGGCACCAGAATGCTCAGGGCGTAGAGGACCATAATCAGGTAGAGTCCGCCCCGGATGCCAAGTTTTTTTATCTTTTTCATTTTTCCAGTGCCTCCCGTTTTTTAGAGAAGAAGTAGAGGAAGGTCCCAACGCCGACGGTTACGATCAGAAACATCATGGTGGCTACGGTGGCCCCCATTCCCGTTCCCCAGCCCCCGCGGTCGCTGTTGGAGAAGGCGGTCCGGTAGAAGAGGGAACCGAAGAGGTCGGTGCTGTAGTTGGGATCTCCCCTGGTACCGGTCATGGCAAAGATAATATCAAACTGGGTAAAGTTTCCGATAAAAATCAGAATCGTGACGATGGCCACAATGGGAAGAACCGACGGAAGGATGATGTGAATAATCTCCTGCCACACATTGGCTCCGTCTATCCGGGCGGCCTCCATAATGGAGTCGCTGATGCCGTCTATCCCCGAGGTGTAGAAGAGGATGGAGGTTCCCAGGAACTGCCAGCTGACGGCCAGGGCAACCACCCATATCGCCGAACGGGCATCTCCCAGCCAGGGGATAATCAGGCTCTCCAGTCCGATCAGCTCAAGAAATTTATCAAATACCCCGTAGTAGGGGTTCAGTATCATTTTGAATATATAACCAACCACAAGCACCGAGAGGGTTGTGGGCAGAAAGCTCAGTTTCCGCATGAATTTGTTTCCCCTGAACTTGCGGGAAATCATAACAGCCATAAAGAATCCCCCGATATTCTGGACCAGGGTAACAATCAGGAAAAACTTGATATTATTTCCAAAGGCGTTCCAGAACTGGCTGTAGTAGCGCTCTTCGGTAAAGAGGCGGACATAGTTGTCCAGACCGACAAACTGATCCGGAAGCAGGCCGGTGCCGGTGTAGAGGCTGTAGCGCATTGAATTGAGTATGGGCACCAGCATAAACATCGTGTAGATGATAAATGCCGGGAAGATAAACAGGAACAGAAACCTGGCATGCTTCTTTTTTGCCTCAAGCATAGATCACTCCTTTGTGCTCGGGGTCCGGGGGACGGGCCACAGAGACCCGGCGCTCCCGTCTGCCGGACCCGCCTTCAGGCGGGACCGGTTTTACCTTTATTACATGATTTGATAACAGGGATTATTTGTAGTACCAGGACAGGCCGTTGTCCACATAGGCGCAGGCTTCGGCGGGTGTCATCTTGTCCGCATACATCTGCTGGATGGCCTGACAGATCAGGTCATATCCGCTGGGTGCTTCGGCGGAAAGTTTTTCCCAGAGGGTCCGTACGGTGGGCACCGAACCGGCCACATAGCTCTCCATCTCTTTGGCAAGAGAGTTGTTCAGGGAGTAGCTGCCGGGGGTATAGCTGAAGAATCCGGGAAGTTCGTCCATCATCAGCTGTGCGTACTCGGGAGATGCCAGCCACTTCATGTACATCATGGCTTCTTCGGGGTGTTTGGTATTCTTGTTCATACCCACACCGGCATCTACATGGAAGCAGTACTGCAGGGTGTCTCCGGCTTTTTCAACGGGAGGTGCAAAGTAACCGACATCGTCCAGTCCACCCATCTCTTCAAAGATTCCGATCTCCCAGCTTCCTCCGATAAACATGGCGGCATTACCGGTTCCGAAGATCTGCTGCATGGTTACATAGTCGATACCCTCGTACCGGGTGGGGAAGTAGGGCTGGAGCTCTTTCATCTTTTCCATGGCCTTTACAAAACCGGGGTCTGTAAAGCGGATCTCTTTGTTCATCAGAGCCTGACGGGCTTCTTCACCGCCGTAGAAGTTGGCTCCCAGTCCGGAGTAGACAACCTCGTAAAGCATCCAGTTATCCTTTGTTCCCTGGGCGAATACGGTCTCGCCGCCGTCCTTCAGGGTCTTGCATACAGTCATAAACTCGGCCCATGTTTCGGGAGGAGTCAGACCGTATTTGGCGAAGATGCTCTTCCGGTAGTAGACGCCGTGAACAACACCTACCGCGGGGATAGCGTAGCTTGTACCGTCGGCGGTGGACCAGGCGGCAGAGGCTGCTGAGGGAAAATCCTTCAGGGTGGAGATCTTGCCGTTCAGTTCGGTAAGAGAACCGGTTTCATAGATCTGGTATCCGCCGTCATAGGAGCGGAGAAACATGATGTCTGCGCCCACACCTGCGGCAAGAGACTGCTTCAGCTGAGCGTCGTATTCGGTGTTCTTGACTGGCTGGAACTCAATCTCAATATTGGGGTTGGCCTTTGTGAACTCGGCGTTGATGCGGTTCATCAGATCGATATCCTCTGTTCTCCAGCTGGTGAAGACCAGTTTTACCTTGTCGCCGCTGTCTGAAGAGGCCGCTGCATTGATCTCCTGGCTTCCGGCGCCGAAGACCAGACCGGCTGTCAGGGCGCAAAGCAGGACTGCAAGTACCAGTTTTTTCATTTCTTACTCCTTAATAGGGACAGGATTCCCCGTCCTGATCAAAATAGAATGTCGTTTGTATATATTAGGAGTCAGTTTCTTAAATGAACAAGGTACTCAGGTACCGGTTTTGGTACCGATTTGTTCAGACATAGGGTTTAGCCATACGGATCAGCTTCAGGCGGTCATGGGTGCCCAGTTTGTTGTAGATCAGACTGACATGGTTTTTTACGGTCTGATCTGCAATAAAAAGCTCCTCTCCGATCTCACTGTTGGTGAGTCCGCTTGTTATCAGCTTCAGTACCTGGAGCTCCCTCTTGCTCAGTTCTGTGAACCAGTCGGGCTTCTCCCGGGGAACCGAGTGCTTAAGTGAGCCCTGGGCCATCTGTTTTATAATCACTGGTGATATCAGTACAAGGCCGTTCATGGCCGCCTCGATGGAGGAGATAAGTTCCTCGGGGACCGTGTTTTTCAGAAGGTAGCCGTCGGCTCCGCCGTTGAGGGCATTGTAGATATACTCCTCATCGTCAAAGGTGGTGAGCATTATCACCTTGATAGAGGGAAAACGCTTCTTGATAATCTCTACTGCTTCCACTCCGTTCATCTCGGGCATACGGATATCCATCAGAATAAGATCGGGAGAGTGGATCTCTGCCATTCTTACTGCTTCCTTGCCGTCGGCGGCCAGTTCCACAATCTTCAGACCCTCTCCCCTGGTTTCAAGGACTGTTTTAAGACTCTCTGCAAAGAGAACCTGATCATCGGCAATAATAATTCTTGTGTTACTCATGACAGACTCCAGGGGATTACCGCGTTGACGGAGAATCCTGTTGATGTGTTTTTATAGGAAAGCTCACCCCTGACCTCAGCAAGCCGTTCGCTCATCCCTTTCAGGCCGATACCCTGCTCAATATCATGGCTCCCTCTGCCGTTGTCCTCTATGCTGATATTGATCTGTTCGTCGGCAACCCTGAAGTGGATTTCAATGCATTTGGCATCACCATGGGTCAGGGCATTGGTCATGGCCTCCTGGAGCAGACGGTAGATCACGTGGTCTATCTCTCTGCTGAGATTCCAGGGCAGATTGCCGAACTCTACCCTTACATCCACTCCTGTGGATTCTGAGAAGATCTCTGTCAGATGATTGATGGATTCGATGCTGTTCTTCTCCTTCACCTTTGTGTTTCGGAGGACCCTGAGTGACTGGCGGATCTCCTCATGACCCGTCCGGGTCAGATCACGGGCCTGAAGCAGCAGGGTTTCCAGTTTATCGGGATCACTCTTTACCAGGTCCGTACTGGCCTCGAGCATCATCAGCAGGTTCGTCATTGTGTACCCCACGGTATCATGAATCTCCCGGGTCAGCTTGAGGCGTTCGTTGATCATGCTCTTCTCTTCGGCGAGGTTGGCATACTCCTGGAGACCGCTGTTTGAGACCGAGAGTTTCTGAATAATTCCCTTCTGGTTCTTAAGATTGTCCCTGTCCTTCAGAAGTATATTGTGAGCGTTTCTGATGATCAGGCTCATGGACGAGAACATCAGGGTCAGAATCACAAGGGATATCTTCAGGTCCCAGCCCCTGGCCTCCATCTCCAATCCCCAGAAAATCTCATTGTAGCTGGTTGTAAGAATGCTGAATACCAGAAAGCCCGTCAGCACCACCGTTTCGGCTGAACTGAGAAAGAGAATTGCCTCGAGAAGCATAATGACAATCAGGAAAAACTCAAACCAGATATTTCCGCTGAAGGGTTTGGTCATTATGTACTTGCAGCCCATCTGCAGTACAAAGATCAGGGCTATAACAACTCCGCGGTTTTTTGATTCAACAGAGGGGATGATGAAAATACTCAATGAGAGAATAAAGTTGAACAGAAGGAGCAGCAGGAACTGGCCGTTCCAGCTGGCGGGCAGGCTGAAGTCGGAATGGTTGAGGATAAACAGAAGAAATATTGCCAGATTACATAGAAGAATGACCGGGAATATCGTCCATTTCTGAATTACAGGGTTGAAAAAAAACATGGTGTTCTTCATCAGGTTTTATTTAATAACGGAAGGGCATATTAGTCAAACAGACATTTTATTTACTGAGTCCCCGGGGATGCATTAGAATTAACAGGGAATAACAGGTATCTCAATGGACAGCAGTAACTATCAAAGAGAAGTACGCATAGACAGAATCAATAACAATGTTGGCAAAGCGGTTTTTGCCAACCTGCTGATGTCGGTGCTCTTGTTTTTTATTTTCTCAGACAGAATCTCAGGGCATCCCTATCCCGCTGCTCTTCTGCTTTTCAATATTGTTATCAATCTGGCCCGTATTGTTTATATCAGGATGATCAATTCCGGGAGGCTGGACAAATTCAGTTCGGCAGCCTTTGCATGGCATCATCTGAGCATCTTGTTTTCATCTCTTTGCTGGGGGCTCCTTTTTCTCCACTTATATATCTTCATGGATGCCACCAGAATTCTTCTGCTTCTGGTCATGCTCTTTGGAATGACTACAGGGGGAGTCATAAACCTCTCTTCCCGTTTTTTCCTGTCTGTGATCTATTTCAATATGATTCTCCTGCCTCTGGTTTCCTACTCACTGTTCTTTGTGGATAACGACTACTCCAACCATACAGTAATGTTTCTGATCTACTACTTTTTCCTTCTCTTCTGGTCCTATCAGCTCAGCCGGGAGGTTAACGCCAACCTGGGGCTCAGGGTGAGGCACCTGAGCAGCCGGGATAAATTCCTCCTCAATGAGAAACGGTACAAGACCATTTTTGAAGAAGCTCCCACGGGAATCCTCTACTACAACAGGGATCTTGTGATTCAAAATTGCAACAGCAGTGCGGTGCTTATTCTTCAGGCGGAACAGGATCAGCTGATAGGCCTGGATATTAATACTATTTCCGATAAGAGGGTTCTGCCCGCCATTAAAGAACCTTTAAGGAATGAGAAGGGGTATTATGAAGGACCCTATCACACCTCATTGTCTGACAGTCAGCTCTGGGTCTCACTGAAAACGAGCCCCCTTACAGGCCGGGATTCGGAACTGATCGGTGGTGTTGCCATTATAGAGGATCTTACAAGCCGGAACCGGATCAAACAGGAAATCGAGTATCTGGCCTACCATGACAGTCTGACCAGGCTGCCCAACCGGAAGCTGATGATAGACCGTCTGGAGCAGGCCCTGCGGAGTGCACAGCGCCACGGCCATCTGGGAGCTCTGCTCTTTCTGGATCTGGATAAGTTCAAGCTCATCAACGATACCCAGGGACATCGGATGGGAGATCTTCTTCTTGTGGAGGTCGCCGGCAGGCTCAGGAAACTGCTTCGGGAAGAGGATACCGTTTCCAGACTCGGGGGGGATGAATTTGTGGTTCTTCTGCCCAACCTGGACAGTAACACCGAAAAGGCCCTGCAGTATACCAATCTTGTAAACAGCAAGATTCATGATGCCCTGTCAGAGCCAATGACCATTGATGGTCAGGTCATTCAGTCCTCCACCAGCATCGGGGTCTATATCTTTACAAGAGAGGACAGTTCTGCGGATCACATTCTCAAGTCCGCCGATACGGCCATGTACAATGCCAAGGATCTCGGCCGGAACAGAAGCAGCTACTTCCACTCCGGCATGGAAGAGGTGATCCGTCAGAAGGTGGTTCTGGAGATAGAGCTCAAAGAGGCCCTGAAGAGGGATGAGCTGGAGATCTACTTTCAGCCCATAGTGGAAACGGGAAGCGGGAAAATTGTAGCCGCCGAGGCTCTGCTCCGCTGGAACCACCGGGAGAAGGGATTTATCTCTCCCCAGGAGATTGTTGATGCGGCGGAAAACTCAAATCAGATCGTTCCTCTGGGGGACTGGATTGTGGAGAGGGTTCTCTCCCTCTACGGACGCTGGCTGGAGAAAGATCTTGTCTCTCTGGACTATATCTCCATCAATATCAGCATCAAGCAGATACTGCAGTCGGGATTTGCCAAAAAGATGATCAAAGCTGTCCGGGCTTCGAATGTCCCCATGGAAAAAATTGTTCTTGAAATAACAGAGAGCGTTCTTATCTCCGACTTTGACAGGACCGTCAAGGCCATCAGGACCCTCCGGAAGGAGGGAATCCGCTTTGCCCTTGACGACTTCGGCACCGGCTACTCCTCCCTGAGCTACCTGAAGCGCCTTCCCATGGACAAGCTGAAGATAGACCGCAGCTTTACCCAGTCCCTGCTGACAAACAGGGACGACTTTATCCTGGTCGAAACCATCCTCAGCATCGCCGATTACTTTCAGCTTGATGTGATCACAGAGGGGGTGGAGGAGCAGGCCCAGGTGGACAAACTTAAAGAGATGGGCTGTCCCCTCTATCAGGGCTATTTCTGCAGTAAACCGGTGCCTCCCGAGGATTTTCTCAAGCTTCTGAAAGAGTGCTGAAGAGTCTTGAAAAGGCTCGCTGCTGAGGCTCTGCAGGCGCCTCCGCAGGTGGATTATTCCGAGGCTGCCACCAGGGTTCCCTTGTCGGCCAGAGACTTGTAGTAGCCCTCAAGTGCCAGAAGTTCCCCGTGACTTCCCTGTTCCACAATCTCCCCCTGTTTCATCACATAGATTCGGTCGGCCATCTGAATGGTGGATAGCCGGTGGGCGATAATAACGGTGGTGCGGTTCCGGGAGAGCTTCCAGAGGGCCTCCTGAATCAGGGCTTCGGACTCATTGTCCAGGGCGCTTGTGGCCTCATCGAGGATCAGAAGCTCCGGGTCCTTCAGAAATACCCTGGCAATGGATATCCTCTGCTTCTGCCCTCCTGAAAGAAGAACACCCCGTTCTCCAACCTGGGTCTCAAGGCCCTCGGGAAGGGTGGCAATAAAGTCGGTCAGGTTGGCCATCTCAAGGGCTTCTGTCAGCTCATTTTCACTTGCATCGGCCTTTCCGTAGCAGATATTCTCCCGGATGGTGCCGTCAAAGAGAAAGACGTTCTGCTGAACGATACCGATGGAGCGTCTAAGGCTCTCCTGGCTGACTTCAGATACATTCTGACCGTCAATCTCGATGGCTCCGCTCACGGCCTCATAGAACCGGGGGATCAGAGCGGCGAGGGTACTCTTTCCGGCTCCCGACTCTCCCGCCAGGGCAACTGTCTCTCCGGCCTTTATATCCATGGTGATATTACGGAGCACAGGCTCCGGTGACTTTTCATATCTGAAGTTCAGGTCTTTGATGCTGACCTCGGCTCCCCCGGGTTCAAAGGTCCCGGCTCCCGGTGCATCTTTAATATCAGGTTCTATATCCATAATCTCAAGGAAACGTTCGAAGGAGGACATCCCCTGCTGCATCTGCTCGGTAAAGTTGATCAAGCGGTCGATGGGGGGCAGGATGACTCCCACATAGAGGACAAAGGCCAGAAGATCAACAATGTCCAGCATTCCTCTGAAGATCAGGATGGTTCCCCCTGCGATGATGCAGAAGTAATACATCTCCCGCAGGAACTGCATAAACGAGTGAAACCGGGCCATCTTCTGGTACATGATCTCCTTGGCCATGCGGAAGTTGAAGTTGCTGCTGTGAAACTTCTTCTTCTCCATCTCCTCGTTGGCAAAGGACTTTACCTCTCTGATTCCCTGCACCGAGTTCTCCACGGTACTGTTGATCTCGGCAATCTCCTTCCGGACCAGACGGAAACCCCGGCGCATCCTATGACCCATTACCAGTCCCCAGACCAGCATAAAGGGAAGGGGTATCATGGATATCAGGGCCAGAAAGGGGTTGAACACAAACATCATCCCGTAGGCCATAACAAGGACGACAATGGAGATCAGAAGGTCCTCGGGGGCGTGATGGGCCACCTCGGCAATCACATTGAGATCGTTGGATATCCGGCTCATCAGGTGGCCGGTCTTTACACGGTCAAAGTAGCTGAAGGAGAGTTTCTGAATATGGCCGAAGAGGTCCCGTCTCATATCCGCCTCGATCCTTACACCGAGGATATGGCCCCATTTGACCCGGATATAGGTCAGGAATGATTTGACCGCATAGATAGCCAGCATTACCCCCAGGAGGGTGTAGATCATATTAAGATTGCCCGCAGGCAGAAAACTGTTTAACAGGGCCCTTGTGATAAAGGGGAAGATAATGGCCAGGGCCGATGCCAGAACGGCGCAGGTCATATCCAGGACAAATAGAAAGAGGTGAGGTCTGTAGTAGGAGATAAATCTTTTAAGCATGGGATTACTATAACGAATCAGCTGGCCAGTGCCAAGAAAGCCCCGGGGCATTTTCAGGGCAGAAGGGCAAAGCTGTTAACCGTATTGAATAGGGATATTCCTATAATAATCACCATCACAAAACTGAAGAGATAGTCCACCTGGCGGTTGCTCATTCTTCTGGACAGATGAGAGCCCGTAAGACCTCCCGTAATCCCCCCTGCAATCATCAGCAGCAGGACAAGAAGTGAGAACTCGGGGACATTCCCTGAGGCAATGGTAAAGATCAGGTTTGTCAGCTGGGAACAGAAGATGATAAAGATCGAGTTCAGCGCAGCGGTCTTGGAGTCCATGGAGAAGAAGAGGTAGAGGACCGCCAGGTTGATGGGACCTCCGCCGATTCCAAGAAACGAGGCGATACCGCCCAGGACCAGACCTGTTAACAGGCTGAAGGCGCTGTTTTTGAGATTCAGGGAGGAGATCCTTTCCTTGTATATGGTGAAGAAGAGTACTGCCAGGGTCAGGATGGCCAGAATCAGGGACTGGGTTCCGGAAACGGCGCTGTCACTGGCAAAGCTTTTCTGGATCATATCGAAAAGATGCTTACCAGCCAGGCCTCCCAGAACGCCTCCCGCCGCAAGAAAAGAACTGACTCTTCTGTCCAGCTTGATTTCCGACTTTCTGCTGCGGATCAGTGTCACAACAGTCATGGCCAGAACCGTATTTCCCGACAGGAAACTGATGATTCCAACGGGGTAGTGAGTCAGCACATCCAGGGCGGGTTTGATAATCACCCCGCCGCCGATGCCGCTGATGGCTCCGACGATGGAGGCTGTAAAACTTATTAAAAAATCGATCAGGGCCATTTCCGGTTTTTCCTTTAATTGTGCCGGGAGTCTTACTTCCCGTGGCAGCTCTTGTATTTTTTTCCGCTCAAACAGGGGCAGGGATCATTCCTGTTGATGGTTCTGGCATACTCCTGGGGAATCCGGAAGTACTTTTTGTAAAAAGACGCAGGCTCTCTGTTTTTCAGGGCAGCAGCCATGGCGGCATAAACTGCGGCGGTTCTGTCATAGTAGTAATAGAATCCTTCGCAGAGCCAGTTCTGCATTCCTCCCGTCTTTTTCACAAGGCGGTCCTTGGGGCACCCTCCATAGCAGAGGGGCAGATAGGCACAGTTCAGACACTCCTTCGACAGGGCATCGTACTTGTCCATCCCGAACCTGACCTGTTTTTCACTGTTAACAATGTCCGCAAGGGAATCTGAGATATTGCCCAGATAGTTCTCCTCTGTCACAAAATGATCGCAGCTGTACACATTGCCGTTATGCTCAATGGCCATGGCCTTGCCGCAGTACTTCCCATGGACACAGAGGGAGGAGGGCAGCCCCATATACTGTCCCAGGGTCAGATCAAAGTGCTGTACATAGATTCTGCCGATATCCTCTTTCAGCCACTGTTGAAAGACAGCTGTCAGAAATTTACCCCAGTCCAGAGGAGCTACGGTTCTTCCACCCACCGGTTTCCTGCCCATGGACGGTTCTACGATGGGAATAAACTGGATATAACCTGAACCGGCATCCTTCAGGAAGTTGTAGACCTCCAGGGGATGCTTTGAGTTATCGTCCTGCACTACCGTCAGGGTATTAAACTCCACGCTGTGCTTCTTGAGCTTTTCAATTCCTGCCATAACCTGATGGAAACTGCCTTTCCCGCTGCGGTTCAGGCGGTATCTGTTATGGAGTTCCTCCGGGCCGTCTATGCTGATTCCAACAAGAAAATCGTTCTCTTTAAAGAAACGGGCCATCTCATCGGTAATAAGGGTGCCGTTGGTCTGGATGCTGTTGCTAATCTTGATATTCCGGATGTTGTGTTTCTTCTGGAGACGTAAAACATCCTCAAAAAATCCTGTGCCCAGAAGGGTGGGCTCTCCCCCCTGCCAGGCAAACACCACCTCCTGAGCAGTCGGGGGCTGGCTCTGGATATACTCCTTCACATAGCGCTCCAGCACCTTCGGGCTCATGATGTACTCTTTCTTCTTTTCATGAAAGAAGAGCTCCTCTTTGCTCAGGTAGAAGCAGTAGGCGCAGTGGAGGTTGCAAAGGGGGCCGATGGGCTTGGTGATCAGATTAAAGGGGTATTGGCTTACTTTTGATTCCATGAGGTCCTTTTAAGGATCATTTTATAATTTCCCTGGGGGATGAGTCAATTTACCACAGGAAGTCTTCTTGTGGGGGGCCGTTCTGACAACTTGTTGGAAATTGAATAAGACCATACAACTTTAAGCTAAGGGAGTACTTATTTGTCTTGCCAGATGCAGGATCACTGGTAAACTGGCTTCAGAATCAAACAAATTGGAGGAATCTATGAGAAAAGTTGTAATGTCTATGATTGTTATGCTCCTGCTAAGTAGCGGACTATTTGCAAACGGACAGTCTGAAGGACCCAGTGCCGAGAACTGGCCTGAAGGTCCTGTTACCATTATCTGCCCCTGGGCAGTAGGAGGAGTGGCTGACATGGTTAACCGGAAGGCCGCCACCTTCGGGCCTGAATACCTCGGTGTTCCTGTTCTTGCTACCAATGAACTTGGTGCCGGAGGAAACGTTGCTCTGACAAATTTTCTGAAAAACCAGCCCAACTCTGAAAACCTGATCTTCGGAGCTGAAGGAGCTTTCTCTATCGCCCCCAATATTGATGGAGCCGATGCACTTCATTTTAGCTACGATGATTATGAACCCATCATTAATCTCTACTCATCTATCTTTGTTCTGACAGCCGATGCCTCTATGGGCATTACCGATCTGGAAAGCCTAAAGGCTTACGGGAAGGGAAAGAAGGTCAAGGTCGCTGTAAACGGTGTGGCCAGTTCTGAGGCCTTCCTGGCTATGGCTCTTTTCGGAGAACTGGGTCTTGATCTGGAACTTGTAAGCTATAATGGTGCAAACCTTGCCCTGGATGCGGCAGCCAAGGGCGAAACCGCATTTGCCATTTCCCACCAGTCACAGGCAAGAGGAAGCGTAGAAGCAGGCGTTCTTAATCCTGTAGTCATGTTTGATGAGGCTGGAGTAGACAATGACATATTCAAGGGTGTGAAGGGTGTAGGAGAGTACGGTTACAGTGGCTATTTTCGGAACCGCTGCTTTATACTGGCCCGCAAAGGAACTGATCCTGTGGTTATCAGCAAGATAAGAGATGCCTATCTGTCCATTCTGGATGAGCCTGAAATGGTTGAGTTCTACAACTCACTGATGATCGAAGTTGATCCCCTTAACACCCAACTGATCAACAAGCACATCGACGATGTAACACTCATCGTTCAAAGCAACCGTTAATTCGATCAATTTGAAGAGAGTCCTCTCCGGAGGGCTCTCCTGGAAAAGGGAATATATGAAAAATACATGCGAAAAACCCACCTTAACGGCATTGAGTTTCAAATACGATGCCTTTATCGACCAATGTGCCGGTATTCTGGAAAACAGAACCCTGAAACTCTATCCGGGACCCACGGGATCGGTTCTGTTTGCAACCCTTGGGATACTTATTCTGGTTCTGATTCCCTCTCAGATAAAAGTGAGAGCCGATCAGACCATCAATGCCCGCACGTTTCCGGCTATCCTGGCCTGGATCATGCTGGTATGCTCCGCATTCAATATGATTAATGACGGTATCAGGGTGATACGTAGGCAAAAACTTCCTTTTATCGAGATGAACCTTTTAAACGAGGTAAAAGCCATGATCATCCTGCTCTTTCTGGTCATTTATGCCCTGCTAATGCCTCTTGCTGGTTTCAGTATCGCATCGGTGGTCTTTGCTCTGCTGATGCTTTTATATTTTAGGGTAAAAGAGTGGAAGTACTATCTCCTTGTCACCGTTCTTGCTTTAGGAATCGGATTTCTCTTCAAGAATGTGCTGAATGTACGGCTTCCCTAGAAGCTTCAGGAAGGAATACCATATGAATCTGTTTATAGAAGGCTTTCAGCAGCTTTTTCAAATATCAAACTTTATTGCCATGAATATCGGTCTTCTTCTGGGGATGATATTCGGAGCCATTCCGGGACTGACGGTCATTCTCTGTATCGTTCTGTTTCTGCCCTTTACCTACTCCATGGGAGCCATCGAGTCCTTTATGTTCCTGTTGGGAATGTACTGCGCAGGGAGCTACGGAGGTTCCATCTCTGCCATCCTGATCAAGACCCCCGGTACACCCCATGCCACGGCAACTATGCTGGATGGCTATCCTCTCTCTCAGCGTGGTCAGACACACAAGGCCCTGAATATGGCCCTCATGGCCTCCACCTTCGGGGGGATCTTCAGTGCAGTGGTTCTTCTCTTTCTTGCCCCGCAGGTCAGTCACTTTGCCCAGAAAATGGGTACGCCTGAGTACTTCCTTGTCTGTGCCTTCGGTCTGACCATCATTGCCGGTGTTTCTGGTAAGACCCTGACCAACGGCATTATCGCCGGAGCCCTGGGACTTTTTATCGCTACCATAGGCCTTGATCCCATGACCAGCAACACCCGTTTCATCTTCAACAACATCAATCTCTATTCAGGATTTGATCTTGTGATCTGTCTTATCGGACTTTTCGCCCTGAGCGAGGTGCTCAACAGAAGCAAAAGATCTGAAAAGATAGGAAAGGTCAGCCTCCATAAGGAGGACCCTCAGGCCAACAGAATAACTCCGGGGGAGTACAGGAAGGTGGCCCGCCCTGCCTTTATCTCCTCTCTGATCGGCGTGATTATCGGCATCATCCCGGGGACTGGAGCCTCCATGGCCTCCTTTGTCAGCTATGACAGGGCCAAAAGGATGAGTAAGACACCCGAAGAATTCGGTAAGGGTTCCCTTGAGGGCATCGCTGCCACCGAAACAGCCAACAATGCTGTTACCGGGGCGACCCTGATCCCCCTGCTGACCCTGGGAATCCCGGGGGATGCCTGTGTGGCCATCATGCTGGGAGCCCTGATGATCAACGGTCTGACACCGGGACCCAAGCTGTTTGTGGATCATGGTGTGACCATGTATGCCATCATGCTGGGACTGATCTTTGTAAACCTCTTTATGCTGCTTCAGGGCAAGTTTATGACCAGGATCTTTGCAAAGATCATTAAAATTCCCATTGCCGTTCTGACTCCTGTGATCGTGATCTTCTGTTTTGCCGGTGCCTACTCCGTAAAAACCTCCATGTTTGATATCCATGTGGCTCTTGTTTTTGCGGTGCTGGCCTACCTGCTCAATAAGCTGCAGTTTCCGGTTATTCCGGTGCTCCTGGGACTCGTATTGGGCCCCATCACCGAGGAGAATTTCCGGCGGGCCCTGATTCTCTCTGACGGCAGCTGGTCCATCTTCGCCTCATCACCCATCAGCCTCGGGCTGCTGGCCATCATCTTCCTCTCTCTCTTTGTAATTGTGAGAGGGAAAATCCAGGAAAACAAAAAGGATAAGCAACATGTCCCGACCTAATATACTCTTCTATTTTTCCGATCAGCAGAGAGCTGACACCTGCGGCTGCTACGGCCAGGAACTGGATATTACACCCCGTCTGGATCAGCTGGCCAGGGAGGGGGTTCTCTTTGAACAGGCCTTCAGTCCCCAGCCCGTTTGCGGTCCCTGCCGGGCCCTGTTTCAGACCGGCCTGTACCCCACAACAACCGGATGTTTCCGCAACAACATCGCCCTTCCAGAAGAGAGCCGTACCCTGGGCAGCTATTTTGAAGATGCTGGATACGCCACAGGCTATGTGGGCAAGTGGCATCTGGCTTCTGACGGTGAGTTGGAGAGTACTCCTGAGAGAGACTATACGCAAAGAGCCATCCCCCCCGAGTACAGGGGCGGCTACACCGGCTTCTGGCGGGCATCGGATGTTCTGGAGTTCACCTCAGACGGATTCGGAGGATTTGTCTTTGATGAGGATATGAACAAACTGGAGTTCTCGGGATACAGGGCCGACTGCATGACCGATTATGCCCTGGAATTTCTTGACAGCCGGAAGGAGGACAAGCCCTTTTTTCTGACGGTCTCTCAGATTGAACCCCATCATCAGAACGATGCCGGTCACTACCAGGGTCCCGAGGGGTCCAGGGAGAAGTACGCCGATTATAAGCTCCCCGGAGACCTTGCCGGTGAGGAGGGGGACTACCTGGAGGAGTATCCCGACTATCTGGGCGCCTGTGCAAGTGTGGATGAGAACCTGGGCCGCCTGATAGACAGGCTCAAGGAGAAGGGGCTTTATGACAACACCATAATCATCTATACCTCGGACCACGGATCCCATTTCCGGACCCGGAACAGAGACCCCCATCTGCTGGGGTACGACGATTATAAACGGACCGGTCACGATGCCGCTCTGCGGGTCCCTCTGGTGATCAGGGGTGGTGCCTGTGAAGGGGGGCAGGTTGTGAAGGATCTTGTGAGCACTGCCTCTCTTCCTAAAACCATCCTGGCCCTGGCGGGAATTTCTGAGGAGACTCCCATGATCGGTGAAAATCTGGTCAATGTGGTCAAAGGAGAGGAAAGCCGGAAGAATGAAGTCTTTGCCCAGATCTCCGAAAGCAGGGTGGGCCGGGTTCTCAGAACCCCCGAGTACTGCTACGGCGTCTATGCTCCCGGTCTTCACGGCGGCACCCATGACAGAAGTCCATCCTATGCGGATGACTATCTCTATGATATGAAGAGCGACCCCCATCAGAAAAGAAATCTCATCACTGATGCCTCCTTTAAAGAGGTAAAAGAGGATTTGAGAGAGCGTCTGATTCAGTGGATCGCTGAGGCCGAATACGGTGGTGACCGGGAGTGCATCTCCATCACAGATTGAATTTGACAAGACCCCTTCACGGCTGTAGCGTAATAGGATGCCCACCAGAATGAAGACTTATAAGGATGTGGTTCCCCAGCGGACCAAGTATCAGATAGTCTATGACTATCTTCTGGTCTACATCGATCAGAACAAGTTTACAGGGAATACAAAGCTTCCATCGGAGAATTTCCTGTGCAGAAAATTCTCTGTGAGTCGGGAGACCGTCCGCAGCGCCGTCCGCCTGCTCAGCCGGGAGGGACTTGTCAAATCTGTCAGAGGAAGCGGCAGCTTTTTCGACAGGGCTCAGGCCCTGAAGGCTGAAAGGAGCACCGACAGCGCCAAGACCCAGATCGGTTTTATCACCCAGGGCCATGACTACAACACCAGCTCCAATCTGGTCAGGGGCATCGAACACGCTCTGAACAGGGATTCGGTGGAGCTGAAAATCTTTATGACCGACAACAAGCTGAGCAACGAAAGACGCTGTCTGGAGTCCTGCTCTACCGGTTTTGACGGCCTGATCATCGACGGGGTCAAGGCCAGCATCATGAATCCCAATCTGGACTGCTATGCCCGGATCGACCGCAGCAACACCCGTCTCCTCTTCTTCAACAACTACTATATGGGCACACCCTATCACAAGGTGATCATAGACGATGCTGCCTGTGCGGATGCACTGGTAAAGAGACTGACCGATGCGGGGCACCGCCATATAGCAGGGATCTTCATGTACGACAACTACCAGGGTCAGGAGAAGTACAACGGCTTTATGCGTTCCCTGATCAAGTATAATGCCGTGTTCCGGGATGAGTATGTGAAGTGGTGTATTTCAGACGAAAGCTACGATACCGGGGCCTTTCCCCGGAGCCTCTGGAAGTTTATCAAAGGACTGCCCAGGGCCACCGCTCTGGTCTGCTGCAACTATATGATTCTCAATATTATGCTTGAACTGTTCAAGGAGAAGGGTGTTCGGGTTCCCGAGGATTTTTCAATTGTCTGTTTTGACTATTCCGCCCAGGACTGGCAGGAGAGCAGCATTACCGCCTCTATTCACCCGGGTTTCGACATGGGTGTCAGGGTGGGGGAGAATATTCTGAAGATGGTGGATGATCCCGGATTCCGGGACCACGACTACTCCTATATCTATCCTCCCCGTATCCACGACGGCAACTCAATTTCTAAAGTATAAGAAGTCCCTGAAGAGAGGATATGGTTTCAGGGAAGGACCAGCTCTCGAGAAACTCCCCGTCATAGCTGAAGTGAAGGAGCTGCCTTCCCTTGTGTCCGTTGTCCGGGCCGTGCCCCTGCCAGTTGGCCAGGAGTATGGTATTTTCGGGAGTCAGACAGAAGGCGGCGTAGAAGAAGGGATTGACCTCTTCCGGGAGGGTTCCTCTGCGGCCGAAGGTGGCCAGAAGCTCCCCGTCCTGTGAAAACCGGGCCATAAAGGCTCCGTAGCCACCGGATACAAGAGTGGTTCCGTCGGGGCAGCAGAGGCTCTTCCAGGCATGGAGGAATCCTTCGGCCTCCAGGGTCTTTTCTGTCTTGAGGTCTCGACCGCACACCCTGATATGATCGTTGGTCGACAGGAGGAGGTTCTTTTCAGTAATGGTCATAAGGCGGACATAGTCTCCCTCGCACACTGCCGTTGCGCTGAGCCTGTCCCGGGTATCCAGGGTCAATACGCAGACTCCCTCAAGACCTTCCAGGTTAAGACCCGCCAGAAGGGTACTGCCGTCGGCGGTTTTACCGGCACCGGTAATGCCGGTCCATCTGCTGCAGTCGTGAACCACCTCTCCCTTTTCTGTATCCACAAGGCAGTAACCTCTGTCGTATCCCATCAGAAAGGTCCCTGAATCCAGATGTTCCATGGCCCGGGGGGTGGGGTAGTCCTCCAGGGATATCTTCCAGCGGACCTTCCCCTTGGTATCGGTTCTCAGCAGATTCTGCCTGCCTTCATCGATGGCTATAAACTCATAGTAACTCATGTTCTTTCCTTTTAATGTATCTTCCCGTCAGATCTCCAGAAACAGGGGCGGCAGACCGGGACAGTCAACGGCGGTATGGGCTTCTCCCTTCCGGGCTCTGGCCCTGATCCGGGACTTCCCGTTGCAGAGTTGAACCTTCGAAGATCCGCCGGGAGTTCCCAGGTCCTTCAGCAGCTGTCCCCTTCCTGCCAGGGAATAAGAGACATAATCCCTGCTGTCCAGGCAGATCCGTCCTTCAGAATCAACAAGGAACACCTCTATCTCCGCCTCATCTTCACTGCTTCGGATCACCCGGCCCTCAAGGCGTGCGGGGTCACCCCAGGGTGTGCTGTGGTAACGGAATCTGAGGCTGTCCTCCAGGCCTTCATCCAGTGCAAGCGCCTTCAGGGAGTACTCCCCTTCGTGCAGAGGGGCCTCCCAGCGCAGACCGGCGGCGGGAAAGTTCTGAGAGTTTCTCTCTCTGACTCCCAGGCTCTTCCCGTTCAGGAAGAGTTCAATCCGGCTGCAGTTGGAGTAGACCCTGAACTCTTTCACCTCACCTTCGTCACCCCAGCGGTCTGTCCACTGGTGGCCGAAAACACGGATCATGGGCTTGGAGGACCAGAAGGACTGAACCACATAGAATGACTCTTTAGGGGTCAGGTCTCTTTGAACCACTCCCTTCTGATTCACATAGGGGACCGGGTTCTCCGGCCGCAGGGGGGTGGAAAAGTCCTTAAAGGGCCAGAAGGCCGTTCCGGTAAGTTCTTCCATGGTTTCCTGTTCCTTCAGAGTCCAGTCAAAGAGGTCGCAGGCATAGTTTTCGGACCAGCTGCCGTCCTTGGAAACACGGGCGATACCACCGTAGAGGGAGGCATCGCTGCCTCTTTCATCGGTACCCACTCCGGTTTTCAGGTCTTCAAGACCCTCGTAGGGATCTTCGGAAAAACGGCCTGCATGACTGGCGGCCCCCCATTCCACATGGAGAAAGTGATCCACTTCACTGATATGCTTAAGGGTGGCCTCCCTGTACTCCCTGTAGTGACCTCTGTACCATCCGGCCCAGATAGATGGTGAATAGACATCGGGTATATCCTTGCAGAAGTCGCAGCGTCTGATGGCTGTCATCCGGCTGCTGTCGGTTATATGGGAGAGGTTGTGAAGCTCTTTCATATACTCCCTTATCTTTTTTTCATCAAATTTGGAAAAGTCGCCGGGCCAGTCGTTTTCGTTGCCCAGGCCCCACAGGATCACCGAGGGATGGTTCCGGTGCTGGTTGATCATGTTCTTCAGCATCTCACGGCCCATTTTTTTGTAATCACTGCCTCCCAGTCCTCCCCGGCACCAGGGAATCTCCTCCCAAACCAGGATTCCCAGGCGGTCACAGAGGTCAAGGACCTTCCGTGACTGCTGATAGTGACCCAGGCGGATAAAATTGGCCCCCATCTCCCGGATCATCCTCATCTCTTGTTCAATCTGCTCATCACTCATGGCGGCAGCCACACCGGCATGGTCCTCATGCCTGTGGGTTCCCTTGAGGAGGAGGCGTTCTCCGTTCAGAAGGAAGGGACCGTGCTTTAAAAACTCGAAACTACGGAATCCGAAGCACTCCGAATACTCTGCCCCTGATTTCTGCGAGGAGCCTTCCTGTGATGCCAGGGTAATGGTGCAGGAATACAGGGCAGGAGAGTCTGGAGACCAGAGCATGGTATCCTCTAACACCGTATTAAAGAGAAAACGGCCGTCCCTGGATTCCATTGGCTCCTGAATCACAGTCTTTCCCGAGGGAGCCTGTATCTCCAGTAGTCCTTTGATCCTCTCTTCTCTCCGGTTCAGGGGCGCCTCAATCTGAAGTATTCCCCGGTTCCGGTTCCTGTCAGGGCAGGCTGTTATCCGGATGGATTCAATATGGACCGCCGGATGGTAGACAAGATTTACACTTCTGTAGAGTCCACCGTAGAGGTTGAAATCGGACAGGTCTGAAGGAATGATTTCAAGATCTCTTTCGTTGCTGCACCGGACCGTCAGAAGATGGTCCCGGGAATCTGCATACCCGGTGATGTCCACAAACCACTCATCGTATCCCCCTGTATGGCTTTCGACAAGATCTTCGTCCACGTAGACATCGCAGATCTGACCGGCTCCTTCAAAATGAAGGAGAACCCGGCCCCCGGGAAAGGGGTTACTCAGGGTCAGGTTCCTTCTGTACCATCCGGGACCCTGATAGTAGGTGCTGTGGGGATTTACACAGTCAAAACTGTTGAAGCAGTGGGGCAGGGTAACCATCTCCCATTTCAGGGCGTCTTCGGGATCCCCCTGTTTTACGGGGCGGCAGGCTTCCCATAGGCCCCCGAGGTCTCCCCGGTAGAATTCCCAGGGGGTGTTGAGGCTCAAAGAATTGGCTATTGTCATGTTTATGTCCAGATAAAGTCGGTTTTTCCCAGGGCTCTGAGAACAGCTTCCAGGTAGTAGTAGTCCCCGTAGGGGAGCATGGCTGAGGCCCAGTAGCCGCCTTTCTTGGCATGGCTGGCACCCTCTTTGAGGAGACCCAGGGTATCGGGATTCTCTGTGATGTCGCAGTTGACTTTCAGTCCGGTCAGGAGGGTCATTCCTGCCTTCCGGTATTTCTCTGCTTCTGCTTTGTTTTGAGAGCTCAGAACCTGGCATATACTCAGGATTCCGGCTGCCAGTATGGCACCGGCAGAGGAGTCTTTTACCTGGGGGGCTTCCGGGGGAATGCTGTAATCCCAGGGGGGAACGCCGTCCGGGGTCATATGATCGATCACATAGTCAGCCAGGGTACGGGCGGTATCAAGGAACTCCTCTTCCCCGGTGTTGATATAGGTCTGGCAGAATCCGTGGACCGCCCAGGCCTGTCCCCGGCTCCAGCAGGAATCTTTACTCCAGCCCTGGTGGGTATCTCCACCCATAGGGGCTCCTGTGACTGGATCAAAATTGTAGCAGTGGTATGTGCTCCCATCATCCCTGACAATATATTTCTGCATGGCCCTGGCATGCTCTGTGGCAATATCCGCGTAGGCTGACTCACCGCTTTCCCGGGCAGCCCAGTACAGTAGGGATATGTTCTCCATGGAGTCTATTATCATTTTACCGACGGCTACTTTGTTCCACTGCTCCTGGTCCGGTTTAGGATTCCAGGCCTGTATATAGCGGCCGTGCCACTGAAAGCGGCTTCTGAGGCTGTCTGCGGCTCTAAGAGCTCTAATTCTGGCTTCACTATTGCCGGTAAGTCTGAATTCGCTGACTGAGCTCATTAAAAAGAGAAAACCCACATCGTGGTGCAGCCACCGGGGGGTTTCAAGCATTTTCTGGAAAAAGGGAGAATGACTTCGGGCGGCATCGAGAAAACAGTCCTTCCGGCTGTGGTCATAGGCCAGCCAGAGCTGTCCCGGCCAGAATGCTTCGGTCCAGTAGTGCTCGCTGGTATAGTGCCATCCGGCTTCCAATTCTCCCCGTCCTATTTCAGGCCGGCGGGTGCCGTGAACCTTCATGGCTCTCTCCATTACACTGTAGATGCGCTCCAGTACTGCTTTCAGATCTTCTTCTGTCAGCAATTTATCTATATTCATATTATAAGGTCCCTGTTTTCCTGTTCTGTTCTTTCAATTGATCTAAAAAAAAGGCCTCCCCGCCCTGTTCAGGTTATGCAGAGAGGCCTTGGAGGTTTAATATTTTCTGTCGTAGGCAGCCTGGTAGATGGCTGTTACTTCCTTCAGGCCCATCTTGTCGAGCTCTGCAAAGGTTTTCTCAAAGTCAGCGGGAGAAATCGCCCCCACCAGGGCTCTTGCTGTCATTTCGGCTGTATAGAGTTTGATCTGGCTGAATTTGTCATTGATGACCATCTGCTCCTCTTCTGTGAAGCTGAGAGTGGGGAACTCATCAATGATATAGTTGTCCATGTAGTCGATTCTGGCTGCTGTCGCGATGGCATTGGCAAACTGCTTTTCGTACTCTATGTCCTGCTGCAGACCGATCTTCCACTGCATCCCGTTGGTCACCAGAGACTCATGGAAACCTCTGTCGGGGTTGTCTGTTATTTTTTCTGTGTAAACGGGCTTACCCCCTTCAGTTACATAGGTGTCGCCTTCCACGCCAAAGTTCATCAGAGCGTTTCCTTCGGGGCTGAAGAGGAAGTCCATCATCTTGATGGTGGCTACAGGATCGGGATTGGAGTGGCTGATGGACCAGCCTCCGTCGCCTCTTACCTTGCTCATCTGAATTCTGGTAAAGGGTTCATCCACTGTTCCCAGGGGAGGGGCAATGTGGCGAAGGTCGAAACCGGCAATCTCGTCACCCAGGGTGTCGTTCAGGCTGGCTGTGGAAGCAAACCAGTCGTGAATCACACCGGTCATGTTTCTTCCGAACAGATCGCTTCTGGGATTACCGGCACGGGTAAGGACTTCCTGGTCGATCAGGCCTTCCTTGTAGAGGCGGGCTATGTAGTTCAGGTAGTCGATGTACTGTGACTCTGAGGGGCCGTAGATGACTTTACCGTTTCTTACTATCCATGAGGGATCGGCGTCAAAGGCATAGGTCAGGGCACCCAGGTTGAAGAAGGCATCATCTCCGCCTCTTCTGAAGATCATGGGAACCTCATCGGCAATACCATTGCCGTTGGGGTCCTGTGTCTTGAAGGCCACCAGTACATCATAGAGCTCTTCGGTGGTGGTGGGAGCATCCATGCCCACTGCTTCCAGCCAGTCGTAGCGGACAAACCAGCCTCTGGCTGCGTTGAGGGCGGACATCATGGGAATGTAATAGATGTGTCCGTCTGCGGCTGTGATGGTCTCTCTTACAATGGGATCATCCAGGAGGGCGGCTTTCAGATGGGGAGCGTGTTCGGCGATCAGGTCTTCAACAGGAAGAAAGGCTCCCTCTGTTCCGAATTTGTTGACAGAGCTGAATCCCTTCTTTCCTTCGTAGTAGGCCATAACATCGGGAAGCTTTCCTGAAGTCATGATCAGGTTGAACTGTTCATCCTTGACCTGTGTACTGATCAGGGACCAGTTGATATTAACACCGGTGGCCGCTTCAACAGCTTTCCAGTTACCCAGAGACGTTGTGTCAACCTGAAGTTCTGCGGCCTTTACAGCCCAGATATCCAGAGTTACAGGTCCATCGGAAGCAGAGGCTCCATCCTGTCCCCCCGCAGCACTTAACATTCCGATAGTCATAACCATAAGCAGCGGTACCAGTAGTAGTTTTTTCATAATTTACTCCTTTTCCCGGAAGGCCCGGGATATTCAAAAATCCGAGAATCACGGATTCTATTCACTTGATGACAGGGTTTTAACCCTTCACTGAGCCCAGGGTTGCTCCTTTGACAAAGTATTTCTGGATAAAGGGATAGATCACCGCAACCGGCAGGGTGGCCAGGACGATGGCGCCGTATTTCACCACCTCGGCATTGGTGTTGCTCCGACCCAGATTGGCATCCATCTCCTCTCCCATGGAGGCCAGAACAATCAGTTCTCTCAGAACAACCTGGAGGGGGTGAAGGGACTCGTCCCTTAAAAAGATCATGGCCCAGAAGTAACCGTTCCATCTGTTGATCCCGTAGTAGAGACCGATGGTAGCCAGGGCGGCACCGGACAGGGGAAGAACAATTTTCCATAGGATGGTGAACTCGCTGGCCCCGTCCAGACGGGCCGCCTCAAACATCTGCTCCGGGAGCTGCTGAAAGAAGGACCTCAGAAGGATAATGTAATAGGGGAAGGCGGCGAATACGATCAGCACCGACCACCGGGTGTCCAGCATTTTCAGACTGCGTACAACCAGATAGAGGGGGATCATCATTCCGGTGGCCGAAATAAACATTGTCAGGGATACAAAAATATTGATAAACCGGTATCCGTTGAATCCTGATCGGGACATAGGATAGGCCGCCAGAATGGTTATGGCCAGGTTGATCATTGTTCCCACCACTGTGTAGAAGATGGTATTGGCATATCCCTGCCAGATTCTATCGTTATTGAAGAGTATCCTGTATCCTTCAAGACTCAAGGGACCTTTGGGTAGAAAGGTTACCTGGTTTCTGATGACCGAATCAGGATCCGAGATGGATGCCGAAAAGGTGTAGAGGAACGGGTAAAGCATTATTATGCAGACGCTTAATATGGCCAGGACAATAAGAACTGTCCAGACATAGTCAATTTTAAACAGTTTGTTACCAGAGGGAAGATTCACTTTTCATTCTCCTTGCAAGGGCATTGGATGACAGAACCAGTACGAGAGCCACAAAGGTTTCAAAAAGGCCAACAGCAGTAGCATAGCTGTAGTCCGCATTGACCAGTCCCCTCCTGTAAACCAGAGTACTGATTACTTCCGATGTATCCAGGATGACATCGTTTTGAAGCAGCAGGACCTGTTCGAAGCTGATGGTGATGATTCTTCCTACCTTGATAATGAACATTATTACTATGGTGGGGATTATTCCCGGAAGAGTGACATGTCTCAGCTGCTGAGGCCTGCTGGCACCATCGCATCGGGCCGCCTCATAGAGGGTCGGATCGATTGCCGTCAGGGCTGCCAGATAGATAATGGCAGAGAAACCTGATTCCTTAATGATTCTGATGGTGGTGAAGATTCCCCAGAAATACTTTGATTCCTGCATAAAATAGATGCTGTCCAGACCCATTTTTACTCTGAACGCATTGATGACCCCCGTACTGGGAGAGAGCATGTTCAGGGCAATTCCTGCTACAACCACATAGGACACAAAGTGGGGCAGAAGGGTTACGGTCTGAGTGATCTTCTTGAAGCTCTTATTCCGCAGGCCGTTCAGAAGCAGGGCCAGGATGATGGGAGCCGGGAAACCGAAGACCAGGTCGAAAAGACCTATTGCAAGCGTGTTGCGCAGAACCCGTCCAAAGTATATGGAGCTGAAGAACTGCCGGAAGTATTCAAATCCCACCCAGGGGCTTCCGGTAATTCCCCGGAAGGGACTGTAGCGCTGGAGAGCAATTACTACACCGCCCATGGGCAGGTACTTGAAGATAATGAAATACAGCAGGACCGGGATCAGCATGATCCACAACTCCCGATGATTTACCAGACTTCTGTTTTTTAACTTTTTTTCTTTCGCCATGATGAAAGAATATCATATTGTGATGATTTGTCAACTATTTGTTGCGATAATTGTGCAATACAATTAAAAGTCCGGCTTTGGAACTACTTTATCGGGGCGGTTTTTGCCAGCAGGATCGTCTGATGACAAGACCCGTATCTGAACTCTTTTTAAGAGCACAAGGGCTCTTGCGGCCGATCAGATCCTTTAACAATTCAAGTGAGCTGCTTATAAGCTGATCTCTATTTACCTTTACAGTTGTGAGTGGAGGGGCGGCCATTTCGGCCATAAACATGTCATCAAAGCCGCAAACCGATGCCTCCTCGGGGATGCGGGTGTTCTGCTGGTGAAGCAGATCGTATATTCTCAGGGCGCAAATATCGTTATAGCAGATGATTCCAGTATACCCTGAGTCAATGGCTTCCTTCAGCTTGATGGCGTCCGAGCCGGAACCGGGAGTGAAGGTAAACTCCATAAGATCGGTTTCAGGGGCTCTGCAGTTCTCTTGAAGACTCTTTTTCATTACTCTGAGACGGCTTTTATAGACTGATGTCATCTCAAACTCATCGGAAAAGGCGTAGATAAACTTTTCGTGTCCCAAGCTGGCCATGTAGGCTGCAGTCTGTTCCAAACCGCTGTTATTCATAATTACAGCACCAATTCGGCCTCTGAAATCCTCATCAATCTCTCTGTTGATGACTACTGCAGGTATATCATTCTGCTCCAGATACTTCATATAACACTCCGGCAGAGTCCCCTGGATTAGAACTCCCCGGGAGTCGTCCATCAGAATCTTCGCTTCTTCGGGAAGAATGCTGTCACTTTTATTGTAGACTATCAATGCCGGCTCGATACCCTCTTCCTTCATCTGGTGGAGGTAGTGCAGGTAGAGCTCCTTGCCGTGATATCCCACGGCGGTACTCTCTCCTCTCAAATAAGAAGATCTGGCCTTGTCTATAAGCATGGGAATCCGGGGAGCCGAAAAGAAGCTCTTCCTTCCTGTTACAACAGACCCTGAACCCTGCCGGGAGGCCAGTATGCCAAGTCCTGCCAGGTGTGTAGTTGCCTTGTTGGCTGTCTGAGGGCTCACTCCGTACATTTCTGCAAGAGATCTGACTGTAGGGATTGCCTCTCCCTCTTTCCATGTACCCCTTTCAATCTCCTCCATAATTCGGTCTGCTATCTGTATATATTTCTTGCTGCTTCTTTCATTATTCATAGGGCAATGATGAATTGAGAAAATAATTGTGTCAAGGATTATGCAGTACAATTATGGGTTTTGTAATGTTATTTTAGATTGTCAGTTCTTCTGTTCTTAACTGAAAAGCATCCTTATTGGAGATCTCCACGGATTACTTTTGTTTCTCCCTTTCAGGAATCAGCTACCCTGAATCTTAACTGCAATCCTTCCCTTGAGCTTTCCGTCAAGAAGATCATGAGAGGCAGATACAGCATCAGCCATGGTGATCTCTGTGGTAATTGCGTCAAGATCCATATCCCGGATCTCCCGGGCCAGGCGTGACCAGGCCTTTTCTCTTTTTTCCACCGGACACATGACACTGTCAATTCCCGCCAGGGTCACTCCACGTAATATGAAGGGTGTTACAGTTGCCGGAAAATCCATGGTCTGAGCCAGGCCGCAGGCTGTTACTGTTGCACCATATTTTGCAGACGCACAGGCGTTGGCCAGTATATGGCCTCCGGCTACATCAACCACCCCTGCCCAGCGTTCTCTGCCCAGGGGTCTGCCGGATTCACTGTACTCTTTTCTGTCGATAATCTCTGAGGCACCCAGCTTTTTCAGGTAGGTTTCGGCGTCGCTCTTTCCACTCATGGCAGCCACCTTGTAGCCGGCCTTTGCCAGAAGGTATACCGCAAAACTGCCTACACCGCCGGTAGCGCCAGTGACCAGAATCTCCCCGTCATCTGCTTTTACACCCCTCTCCTCAAGGGCCTGTATGCAGAGCATAGCTGTATATCCGGCGGTACCCACGGCCATGGCCTGTTTAGGGGTGAGACCTTCGGGCAGGTGGATCAGCCAGTCTCCTGAAACCCTTGCTCTCTCTGACAGGCCTCCCCAGTGTCTCTCTCCCACACCCCAGCCGTTCAGAAGAACCTTGTCTCCATTTTTGAACCTGGGATTATCTGATTCCAGGACCTCTCCTGCAAAATCAATTCCAGGAACCATGGGAAAGGATCTGACGATCTTTCCTCTTCCGGTCAGGGCAAGGGCATCCTTGTAGTTGAGAGTAGAATACTGAACCTTGACGGTTACATCACCTTCAGGCAGCTGTGATTCATCTATCTCTTTCAGATCGGCACCGTACTGGCCATCTTTGGTATCTATAATTATTGCTTTGAACATACTGTCCTCCTGAATAAAATCTAATATATTTTTATATGGAATTTAAAATAGACCAACCGTCTATAAAAATCAATGGTGAATACAGAGGAACAGGTAATATTCTAAATCAACTATGATTTATTTATTTGAGATACAGCGGGTGAAAAAATGGAAATAGTCGAACAGGGGAGCCTCAGACTGATCCACCTTGGTTCTCATGACAGCTCCTTCCCAACCGGTCCAGAATATTTCAGCCAGCTTTGTACAATCTGCATCAGCGCAAATCATTCCTTCCCTGCGGGCTTCTTCCAGGCACCCGGCCACCAGACTCTGCCAAAGTTCAAATCCCTTCTGAAGTCTCACTCTGAAGCTTTCGGGAATGGAACTCATCTCCTGTCCCAGGTTGCCGATCAGGCATCCTCTCTTGAAATTATGACGTTTTACACCACTGGCCGCGGTATTTACGAAGGATTCCAGACGCTCCAGAGGGGGGAGAGAACTGTCATCCAGATGCTTCTTCAGCATATTTGCAAAATAATCGATGTATCTGTCTACAAGTTCCTTTCCGAACTCTTCCTTGCTGGCAAAGTAGTGATAATAGGAACCCTTGGGGATCTTCTCCTTTTTCAGAACATCATCAATGCTTGAAGATACAAATCCTTTCTCTGTAAGGGATTCCAGTCCAGCCCTGATAAGGGCCTCTCTAGTCTCATTGTAGTCCTTTTTATCCTTGGGAGGCCGCCCTCGTCTTCTTTTCGGCGTTGTCTTTTCTGTATCCATATTTTCCTTATCGATATTTTTTTCTCTAAATTCTGTTGACAGATATTCTTCTGACAATATAAGGTACATTTACAATTTATTAAATAGACCGACCGTCTAATAAAATAATTACTCATCATGATGCAAAAGGACGAAAGGGTATTTAAATCAAGTATTTGCATGAATAAGGAGTATCAAGCAATGAAGAAAATCGGAAAAAAACTGCTGCTCACCATGGCAGGGGCGTTACTGTTTGCCGGCTGTTCACCCCGAACACAGGAGAGCGCAGTATCAGCTGCAGAAGAGGCAGATACCGGATCCCAGGCTTCCCTGGTGGTTGATGAGTCCGGGCTCCATGAGCTCCCTGTAATCGCACCCAGGGCAGAGAAGGAAACAGAGCAGAGCTATGATGTTGTTGTTGTCGGTGCCGGCGGAGCAGGATTCTCTGCGGCCATCGCAGCCGCCGCAGGCGGCGCTAGTGTAGTCATTCTGGAACAGGAAAGTCTTGTGGGCGGTAATACCGCATTGTCCGGCGCAGGGTTCGATATTCCCGAAAACTGGGTACAGAAGGCTCAGGGGATTGAGGACAGTAAAGAACTCTACAAGGAAGATACCCTCAAAGGGGGAGACTACAAGGGCATCGTTCCCCTTGTTGATGTGCTTGTTAACCGGGCCCTTCCTACAGCTGAATGGCTCAGAGACTTTGTAGAAGTTGAGATTATGGATGACTTTCAGAAGCATTTCGGCGGTCACACCGTTGCCAGAGCTCTTGTTGTAAAGGGTGGTGTTGGATCACAGATGATCTACACAATGTATGAAAAGGCCCATGAACTTGGTGTTAATGTTCTTGTGAATACAGAAGTTACCTCACTGACCACCGACGCGCAGGGCCGGGTCACAGGAGTCAAGGCCGAAAACCGCTCCGGTCAGAGTCTGACCTTCAACGCAGCCAAGGGAGTTATCCTGGCTTCTGGCGGTTTCGCAGGAAATCCTGAAATGAGACTGCAGTATAGAGAGGACCTTGGAGAGGGTGTAAAGACAACCAACGCTCCCGGTCACCTTGGAACCGGTATCCTGATGGCTGAAGAGGTTGGAGCCGGAACAACTCATATGGAGTATATCCAGACCTATCCCTTCTGCTTCCCTACAACCGGTAAAATTGCCTTTGTTGCGGACACAAGAATGTACGGTGCCCCCATGGTAAACATTGAAGGAAAGCGCTTTGTCAATGAGAACGATAGAAGAGATGTTGTTTCCACAATGATCCTGTCCCAGAGCGACAGCTACGGATACATGGTCTGGGATAAGAGCATCCTCGATGATGCCAGAACCCTGGAAATCTACGGAAAAGAGTATCAGATGCTGGTGGACGACAAGGTTCTGATTGAAGCGGATACCCTTGAAGAAGCAGCAGACTTCTTTGGAATCGACAAGGAAGGACTGATGCAGACCATCGCGGACTACAACAGCTATGCCGCTGACTATATCAATAACGGTACCGATACAACCGTTGCGGACAAGGACTTCCACAGAAATGCCGAAATGGCAGAGATTAAAACCGGTCCCTTCTACATTCAGAAGGTTGTTCCCGCGGTTCACCATACCATGGGCGGTCTGGCCATCGATGTAGATACCCGTGTTATTACTCCCTCAGGAGATACTATCCCCGGGCTCTATGCTGCCGGTGAAATTGTAGGGGGAATCCATGGTTCCAACCGTCTCGGGGGGAATGCCCTTACGGATATCACCGTATTCGGAAAGCTGGCCGGAGAGACTGTGCTGAAGGATTATTAAACCGACTTATCAAATTGTGTAATTTCTGTACAGGAAATTGAAAAATTGCTTCCCGGTTCATACCGGGAAGCTGTTTTCAGCTTTGGTGTTGACTATTAAGATTCATTAATTGAACTTTCATACCTAAAAACTTCATTGAAGCAGCAAGGATGGAGGGGCAGAATAAGATGAGATTTTTTTGATATTGTTATGCCTATGAGTAAAGGTGCAATGAAGACTTTTCTGGTAATTAAATATACCCAGAACTGGAACAGTTATTTGGGGCACCTCTTCTTGTTAGCACTTAAGAGAAAAGACAGATTCATTTTTGGCCTTGCAAAATTTACTTCAGACTTTTCTCAGCAATGGAATGAACTGACTGCAGCAGTTGTTAATAGTCAGTTTCCGACACTTTTGTTTTTTATCGTTTTCGAAGATAAATGAATTCAGGTACTGATGCGTTCAGGATTGGTATTAACTAATTAATGTATCTGCGAAAATAATATCACTGATTGTGAATATATTTATTAGAAAATTTTTGAGTGAACTAAAGAGGGACATTTTTTCTGTCCCTCTTTACATTGTTAATATGTATTAAAAAGAATAATATCCCCGTCAGGCTCCGCCGGATTCGGCGCGGTCACCGTATCGATCAGTGCCACAGGGGCATCGGGAAAGGCCCTCTTCATGGCGTTGGCGTTGGCCGGCTCGTTCTCCACCGCCAGAATCAGGGTACCCATCTTTCTTATACGATCAAAGGCATCCTGCTTGAAGGCCAGATCCTCATGGTCCTGGCTGGGTTTCAGGATAAACTCAGTTCCATCCTCTGCGGGCAGGCCGTAGTCGAGAAAGGAGTCTACCGTACCCTTTTTCATATTGATCTCGTCCCGGCCGGTCAGGTAGACGATGCGGATATTGTTGGAAAGAAACCAGTGGAGAACCTCTTTCACACCCCTGTAGGGAGTGTCGAAGCCGAGCCAGGGGTCAAAGAAAAAGCGGTCATACCAGAACTGGTGGAGTTCCTTTTTCTGTTCCTCTGTGAGGCTGCGTCTGGCGTGTACCGAATCGGCAAAGTTCCAGCTGATCTCCTCATCCTGAAAGAGCTCACAGATCCCCTCAAGATGGGAGAAGGCCTCTTCCGCCTCCTGAAGGATCTGAAAGTTACGGGGGGCTGTATCCATAATGGTGCTGTCTATATCAAAGAGGACAAGGGCGTCGGCTCCTGCTGCGGGCAGGATGTTTTTCTCCAGCCAGGCCGTGTCCATTGCATCAATTTCAGGGTTCAAAACTGTATTCTCCTTTCTCTGTAATTATGGCGTGATGTTTCCAGAATTCCACCGCTTCGGGAATTTCGGACAGTTTCAGGTCGGGATCGTGGATCTCCCTGGGTGCCTTGCGGCCAGGGTAGATGGTGTGGATCTCGAAGCCTTCAGCAGTCCAGGTCCCCCAGAGACAGAGGCAGTTGGTCTTTGTCTTCTCTCCCAGGGCAAGGTGGGAGGGAATGGTTCTTCCCCTGCGGTAGGCCCAGAATACGGTATCTTCGTCCAGAGTCTCCCGCTTGAAGAGGACCTTCAGGCCCGAAAGGCCGGTGCTGCGGCTCAGCTCGAAGTCCTCGTGGAACCAGGTTCCCTCTTTCCGCTCTGATGGAGCAGGCAGTAGAGCTTCCACCTCTTCAAGGATCTCATCCAGGGGGCGGGAAAAGTCTTTTTTATGAGCCTCGAAGTGCTCAGGGTCCTTCCAGGACCATTTGAAGTCACTCATTTCAATCCTCCTACTTCAAACCTGAGTTCATATAGCCTTCCATAAAGCGTTTCTGGAACACAAGGAAGAGAATCAGCAGGGGCAGGGCTACGATCAGTGTGGCCGCGGACATCAGTCCCCACTGGGCGCCGATCTCTCCCAGCTGTGTAAACCGGGCCAGACCTGCTGTCAGAGGACGGGCATTGTCGCTCTGGGTCACGATCATAGGCCAGAGCAGGCTGTTCCAGTGCCAGTTCACCGTTGAGATGGAGAAGGCTATCATCGACGGAACAGCCATGGGCAGATAGACATGCCAGAGAACCTGGTACCACTTGCATCCGTCCACCATGGCTGCATCGCCGTAGTCCCGGGGTATTCCCAGAAAGGACTGGCGGAGCAGAAAGGTTCCGAAGGCGCTTCCCCAGAAAGGGATCGCCATGGCCGGGATGGTGTCGTAGAGGCCCATCACCCGGATGGTCTGAAAGTTGGGTACCAGCAGGGCCACCGTGGGGATCATCATCTGGGTCAGAATCAGTGTAAAGAGGATCTTCTCTCCCTTGAAGCTGTAGAAGGCGAAGGCAAAGCCCGCCATTGAGCTTGTAACAAGCTGAACAGAGAGGATCATAAGCACCAGAAAGACTGTGTTCCGGAAGTAGAGTCCGAAGGGCGCCAGGCTGAAGGCCCGGGCGTAGTTTGCCAGGCTGAGTCCGCTGCCGAACCAGACCTGTCCCCGGGTAAAGGGCTCGTTCAGTGGTCTGAGGCTGGCGATAAGGGCCCAGATCAGGGGCATGGACCAGAGGAGGGCGATCAGGATGCCGATCCCCATGGTGAGTGTTGAAAATATCTTTCTCTTGAGTCCTGTTTCGATCATTTCTCACCCCTTTTCTCATTAAGCAGAAAGTTGCTGATCGTAAAGAGCAGCAGCACCATCACCAGAATCACCGTAATGGTAGAGGCCTGGCCGATATTCAGGTTTTCAAAGCGGACCTTCCACAGCTGGTAGAGGAGGAGGGTACTTGTTCCGCTGGGGCCTCCGGAGGTCATCACAATGACATGGTCGATGGCCCGGAAGGCGCCGATCACCGCTACGGTGGTGACAAAAAGGGTCGTCCGGCGCAGCAGGGGGAGGGTAAAGCGGAAAAAGACGGTCAGGGGACCGGCTCCCTCGAGCTTCAGGGCCTCATAGACGTCCTCGGGAAGGTTCTGAACTCCCGCAAGGTAGTAGATCATATAGAATCCGGCCTCTTTCCAGAAACCCACAAGAACCAGGGCCATGAGGGCAAGGTTCGGGTTGCTGATCCAGTTTTCCGCCCCCGAGTAGCCGAAGAGCCTCAGAAACTGGTTGAACAGTCCGTAGTCGGGGGTCAGGAAAAAGATCCAGATCGTTGCCGCCGACACCATGGGAAGAATGGTGGGGTGGAAGATGGCAATTCTCAGGCGGGCAAATCTCTTGTTCTTCAGCCAGAGGGCGAAGAAGAGGGCAGCCAGAATGGTCAGGGGAACCAGAGCGAGAACATAGACAAAGGTGTTCTGCAGAATCATGCGGAAATCTGCAGAGGCAAAGATATCTCTGTAGTTGCCCAGTCCGTTGAAAACGGGTTCCCTGTAACGGGGAACGTTCAGACGGTGCTGATAAAAACTCCCGACAAAACTTGCAATGGTTGGGTAGATGGTAAAAATGCAGACAAAGACGAAGGTCGGCAGGATCAGCAGGTAGGGCAGTACCGTTGTCTTTTTATTGTTCTTCAATCCGGTGTCTCCTATGCAGAAAAAGGCCGCCCCCGCCGGCCGCCTGTACGGCGGTTTTAACGGGGGTGCACTGTTCTGGATTTTTTTGGATTATCTGAAGTCCGCCAGAGCCCTGTCGGACTCTTCCTGTGCGGTCTTCATGGCTTCAGCGGCATCCATCTGTCCGTTGAATGCTGCCTGAAGGTAATTGTGAAAAATGGTGCGAACCTCACCGAGGTTCTGGATGGCGAACTCCTTGCCGGCGGTGCCCAGAATGTTCTGGATCTCTTCCACCTGGGGATGCTCTGTCCTATAGGCCTGAAGCTCTTCGTTTTCGCCGCAGCTTGTTCTGGTGGCGATGTAGCCTGTGGCGATGGAGAACTCGGCGGCACGGGCGGCGTCGGTCATAAAGACGGCAAAATCAAAGGCTGCCTTCTCTTCCGCTTCGCTGAGTCCGGCAGTCATGTAGATATTTCCGCCTCCGGGTACTGAGAAGGATGTTCCTTCGGTCTCACCGGGTACTCCCATAACACCCACATTAAAGTCAGCCTGGGCCAGAATGGATGAGAGGCTTCCGGAGCTGTGTACGATCATGGCTCTGTTGCCTGTTACAAAGTCGGGAACTGCGCTTCCCCAGGATGCCTGAACACCTGCGGGCATGGCTCCGTACTTTGCGGAGAGGTCGTTGTAGTACTCGATGGCTCTGATAACAGCTTCGTCGTCAAAGTAGATCTCTGTATCTCCGGCGCCGACGATATTCTGTCCCGCACCCATTGCCAGGGGCTGGAATACCCAGTAGGGCCAGTCAGAGGAGTAGTCGAGACCCCATCTGGTCACGCTGTTTCCCTCTCTCAGTGTCAGTGCACCGGCAGTCTCTCCCAGAGATTCCCAGTCGGTGGGAACTTCAAGGCCCGCTTCAGCAATCATATCGGCGTTGTAGTAGAGAACAACTGCGCTTCTCTGGAAGGGGAGGCTCCAGATCTCGTCCATGTAGTAGGAGTTTTCCATAAAGACAGGGAGGAAGTCTCCCAGGTAGTCGTCTCTTCCATCCATGGCATCCAGGTGTGCCGACATGGAAGTCAGGTACTGAGCGTTTGCCAGGTCAAAGAGATCGGTGGCCAGAAGAACAGACAGTGCGGGGGCATCTCCGCCGCCGTCGATTGTTGTCTGGATCATGGTCTTCACATCGTTGTATCCGCCGGCATAGACGGTTTCGATGGTTACTTCGGGGTGGATTGCCATATAGTCTTCGGCATACTGGTTCAGAATATCAGTTACAGGTGCATCAACGGCAACGGGGTAGGCAACCTTGATGGTTACGGGTCCGTCGCTGCTTTCTTTCTGACATCCTGTAAAGAGTGCAGCAGCAAGAGCCAGAATGCTCAGCATCCGCAGAGTCATAGTTGTTTTAGGCATTTTTTCCTCCAAGCCTTTATGTTCAGGGCCTATATCCCTGAAAAAATATATTTAATCCCAGAGTTTCCGGGACTCTTCCAGTTCGGTAAGCTGCTTCTCAATTTTTTCTCCATAGAGCATTTCATAGGCCAACAGCAGCAGGTTGGCAAAGTGCATGGGGACGGCCATGCTGTTTTTAAAGTGAAGGTCCCCCCGGGGAACATGGATAAACTGTCCGGCGGCGCTCACATAGTCGGGATGAATGGTTCCCGATACAAGAAGGGAGTTCAGCTTCTTACCGGCGGAATGCTGAAGAATTTGGCGGAGCCAACGGTCCCGGTCACTGTAGTGAAAGAGAATAATCATATCCGACTCATCTGCGGGATGGAGCATGTCGGGGGTGTGTCTTGAATCCTGATCGATAAGCAGGGTTTTCAGGCCGTATCGGCGCAGGCGCTGGGCAAGAAAGTGGGCCGGATAGTGTCCCGTTCCCTCTCCCGCCAGGTAGATTGTTCCGGCCAGGTTGAGGCCTGCACTGATTTTTTCAAGGTCTTCGGTCTTAAGTGAGGCAGAGAGCCTTTTAATTGAGTAGAAGTCTACAGAGGCCGCTTCGTAGAGCAGGTCGGACATACTCCGTACCCGGTTTTTCAGCTGCCGGGAGGCGCCGAGGGAGTCTATCTGGGATGCGAAGAACTGTTCGATGGCGGAGTGGAAGGACTTGTAGTCCTTGAAGCCGAGCTTACGGAAGCAGTTGATAACAACTGGCTTGCTGATTCCGGAAACTTCCGAGAGCTCCTGAAGGGTCATGGAGGAAACTTGTTCCGGGGATCCATTGATATAATCCACCAGCTGTTTCTCTGTCCTAGAAAGACTCTTTCCATGTTCCTGCAGCTGTTCTGCCCAGTTGACGTTCATAAAGGTCAAAAAACTCCTATTGATATGACCTCTATCAGGT
This sequence comes from Spirochaeta sp. UBA5339, assembly GCA_002408085.1. Classification (GTDB taxonomy): domain Bacteria; phylum Spirochaetota; class Spirochaetia; order DSM-2461; family DSM-2461; genus Oceanispirochaeta. The sequence continues at coordinate 117,902 of DHQL01000021.1, forward strand.
CCGCCATACTATAGGACTGTGAATGTGGTAAAACTGTCAGGAGATTGTTTACTCTTTGTCGAGAGTGTGTCAGGTTTTTGTAATTCGACGGCTATAACCCCGGTATAGTGAGAAAAAATCAGTGCCGGTTCCGGGAAAAGATAACCGTTTTTCTCTCATCTCCCCTGATCAGGCGGCTGATATTTTTACGGTGGAGCAGGGTGATCAGGGCCGCTGTGACAAGAAAGAATACAAGATAAACTTTTGAAAAATCCGTCCACCCTGCCAGGGAGGTCATAAAGTACGCCAGCGGCAGTGACCAGGCTGCCGACATGGAGGCCAGGGAGAGGTAGGAGCTGCGGAGCAGTATCACCCCGAAGACCAGCAGACAGATAGGCGCCGCCGGAGGAACCAGGGCCGTCAGTGCCCCGGCGGAAGAGGATACTCCCTTGCCGCCCCGAAAGGATGCGAAAATCGGGAACACATGGCCGGCCACAAGGCAGATAATGCAGAAAACCGCAAAGAGCTCCGTCATATGGGGTCTCAGAAGGAATACCGGCAGAAAACCTTTCAGAAAATCCAGCGCCAGTACCGCCGTACCCGGCAGGGCTCCCAGTATCCGGAAGCTGTTTCCCGCTCCGGCATTGCCGCTTCCCTCCTCTCTGATATCGATCCCCTTTACCAGCTTACCGGTGATCAGGGCAAAGGGAATGGACCCTATCAGATAGAAGAACAGGGGTAAGAGAAGGTAGAGGGGGCTCATAAAACATCGCTCCTGTGGTGCAGTGGGATCAGCAGGAAGGGGAGTCTCATGAAGCGGGACTCCGGCGAGGCAGGGGGATCAGGATGCTGGTCCTCTTCTTGTAGACCTGGTAATCGGGATTAGAACCGTACTTCTCATCTCCCTGTTTCTCCAGCAGGGGAATGCCGCTGACCTTCAGCAGAAAGAGCGTGATTGTCACAGGTCCTATAACAGTGATCCATTCAAGGCCCTTCAGGGTGGGCGCCGTGATCAGAAAAAGCCCCCACCACAGCAGGATCTCACCAAAGTAGTTGGGGTGGCGGGAGTACTTCCAGAGCCCCCGGTCCACCCAGTGCCCCCTGTTCTCCTCCCTGCTTCTGTAGGCAAACTTCTGGTGGTCGCTGACCGCCTCAATCACAAGGCCTACGGCAAAGAGAGTTATTCCGATCAGACTGGTCTCCAGAAAGGTAATTACGGGCCTTTTGGTCAGAAAGAGTGAGAAGGGCAGCATTACAATCCAGACTACCAGGGTTTGAAGTATCCAGAACCTCAGAAAGGCCGTAAAATTCTCCCGTTTGTCGTCAAAACGCTCATCCTTCCCTATGGCCATAATCCGTCGTAGCAGATAGGAGCCGAGACGGAGGGCCCAGAGCATTATGGCTGCTGTAAGGACAATCTGGTCCAGATTGCTTCCTATGCCCCCGGACAGATAGAGAAGGGGAGCCAGTAAAAAGAAGCTGAGGCTGTAGCTGAGGTCGGTGACCTTATCGGTTTTAAAGGCCGATGCAAAGATAAAAAAGAAAGTGTTGACCCCGGCCGAAAGGGCCAGGGACATAAGGATGGGATTGCCTTGTATAATTGTCATATTTACCTCTCTCAATCAGTCTAGGTCTTTTTCCGGCGGAGATAAAGATTTTTTTGTTATAGCCCTTATTGTGTATATAATTAGTAGTGAATTAAGGCTGTCCGGTTCACCTTAACGGCATCAGGAGGAAGCTTTGACAGATACGGCTATTACCGGTTATCAGATCTATCACGGATTTCTATCAGGGTATCTGAGTCTTTCCCGGAATCGGGACTATCTGAACAGAATCAATGTCTTTCCCGTTGCCGACGGGGATACGGGGAATAATATGGTCAGAACCCTCAAGACCATTGTCTCGGGGATGAGAAGCGGCCGGTCCGCCTCCAGGGTGATGAACAGGATTGCAGAGCTCTCCATTGTCGGGGCCCGTGGGAACTCGGGGATGATTCTTTCCCAGTTTTTCAACGGTCTTGCGGTGAGTATGGAGTCCCGGGACACTCTGAGCCCTCTACATTTCGGACAGGTTGTAAGAGACTCGGTCACATTTGCCTATGAGGCCCTGGATGATCCCCGGGAGGGAACCATTCTCTCTGTAATCAGGCAGTGGGCCGATACGGTCTACAGGGAGAGCAGAAGGCAGAACACCCTTCCGGGCATTCTCTCAGCCGCTTTGAAAGAGGCGCGGCGGGCACTTGAAATGACCCCCCGGCAGCTGCAGATTCTCGAAGACAACAGTGTCCTGGATGCCGGAGCCTATGGATTTGTCAGTTTTCTGGAGGGAATCGATACCATCAAAGAGAGAGGTTTTACTCCTTTCAGCATCAGACGCAGCATTCATGACTACTCACCGGAGCCTGCCCTCCGTTTTGACAGTGCCGTTACCCATCAGGCCTCGGAGGTCAGCTTCCGCTACTGCACCGAGATCCTTATGGACGGGTGCAGAATCTCGGCCAGGGAGATCAAAAGAAGGCTCCGGGTGCGGGGAGACTCCCTGATTGTGGGTGAGGCGGGGAGCAAGGTCCGTGTTCATATTCACTGCGACAGACCCTGGGAGGTGGTGAAGATCCTCTCCTCCAAAGCCAGGATTCTTGAACAGAAGGCCGATGATATGGTGCTTCAGGAGGCCTGCTCCCGGAAGCCCCTCTCAAAGACGGCAATTCTGACCGATTCCATTGCCGATATCCCCCGGGAGCTTCTGGACCGCTACCAGATCCATGTCCTGAATCTCAAGCTCAGCTGGGACAGTGAGGAGTATCTGGACCGTCTGACCATAACCCCGGAGCAGTTCTACCGGCTTCAGGATAAGAGAACCTCCTTTCCCGGCAGTTCCATCCCGGATATTCCGACAGTGGATGCCCTCTACAGATTCCTTCTGGACCGCTATGAAAATATTCTGGTTCTGCCGGTGGCCGCCTCCTTAAGCGGTACCTGGCAGCAGTTTAAAAACTGCGCCGTCCGGTACAACAGAGAAGGGGAGCGGATCAGGGTTGTCGATACGGCAGTAAACTCGGCGGCCCAGGGACTTCTTGTTCTGGAAACCGCAAAGGCCGCGGCCGGGGGGATGGATTTTGATCAGCTTACCGCCTTTGCCGAGAGCCTTAAGAAGAGGACAAAGATCTATGTCAGTGTGAGCACTCTGAAGTTTATGGTCAGAGGAGGAAGGATCAAACCCCTGACCGGCGCCCTTGCCTCTCTGCTTCATCTCAAACCCATTGTCTCCCTGGACAGCGAAGGAAGAGGAAAAGCCTTTGACAAGGCCTTTACATCAAAGGGCCTGGAGAAGAAGATCGCATCTCTGGTGGAAAACACCAGAGACGGGAAGGGTGTGGAGCGCTTTGCCGTGGTCCATGCGGCGTCTCCCTCAAGGGCCGAAAGGTTCAGCGCTCTTGTTTCGGGCATACTGGGAAAGAAGGCCGACTATACCACCTCAATCTCTCCCATTGTGGGAATGCACTCCGGGCGGGGTGCCGTTGCCATAGGTCTTATCGAGGCGGAGGAAGACGCGGGCCTTGGGTCGGGCGGCAGAGATTCGGGAGGCGGAAATTGAAATCCTGAATCAGTTCAGAAGGTTGAAACAGCCCTCGGTTCGGTCATATCCGTATACCTCTCCGGTCTCAATAATATAGTGCCATCCCATAATATCCAGGGTCCCCTCTTTAAAGCGCTCTGCAATATAGGGGTAGGTCAGAAGGTGTTTCATCTGCTCAAGCACGTTGCTCTGCTCCGTCAGCCACTCCCTGGCCAGAGGATCATCTTCTGAAATCTGCTCCTCAACACTCTTTTTAACAGATGAGGCCAGTTCCATCCACTTTGTGGTGTGGGGAAGGCGTTCGTCGGGCTCCTTGTAGAGGGCCGCGCAGCCTCCGCAGTTGCTGTGACCGCAGACAATAATGTTCTCCACATTGAGCTCCTGAAGGGCATACTCAATGGCCGAAGTTGTTGCCAGATACTCGTCGGCCATCCTGAAGGGAGGGACAATATTGGCAATATTCCTGACAATAAAGAGCTCCCCGGGAAGGGTCTTTGTGATAAGGGAGGGGACAACCCTCGAGTCGGCACAGCCTATAAAAAGGGTATGGGGTTTCTGTTCCCGACCCAGATCCTTGAAGAGGCCTCTGTTCTTTTCAAAGTCCTTCTTTTTAAAGTGAACGACACCTTTAAGCAGTTTATCCATAGGCGAATCATAATATATTACTCAAACAAATGCACTATTTATTCTGACAAAATATTAAAATATGTCGAGAACAAGCCGGTGCCGGAGTATGGGACCTTCGGGAGCCGAGGCGGCAGGAAGGAGGGCGGGATAATCGGAAGGTGACAGGGAGGCCACGCTGCTGTAGGATAGAGTCATGCCGGTTCCCTGGATTCCCGCAAAGACTATTCTCTCCTCCTGGAAGCCCCAGCCCCGCTGGTTCGGTACCGAGTACAATATGAACCTCTACCGGGGATGCTCTCACGGCTGTATCTACTGCGACAGCCGCAGCGAGTGTTACGGGGTGGACGATTTTGACCTGATCAGGCCCAAGGAGAGGGCCCTGGAGATCCTTGAGGATGAGCTTGGACGGCGCCGGAGAAAGGGGGTGGCTGCCATGGGTTCCATGAGTGACCCCTACAACCCCCTGGAAGCCTCTCTTGAGCTGACCCGGGGGGCTCTGGAGCTGATCAACCGTGCCCGCTTCGGCGCGGCCGTTGCCACCAAAAGCAGTCTTGTTGCACGGGATGCCGATATTCTGGAAGAGATCTCCCGCCACTCCCCGGTGCTGGTCAAGGTAACCGTGACCACCGTGGATCCCGCTCTTGCGGCAAAAATCGAGCCCCGCGCGCCCTCCCCTGCAGAGCGTCTGGAGGCTGTCCGTGAGCTCCGCAGCAGGGGGATCTTTACGGGGATTCTGCTGATGCCCGTTCTTCCCTGGATCACCGATAGCGATGAGGGCGTCCGCTCTCTGGTCCGGGCCGCTTCCGGGGTAAACGCCTCCTTTATCTACGGTGCCTTCGGTGTCACCCTCAGGGACAGGCAGAGAGAGTGGTACTACAGCTCTCTGGACAGGGATTTCCCCGGGCTGTCCGACCGGTACAGAACCCTCTTCGGCGAGAGCTATGGATGCGCCCGGCGGGACCGGGCCGCCGCCCTGGAAAGGGTCTTCCGCAGAGAGTGCGGGGACCGGAACATCCTCTGGAGGATGGAAGATATTATCACTGCCTACCGGAGTCCCTACAGAGGACCCGAGCAGATGGAGTTATTTTGAGCGTCACGAAGAAACCGGCAATCAAAAAGATAAAAGAGTCTGACCTATATGATCCCCTGAAGGTCTATCTTGAGAACCAGGGCTACATCCTGGGGGCGGAAGTACAGGACTGCGATCTTGTGGCCTTGAAGGGGGATGAGATGGTCATTGTGGAGCTGAAGACCAGCGTCACCCTCTCACTGGTGATTCAGGCGGCCCGGCGGAAGGACATCTGCGACTCCGTATATATTGCCGTTCCCCTGGGACAGGGAAAGAAGAGCCTGCCCAATGGAAAGGGCCTGAAAAATCTGCTCCGGAAGCTTGAAGTGGGCCTGATTGTGGTCCGTTTTATGAAGACAAAGACCAGGGTAGAGGTTCTTCTCCATCCATCTCCCTATGAAAAGCGGTACAGGCGCAGAAAACAGGCAGCCATATTGAGAGAGATGGACGGGCGCTACGGAGAGTTCCACAAGGGGGGCATTACGACCAGGGAGGAGAGGATCACCGCCTACCGGCAGGAGTGCATCCGTCTGGCCAGTCTGCTGAAGAGGCGGGGTGAGACAAGTCCTGCCGAATTGAAGAAGGAGAGCGCCCGCCCCGACAAGGTTCAGCCCATCCTTGCCAACAATCTCTACGGATGGTTTGACCGGGTTTCCAGGGGTGTCTACAGAGTCAACGATACGGGTCTTACGGCTCTGGAGCGCTACGAGAGGGATTTTCCCGAGCTGACAGATCTGTTTAAGTGATCCATGGAACTCCCGGAAAGCTCCGGAGGGGATTCATGGATTTTTAATTTGACAACTTCGGCTTCGGCCCGTATTATTTTTCAGCTTGCGTTCTGCTTCTTTAGATGCAGAACAGATGAATCAGGAGTGACAGAATGAAAAAGGATATTACAGTTAAAGACGGTCTGCCGGGATTAGGCCCCAGACTGATGTGGAGGTTCGGAAGATTTGTTGCCCGCTGTCTCTACAACAGGAAGATGAACCTTGTCTTTGAAAACTGGAATATCCTTAAAGATATTCCCGCTCCCTATCTGATTGTGGCAAACCATGTGACCAACTTTGATCCCGTCCTGGTCTCCGCCAACCATGATACCCTGATTCACTGGGTGGCCAACGATGCCGTATTCCGGCATCCTGTCTTAAGATGGGTGTTCCGCAGGGTCCAGGTTATTCCCAAGACCAAGGGGATGTCCGACCTGGATACGGTGAGGATCATGCACAAGAAGGTGAGGGAAGGGGGAATCGTCGCCGTCTATCCCGAAGGCCATACCTGCTGGGATGGAGAGAGCCTGCCCCTGGTTCCGGCAACGGCCAAGCTGCTGAAGCTTTTAAAGGTGCCCGTTATCGGAGTTGTAACCAAGGGAGGGTATATCTCCCAGCCCCGCTGGGCCTGGACAAAGGACCTCCGTAGAGGGCGGATCGTTCTCGAGGCCAAACTCCTCTTTACGGTCGAAGAGGTCAAAGAGAAGTCGGTGGAAGAGCTGGACAGGGGCCTTGAAGAGGGACTCTATAACGATGATTTTGAGTATATCAAAGAGAACCCCGTTGTTCTGGAGAGCGAAAAACGCGCCGAGACCCTGGAGCTCTTTACCTATATATGTCCCGAATGCCGTACTCTGGATGCATTGATGTCCTCAGGAAATAACGTGACATGTCAGCACTGTGGCTGGAGTTTTTCCATAGATAAGTACGGTGCATTTCCTCAGACCAGGGACTTTCCCTTCCCCGGCGGCCTTAAGGAGTGGAACAAGTGGCAGAGTGAGGTTACTTCTCAGATGGTAAAGGGCTATCTTGCTCTTCCAAGTCCCCAGGACCCCCTGCTCCATAACAAAGACCTGACCCTGCTGACGGGAAAAGGGCTTGTTCCCCTTAGAAAGCTCTGTTCCGGAGACCTGAAACTCTGGCAGGACAGACTGGAATTCCTGACCGGAAAGGGCGAAACAATGGTCTTCCCTCTGGCGGAAATGGAAGCACCGAGTATCTTCAAGCAGCAGAAGTTCGAGTTCTATTATGAAAAAGTTCTCTACCGTTTTCACTATCCCACGCCACGGGACTCAGCATATAAATGGTTTGAATTTATTAGTCAAATGATTGCATTGAAATAAGTTATAAAGAGGCCTGGCCCCCTGAAGACCCATCTTCTGAAGGCATCGTCAAACATAAATCATTAATTATCAATAAATTTCTCCATAATTATATTGACTTTGGAATATATTAAAAATACTATATACATATCCTGATTAGAGAGGTATGTATGAAAAAGTTACTGATTATAGGCGGCGTTGCCGCAGGTGCCACAGCGGCAGCAAAAGCAAGAAGGCTTGATTCGGATGTTGAAATTACAGTTCTGGAAGCGGGACCCGATGTCTCCTTCGCCAACTGCGGACTTCCCTACTATGTGGGGGGAGATATCAAGAGCAGAAGCAAGCTGATCCTTCAGAGCCCCGAGAGTTTTAAAGACCAGTACAATGTAGATGTTAAAACCATGACCGAGGCACTTCGGATCGACAGTGCCGGAAAAACTGTATTTACAAAAAATCATGAAACCGGTGAGGAGAAGGCCTATGAGTATGACCGCCTGATCCTGGCCCAGGGGGGGAAGCCCTTTATTCCCGGCCTCGACGGTGCGGACAGGGATCATGTATTCTCCCTCTGGACCCTTGAGGATATGGACCGGATCGACGCCTTTATCAAAGAGAAGCAGCCTGCCTCGGCGGTAGTTGTGGGCGGCGGTTTTATCGGTCTTGAGATGGTGGAAGCCCTGCGCAAACGGGGACTGAAGGTCTCTGTTGTGGAACTTGCCCCCCATGTTATGTCACAGATGGAAGCGGAAACAGCCGGATTCCTGCAGAAGGAGATGGCCGCCTGGAGAATCGGTGTTCATACAGGACGTTCCGTTACCGCCATATCAGATTCTTCGGTTACTCTGGACGACGGCAGCAGTGTTGATGCCGAGATGGTCCTTCTCTCTGTGGGAGTTAAACCGACTCTGAAACTGGCCCGGGATGCAGGTCTTGCCGTCGGCCCCTCCGGCGGTCTTGAAGTGAACGAATTCCTCCAGACTTCCGATAAAGACATCTACGCCGCCGGTGATATGGCGGAGATTGTCAACTCCGTCTCCGGTGCAAAGGTGAGAATCCCCCTGGCGGGACCCGCCAACAGACAGGGCCGGATTGCCGCAGCCAATGCTCTGGCTGAAGATGATTCTGCAAGAAAGGCCTACAAGGGCGCTCAGGGAACTTCCATTGTAAGAGTATTTGATGCGGTTGCCGGAAGCACCGGCTTAAGTCTGAAGCAGGCAAAAGCTGCAGGTATCAATGCCCAGTCCATCATTGTGAGGAAGGAGAACCATACCTCCTACTACCCCGGTGCCTCACTTGTGGCGGTTCAGCTGATCTACAATGCAGACAACTCTCAGATTCTGGGTGCCCAGGTCTACGGTGAGGACGGAGTGGACAAGAGGATCGATGTTCTTTCCACAGCCGTCAGCGCCGGTATGAGTGTTGAGGATCTAGGCGAACTGGATCTGGCTTACGCACCTCCCTTCGGTTCCGCAAACGACCCCGTCAATATGGCAGGATTTGCTGCAGAGAACAGAATGAGCGGCTACAGCCCCGCCATCCTTCCCGCCGAGGTGGAGTCCTTTGTAGAGGATAAGAAACTGGCCCTAATCGATATCCGTGACTACTTCAGCTTTCAGAAGGGACATATTCAGGGCTCTGTCAATCTGGCTCCCGAAAAGGTGCTGGACGAGCTGGCTCAGGTCCCCAGAGATACAACTGTTCTGATTGTGGACGACAACGGAAAGACTGCCCACCGTCTTGTGCGTCAGCTTCTGCTGGCTGGATATGAGAACAGTCTCTATGTTTCCGGCGGATACCCGGGATTCGAATATCTGGGACGCGCCGGCGGACTCAGCTTCCTTCAGCTGCCTCTGACAACACCCGATGAGAAGAGCCTGGAGAACCTTGAGGCCGAAGCTGACGCAGATGAGGCTGCCGATTCAGCAGCAGTTGCCGATGACGGTGGACACCTTATCGTTGATGTCCGGACTCCCGAAGAGTACGCCATGGGCGCTCACCCCGAGGCGGTCAATATCCCCCTGGATGAGCTTCCCGGCAGACTCGGCGAACTGGGTGCCAATGAGAGAGAGATCACAGTCTACTGTGCCTCGGGTGCCAGAAGCGCCTATGCCGCAAGAATCATGGAGCAGCAGGGCTTCAGCAATGTCCGCAATGGCGGAGGGCTGATGCAGATGATGGCAGGCTGATGGTCTCATCGTTTTTCCTTCCCCGGGGGTGCTCCCGGGGATTTTTTTTGTGCAGGCGTCCGGAACTTATCTGTAGGAGTCGAGAATTTCTTTGATCTTTGAGACCCTGACTCCCTGGTACACGTCATTATCCACCATAATAACCGGTGCTTTACGGCATGATTCGCAGCAGGTGCCGGCCAGAAGGGTGAATTTTCTGTCTTCTGTTGTTTCACCGACCCTGATTTCCAGCTCTCTTCCGATCCTGTCAAGGACCTCATTCGCCCCCTGAGAGAAGCAGTCGGGACCGAGACAGACTGTTATCAGATGATCCCCCCTGGGTGTGAGTGAGAAGAATGGATAACCGGCTATGACAGAGTATATCTTTTCAATAGGCAGGCTCATCCGGCAGCTGATGTAGCTTACTATCATAGGAGGAAGATGGCCCAGAAGCTTTTGAACCTCCTGAAGCACCGTCATAAGAGGGTCATCCGGATGGCTGTCCCTGCTGATTATCTCATCAATCTGAGGGTAGTAGGAACTGAAATCGTAATTCTTCGCATCCTTTAGCTGTGTTTCACTCATAGTCTTGCTCCCGTGGTGCCGATAACGCGGCCGTCAGGTATACAAGGGAGAGGAGATCTCCCAGCTCTGTATTCAAAATGAATGGGCGTTCATATTATAGAACAGATTTGCAGATAATGCGACTATTAATTGATAAAAAAATACTGATTATACGAAAAGGTACAAAAAAGGGGATTTTTGGGGTTAAAACCGGGTTCAGGCAGGAGCCGGGAAGGTGTGTGCAGGGAAAAGCCCGCTATCTTTTCAGGAACTCTTCCTTTAAGAGCCCGTAGATTATATGATCCACCACACGGTCATACAGCTTCTCCGCCCTTCTGATGCATCCCTCCTCTTTGTAGGAAAGACGCAGAGGAATCTTCCTGCTGGCTCTGTTCTCTACGGCACAGTGGATCTCCACTTTCTCAAGACCCTTGTCTCTGAAGGCGATATTTTCCAGTTCTCTAACAGTTCGGGTCATAATTCCTCTGCCTGTATGGTTTTCCGCAAGCCAGTAACCTATGTAGGCTGTCCCGGTGTGGTAGTCAAAGCGGTTGAATCCGGCTACACCGCAGAGGTTTTTCTGATAGAGAATTCCGCAGGTGAGCTGTTCCGAGGCGGCAAAGCGTTTGAGGCAGGAATTGATAAAGTACTCGGTATCCCCTGGTTTTTGAATACTGTCCAGCCAGGGAAGCCAGCGCCGAAGCCAGGCTCTGTTCTGCTCTGTCAGAATAAACAGAGACTGTGTGTGTTCGGGACTCAGCAGGCATAGCTGTACCTCATTGTCTATGTAACGGTAAAACATCAATCGGACTCCTGAAAAACTGGAATATCACACCCTAACTATACATGACCCGGATAAAAAGAGACCAGCAGTTTATAGATTTTCTGGTATTGAGAAGGGGAATCCTCTAGATTTATAGTATGGTACATTCGACAGTATTGACTGTATCCGTGGAGAACAGGTTCCCCGAGATGCAGATGGCAATTCACCCCAACGATGCTCTGGATCTTGATCTGATCACCAGAGAATACAGTTTTTTCATCTATGCAGGGTCTTCGCTGGATAATTTCAAGGAAGGGAAAGGACTGATTGGTGAGGGTGAGCTTCATCTTCTGAATGAGTGTCCTCTGGGAAGTCTACAGGTTTCAGAGAAAATAGGGCTTAAGCTGGCAGGTTCAGAAAAGGCAATGCTCATTTTGGACGGGAAAAAAATACTCCTCGCATATAAATAGTTTCAGATTATTCCAGACCTTCAAGATCTTCGATATCTTTCTCCAGATCTTCTCCCTTTGCAAGGGCGGTGCAGCGTTTTTTCATCATAAAGAAGGATCGTTTGAACAGGTCGTTCTGAAACTGAAGCTGACTGATCCTGTCCGTCATAATCTTGTGTTCCCGTTCCAGGTCCCGGGCTCTCTCCCTGGAGAGCTCAAGTGCATATTTCATCTCAATCTGCTTCTTCTGGTCCAGAATCCTCTGGCTGAGAGCTCCGAAACGGTTCTTGAACTGGGCCCTCACATGCTGTTCCACCAGATAGAGGTCCGTAAAATCCATATTGTCTACAAATGAGATAAGTCTGTTATAGATAAAACTGACGGGGATTTTCAGATTCAGTCTGGAATTCCCCTCATTATCCCGTGTGAAATCCACCGAATCCTGACTGGTTAGCTGGAGCATAAAGAGTTCCGGTTCTGATTCCCTGGCAAGGGAGTTGAGGCGGTCTATCTTTTCCTCAATAATCCGGGAGGATTTTGAAAACTTCTTGAGAAAAAGGAGAGCTTTGTTCTCCTTGTTCAGATCCAGATCTTCCAGGCGGATACGCTCAAGGAGGTGAGTTATATATTCAAAGAGGTCGCATAGAAGAAGGTAGAGGAGGTCCCCTCCCAGTAGAATACGGGTGTTGCTTCTCATCAGGGCCTGATAGTTTTTCGCCTTAAGATACTCATCCTTGATCATGATGATCAGATGGGTACCGCTGCGGTCTCTTATCAGTTCGCCCTTATAGAGCTGGACTTCATTGTTCTCAATACAGTTCTGTTTCATAGGATTACCTATTAATTAACGGCTTGAAAAGAGGATAATTCAAAGAAAATAAATGATTATTTACAGATGATCCAGAAGGGGGAGGATCTCTCCCAGAATTTGAGCGGTTATACCCCAGAGAGTTCCGCGTTCGGTTTTGTAGGCAATTACCCTGTACCGTATTTTCCCTTCCCAGGGATTCTTGTACTTTTCAGGAAGATCCAGTTCGTGAGAGGGAAAGTGGTACTCCATCTCTCCTGTCTTTCTGTTTCTGGTGTAGGGGTGGATGCTTACAGGCAGCTCGTAATTCCGGGGCGGGTTCTCTCTGAACCAGCTTACAGGGATGGTAAAAAGCTCTTCAACCTCTTCAGGGTTGGGCTTCAGGTCTTTGATGTCCGTAATGCTCAAGACTCCCAGCCAGGGCTGAACCAGCACTCCCATGGGGGTAAGAAGGGTGCCCGGAGAGCCGAGAACCTCTATCTTGTCCTCTTCAAGGCCCGTTTCCTCCAGGGTTTCCCGCAGGGCTGTGGCTTTGAAGTCTCTGTCCTTCTGTTCATCATAGCCGCCTCCGGGAAAACAGATCTCTCCGGGCTGTCTGATCCCCGCCGCCCGCTTCTGAAACAGAACTGACCAGCCCTCACCTGTCTGAAGAAGAGGTACAAGTACGGCGGATCGGAACATATTCTCCTGTCCGATTATCCGGGGGAAGTTTTCCGGGCATTTCAGGGCGTTTCGGATGCTTTCCAGGTTCATGAATCTCATTGTATCCTATTATGAGAGAAAAAACTTTCAATGGATCTTTTCAGACGGAAAAAGTCATCCCGACGGCTTTTCTTTCCAAGAGAAATTCTTAATGATGTGGTGCAGAGATCACCGGGAAATCCCATATGCTCCAGTATCCGGGAGGCTCCGTTGACTGTACCGGAACAGGCGGAAAAGCGGCTCAGGAAGATGCCGTCTCTGTTAAGATGAATAAAGAGGTCTTCCATTGTTCTTCCGCCTTTAATCAGCTCCGGCAGGGCTATGCAGAGCACACCCGGGGCGGCATCCTCCGGACTGAGGCATTCACATTCAAAGCTTCCTCCCTTCAGTATTTCCAGACCCTCTGCTGTCAGTACCTCCAGGGGGGAGAGAATCTCTTCCCTTTCCCTGAAGTAGAGCTCAGCCGCCAGGGCAAGAGCTGCCGCAGCCGCAGGGTCCGGTGTTCCGAATCTGTCAGGGCCCTCTTCGGACAGGGAGAGAGTTCTGTCCAGAACAAGAATGCCGCTTCCCTTCAGGCCGTATATCTTTTGTCCGCTCAGGCTGAACCCGCTGCAGTAGGGCATCCACTCTTTTTCAGGAAGCCTTGCTGCGGCCTGGGGGGCATCCAGAAAGACCCGGCAGTTCCGGGTCTCGCATATCTCCCAAATCTTCCGGCAGTCCTGCAGGGCGCCGGTTTCATGGTTCACAGGGGAGTAGACCAGAAGGGGGGAGGCACCGGAGTCCCCGCTTCCGGTTTCGGCGAGTGATTCAGAGAGGGAGGCTGAGAGGATTTTCCCATCCCGGCCAATGGGCAGCAGGGTCAGGGGAATATTCCTCCTGCTGCTGTAATCCTTCAGAAGATCCAGAATCCCCTGATGGGCGCAGGTTGTAGTGAATATCCTGTCCGGCGGATCAGCCATATCCCTTAGCAGAATATCCAGGGCCTCCACGGCACCCCGGCAGAAGCGTACTTCCTCTTTGCCCGACTGTATAGACTGTTTGCGCCAGAATCCTGCCGCCGAATCCAGAAGATCCTGAGCCTTCTGCCCCGCAAGATGGGGGGAGCTGCTGTTTGCCCAGATACCCAGGGCTCTGTTCTGATACTCGGCCAGAACCCTCCGGTCCGGAGGGCATGCGGCGTTGTAGTCCATATAGACCGACGAGTTCTCATCCATGTCCACACGGGCGGACTTCAGTTTCTCAAGGTGCCGGCAGTTGCAGCTCATTTCGTATAGTCGATCTTTGCCAGTATCCCGTCGATCTTTTTCAGCTCTTCATCACTGAAATGAAGATTGTCCAGAGCCTTGATATTCTCATCCAGCTGGCTGACCCGGCTGGCTCCGATCAGAACGGTGGTCACAGCTGGATTGTTGAGAATCCAGGCAACAGCCATCTGTGCCAGGGTCTGAGAGCGCCCGGCGGCAATACTGTTGAGCTCATTCAGATGTCCCACCAACTCGGAGGTGATCTTGTTCTGCTTCAGAAAGTGGTCCCTGGCGGCCCTTGAGTCTTCGGGAATATTCCCTTCCAGATATTTGGAAGTCAGAAGTCCCTGTGCCAGGGGACTGAAGGCGATTGCTCCGACACCCTCTTTCAGAAGCAGGCTGTCCAGGCCGTCCTCAACCCAGCGGTTCAGCATGGAGTAGGAGGGCTGGTGGATCAGACAGGGGGTGCCCATCTGCTTCAGGATACGGAAGGCTTCAGCCGCCATATCCGCAGGGTAGTTGGAGATCCCCGCATAGAGTGCCTTGCCGCTTTTTACCGCAGTGTCCAGAGCTCCCATTGTCTCTTCCAGGGGAGTGTCCGGGTCCGGGCGATGGGAGTAGAAAATATCCACATAGTCCAGTCCCAGCCGCTTCAGGCTCTGGTTGAGGCTGGCAATCATATACTTGCGGCTGCCCCACTCACCATAGGGCCCGGGCCACATATCGTAGCCCGCCTTGGAAGAGATAATCAGTTCGTCCCGGTAGCGGTTCAGATGGGTCTTCAGGATCTTGCCGAAGTTGATCTCCGCAGATCCCGGAGGAGGACCATAGTTGTTGGCCAGGTCAAAGTGAGTGATTCCCTTGTCGAAGGCCCGGAAGACCAGGTTCTCCATATTTTCAAAGTTGTCCACATTGCCGAAGTTGTGCCAGAGCCCCAGGGCCAGGCGGGGCAGTTTAAGCCCGCTCTTTCCGCAGCGTTTATATTCCATATTGTCATAGCGTGATTCTGATGGCAGATAGTGCATTCTTACCTCCTGATACTGTTCCCATTATAACCCTTATAGGGATTCGGGGTCTTTTTTGTTTTTGAATAAATAGGCTTTTCTGTTATACAATCAAATAGAAGGGTCCGCAATCATTAAATTTCCGGTTCCATCCCAAAGCCCAAGGAGAGTCTTATGTCAAAGACCAGTCATTCCAGAAAATTAACAAAGAAAATGTATGAAGAAGAGATTTCGCGGCTTCAGGTGGAACTGGTCAAACTTCTGGACTGGGTCAAGCAGAATGAGCTTAAGGTATGCGTTCTATTCGAGGGCCGGGATGCCGCAGGAAAGGGTGGAGTGATCAAGAGGATCACACAGCATATGAATCCCCGTTTCTGCCATACCATTGCTCTGGGTAAACCTACCGAGAAGGAGGAGTCACAGTGGTACTTTCAGCGCTATGTTCCCCATCTTCCGGCCAAGGGGGAGATCGTCCTCTTTGACAGAAGCTGGTACAACTGTGTCGGGGTCGACCGGGTAATGGGTTTTACCACCCCTGCCCAGTGGGACGAGTTCTACCGCAGCTGCCCCGAGTTTGAGCGGATGCTTATCCGATCGGGCATCGTTCTGATCAAGTACTGGTTCTCCGTCTCCCCCGAGGAACAGCTCAAGCGTTTCAAGGGCCGGATCGAAGATCCCATCAAGCGCTGGAAGATCTCGCCCATGGACCTTCAGTCCATTGAGCGCTGGGATGAATACTCCCGGGCCAAAGACGAGATGTTCAAGTACTGCAATACCGGGGATTCCCCCTGGTTTGAGGTTCCCGCGGACAGCAAGAAGAAGGCCCGTCTGAACTGCATCAGCCATCTTCTTTCCTGTTTTCCCTATAAAGAGGTTCAGCCCCGGGTCATTAAACTGCCCAAACGCCCCGAAAGCAGCTATGAGCGTCCCCCCCTTACAGGGGAGAACTTTGTTCCCAGGGTATACTGACAGCATTCTATGATTCAAAACTATAAACTCTATCCACAGCTCCGTTTTATGGGCAACAAATACCGCCTTCTTCCCTGGATTGAAGAGACTCTCACTCCTCTGGACTTCTCATCGGTCCTTGATGCCTTCTCCGGTTCCGGTTCCGTCTCCTATCTCCTGAAGACCATGGGAAAACAGGTTTTCAGCAATGATTTTCTGAACTTCCCGATGATAATCTCCAGAGCTGCGGTTGAAAACAGCTCTGTTACAGTCTCCAGGGAGGAGGTTCAACTTCTCTGCCGGGAGGCATCGGCGCCGGGAGTATCCACCGGTAATGCGGGTGCTGCCGGTTCTGCGAGTCCCGGCGATTCTGCGAGTCCCGGCGATTCAGGAGGATTTATCCGCCGGACCTTTGAGGGGGTCTTCTTTAACCCCGAAGACCTCAGTTTTCTGGACACTATTACTTCCAGGCTCCCCCTTCTTGATAATCCCCATAAACAGGCACTGGTAAAAAGCGCCCTGATCCGTTCCTGCGTCAAGAAGCAGCCCCGGGGTGTCTTTACCATATCCGGAGATCTCAGCCGCTATGACGACGGGAGACGGGACCTGAAGCTGAGTCTTGCAGAGCACCTTAGTGAGCAGATAGAGATCTACAACGGCGCAGTATTTGACAACCGCCGGGAAAACCGGGCCTTCTGCGGCTCCGTCTTCGACTTCGATTATGATGCCTTCAAGCCGGACCTCGTCTATATGGATCCGCCCTATGTGCCCCGGAGTGATGACAACTGCTATATCAAGCGCTATCATTTCCTGGAGGGCCTGTCCAAGAACTGGGAAGGTGAGGAGATCCTTTACAACACCAAGGTGAAAAAGATCCCCAAGAAGTACACTCCCTTCTCCTACAGAAAGGATGCGGTTGATGCCTTTGACAGGATGTTTGCAAAGTTCCGGGAGAGCACCCTGGTTCTCTCTTACTCATCCAACGGCTTCCCGGACCTTGAGGTTCTGACGGAGCTGATGGGGCGTTACAAGAGCCGGATCGAGGTAAAAGAGAAAGACCACCGCTACCACTTCGGCACCCATGACAGGGTGAAGCGGGCAAAAGTTTCAGAATATCTGATAATAGGAAGATAAGATGAAGAAGATAACACAGACCACTCCGGGACTCCTTGAAGAACTGAGCGTGCTGGAGACCGACTGGAAGGATGATTTCTCAAAAAAAGTACTGGCTTTCCTTAGCCGGTTTGAGTCGGTCAGCGAAGATCCCTGGACCCTGGTCCGTCTTCTGGATGAGGACTTCGATACGGCATCTACAGTGATCCGCCTCTTTCTGGAACTTTCCAAGGATGAGTACACAACCCTGCTGCGCTCTCTTTTTTCTGATTCCCGTGCTGCCGGAAAGAGCGGCTTCAAGGCCAATCCCCTGGGTTATGTGGAGACCCTTGCACCACTGCTCCTCTCCGACAGGATCAGTGAGACCCTGAACCGGACCTACACCTGGCAGGATATTCTCACTGAGCGTCTGAAAGGGGGCAGGGGCAGTGCCATTAAAGGGCAGAAACGGGGCCGGGAGCTGGAGGACTATGTGGAGGCCATTGTAAAAGAGGTCTTCGGTGAGTACGAGGCCCGGGTCAGCTTTACCGGCATGGACGGCATCTCCACGGAGAAGGCGGATTTTGCCATCCCCTGCAAGGACAAGCCGGAAATCCTGATAGAGGTGAAGGGCTACGGCGCCACCGGCAGCAAGCAGACCGATGTGATCGGCGACATTAACAGGATTATTCAGGAGAAGCGCCACGACACGGTGTTTCTTCTTTTTACCGACGGGGTCACCTGGAAGTCCCGTGAGAGCGACTTCCGCAAGCTGGTGGACTTTCAGAATTCCGGCTTCATCTATCGGATCTACACAAAGAAGATGAGGGATGAGTTCAAGGAGGACCTGGTGCTGCTGAAGGAGGAGAAGGGGCTCTAGTTCTGCCGGATACTGCCCCTGCCTCCGGACGCAAAAAAGGCCCTCCCGGAGGAGAGCCTTTGATATATTAAAGAACTATTTCTTTATTAGAAAGAGTAGGAAGCACCCATCTTAACAACGATCTTCTGCTCGTAGTCAGACTTTTCTGTTCCTTCCCAGTACATTTCACCGTAGGGAGCGAGTCCATTGGGGGCAGAGTAGTCCAGCTTGAACCCGGCTCTGTCTCTTCTCCAGTCCTGAACATCGTTTCTTGTTCTGTAAAGACCGATTCTTGCAAAGGGAGATACGGAGATTCCGTTGTCCATAGTGTATGTGTAGTAGATTCTTGCCTGAAGCTCATTGTGCAGTGTGTCATCGCTGTTTACATTGAGTTCGTTGTAGATTCCGAAAGCAACATTCTGAGTACCGCTGATCATGTATCTGTAACCCAGTTCCATTTCGTGGTAGTAGTTGTCATCAGATGAAGCATTTACCTTCCATGTAGGCATCATGTTCAGGTAGGGTCTGTGATCACCGAAGTTACCAGTGAAGTTCAGCTTAAAACGGTTTTCCCAGTTTGAATCGCTGTACTCGCCCTGTACAGGAGTGTTGATTCTCAGTTCGTATTCGGGGCTGAAGGCCAGTGCACCGAAGGAGGTTCTACCACCGACACGTACTTTCTGTCTTGCAATATGATCTGAAGAGGCACCGGTTCTGTTTTCACCTTCAAGCTGCAGGTATACATTCTTGTATCCGGCACGGAAAATAAGAGCGGGGTTAACCTGGCTGTCGCCAGCTCTGTCTTCGTCCAGCATAATAGTGTTCTCGAGGTGAGAACCAATTCTGAAGTTCCAGTCACTGCTGTCTGCAAATACGGGAGCCGCAACTGCAATCAGAAGAACCATAGAAATAAGGGAAATAACTCTTTTAGTCATTATTCATTCCTTCGTTGATAAAGATTTTGAGAAAAATATATCGATAAAAATTGTGATGAGTTTGGCCTAAGTATCTGCAATTAGTATTCATATTGTGAAGAAATGTGAAGCCTGATCATTCTGATCAAAAAAAGGACTCTCCTGGAGGAGAGCCCTGTATTATATCAAATCAGCAGTAGGGGATTTTCTTACCAGGAGTAAGTAGCACCCATTTTGAACATGATTCTGTTGTTGTAATCGGGCAGACCAGCTACATCACGCTGTGTACCCTGCCACCATGCTTCAGCGAAGGGAGCAACACCGTTGGGCGCAGAGTAGGATACCTTGGCACCGACTCTGTCTCTTCTCTGGTTGTCATCAGCACCGGCTCTGTCTCTGTACAGTCCGATTCTTGCGAAGGGAGCCAGAGTAATTCCGCTGTCGAACTTGTATGAGTAGTAGAGTCTTGCCTGAAGCTCGTTGTTTGTTTTGCTGGAGTCGTATACTGTGCTGAACTCATTGTAGAGACCAAGGGCAACGTTCTGATTACCGCTGATCATGTATCTGTAACCCAGCTCTACTTCATGGTAGTAGGTGTTGTTGCCGGTTGCGCTGGTTTTTACAGTGGGCATCATGTTCAGCCAGGGTCTGTGGTCACCCATGTTCATACCGAATCTCAGTTTGAAACGGTTTTCAAATGCTGTTCCGTCCATATCATAACCATCATCAACGGGAGTAGTCATTCTCAGCTCGTATTCGGGAGTGAATGTCAGGGCACCGAAGCCCATTTTTCCACCGACCATAACCTTCTGTCTCAGGTTATGTCCGGACTCACCGCCAGTAAGGTATGCTTCGCTACCGATTCTGTTTTCGCCTTCTACTTTTACATATACATCTTTGTACTGTACCTTGAAGTTTACAGCAGGTGAGATATACAGGTCGCTTCCTGCAAACTCATCTTCCAGGTTCATCTCATTTTCCATATGAGCACCTACTGTGAATCCCCAGTCACTTGCAAAAACAGGTGCGGCCAGTGCAATCAGCAGTACCGCAGAAATAATTTTCTTTGTCATTTTTTAATCCTTTTTAATGATTAAGATTTTGATAAAAAGATATCCTTTAAACTCCATCTATGTGTGTTGTGTCTGTCTTGTCTATATATAAAAATGCAGTATGAAATAGCAGGGGGTAAGTGGATATTGCAAATATCTTCATAAAACAGGTTCCGTCACCTGTTCTCTCTTCATAAAATAGATGTATTTGTGATATTTCGTTGCAACATGGCTCCCGGGATTTCTATACTTAGTGAAGTGAAGAACATAAATAAGAAATTTGAAAAATATGCCCTGAAAAGGGCAATCGTAGTGATTCCCCTGTTACTTACCGTTCTCAGCTCCCTATCGGCCCTTGGCCGCAGCGATGAGATCCTTCCATTTGAAGAGCGTTATCAGACCATGGACTGGGAAGATATCGTGGCAGAAGCCGACGGACAGACCCTTTACTTCTATATGTGGGGCGGGAATGAGAGCTATAACCGCTGGGTCAGCTCATGGTTTGCCGGCCGCTTGATGGAAAAGTACAATGTCCATCTGCAGATGGTGCCTGTGGACGGCCCGGGTGTTTATATCAACAAGGTTCTGGCCGAGAAACAGGCCGGCAGAAACAGCGGCGGTTCAGTTGATCTTATGTGGATCAACGGAGAGAATTTCAGGGCCATGAAGAAGGCGGACCTTCTCTTTGGACCTTTTGCGGACAGACTTCCCAATATCAGCTATATGGATGAAAGCAAGCTGGAGTTTGATTTCGGCTATCCCATCGAAGGCTATGAGTCTCCCTACGGGGCAGCTCAGTCGGTTTTTGAGTATAACAGTGCAAGGGTTCCTGATCCTCCCTCGGATATGGGTGCACTTCTGGAGTGGGCTAAGGAGAATCCCGGCAGGCTGACCTATCCTGCTCCTCCCGACTTTACGGGGAGTCTTTTTGTCCGGCATGTGTTCTACTATGTGGCCGGAGGATATGAGGATTTTATGGGCCCCTTTGATGAAGAGATCTATAGCAGAATCGCACCGAAGGTTTGGGAGCTCCTTAATGAGGTGGAACCCTATCTCTGGAGTGAAGGGAAGACCTATCCCTCCAATCTGAGCCGGACCCAGGATCTGCTGGCAAACGGCGAGATCTGGTTCAGCATCAACTACAGCCCCGACGGAGCCGCAGACTATATATCCAAAGGCCGCTTTCCTGAGAGTATCAGGACCTATATGTTTGATACGGGAATGATCGGCAATCTGAACTTTCTGGCCATCAGTTTCAATTCCAACGCCAAGGCTGCGGCAATGGTGGCGGCAAATGAGGTTCTGAGTCCCGAGGTCCAGTATCATGCGGCCAGTCCCGAGGGCATGTTCTGGATGTCCCCTCTGGATATGGAGAGGCTGCCTGAAACATACAGAAGAAAGTTTGAGTCCCTGCCGTTGGCTCCTTCGCGGCTGCCTGCGGAAACCCTTAACCGCTTCAGTCTTCCGGAACCGGGAGCAGACTGGCTGACCAGGATTGAGAGGGACTGGCAGGCTGAGGTTTTAAGGAAGTAGCCTTGAACCGCAATACAGCCGCCTGGCTTCTCACAGCACCGGCCCTTATACCGGTACTAATTCTGTTTTTCGGCGGATTTGGTCTTGGAATTCTACAGAGCTTCAGCTTCTTCCCCCTGATCGGTTTGGATACACCGAACTTTTCTGCCTACACAGAAGTTCTGGCAGAGGATGAACTCCTTCTCAGCCTTGTTCTGACTCTTCTGGTTTCTCTGTCGGCAACGTTTCTGACCATTGCCCTGGCTGTAACCGCAGCCCTGGCTCTTCGTTCGGCGGAGAGAGGACGCAGGGGGATTCTCTTTTTGTTTCAGTTCCCCATTACAGTGCCTCATGTGATTATTGCCCTGGGGGCACTCCTCCTCCTTTCTCAAAGCGGATTTGCAGCGAGACTGACGGCATTTTTCGGGATAATCTCCGATTCAACCGACTTTCCTGTTCTGGTTAATGACCGACTGGGTCTTGGAATCATCTATGTCTACCTCTGGAAGCAGATCCCGTTTATCGGGATCATAGCTCTTTCGGTACTCCAGTCCATGGGAAATGACTATGAAGAACTGGCAAGGAGTCTGGGTGCAAAACAGAGTCAGGTTCTCTTCCATGTTATTCTTCCATTGATGAGACCTGCACTCCTGCCGGGATCAGTACTCTGTTTTGCCTTTACCTTCGGATCCTATGAGGTACCCTTTCTTCTGGGCCGCTCCTATCCCTCCATGCTGCCTGTGCTTGTGTACCGTTATTTTACGAATTTTAATCTGGTGCAGCGTCCCCTGGCTATGGCCCTTGCAGTTCTGATCACTTTGTTTCTTCTTGTCACAGTGATTCTCTATAAGAAATTTCTTGGCGGAAGGAACAGGCTATGACTGTTTTGAAACGGATAATACTCCTGGGGCTTGTTATCGGAGTGATCCTGCCGATGATCCCTCTCTTTGTCTGGGCTTTCAGCGGAAGCTGGTTTTACCCCTCTTTACTGCCCCAGTCCCTGAGTCTCAGAAGCTGGAGCTATGTATTTCATCCGGGCAGCCGGATTCTGGAAGCCCTTTTCAACAGCTTTTTTATTGCCGCCAGTGTAACCATCCTCTCTCTTATAGTCGGAGTGCCAGCTGGAAAGGCCATAGGAATGTACCGTTTCAAAGGGAAGACCATAGTGGAGATCATTCTTCTCTCCCCGGCCCTTATCCCGTCAATGACAGTAACCATGGGTATGCAGGTGCTCTTTATCCGTTACGGTCTTTCAGAGACCCTTATGGGAGTCATATTGGTGCATCTGATTCCCACTATTCCCTATATGACCGTCAGTATGAGTGCCGTATTCTCCCATTTTGATATCAGTTTTGAGGAACAGGCCCGTTCTCTGGGTGCCAAGAGCCTCTCTACTTTCAGGCATGTTACGCTGCCGGCGGTATTCCCCGGGATGGTCGTGGGAGCCATGTTCTCATTTCTTATCTCCTGGGGGCAGTATGTACTCACTCTGATGGTCGGCGGAGGAAGGATTGTGACTCTTCCTCTTCTGCTCTACAGTTTTGCAGTCTCAGGCGATAATTCCCTGGTAGGGGCACTTAGTCTGGTCTTTATTATTCCCTCACTGGTGATACTGGTATTAAGCAGCCGCTTTCTGACAGGAGAGTCTTCGGGCATGGGAGGTTTCGGCGGCGTATGATTGATCTAAGGTTAAAGGGAGTCAGTAAATCCTACGGTAAGAATACGGTAGTCAAATCTCTGGATATGAAGATTGCTTCAGGGGAGCTTATTGCACTGCTTGGCCCGTCGGGATGCGGAAAGACCACAATTCTGAAGATTATTGCCGGGTTACAGCAGCCCGATGAAGGAACTGTTTTCTTCGGCAGTCAGGTTATGAACTCTGTCCCTGCAGAGAAGCGGGAAGCGGTAATGGTATTTCAGAACTACCTCCTTTTTCCCTTTATGACGGTGGAGGAGAATATTGCCTTCGGCCTTAAGATGCGCCGTACCGATAAAGCAGTAATAAAAGAGCGGGTAAATGAGATCCTGGCCCTTATCAGGATGGAGGGGATGGGCAGAAGAAAGCCCTCTGAACTTTCGGGTGGACAGAAGCAGAGGGTCGCCCTGGCCCGTGCCCTTGTCCTGCGGCCCCAGCTTCTGCTTTTGGATGAACCTCTCTCCAATCTGGATGCCCACTTAAGGGATGAAATGAGGGAGCTGATTCTTCGGGTTCACAGGGAGTTCCAGGTGACAACTGTTTTTGTTACCCATGATCAGGAGGAAGCTGTCCTGCTGGCAGACAGGATAGCCCTAATCTTCGAGGGAAATCTTCATCAGTTTGCTCCGGTCAGGGACTTTTATGAACGACCTCAGAGTGAGCGGGTAGCCTCTTTTTTCGGCAACAGCAACTTTCTTAAGGGATTCTGTTCCGGTCAGGCTGTCGAGACCGAACTGGGTGCTTTTAAGACGCCTCTTACCGGGGAGAATGAGAGCGGAAGAACAGTCTCCCTTATGATCCGGCCCGAGCATATTATTCCCGGGAAAGGGGAGGATAATTCCTTTCTCTGTCCCATCCGTTCCAAAATCTACATGGGCAGTTTTATCCGCTACAGAATCGAAGTGGGAGAAGGACTCTGGGATGTGATAGACGGTCCCGAGGCCAGAAAGGGCTATGAGGAGGGGGAGTCCGCATGGTTTACCTTTCCTCCTCACATGATATGGCTTGTATAATTTTTTCCAATTTGACAGGTGATGAACTAGAATAGAAGAACGTAAGAAAAAATATCAATTTTCTAGTGTTTTTCTAGATAGTATTGGTTATCATTACTAATAAAAGATTTTAATGGAGAGGATGAAATGGCATTAGACAAGAAAATGGAAGAAGCACTGAATGAGCAGGTTAATGCAGAGATGTATTCAGCCTATCTCTATCTGTCCATGGGCAGCTGGTTTGAAGATCAGAATCTGATCGGTTTTGCAAACTGGTTCCGCTGTCAGTATCTGGAAGAAAATATGCATGGGATGAAGATTTATAACTTTATCAACGAGCGGGGCGGCCGTGCTGTTCTGAAGCCCATCGCCGGGCCTGAAACCGAGTGGAAGAGCTTTGTGGAAGTCTTTGAGCAGGTAGCAGAGCATGAAGCCCATGTTACCAGCCTGATTAACAAGCTTGTTAAGCTTTCCCGGGATATTTCCGACTATGCTTCAGAGAGTTTCCTGATGTGGTATGTGGATGAGCAGGTAGAGGAAGAGGCAACAGCCGATGAACTGCTTTCCCATCTGAAGATGATAGGCAGCGATCCCAATGCCCTTTTCAATATGGACGGTGAACTGAAGGCGAGACAGCCCTCTGCCAATGTGGTTCCGATTCATATGAATCAGGCGGCTTCTGAGTAGGGCTTTTCAGAATAAGCATAAAAAAATCCTCCCGTTAAGGAGGATTTTTTTTACCCTATAAAGGGAGAACTATATTAGGAAATGCTTAGAAGCGGTTTTCCCGGGGTCTTCTTTCGCGTTCGATCGCTTCGTTAACCCGCAGGTTTCTGCTATCCAGTTCCTGGTTGTTCAGAGCGGAGATTGCAGCTTCTGCAGCTTCTTCACTTTCCATTTCTACAAAACCGAATCCCTTGGAGCGGTTTGTTTCTCTGTCGAAAATGATTCTTGCGCTGAGTACGTTACCAAACTGAGCGAAGTGATCAGCCAGTCTGTCCTCATCAGTGTTGTAGTTAAGGTTCCCTACATAGATTTTCTTGGGCATTGTGCATCCTTACCGGCCGTGCCGGAATTTAAAAATAAAAATAACTTTGAGAGGGTAATGACTCAAACACCTTTCCTATACATGTGATTCTGGATCAGTCGTTGTGCTTAGTGATCAGTCGTTACTCTTGGTAAGGATGTACAAAGGAAAACGAAGACGTGAAATCAGGCCAGATAGGGAACTGTATTTTTATTAAAGAACATTACGGTCTCTCAACCTATTTAAATAAATAACAGGAAAAACCTCAACGGTCAATGATTTTTATCTAAAATGACCTTTTTACTGAGCATTATTCATATTTATTGCCTATATTTAACTCAAAATGCACAAGTTTTTTTTGACAAACAGCAAAAATCGATCTATCATGTGATATATCACATAAAATATTGAAGGTTGTTATGCAGTTATCCAGGGACGTTTATAATAGAATTCTCGAGCAGTTACTGGCGGGAACTCTGCTTCCGGGACAGATTATCAACCGCCGGCAGATTGCCGCGGAATTCGGTGTCTCTGTGGCTCCCGTTCTGGAAGCCATGCTTCTTTTAGAACATGAGGGGCTTCTGGAGACTATTCCCCGAAAGGGTACACAGGTTCGGCTCGTCAGGAATGAAGACATCCTCGGGCAGTTTATGATCCGTGATGCCATTGAAAGCAAGGCTGCCAGGCTCTTCTGGAACAAAGGACTCCCCGAGGCGGCTGATGATCTGCTGGATTTCGCGTCCCAGGTGGATACTGCCGTTCAGGATCTTCTGGAGGACTGGCGTCTTGAGATCCTCTTTCACAAGGAACTTGTCTCCCTTGCGGGTATACCCGCTCTGACCCAGGCCTTTGACCGTACCATGAAACTCAATCTCTTTTTTGCCATTACCCGGTCCGTGGGGGACGAAAAGAAACTGGGACGGGACAATCATGTTGTTCTGATCCGGAACCTGCTTGATGCCGGCAGCGCCGATGAAGCGGAAAAAATAATGAGGACCCATGTCTGGTACGCCAAGGAGCACCTGATTAAGGATCTGGGTCAAATCTGAATATATTTATTTCGGAAAGGAAAGGAGAATCGAAAATGAAGGTTGTTATTGCATCGGACTCTTTCAAGGGGTCCAACTCGAGCATAAAAGTTGCCGGTGCCATAGAGAGGGGAATCAAAAAGGTAGATCCCTCACTGGATGTTGTCAAACTCCCTGTGGCAGACGGGGGAGAGGGACTGGTTCAGGCCCTTGTTCCCGAAGAGGACAAGTGGGTCTATGTTGATGTTACAGGTCCCATGGGGAGACCCGCCAAGGCCGAGTATGCCCTCTATCACAGTGATACCGCCGTAATCGAGATGGCCTCTGCATCGGGGCTACCCATGGCGGGAGACGATAAAGACCCCGCAAAGGCAACCACCTATGGAACAGGGCAGCTTATGAAGGACGCCCTGGAAAGGGGCTGTCGGACCCTGCTGATCGGTATAGGCGGTTCGGCCACCAATGACGGCGGTACGGGTATGGCCAGGGCACTGGGCGCCCGCTTTCTGGATGCTTCCGGCGCCGAAGTAGAGGCTGTGGGTGGTAATCTGGATAAGATCGCTGACATTGACCTCTCGGGACTCCACCCCGCTCTGAAGGACACTGTTATCAAGGTAGCCTGCGATGTGGACAATCCCCTCTGCGGAGAACACGGTGCCAGTGCCATCTACGGCCCCCAGAAGGGTGCCACTCCGGAAATGGTTAAAATGCTTGACGCCAACCTTGCCCATCTGGCCGGGGTTGTGGAGAATATAACAGGAAAGAATATGGCCGGAGTTCCCGGTGCGGGAGCAGCCGGAGGACTGGGATTCGGTCTGATGGCCTTTACCGGGGGAATCCTTGAAAAGGGCATCGATCTGGTTCTGGATTCAGTCGGATTTGACGAGGCCATTGAAGACGCCGATCTGGTGATCACCGGAGAAGGCCGCATCGATGGGCAGTCGGTGAGAGGAAAGGTTCCCGTGGGCATCGCGGCCCGGGCCAAAAAGAAGAACCTCCCCGTACTGGTTATCGCCGGGGACATCGGTCCCGGTATCAGCAACCTTTACGACTACGGCATCGATGCTGTAATGAGTACGGTCAACAAGGCCATGCCCCTGAAGGAAGCCCTGGAGAGATCCACGGAACTTCTGGAAGACGGCGCCGAACGGGCTTTCCGTATGGTCGGCATCGGAATGTCATTGAACAGGAAATAATCAAGCCCCGCCCGGTAGAAGGTTTCCGGAGCCGGGCGGAGGAATAGAATTGAAAAAACAGGCAATTATCTTCGATCACGACGGTACCCTGGTGGACTCCATCGATGCCGTCGTTCACTGCACCAACCTTGTCATTAAAGACGCTGGCTTTCCAGAGGACAGCCGCCGAAAGATTATGGACGGCATGGCTTATCCCACATTGGAGCGTTTCTCCTGGCATACGGGAGTCAAAGATCCCGGTCAGCTTCAGAAAATGTGGACCGACTTCTATATGTATATGAACCGCGAGGGTGTGGAGATGGTCAAACTCTATCCCGGAATCAAGGAGGCTCTGGACCGCCTGGCCCGGGAGGGCTTCTCCATCGGCATTCTTACCAACAATCAGGGTATCTTTGTCAGACGGGTGGCAGCCTTTCTGAAATACTCCTACGACGTGGAGATCATTCTGGGGGAAGACAATGTTATTGCCCCCAAGCCGGACCCGAGGGGACTTTTGCAGGCCTGCGCGGGACTGGGGGCAGATCCCTCCAAAAGCTGGTATGTGGGTGATGGAAGACCCGACTACAAGGTCGCCCGGAATGCAGGCCTTAAGAGCGCCCTGGTTACCTGGGGTGCCCATCCCGCCGAGGAGCTGATTCCCCTGGGCGCCGACCGCTACTTTGAAAGTGCCGCCGAAATGGCCCGTTTTTTTACATCCCTTTAAACTCCCCTCCCCGCAGCCAGAGGGCTGAAAGGCCCGGTTGACGGGCCGGAGGCAGAAAGGCGCGGTTGACGGGCCGGAGGCCGGATCAGGCTGACTTTTTACTCTTCACCAGATCGGTAATCAGCACCGATGCATGGCCCATGGGGCAGACGGCGCACCAGCTCTTACTCTTGAAGATCACTCCCAGCATAATTCCGAAGATAAAAGAGACTCCCATAAAGCGGAAGAGGGTAAAGGCTATCTTCTTCGGATCGCCGCCGGTGTGGATCATTCCCAGGGTCAGCATCACTACCATTAGAGAGAGCAGGACGTGACGGAATGTTTTGGTTGCCATAAACTTCGGCATTCTGTAGCCCAGTGAAATCTTCCTGACCACATTGGACATAAAGGAACCCCGGGGGCAGTGGTGTTTGCAGTGATGTCTGCCCCGGCCTCTGAGGGCATGGTAGATGGGTGCTCCCATACAGAGCATTCCGAACAGACCAAACCAAATATTATATATGGAAAGAGCGAAAAAGCTGACGATCACAATCCACTTGAGGTCCTGTTTTTTTTCTTTCTTCATTACGAATCCTTATCTGAAATATTGAATTGAGGCTGACTATATCAAATAAGGTATATAGTGTAAATAAGATATAGAGAAAAACTTATTTAATTACATATCTGTGGGAATATCGGGGCTGGGGTCAGCCGGATACCCGCTGCATCCGGCAGACCCCGGGCCCTATTAAAGCCCCATCATAAAAAGGTATCCCTGATCATCAAAATCGGGAATCCCCTCATGGCCGAAGTCGGGGTAGATCACCACTTCCTTCTCGGCCTTGATCTTGTTGTACATGGCAAACTGGCTTGAGGGCGGACAGATCTCGTCCATCAGGCCGCATCCCATCATCACCCTTGCCTTGATCCTGGGAGACAGAAACTGCAGGTCGATGTACCCCAGGGTGGTGAAGATCTCCTCCTCCCTCTCATGGCGGGGATCGAATTTCTTGAAGAAGTACTGAAGTTCGCTGTAGGCATCCTGTCCCAGATCCATTTCCCACACCCTTTTGTAATCGCAGAGGAAGGGGAAGAGGGGAGCCGCCCGTTTGATCCGGGGTTCCAGTGCCGCACAGGCAATGGTCAGGGCTCCTCCCTGGGAACCGCCCAGGGCGCCGACCCGCTCTTCATCCACCTCGGGGCGGTCAAAGGCGATCCGGGCAAGAAGCACGGTGTCCAGAAAAATGTGACGGAAGAGGAGCTTTTCCGGGCCGTCAGACAGTCCGCGGATAATCTGGCCCCGCCAGGTTGTTCCGGCAACACCGCCCCTGTCTTCGGAAAGTCCTCCCTGTCCCCGGGTATCCAGGGCAAAGACGCAGAATCCTGCCGCTGACCACTGCATCAGTTCCGCCCAGGAAGGGGCCTCCCCTGTGTAGCCGTGAAAGCGCAGCACCGCCGGCAGTTTCTCATTTTTAAGAAGGGCTCCAGCAGGGCGGGCAAACTTTGCATGGATACGGGAGCCTCCGGTGCCATTGTAATAGAGGTCAAAACACTCACTGTGTTCCACATTGAAATCAGAAGGCACCAGTTCCGGCTCCAGAACCAGATCATCCAGTTCGGCCAGGGCTTTGGCCCAATAGGCATCAAAGTCGGCGGGTTTCGGATTGATCCCCTTATATTTCTTCAGTTCCTTCAGCGGCATATCCACACTGGGCATAGCACTCCTCCTCACTTATTAATCACGCAATTCTAACTGTGTTCTAGAAAGAGTAAATTATTATTTCCAAATGTGCAAAAGGGTGAAAAGAAAACATTGACAAACTGGTTAACCAGTTGTATAACCATTGTAACTGGTTAACCAGTTTGAGGATGGAATGGGAAAACAGTCGGTTGTAGATCTGAAACATTTTGAAATTTCCGAAGAGGAGAACCTCTCTCCCGAGGACTTTATTCTGAAGAAGATACGTGAGCTGCTGCACCAGGGTGCCCTGCAGCCCGGAGCGCGTCTGCCTTCAGAGAGAAGTCTGGCGGAAACTCTGAATACCACCAGGGGTACCATCCGCAAGGCCCTGCAGAAGCTTGACTTCTACGGACTTGTAGAGATCACTCCCCAGAGTGGAACCAAGATCAGCAACCTGGGGCAGGACACTGTCGAAGAGCTGATGAAATCCATTCCCGTTTCCAAAGATCAGAAAATGATAGATCTCTTGGAGGCCCGGTTTGTTCTGGATCTGCAGTGCACCATTCTGGCTGCCCAGCGCCGTACCGAAGCCGACCTTGTTCTGATCGAGAATCGCCAGGACCTTTTCCTCCAGAGGTTCTACTCAAAGGGCAACGGGGATTACCTTGAAGCGGACTACCTCTTCCACCTGGCCATAGCCCAGGCGGCGGGTAACCACGTTCTGGTATCCCTGTTGAACCAGCTTACCCCCCGGATCGTCACCCGGGAACAACCTCATCTGAAGCAGAGAGACAACGATTTTTCCAGGATTCCCGCAGAGCATCAGTCAATCATTGATGCCATCAGACGTGAAAGTCCGGAAGAAGCAGAAGAAGCCATGCGGAATCACAGGCAGTGGGCTTTGAAACGAATTTTTACAGGAGACAATTAATGAATCAGCTGAATCAGGATCTCGCCCTTAAAATGGGCCTCGAAAAGAACGAAAAACCAGTTAAGGTTCTTCAGTTCGGTGAAGGAAACTTCCTCAGAGCCTTTATCGACTGGATGGTCGACACTATGAACACAAAGGGACTCTTCGACGGAAAGATCTCCATTGTACAGCCCCTGGCACAGGGAATGATCGGCATGATGGCCGAGCAGGACTACCTCTACACACTCTTTTTAAGAGGTATCCAGAACGGTGAAGTTGTGGTTGACAAGAAGGTCATCGACGTTGTTGAAAGAGCCGTTAACCCCTACGAAGACTTCGCCGCCTACCTGAAAGAGGCAGAGAATCCCGATCTGAGAATCATCATCTCCAACACAACCGAGGCCGGTATCGTTCTCCGCAAAGAGGACAAGCCCACCGACGAGCCCCCCGTATCCTTCCCCGGAAAGCTTCTGACACTGATGAAGAAAAGATACGATGTATTCGGCGGAGACACCTCCAAGGGATTCCTCCTCTTCCCCTGTGAGCTCATCGACAAGAACGGAACAAACCTGAAAAAGTGTGTTCTCGAGCTGGCTGCCGACTGGTTCCCCGGTGATGACGCCTTTATGGGGTGGATCGAGGAAGCCAACGTATTCTTCAATACCCTTGTGGACAGAATCGTTTCCGGTTACCCCAGAGACGAAGTAGAGGGCCTGTGGGACGAGCTCGGTTACAAGGACAACCTCCTGAACACCGGTGAGATCTTCCACTTCCTCGTTGTAGAGGGTCCCGCGGAGTATGAAAAGGAATTCCCCCTTATTCAGGCCGGACTGAACGTGAAGTGGTGCGACGACCTGACTCCCTACAGAACAAGAAAGGTACGTATCTTAAACGGTGCCCACACAATGACCGTACTGGGAGCATACCTCTACGGCCTGGAAACTGTAAAAGACTGCATGGACGATGAAACCATCGCCGCCTATATCAAAAAGGGAATCTTCGACGAGATCATCCCTACCCTCGACCTGCCCGCAGACGAGCTGGCTGAGTACGGCGGAGCGATCCTCGAGCGTTTTTCAAACCCCTACATCAAGCACTTTCTCCTGAGCATCTCCCTGAACTCTGTTTCCAAGTTCAAGACAAGAGTTCTGCCCTCACTCCTTGAGTACATTGCCAGAAAGGGTGAGAACCCCAGCCTCCTGAGCTTCTCACTGGCAGCTCTGGTTCTCTTCTATAAGTCCGTATCCAAAGGCGAAAACGGTACCTCTCTGAACGCCGTAAGAGCCCTGGACGGAAAAGAGTACGCCATCAATGACAACCCCGAAGAGCTGGACTTCTTCTCCGCTCTCTGGGATGGAAAGACCGCCGCGGACAAGGCGGAAGCGGAAGTGATCATGAAGACCGTTCTCGGGAACTCAAATTTCTGGGGACAGGATCTGAGCACAATCGACGGACTGACCGACCTGACTGCCGGTTACCTTGCATCCATGGTTAACGACGGCGTTCCCGCAGTTATCAAGGGTCTCCTGGAGGACTAAAATGAGTGATTCCACCGATCTTTATGTAAAGATTGCAAACCACGACAATGTTGCCGTGGCCCTGAAAGACATCCCCGAGGGAACAGAGGTTCTGGGGGTGAAGGCCGTAATGGATATCCCCCGAGGCCACAAGATGGCCCTCACAGACATTGCCGAAGGCGAAAACATCGTCAAATACGGCTTTCCCATCGGCCATGCCAAGGCAGCGGTCAAGGCGGGAAGCCAGGTACACACACAGAATACCAAGACCAACCTGTCGGGTACTCTGGAGTACAAATACGAGCCCGTGGCCCCCGCGGCACCTGACACCCTGCTTCAGGGACGCACATTCCAGGGCTACAAGAGAGCAGACGGCCGGGTTGGTATCCGTAACGAAGTATGGATCATCAACACCGTAGGATGCGTCAACAAGACCGCCGAAGAGCTGGCCCGCCGGGCCTCCATGATCAACGACGGCCGGGTTGACGGCGTGTACACCTTTGTACACCCCTTCGGTTGTTCACAGCTGGGGGACGACCACGAGAACACCAGAACCATTCTGGCCGACCTTGTAAAACACCCCAACGCCGGCGCCGTACTGGTTCTGGGCCTGGGATGCGAGAACAACACCGTTCCCGAGTTCAAGAAGCTTCTGGGGGAGTATGACGAATCAAGAGTGCGCTTTCTGGTAACCCAGGAAGTAGGGGACGAACTGGTGGAAGGCGTTGCCATGCTGGATGAGCTGATGAGCGTTGCCGCCGCTGACAAGAGAGAAGAGTGCCCCGTATCCGAGCTGATCGTAGGCCTTAAGTGCGGCGGTTCAGACGGACTCTCGGGCATCACAGCGAACCCCCTGGTTGGACGTTTCTCAGACTCCCTGATCGGAGCCGGCGGAAGCACCATCCTCACCGAGGTTCCCGAGATGTTCGGAGCGGAAACCATCCTAATGAACCGCGCCGAATCTGAAGAGGTCTTCGACAAGACGGTACACCTGATCAACGACTTCAAGGAGTACTTCCTGAAGCACGACCAGGTGGTCTACGAAAACCCCTCTCCCGGTAACAAGGACGGCGGAATCACCACCCTGGAGGACAAGTCCCTTGGATGCATCCAGAAGGGTGGACAGGCTCCCGTTGTGGACGTTATCCCCTACGCAGGGCGCGTTGAGAAAAAGGGTCTGACCCTCCTGAACGGCCCGGGTAACGATATCGTCTCCACCACGGCAATGACCGCCGCCGGTGCGGTGATGATCCTCTTCACCACAGGTAGGGGTAACCCCATGGGCGCTCCCGTTCCCACACTGAAGATCGCCACCAACAGCAACCTTGCCGAGCGCAAGCCCAACTGGATCGACTTCAACGCCGGTGTGGCAGCAGAGGGCAAGAGCCTTGATGACACAAACAAGGATTTCTGCGAGCTGATCATCGAGATCGCTTCGGGCAAAGAGGCCCGGAACGAAATCAACGGCTACAGAGAGATCTCCATCTTCAAAGACGGAGTCATCCTGTAATTCAAATAGACAAAAGGCAGCCCCGGCAATCTTGCTTCAGGCTGCCTTTTTGCATTACCATACTACCATTCCAGAACGAGAAAAGGAGTCAACAATGAAGTTTATCACAGACAATTTCGGCCTCGACAACGACGCCGCCGTAAAACTGTTTCACGAATACGCAAAAGAGATGCCCATCATCGACTACCACTGCCACCTCTCTCCCCAGGAGATCTACGAGGACAAAAAGTGGGACAACATCGCCCAGGTATGGCTTGGGGGAGACCACTACAAGTGGAGAGTCATGAGAACCAACGGTGTGGCAGAGAAGTTCTGTACAGGGGACGCTCCCGACCGTGAGAAGTTCCAGAAGTTCGCAGAGTCTCTTCCCTATGCCCTGAGAAACCCTATGTACCACTGGTGTCACCTCGAGCTGGCCCGGTACTTCGGCATCGACGATGTCGTCTTAAGCGGCGATACAGCCCAGGATGTCTGGGACAGAGCCAACGCCGAGCTCAAGAACCTCAGCGCAAGAACTCTGATGACTAAAAGCGGTGTTAAGGCCGTCTGTACCACAGACGATCCCATCGACTCCCTGGAGTACCACAAGGCACTGGCATCAGAAGGCTTTGCCGTAAAGGTTCTCCCCACATGGAGACCCGACAAGGCCATGGCCATCGACAAGGAGTTCTACCTGGACTACCTGAAGTCCCTTTCTGAAGTTTCCGGGGTGGAAATCAAAGACTTTGCCTCCCTCAAAGAGGCCGTTAAGGTCCGCCACCAGTTCTTCCACGACGCAGGCTGCCGCCTCAGTGACCACGGACTGGACACAATGTACGCCTCGGACTACACAGAGGAAGAAGTTGCCGCCATATTCGCCAAGGCCCTTGCAGGTACAAAGGTAACCGAAAAGGAAGATTTCAAGTTCAAGACAGCCATGATGGTCCTCTTCGGACACCTCGATGCCGAGAAGGGATGGACAAAACAGCTCCACATCGGCGCCATCCGGAACAACAACACCAGACTTTTCAAGCTTCTTGGACCCGACACGGGATTCGACTCTGTAGACGACCAGAACTTCGCCCGGCCCATGGCCAAATACCTGGACATGCTGGATCAGGACGACAAGCTCCCCAAGACCATCATCTACAACCTGAACCCCAGGGACAACGAAGTCATCGCCACCCTGATCGGCTGTTTCCAGGACGGAACCTCCGCCGGTAAGATTCAGTTCGGTTCGGGCTGGTGGTTCCTTGATCAGCTGGACGGCATGACCCGCCAGATCGAATCCCTCAGCCAGCTGGGACTCCTACGCCGCTTTGTGGGTATGCTCACAGACAGCCGCTCCTTCCTCTCCTACACCCGGCACGAGTATTTCCGCCGCCTTCTGTGCAACATCCTCGGGTCCGACATGGAGAAGGGCCTGATCCCCATGGACTTCGATATGGTCGGCGCCATGGTCAGGGAGATCTCCTTCGAAAACGCAAGAGACTACTTCGGTTTCGACCTGAACTAGTTCCCTCTCTTTATTAAACATTTATGGGCGTTTCCCCCTGCCTCACGGCAGGGGGTCAGGCTTTGCGGGGGTCCCGTCTTGCGGTCCCCGCAAGACCGCCTTCGGCGCCCCTCCAATCAAGGTTGCATGGTCGAGCAGTAAAGCGCAGCTTTACGACCAGACCCTTAACGCGGTTTTATCTATCCTGATGAAATCAGATTAAAATCAAAAATCTTTTCACAGCAATGAATAACGGGTATAATTGAAACATGAAGGAATTGGAATCCTACATCCCAGGCATCGTCAACTCTCTCCGTACCATTGATCCCTATAAAATAATCATGTTCGGATCAGTAGCTTCGGGTCTTACCAATGAGTCGAGCGATATTGACCTGGCCGTAATAATAAATAAAGATGATTTACCTCAAAGCTATGACGAAAAACTTGATAACAGTCTGCTTGTCAGAGATGCCATACTGGATATCAGTTTCGAAGTTCCAATAGATCTGCTTGTATATACCCGCAGGGAGTTTATGGAACTGGAAAGCAATAACAAACCATTCTTCTCTGAGATTGTAGATAAAGGCCGGGTTTTATATGAAAAGGCTTGCTGATTCAATCTTTATAATCATCATCAAATCCTC
Organism: Spirochaeta sp. UBA5339; assembly: GCA_002408085.1. Taxonomy (GTDB): domain Bacteria; phylum Spirochaetota; class Spirochaetia; order DSM-2461; family DSM-2461; genus Oceanispirochaeta. The sequence continues at coordinate 153,675 of DHQL01000021.1, forward strand.
TTAAACATAATGAAAGGGAGCATACTTCCTAAACTTGTTGATGCTCCCCATTGAAAGACCTATATTATCCCTATGCCATTGAATACAGACCACCTCGAAAAAGTCCTCAATACTCTGGAAAGATCTTTGAACGCGTTAGGCCAAGTCAATGCCGCAGACAATGAACTGGACTATGATATGTACCGTTATTCTGCTGTGAAAAGTTTCGAACTGGCCATGGAAACGAGTGCAAAACTGTTGAGAAAAACCATAGAACCCTGGATGGCCTCAAAAAAAGCGGCCTGGGCACTCACATATAAAGACCTTTTCCGACAGGCAATCAGGCACGGTCTACTGGAGCCTGAAGACGGAGAAAAGTGGTTTGCATACAGGGACAACAGAAACAATACAGCTCATGACTATGGAGAGCATTTTGCCGAAGACTCCCTGGCTCTTCTGCACGGTTTCATCAAAGATGCCAGGAAGTTGATACAGGTGATTCAGAATGCCTGATGCTCCTGGACAGTAATTCCTGATATTCTTTAAGAAGAAATCAGGAAGCAGAAATACTATCGTCTGCAATAGGACTGTGATATGTATTCGGGCAAAAGACTCAGTATACGGATTTAAAGTCATTTATTCTGATATTGAATTTCATTTCATCGTAACTTGTACCATTGATCGTAAAAGACTCTTTGACTGTCTCAGTATGGGTCATGCCCAGTTTGGCCGCTATTCTTATGGAAGGGGCATTCTCAGAGGCAATTGATGCTTCAATATTATCAAGCTTCAGTATCCTGAACCCGAAATCCAGTATTCGATGGGCCGCCTCAGTTGCATATCCTCTGCCCTTGTAATTCTTGCTGATAATATAACCGAAACCTCCAGTTCCACCGATTATTTCAGAACTCAATACTTTCAAAGAGACAAATCCGATTGATTCTCTGGTCTTGATATTTTCGATAATGAAAAAGAACCTGGTTCTCATCAGCTGATCTTTGTCTTTAAGCAGCTCGATATGATAACGGTTGATTTCATCAATGGATGAGAACAACGGGGGGATAAATTTGCCATGCTCTTTATCAAGGAGAAGTGTAGTTAAAAGAGAAGAATCAAGCCTCTCTACTTCTCTAAGGACGAGTCTATCGGTTTTCAACATGATGATACCTCTGTTTTCATATCTGAGAGTTCTGAGTATTGATACTCTCTATTTTGCTGCAAGGGGATTTGATAATATCTGTCCTGATCCCAGAAGCAGGCCCAGACACCAGCACTCTTATGTGCTGAAAAAACTGAAAGGGAATTCTCTTTCAGGTGGATTGCCGCTGCATTATCGATTCCCAGGCCAATATGATCACAGTTTTCTAAAACTTTTTTGAAAGGAATCTGTCTTTCTGATTCCGAGTTAAAATGAGGGCATACCGTGTATGGGAAGTAGTTCAGACCGTCGAAAAGTGTAAGCGGTGCTTCGGGATCGTCGAGTTTCAATGCATCCGATAAATAGTTCCGGAACCAGCAGACAGCCCCGGCGCTGAGGCCGCAAAGAATCGTTCCCTTCTCATAGGCATCCTTCAGAATAATATCAACACCAGTGGCTTTCCAGATATTCAGCATGGAAACAGTGTTTCCACCACCGACATAGATAATATCTGCTGTTTTGATTCTGGTTTCCCTCTCTCTCTTCGATTCAGTAGAGTCAATGAGTTTCAGAGTTTCGACATGACAGTTAAGATCTTCGAAATACTGAGTAAACAGATGAGTATAGGATTCAGAATCATTCGAGGCTGTGGGAATAAAAAGAACATTAGTAGTCTCTTTTCCCGTAAGTTCAATTATCTTTTTATCAATTGCAAGGGTCTCTGAGGGCTTGTTTCGTATCTCACCACCGCCTATGGCTACCAGCTGCTTTGTAATTGTCTTATCCATTGTATTTTGTAATAAAGCTAACCGATGCCTGATTCAGCTGCTGCAGTCCCGGTGATTCAATAGGGAAGTGTCCTGCATTCTCAAGGAGGGTGAAGTCCCTGGTACAGCTGATTCTATCAAAGAAGAGCTTGCTTATCTCCGTAGGGGTCCATTTATCTATTTCTGGATGAGCCAGAAGAACGGGGCAAATATCAAAGTCCTCCGGCTCTATAAGGGGCACCGATTTCATCATGGAAAGAAGGAATGATATCGAGACAGAACTTCCCGAACCGACCCTGTCTTTTAAAAGCAGCTTGAGAACCTCACGGCTGTTAACGATGGCATTCATATTGGCCACCATCCGAACCGGTACTCTGATCTTCCTGATCCGGGAGGGAAGGGAATCCAGCATCTTTATCCCAATCCGTGAATGGAACTTGTTCTTAGCCGAGTAATCCCTGACAATTTGAAGCCTGTTATCCAGAATATTGGTTATAATAAGGCCCCTTACATCCTTTGCCTTGCAGCATACATTGTACGCCAGCATTCCCCCGGCGCTGAGGCCGAAGGCAAAGGTTTTTCTCCCCCTGTGGATTTCCCTCTCTACCATAAATGCGCCTACTTCAATCCAGGTGGAATAATCATGGGAGCCGGGTCCTTTTGTATAACCGTAACCCGGCAGATCAGGGCAGATCACATTAAATCCGGCTTTAACCAGGGGTACTGCAATAAAGGAGAGGAGTCTTCCATTTCCACCGACCCCATGAAAGATCACTACCGTAGTATCTGATTCCTTTATGGGTGAGTATTCATCATAGCGGATTTCCATGTCCTGATATGCTGCGACCTTTTCAACCGGCTGGATCTTATCGCTGATTCTATTCTCTTCAGGAAGGTACTTCTGAACTTGCTGCCAAATCTTGTTGCTGCTGAACACTACTGATTCCTGCCTCTTGTCTCTAAAGTAATTTGAATTGGATTATACATAAAGCTTGCAGGAAAGAACAGTGTTCATTAAAGTAATTGTAAACAATTGTAATTTTTATCGAAAGGTATCTATATCAGGGCCGTCAGCAAGCATTGTATGTCTTTTATCAGAACCATTAGAGTTCAATTGTAATATTTTGTACTTGAAAAGTTCAATTGACAGGATTTGAACCTTAATAGTACAATGTCCTATGCAGGTGTTTACGATTATCGCTGACATTATCAAGTCCAGAGGTATTGAGAACCGATCAGAGTTCCAGAAGAGCCTGGAAACAAAGCTGAGCAGTGTTTCCACCGGAGCCTCTACCATCGTCTCTCCCTATACCATCACCCTGGGAGATGAGTTTCAGGGAGTATATGACAGTTGCGGTGAGATCCTGGATCATCTCTTTCAGATTATGCTGTTCATCCATCCTGTGAAACTGCGGGTTGCCGTTGGGGTGGGGGATCTTGATACCAGCATCAACAGGCAGAGCGCCCTTGGGATGGATGGTCCGGCTTTTCATTCTGCCCGCAAGGGGATAGAAGAGCTCAAGGCCTGCGATACAAACAGCATCCGCTTCTGCGATCCCCCGGGTGATACCGACCTGGAACTGATCAATTCCGGTCTTTCATTGGTTCTCTCAGAAATGGACGGGTGGAAAATCAATACACATAAAACCTTTGAGGCTCTGAGGCACGGCAGGCCGGTCAATGATATCTTTCCCGAGCTGGGCATCTCCCAGAGGGGGGTATACAAGCTGATAGCCACTAACCATCTGGAACAGTACCTTGCTTTTTTCATCTCTCTGAACAGCAAACTTTCCGGGAGGTACTCCTGATGCACACGATATTCTACTTCTTCAACTGTTTTCTGCTGGTCAGACTTTTTACTCAGTGGAGTGATGACAATAACTCTTCCTTCAAGAATAACCTGCTGCAGGCCATGGGAGTATTCCTTCTGATCCTGCCCCTTGTCAGGTCATGGGGATTTGTCTTTCTGACTCTTGTGATCATCCTTTGCTACCAGAGTTTCGTTCTGTTTACAGAACGACGGGCAAAGAATCTTTTCTGGGGACGGAGCCTGCAGCTCCTCTTTCTGATTCTGTTCTCTTCCTGTCTCTACGGTATGAGCGGTCAGAATCTTCAGTTTTCAGATTCCTTTACACTCCTCCTGTCCCGCTGCTTATCTTTGAATATCCTGACAGCACCTCTGGAACTTTCCACCTTTTTCAGCCTGCAGCTCTATCTTTTCGGTATTCTGATCACTGTACAGGAGCTGAACAACATCATCCGGGGAGTTTTGAGAACCATACAGGCGGCTCCTGTTAAGGGAGATGAGGTGCCCCAGGTCGACTCTGAGGAGCTGAAACGGGGCAAGATCATCGGGGCTATTGAACGAATACTCTTTTTCTTCTTTGTGATGACAGGAAACTATGCTTCCATTGGCTTCATTCTGGCGGCCAAGGGTTTTACCCGGTTCCGGGATCTGGATGACAAGAACTTTGCAGAATATGTTCTGATCGGAACCCTTCTATCCAGTTCTCTTTCCATCTTTGCCGCGGAGTTCGTCAAGAGAGTTCTTTTATAGTCTTCATTCGTCTGTCAGCCCGGTCCAGGGCCAGCATGGCCATAAAAAGAAGTACTCCTGCAGCAAAGCAGACTCCCCACATCACAGAAAATCCACCATGAGCCAGTACAAATCCCGAGACAAGAGGGCCCAGAGCCTGTCCGGCTCCCTTCGTCACCAGAAAGAGGCTGTTAAATCTCCCCCTGTGATTCACAGGGGTGTGGTTGGCCACAAAGACACCGCCGCTGGTGGCATGGAGTATCTCCCCTGTGGTCCAGATCAGGGTGGACAGAAGGAGCCAGCTTTTCAGGGCCAGGGGGAAAGCGAGCAGTCCGAAACCGATGCCGTAGAGAATCTGACCGGCAGCTATTCTCTGAAGGGCGGGTTTCTCTCCGAAAAAATGATTCAAAAGAGGAGTCAGGATCAGTACTGTAACCGCATTGAAGGACATCACCAGCCCGAATAACCTTGCACTGCCCTGGTCAAAAAAAGTTTCCACATGGAGGGCCAGGGTAAAATTGTTCTGGCTGTAGAGAAAGGCTGCTCCCACAGAGAGGAGGGTATAGACCGCCAGTACGGGTATCTGCAGCAGTGCTTTGATACTGTTTCCCTCTACTGCCTTCTCTTCCTCCTCAAGATGCATCTCATCCCTCTTAGGCTCCCTGATAAAGAGAATTATCAGTATCAGGGTGATGATGGTGGTCACACCGTCTCCCCAGAAGATCCATCTTCTGTGATGATCAAAGAGGAATCCCGCTATTATGGGACCAAGGGCCACACCTATATTGATGCCCAGGTACAATAGGCTGTAGGCTGCGCTTCTTTGATCACGGGAGGTCATATCGGTCATCAAAGAAGTATTTATTGGCTTAACGGCGCCGTTAAAGAAGGTAAATACAAGAAGCAGCAGGGCCATGAGAGGCTTATCGGATATAAAACCGCAGGCCATAATACACACTACACCGATACTCTGGAGAACAAGCATCACTTTCTTGCGCCCTGCGGCATCGGTCATCTTCCCTCCAAAGAGGGCTCCTGCCATCATGGACAGGCCCACGAGAGAAAGTACCATTCCGGTCTGTTTTTCATTGAAACCCAGATACCGGGTCAGGTAGAGGGTCAGAAAAAAGTTGACAAAGTCACCCATCCGGTTGATTACCCGGGCAATAAAGAGGATGTAAACCCCAAAGGGAAGTTTCCGGTAAGGGGCAATAACAGCACTTATAGGTTTGAGCATAAGATGAATCATGGCTTATTAAACCAGAGATTTCCCTCAGAGAACAGTAGAGATACCCACTATTTCAACCTTTTGGCCGAAGCCATCACCAACCATCACCTGTAAAATATTAATGACACATAAACCAAACAGATATATCATTTGAGTGTTGTTCATATTAACCCGGTTTAAGGCTAATCGTAATAAATATACTGAACAACTAAACACAGGAATAACCAGGATAACACTGCAAGGAAAGGATCACTTGCTAATCATGGCAACGATATCAGGATCTGGACCTTGTTTAATTGAACAGTTAATAAAGCAAGTTATGTGCACATATAAAATTGTTATTTGTATAATAAGCGTGTATGACAATATTTAATATATGAAAATGATTCAAGTCAGGAGTTGTAATATGACAGCATTAGGATGGGTTCAATTATCAATTGGATTTTTATTTGTTACAGTGTTCATAGTTTTTTTTATTTATACTTTTATTAAAAAACCAGAGTTGTCAAAACATCAAGAAAGTATTTTGCATATATTATCATCTCTTTGCTCTGGTTTTTGTGGTGCATTATTTACAGGGACTGCATTACTGTCTATTGAAATCCCTATATCAGCAGGAGGACATATTGCAATTCAAGGTACAGCTGGTATAACTCTATTTTTGATTGTTTATTTAAATTTTAAAAAGATATTTTTAAGATATACTTTACCAACCAGTGTTAATGGAAATATAAATGTTAATATCCCTCCTATCCCTTCAGGAAATAAATTTAGTACGATTGCCGATATTTTTACTCAAGTTGATAATTCTTTAGTAGAGTTCATAGGTTTTAGAGATGAAGAACGAGATGCAGAAATAAGCTCTAGACAGTTGCAATGTAAATCTATTGAAGAAGCACTCCTCGCATTAAGATTATTATCTAAAAAAATCAAAATTAGAAAATATACTGTAATAAAGGCTCATGCAATATACAAATTAGAGATAATTGATGGAGGTAATCATGCCGAATGAATGTAATTGCCCTAATCCACCTGGAGGCAAAGTCTCTTGTTCATTGAATCAAATAGCTATCTGTGCAGTAATTAATGGTGAATTAATTTCAAAATGCGTTTCAATTCCTCCTGGGATAATAAGAAAAGGATCAATAATGGGGAATACCGAATATAAAACAAGAATATCAAAGTGGATAATGAATAAAATTGATCCTAATGAAAATAGCCTGAGATTAGATGAAATGATTTCATTATTTAACACTGGAGAATATATAAATCACGGAAATAGAATGAAGGTGAATTTTCGAATTCCAAGAAAGATTTTAATGATTTTGAATCAGCAAGGTGATAGAGGTAAATATCGAAGTCGATAACATATAATAGAAATAGTACATTATACTAAAATAATTTAGATAGGACACATAACAATCAAATGCACCAGTCAGGCCTACTGTCATCAAAATTGCTAATCTGCTTCGCAGGCAATTTTGCCGCCAGCTAAACGGCCTGCAGGTGATTTAGGCGTTCTACGGACAAAATAAGAGAAGATAAATGGGGAATATAAAAACAACATATCTACCACCTCAAAATTGGCAGGATTTCGAAACACTAATGAAAGGTGTTATAGATGTAATTTGGCAACAGGACGGCTGGCAATTATACGGTCGCCCTGGTCAATCACAATCTGGTATTGATTTATATGGCTACGATAACAAAAATAGATTTACAGGTATTCAATGTAAAAAGAAAAATCAAACAGATTCAGAAGGAATACTATTAACAAATAGCTTATTAACGAGAGAATTAATAGAAACTGAAATTAGAAGTGCTGAGAAAATAGATAATCCGTCGATCAAAAGATATATTTTTACAACAACATCATCTCGTGATACAAATATCCAGGACCTCATTCGAGAAATAAACCATAAAAGAAAAGAAAACAATAAGTTTTCAGTTGAAATATGGTTCTGGGAGGATATTCAAGTTTATATAGAAAATCATACTGAATTAGCATATTGGTATTATCAAGAATACCTCGAAAATATTTGCAAATATGATAAAAACATTCATATTATAACTTTACTAAGACAAGCATTTACTAGACCTGCTTTCCAACATGCAATAAGAATGGAAGAAAGTGGTGTTGATTTCATTAAAGCAATAAAAGATACCCAAGAAGCAATTACAACCGGCCATTTATACAATCGGAGAGGAGACCTAATCGCTTCTTCATATAGTTATCTTAAAATCTCAAATGAGAAATGGAAGAAGTCTATTAAATCTATATATGATTACCTTGAAGAAATAAGAACTCTTTATAAAATAGGTTTAAATAAAAGATCAATTATTGAACATCCTACTTGTTTAGAGTTTCTTGACTTTGAACTATCTGAACAATTTAACGTTTTAAGATCAAAATGCTTAATAAAAATGAATCAAATTTTAAAAGAGTTAGAATTGGCAATAATTGATTCTGAGTTAATAATCAGGTAAAAAATGAAATGTATTTTTAGCAATGAGAAAGCAGATACAGAAGAACACATCATTCCTAAATGGTTACAAAAAAAATATAACCTATATAATCAGCTTTTAACGATTCCAAATGGGACAAAAATCCCATATACAAAGGTTAAAATCCCTGTCCGTTCCGATGATAATTCTATTTTTGGTAAAATTGAGAAAAATATTTCTGAAGGTAATTATAATATCGAGGAAATTTATCTTTGGGGTTTCAAAATCCATATTGGGCTACTAATGATGGATTCAAAATTGAAAATGAATAGAAAAGAATGTAATTCTGATACAATATTCAATATAAATGATTTTCAAGTACAATTAGAATTATTTCAAAAATTATATTCACACTGGAAAGATGGTAAAAAGACTATACCAGGATCTATTGGAAGCGTATTCATTCTTGAATCGACACTAGATGAGAATCAGTTTGATTTTGTTCATTGTATTAAAACCAATACAATTTTGATCTCTTTTAACAAAGTCTTCTTAGTAATATTTCTATATGACAATAATGATGCGTTAAATCATGACATCGAGAATTCATGGAATCATGACTATAAAAATAGAGCTAATACTTCAAAAGAAGAAAAATATATCGCACAAAGAGTCTGGGCTTGTGAAAACTCATATCATGCATATAAGAGAATGAGAGATATTCATCTAAAAGAAACTGATGATACTTTGATTTTGCAAAAGACAGAAACTATTATTAAAGATTATTCAGAAGATGAATATTCAAAAGTCTGCAAAATGTTTGGAATTGTTCTTGAAGAATATAATAATTTTGTAGCAAATAAGTACAATATTTACGTTGAAAGATAAAGCCGTAGAACAAGGTTTTGAAAATGGGAGATATGCGAATGTTAAAAAATATCATATTAATTCTCATTATATGTTTGATTATTAGTTTTTTGTTTCTTTTGATTAGAAAATCATTCACATACAACCCAATTAACAACAGTTATATTGTTGAATTCTCAGATATAAATGAAACTTCCTATAATGACTGCAAAAATATAATTGATAAAAATTATAGTGATACTATATCATTACTCAATAATACTATTGCTAAACAACAAAATCTTTATGGCTTCCTCATAACTTCATTATCTATATTTCTAGCTGCTATTGGTATATTTACATTATTTAATAACTTCATTGAAAAAAATGAAATTGAGAAAAAGCAAAGATCATTAGATGTAAAGATTGAAGAAACAGATTTACAGATCAGTATAGTTAAGGGGCAATTAGGGCTTTTAAAAATTTCTAGAGAATATAATTCGATAATACAAAAACCAGGTACATCTCTATATTATGGTGATGATGATCAAATTGTGAACTCAAAGGAGACATTGATCAATTATCTTGAGGATCTTTGTAAAGATCTTCAGTATATTAGATCTTTGAATTTTAATGAATATAAGTACACAATAGTTAGTTTGATATTCTATTTTACAGAATATTCAATTGCAAATAATTTCAGTAGTAGAGTTGATAACCATTTTAAGAATTTTGTTTATCACACCACTAAGAACTTTATCTACAGTTATTTGACAATGAGGATGCAAAGAAGATTATTGTATTTGTAGATAAAACTTTAATTGACAGGTTAAATTGGAGCCGATAGTGAACTCTTCATAACAATGATTTGCTACGTGTGCCACGAGAAGGCACTTTAATCTAATAGATGGAGGTATTTTCGTAACTGTAATATTGATGAGGGTAGGTCCCTCGAGATCGGTTTTCAGGAACAGGTCTCAAACCACCGCAAGCTGCATTGGTAAAGAGCCTTTGTGGTGAACGTTGACGGAAAAAGCAGGAATTAGAACCTGTCAGGTGAGTTTTTTTGGAAGGTGAACGAAAGTGAACCATCGATGAGGTATCGAAAGTTTGTATGGTGAGATCAAAAGTGACGGGCATTGCAAGCGTCATGAAAGAGTATACGTCAGAACCTGATTAGTGCTTATGCGGTCTCCAGTATAAAGATGGGTAGTGTCAAATATCTTTCGC
>DHQL01000007.1:0-144022 GCA_002408085.1 Spirochaeta sp. UBA5339
CACTATGTTATTAATCCGTACCGTTCATTTCCTACTGCCCATTTAAAAAGAAAATTTGCGCCTGATCCACCTTTTATATCAGATTCAGAAATTACGATTTCAACGGTTTCCAATGGATTTAAATAAGTCGGATTTTGAAGATAGCTTTTAACAAGATTACCATCAGTGTCAAAATAATCTACTGATAAGAGATATGCTTTATCATCTTTTGAAACATTTCTGATACTTACTGTTGAAGTTAAATAAAAGGGTTTATTATCTTTTATAAAATAAATATGTGAATACAGAGGTAGATAGGTCATTCCCTGCGCTAATACAGTAAATTCAATACTCTCCACACGTCGGTTTTTCCATGATGTTCTTGATACACTTGGGAAATTGGATTCTTGAGTGCAGGAAGAAAAGATTAATACCACAAGAATTAAATTGATTTGGATGACTTTATTCCATTTTCTCATCATATAATTATCCTATTTGATTCATAAAGTATTTTTTTAAAAGTTCCTTCTATATCAATATAGTAGTAAAATCACTCTGGGTAAATAGTATCAATGATTCTTATCGGTAATACAGGAAGCTCCTTGCAATTTCTTTATGATCACTTGATATTCTGTTATACTATATCCCCAAGAAGTCGTCTGGATATAATCAAATCATGGATATATGAAATATGGAGAGAATAAGTTATTGATTCTTAAATCCATAATGAGTGATGATTTTTATATGACTTAAGAGCTGGCACTACCCTACAAAATGAAGAAGCCAAACCAGCATCACTGGTATTGACGATATGTACTATCAACTGATCCACACAGATCAGAAATATCCGCCAGAACCAAAGTCAAATATGAAGCCGAAAGGATTGCCAAGGAAGAATATCAGCTCTCCATACAGGAAGCTGAAAAAGTCATCTCCTTCGGTGAATACAGCAAAGACTTCTTTACCGACAAATGCAAGCTGACTTTAAGACGACATGCTTCCAACAAACCGATATCACCAGAGATTCTGAAAGCAAAAGAGGTCAGCTGCTGAATCATCTGCAACCTCAGTTTGGAACTCTGCCTCTGAATGAAATTACCCAGGTGATGTACGAAGACTGGTGGATGGGAAAGGTCATTCAGTTTTTCTCAGAACACTCCGCATAAGAAATATTATGAAGTATGAGAACAGACTAGTTATGTTATATAAATGGGAAATGATCTTCCTGATCAAGGTTTTATTGGATATGAAAATCATCCTGAGAAGAACTTAATTAAGATTGAACCTCTGCAATCTTTGAGAATCTTTCAATTAATGTGGGAATCGTCTGTGTAATTGTATTCCAGACAATTTCGTTATCAACGACGTCATAGCCATGAATGAGTCTATCTCTCATTCCAGCCATTGCTTTCCACGGAATATCAGCATATTTATCCCGAATATCATTTGGGAGTCTTTTACCGCTACCCCAATAACTTCAATATATCTGATAACAGCATACAGCGTTTTAGGATCAGATTGAAAATCGTTGAATGACATGCCCTGAATGAAATCTTGAGTCAGCTGCATAGAACGAGAAATATCATTCAATGAATCAGTGAAATTATATTTCACAGATATTCTACCTCTGCTAAAACGGTTTTACTGATGTTCGGTTTCAAAGATGTTTTAATGACAAGATCAACAGGAACGCCTAACTCTTCTTTTAAGTCATCTTCTATTGAAATCAGCTGCAGCAAGTCCAGTTTAGACGGTCGAACCAGATCAATTAAAATGTCGACATCGCTGTTTTCATTCTGTTCGCCCCGAATATAGGAACCGAAGATTCCCATTTCAGATATTCCGGAGGCGAGGAGGGAAGGTTTCTTTTGTATCAGGACACTTTTTATCTGATCCAGGGTCATACTATAAATATATCGGAAATCAATGAAAAATGGTAAAAGAGATTCTGATGCCAATACCGATGCCTTTATTATACAAGCCCGGTAGTTTTATATGGAAAACTTACTACATAAGTGCTTCTTATGCGGTACGATACAGTCATATACATACTGCATAAGGACTCTGTACAAGTTCAAGTCCTAGTGGGCCCAAAAATATCAAGAGAGAAGCTACTCTCTTAACTGTCTACAAAGCAAAGGTTTAGCATCCTGATGCTGACCGCAAAAACGGAGGCTTTCACTTCTAATCTTCAAAACTTACCCGGAAACCTACTTTTTCCGGGAAATTGGAGGTTAAAGAATGAGACGGTCTCCGTTTTCACTTTATAAGTATTCAACCAAATCTGCTGTTATCTGGTATGCCCGGTTTTATGATGAATCAGGAAAAGTGTATGCAACCAGATCCACAGGTATTCCCTGTACTGAAGACAGTCCTTATGTTCGTGCAAAGAGGATTGTGGAAAAGAAGCCATTATCCAGGAAGTATGTTGAGCTGAATGATTTTGGGAATCAAAGTGAGTTAAACTCTCAGGCAGAAGATCGAAAAAGAAATCCTTGATGCAGATTCCGGGAAAGTTTTTTCGTCTGCTGAGGTAAAAAAAACAAAGCCTCTAAATGAAAGTACTCTGGACAGAGCATTCCATTCAGGATCTTCTATGCGCTTTATAAAGGAAAACATAGAGAATTCAAACATTTCTCTTTAACTGTATTTAATGATGTTTTACAGCAAAGTACAATGAATGCATGAGGACTAAAAAAATCCAACTGAGAAAGCTGGCTGTTGTTACACTTGAGGATGAAGCAAAGCTGAGATATACCTCTGAGCTGAGAAATTTTTTCAGGGGGTATTTGGAAGTAGAAGGATATAATGTTAAACGTCCTCTTGAAAAAGCTATAGAAGGTGATTTAATCATTATCTCTTCTCCCATTGCCAATGACTTTGTTAAACCCTATCTGCCGGACAATGTTGAAATTATATATCTGACCAGAACCTTCCTTCGAGACAGGCTGGAGGAACTTAAGCAGCTCCCGCAAGGTACCAGGGCTATGTTTGTCGATTATTGCCGGATCAGCTCTCTTGAGATTATTTCACTGTTATATGAAAAGGGGATTGGTAATGTTGAATTCTCTCCCGTATATCTGGATATGGAGTCTGATCAGATCCCGGATCTTGATATTGCTATCACAGCAGGGCTGCTCTCATATGTTCCAGCTCGTGCAAAGCGAGTCATTGACTTAGGCTGGACCGTAATCGACCTGTCCACACTGATGGAGATCGCAACAAAGCTTCTTCTTTTTGATACAGAACTGGAAAGAAGGCTCTTTAACCACGCCTCCCGGATTCTTCCTATTGGCCAGGGACTGGTTTATGCCCTTCGTTCCGGATCGGAAATCAGAAATCAGTGGGACATTGTCCTCGAAGTTATCGATGATGGTGTAATGGTGATTGATAAAGAAGAGAGTCTCCTGCATGTCAATGAGAATATGAAACGCATCCTCTCCCTGGGGTCTGGAGATTCATACCGGGCTGCCATGAATGATGTGATTCCTTACGATGAGCTCAATGCAGTTCTCAAAGAATCAGAACAACTGGAAAATGAACTGATTAAACTGTCCGGTATTGAGAAAAGCATCCTGGTTACAAAGCGGCGGATTAAAGCTGCGGGGTTCATTTACGGCTTTATCATAATTATTAAGGATGTAACCGAGATCGAGAAGCTTGAGAATCAATTGAGAAAGCGGTTGAGTGATCGCGGGCATATTGCCCGATACAATTTCAAAGATATCATCGGTGAAAGTAAAAGTATTACACAAACAATTAAACAGGCAAAGAAGCTGGCAAAGATAGATGCGAACATCTTGATAACAGGAGAGAGTGGAACAGGTAAAGAACTGTTTACTCAATCTATACACAATGCCTCGAATAGGGCGAGAGGACCATTTATTGCCATAAACTGTGCCTCTCTGGTTCGTGATCTTTTAGAGAGCGAGCTTTTCGGTTATGAAGAGGGTGCCTTTACAAATGCGCGAAAAGGCGGAAAGAAGGGTCTGTTCGAACTGGCTCATAATGGAACAATCTTTCTGGATGAGATCGGTGAGATTCCGGCCGATATCCAGGCAAAGCTTCTTCGATTCCTCCAGGAGAAGGAGGTGATGCGGATCGGCGGGACAACAACAATCCCTGTTGATGTCAGAGTCATTGCAGCTACAAACCGCAACCTTCATCAGTTGATGCAAGAAGGCCTCTTCAGAAAGGATTTGTTTTACCGGATTAGTGTCTTTTCTCTCCACATTCCGCCATTGTCTCAAAGGAAACAGGACATAGCTGTTTTAATCGACTATATGCTGAAGTTGAGGAAAACCCCGAAACGGCTCTCACCTGATCTTCTTGCTTTTTTACAAGAGTGGCCTTGGGAAGGGAATATCCGGGAATTGACCAACTGTGTTGAATACATGAGTTATATGGGTGGAGACTCTCTTCTCCTGGATGATCTACCACCAACGTTCACGGCTTATACGGGAAATGAAAACTGTATTCATGACAAAGCTGAGCCCTTTCATGACCTGAGTGGTCAGGGAAAAGAGACTGCGAAAAGGATATTGGAGATCCTGAACAGAAAAAACATGGGACGGCGCAGTTTGCACCAGAATCTGGTATCGGAAGGCTATTCAGTGTCGGAATATGAAGTCCGTCAGATCCTGGAGACACTCCGTAGCAGCGGCCTTATCTCCACCGGTGCCGGGAGGAGCGGGACTTCCTTGACAGTAAAAGGGAAAGGGCTGACCTGATTGTTTGCGGGATGATTGCAGGCTTTTTTGATCATCCCGCAAAAACCCATAAAGTCCCGTTAAAATTCATCATCCTTTTTTCCATCAATATAATCGGCAGACAATATACCTCAAGGTAAATTACCCCACCTTTTAGCCGCCGGTATTTTCATAAATGTAACAATCAAATGATTCCTCAATTTGGCATGCTTAATGCATTTATTGCAGCAGAAATATATATCTGAATAGACAAGATGATGTTCTGCACCATCGCTATGAAGGAGTCATAATGCAAAGCAGTCTGAACTTAAAGCTCAGCGACAGCCGTGTTTCCGAAGATGGAAAACGGGAAGAGGGGTTTCTGAATATAGGATTGAAGCCGGATGGCAGCTGGGTTCGAATTCCAGTGATTATCATCCGCGGTCAGGAAGATGGACCAACACTACTGGTTGATGCCTGTACCCATGGAGATGAATTTGAAGGAACAGAAGCCATTATTGATGTTGCTGATCAATTATTGGGGATGGATTTCAAAGGAACTCTTCTGGCTGTTCCTGTTTTAAACCTGGATGCCTATGCGGCTCAGAGCCGTATCTCTTCTATCGATTCAGCAAACCTGAACCGGGTCTTCCCCGGAGCCCCCGATAAGTATATCACCCAGCGAATTGCTTACAGCTATTTAAACGATCTGATTGCTCAGGCTGATTATGGAATTTCATTTCATGGGGGAGGTGATGTTCTGTACCTTGAGCCTATCGTTGGATACCAGCCGGTAGAGGATGAAAACAAGAAACTTGTCCGTGAAATGGCTAAGGTCTTTGGAACAGAATATATCTGGCGCATGCAGAATCTACCTTTTGATGGAGTTTCCATTATAGAAGCCAGAAAACGGGGTATCCCCATGATTCTCCCGGAGGTTGGCTCCCACTGTGCGCGTTTTTATGACAGAGAAAAAAATGTTGCAATCTGCAGTGACGGCATTCTCAACGTTATGAAGTTTCTTGGCATGCTCAATGGTGATGCTCCGGCAGTCGAGAAACAGATGGACACTGAATTGCACTATATCCATACAGACACTGGAGGTATTCATGTACCTCTGAAAAAACCTGGAGTAATGGTGCAGAAAGGAGAGATTCTCGCAGAAATCAAAGACTTTTTTGGCCATCATCTGGCGGACATTATTGCCCCCTTTGACGGCGTTGTAATCGGTTACTGGAGTATTAGTGTCATTAACCCTGGAGACTGGTCCTACCTGTTCTCCAAGGTTCTTGATGATGATTTCTAGTAAATGTTCTTAAACGGTTCTATTATTTTTTAAGGAGAAATAAATGAATTTTAAAAGGCTATTAAAAGTTCTTCTGCCCCTGATTGCTCTTCTGATTCTGGCAGGCTGTCAGAAAAAGAGTGTTGAGAGTACAACTGCACCAGTCGAAGTAACCAAAGATGTTCTCGTGATTGATCTGGTCAGTGAGCCCACCACCCTGGACCCCCACCTGCAGTGGAATCCCAGCAGCTTCTATGTGTATAGAAATATTTTTGACAATCTGCTATCCCGTAATACTGATGGTGATATTATTCCAAAAGTAGCAGAGTCCTGGGATTATGTTAGTGAAACGGTTGTTGATCTGAAGATAAGAGATGATATTAAGTTTCAGGATGGAACTCCCCTTACTGTCGGAGATGTTGTTTACTCTGTTCATAGAATCCTCGACCCTGAATTGAAGAGTCCCCAGGCAGGTCAGTTTAATGCCATTTCGAATGTAGAAGCTATAGATGACAGCACCGTTCGGTTGACCACTGCGAAACCTTATCCTGTTCTTTTAGCCCAGCTGGTTAAGCTGAGTATTGTTCCTGAGGCCTATGTTGAGAAAGTTGGTTACGAAGAGTTTAATAAAAACCCCGTAGGCAGCGGACCTTACAAATTTGTTTCCTGGGAAAAGGGAATCAAGGTCGTTGTAGAAGCGAATGAGAATTACTGGGGTGGTACACCTCCCTTTAAAACAGTTGAGTTTCTTGCAGTTCCTGAGAAGTCTACACGTCTGGCGAACCTGAAAACAGGTAAGAGTGACTTGATCACAAGCCTGGATGAAGACCTGGCAACAGAGGTCGAAAACGATTCAAAAATCAAGGTTCTTTCCGTTCCTACCGAAAGAATTGCCTACTTCCGTATCAATACACTTTACGGACCTACTGCGGACATTAAGGTAAGACAGGCTATCGCTTATGGTATCGATAAAAAGATGATTGTTGAGGGACTGAAAGGCGGATACTCCAAGGTTGCCAACGTTATGGTCGGCCAGACCTCATTCGGGTACGATCCGTCATTCGAAGGCTATCCCTTTGATCCTGAAAAAGCAAAGGCCCTTGTTCTGGAGTCCGGTATCGGCAGTACAGAGATTGAGCTCCTGACAGCTCCTTCTGTTTTTGACCAGAGAGTAGTAGCCGCTATTCAGCAGATGCTGAGTGACATTGGTCTGAAAGTAAAGATTGTAGGTATGGATATGTCTACATTCCTGCAGCATATGCAGTCCGATGACAGCAAAGATATGACCAGCTTTGGTCGGTGGTCCGGCGGTGTTCAGGATGCGGATGGAATCATGTACGCAATGCTGCACTCAGGCAGCCAGTGGGCTAATATCAAGAGTGAGAAACTGGATAATGCTCTGGATGGAGCGCGGACTTCTCTGGATTCCGATGTGCGTATGGAATTTTACAGCGAGGCACACCAGGTTGTTCAGGATGAAATTCCTGTAATACCCCTTTATGAGGTAGGTAGTATCTACGGAGCAGCCAAGGAGCTTCAGTGGAAGCCAATGGCCGATGAAAGTCTGTTTATTATGGACATGAAATGGGGTAACTCCTGATATTCTGAAGAGAGCCGTCCGAGCGGCTGCCCGGATGGTTCAACACTCCCAGAGGAACAATAATGGTACAATTCTTAGTCAAACGAATATTTCAAACCCTTGTGGCTTTATGGGGTGTTATCACCCTTGTTTTTATTATCCTTCATTTCGCAGGGGATCCGACTCTGCTCATGCTGCCTGAAAGTGCAACGGCTGAAGATGTCGCACGGCTTCGTTCCCAGCTTGGTTTTGATAGACCATTAATTGTTCAGTATTTGAGTTATATGGGGCAGCTGCTCCGCTTTGATCTGGGCACTTCCTATATACAGAATCTGCCAGTCTCAGAGATCATAGCCTCAAGGATACCTTATACCTTAACCCTTGCGTTTGCGGCACTGCTTGTTGCCATCGGGATTGGTGTTCCTGTGGGAATCATAGTGGGACTGAACCACGGAAAGATGATTGAAAAAATCCTGATGCCGATTGTACTGATTGGTCAGAGTATGCCGACATTCTGGTCGGGTATCCTGCTAATTATGCTTTTTTCGATACGGTGGGGAGTACTTCCATCATCCGGAGCAGATGGGGCAGGAGCTGTAATTCTGCCGGCTGTAAGCCTGGGAGCTCTGTCCATGGCAACATTTGCCAGAATACTGAGAACAAGTATTATTGAAGAGATGGACAAGCCCTATGTCCGGGCTGCCCGGGCGAAAGGAATCTCCTTTGGTAAGGTTTTTTTTAGACATGTCTTCAGGAATTCCTCTATTCCATTAATTACAATTGCTGCCATTGAACTGGCGACACTTCTTGCCGGAGCAGTTATTGTCGAGACAGTTTTCGCTTGGCCCGGTTTGGGACAGTTGGCTGTTCAAGCCATTAACAGCAGGGATTTTTCTGTTGTTCAGGCTGTTGTTCTGCTGGGCTCTTTTGTCTATATCATCCTCAATCTGATTGCCGATTTGCTATACAGCATTGTGGATCCAAGAATAAAAATTCAGGAAAAAACGTCATGAAAAAAGCAAGTAAAAATATTCTTCCTTACCTGTTTGCATTCATTATCCTGTTCTTTCTGATTGCAGCTATTTTTGCTCCATTAATTGCACCATTTGATCCGGTAAAGCAGGACCTGATGCATCGCTTGAAAGCTCCTGGAACAGTAACAGATGCCGGAGTACATATTCTGGGTACGGATGAACTGGGGCGGGATCTATTAAGCCGTATCATCTACGGTACCAGGATCTCTCTGTTAGTTGCGTTTTTATCGGTTATCGTTTCCACTGTTACAGGTACCTGGCTGGGTATGCTGGCCGGTTACTATAAGGGGTGGGTAGCGGTTCTGATTATGAGAATTGTGGATATCGTACTCTCAATTCCGCCGATACTGCTGGCCATTCTGACAGTTGCCGTTGTTGGCCCGGGACTGGGAAATCTGGTCTTTGTCCTTGGTTTCACCCGCTGGCCGAGGTATGCCCGGGTTGCCTATGCCCAAACCCTGACAGTCGCTGATAAACCTTATGTTCAGGCGGCCCAGTTTACATCTGTCTCTACACCGTTAATTTTCAGAAGACATATCATACCCAATATTGCGGCTCCCCTTATTGTTGTTATGACTCTTGAATTCGGTCTGATGATATTGTTTGAAGCCAGCCTCTCTTTTCTGGGATTGGGTGTTCAACCTCCTACTCCCAGCTGGGGCGCCATACTCAGTACCGGACGGAACTATCTATCCATTGCCTGGTGGATCACCAGTTTTCCCGGTTTCTGTCTCTTTTTCCTGGTCCTGTCTGTGAACATGATCGGTGACTTTTTAAGAGACTATCTTGATCCACACAGCATTCGGAGGTAGGGCCGTGAATGACACAGTATTCGATGTACAAAACCTCTCTGTAGGTATTGATGCAAAAAATATAGTTGAAAACATTGCTTTCTCTTTGGGGAAAGGGAAGATCCTTGCTCTGGTGGGAGAATCAGGCTGCGGAAAGAGTATGACAGCTCTGTCTTTAATGAAGCTGCTTCCTAAACAGGCTGTTTTATCGGCGGATTCAATTAAACTGCTGGGTAAAGAAATTTCCTCTTATTCTGAGAAAGAGATGCAGCAGGTACGAGGGAATGAAATCTCCATCATTTTTCAGGAGCCCTCTTCAGACCTTGACCCGTTAATGACTGTTGGAAAGCAGATTATGGAGGCAATCCAGTCACACTCTCACTGTTCGGCAAAGGATGCAAGAGGGAAAGCCCTTTCAATTCTTCAGAGAGTCGGTATTCCGGATCCCGCAGAAAGGATGAAGCAGTACCCATTTGAACTCTCCGGAGGGATGTGTCAAAGGATTATGATTGCCATGGCCCTTGTCTGCAAGCCGGCGGTTCTTCTGGCTGATGAGCCTACTACCGCTTTGGATGTAACCATACAGGCTCAGATTCTTCATCTGATAAAAGAGCTGGCATCAGATATGGGAACCGCAGTTATTATCATCACTCATGATATGGGTGTTGTGGCGGAGATAGCCGATGACGTTGCAGTTATGTATGCAGGTAATATTGTAGAGTCCGGAAATGTTGAGTCCATTTTTTCTCATCCGGAACATCCCTATACAAGAGCACTGTTAGCCAGTATCCCCGCCCTCTCTGGAGAGCGGAAACAAAAACTGAATACAATCAGGGGAGTTGTACCGGATCCTTCGGCATGGCCTAAAGGCTGCCGTTTCAATACCCGCTGTGATTTTGCACAAAAAGAGTGTTTTCAAGAGATCCCTCTCCTGCTGTCAGTCGGTGAAGACAATCACAAAGCAGCCTGTCACAACTGCCTGAAGCTCCAAGGATAACCAGATGAAAGAACAGAAAAGAAAAACTGTGTTGAGTGTAAAGAATCTGAAAGTTAACTTTCCCGTCAGGGGAGGTCTCTTCGGGAAGGAAATCGGCCGTATTCACGCTGTTGATGATATTTCTTTTGACATCTATTCAGGAGAGACATTTGGTGTTGTAGGAGAATCGGGCTGCGGGAAATCAACACTCGGAAATGCGGTTCTGCGTTTTCTCTCTCCCTCTGACGGAGCGATTTACTTTCAAGGTGAGAATCTGGCGACTGCAGGAAAAGATACTCTCGGTAAGGTTCGAAAGAAAATGCAGGTGATCTTTCAAGATCCTATGTCCTCTCTGAATCCGCGTGTTCCTGTTGGAATAAGTGTGGGGGAGGCTTTAAAGGTTCACTGCAAGTTGACCAGGGATGAGCAGAAGAAGCGGGTAGCCGATATCTTTGAACAGGTCGGCTTAAAGAGAGATCAGGTCAATCGCTATCCCCATGAGTTTTCCGGAGGGCAGAGGCAAAGAATTGTTATTGCAAGAGCTCTGATTATGAATCCGGAGCTTATTATCTGTGACGAACCGGTTTCCGCATTGGATGTTTCCATTCAATCCCAGATTTTGAATCTGCTGATGGATTTGCAGAGGGACCGGAAGCTTTCCTATATGTTTATCTCACATGATTTGTCGGTGGTCCGGCACATTTGTGACAGGGTAGCAGTTATATACCTGGGCCGTATAGTCGAACTGACAGATACAGACAGGCTATTCAAAACACCTTTGCACCCATATACACAACTGCTGATCAGTGCGATTCCAAGCCCCGGCCTCAAGTCTGGAAAAAAAGCAGAACCTCAGCTTTTATGCGGTGAGCTTCCCAGTCCGGCTTCTCCGCCTCCCGGATGTGCTTTTCAATCCCGCTGTCCCCACTCAAAAGCTATATGCAGGGAGATCAGACCAGAACTGACACAAAGCAGTTCGGATCACTGGGCCGCCTGTCATATGATTCCCGGAGACAAGAATGAATAAGGAAGACCTCTATAATTATCTGGATTCAAGGAATCGGGACTTTTACTCCCTGGCTGATAAGATCTGGGAGAATCCAGAACCTGCCTATGGTGAGAAAATTGCCTCAGACCTTTTAAGAGAGACACTGAAAAATGAAGGTTTTCTGATTAAAGAGATAACTGATATGCCTACCGCATTCATAGCTGAATACGGAGAAGGCCTGCCCATTATAGGACTGACTGGAGAGTATGATTCACTTGATGGATTGTCACAGACAAGAGAGCCTGAACCCATGGCCCGCGTAGAAACAAATTACGGGCATGGATGTGGACACAATATGCTGGGTACCGCATCAGCCGCTGCAGCAATTGCTGCAAAAGAGATGCTCAAGAGCAGTAAATTGCCCGGGACGGTGCGATTTTACGGCTGTCCGGCGGAAGAACGGCTTTCCGGGAAAGTCCTGATGGCCCAAAAAGGGGTCTTTGACGACCTGGACGCCTGTCTTACCTGGCACCCTTCCAGTTTGAATACAGTTTGGGGATGCCGTTTTCTTGCTTTCAACTCCGTACGCTTTCATTTCACCGGAAGGGCAGCCCATGCAGCGGCTTCACCGGAATCAGGGCGTAGTGCCCTTGATGCTGTGGAGCTTATGAATATCGGTGCCAACTACCTGAGGGAACATATTCCTGATGCTGCCCGTTTGCATTACAGCATTACCGATGGCGGAGGAGAACCGAATATTGTCCCCGCCAAAGCTTCGGTCTGGTACTACCTGAGAGCTCCGGAGCGGCATCAAGTGGAAGACGTTTTTAAACGGCTTGTTAAAGTCGCTCAAGGTGCTGCCATGATGACTGAGACTGCAGTTGAATATGAGTTGGATGCAGCCTGTTACGATGTCATGCCCAATGATGTTTTAGGGCGACTGCTCCTGAAAAATCTTAAAGCAGCCGGTAGTCCTGATTATGATTCGGCGGATGAAGAATATGCACGAAAGCTTAGTCATGAATTCACTCCCGAAAGAAAGGAAACTTCCCTTAAGGGTCTCTTTGCACCTCTCTCATTAAAAAATCAGATTGTACATAAGGGAATTCTGGAAAATAAAGATCAGGGGAAGGTCATGGCTGGTTCGACAGATCTTGGTGATGTAAGCCGGATCACCCCTACTGCTCAATTCACAACAGCGACATGGCCGATCGGAACCGCATCACACTCCTGGCAGGCCTCTGCTGCATCCGGTTCATCCCTGGGATATAAGGGAATGATGCTTGCCGCTAAGGTTCTTGGAGGAAGTCTGTGGGATCTTTTTCATGAAGGAACCAAACTGCTGAAAGACGCTCGGGAAGAGTTTTTGCAGAAAAATCCAGAAACCTACAAAAGCCCTCTTCAACAGTGAGAGGCTGATCAAATAAAAAACAACAGACCAGGAGATAAGTCCCGATGAAACACACAGATATAGGACAACGTTGTCTTTCCATAATCCGCAGCGAGCTGAAAGTTGCAATGGGCTGTACAGAGCCGGCGGCTGCAGCACTTGCAGGGGCGAAAGCCCGGGAAATCCTGGGAAGCGAACCGGATAAAATCTGCATAAGAGCCAGCCGGGATATGATAAAAAATGCAATGGGTGTCGGTATTCCCAATTCTCCGATGAAAGGGCTTCAGTCTGCAGTCGCCCTGGGTATTGCTATTGGAAATACATCCGGAAACTTAAGCATCCTTTCTGAGCTGAGTAAGGAACAGAGAGAGGCCGCCGCTGCTTTGCTGCGGGATAAGAGTGTGACTTTGGAGCTGGCGGAGTCGGTTTCTCCTGTATTCATTGAGGTTCTGCTTGCAGACGGACCAAATGAAGCCAGAGCGGTAATAGAGAATCAACATGACCATTTTGCACTTGAGGAAAAGAATGGAAAGATTCTGAATGGATCTTCCGGCCAGGAAGAGGATGGCTTTATCACTGGTGAAGATAATGAAAAGCTGTTAAAACAGCTGACAATCGAGGATATCTTTGAAATAACCAATAGTCTTGAAGATCATATTGATCTCTCGTTTTTACTCAAGGCCGCTGAAATGAATGTGGCGATGGCCCAGCACTCCCTTGAGCACAACTACGGTCTTACCGTTGGTTCCAGTGCTGTAGAGGGCAGCTCTCAGCAGCCGGAGTCTCTTCAAGAGGCCTTTAATCTGGGGGTGGCTCTGGCTGCTGCCGCATCGGATGCCAGAATGTCCGGTTGTCCCCTCCCTGTTGTAATCAATTCCGGCAGCGGGAATCAGGGAATTACAATAAGTGTTCCTGTACTTGTCATGGGAAATTTTCTTAAAACAGAACAGAGGATGATTGAAAAGGCCCTTTTTCTAGGAAATCTTCTGGCATTATCTCTCTCTACTAAAAAGGAACGTCTCTCTGCACTATGCGGGGTTTTTACTGCTGCTATGGGGACAAGCAGTGGGCTTCTCTACCTTATGGGTGAGGGGGCCGCTGCCATGGAGAGTTCAATTCAGAATATGGTAGCCAATATGGCGGGCATTCTCTGTGATGGTGCCAAAGATACCTGTGCACTGAAAATCTATTCCTGTATCAATGCAGCAGTGCTGAGCACAAAACTGGCAATGAAGGGAACACGGCCGGAAGAAACATCCGGGATCATCGGCCGGAATGCTGACGAATCGGTTGAGAATCTTATGAAAATAAGTCATGAAGGAATGATCGATACGGATAAGGTGATCCTGTCGATCATGATGAAGAAGAACTCAGCTTAAATCTTTTCAACAATGTGGAGAGATTACTACTGAAAATGAGAACTCCGGGATTGCTGCCTTTCAATGCTCTATCGGCAGGTAAAGCCTTACTTCCGTTCCTTTACCCACTTCCGAATTCAGGGCCAGTACGCCATTGTGCATTGATATTGTACCGAGAACCGCAGCCATACCGAGTCCCGTGCCCTTACCACTCTCCTTTGTTGTGAAGTAGGGTGTAAATATGTTATTCATGAGTTCCCGGGTCATACCGCAGCCTGTATCACTGATAGAGATGATCAGGTAATCTCCTTCCTCATAATTCCTCTGGTCCGTATAGATGTAGTCGTTCATCAATTCAAAATCTTCAGAGATTAGATACCGGTTGGTTGTAGAAATAGTTAAGGTTCCACCCTCCGGCATAGCATCGCAGGCATTGATACAAAGATTTAAAAGAGAGCTGTGAATCTGTGATTTCTGACAAAGCAGTACACTGTTTTCTGCCTGCAGGTCCAGGTTTAATTCGATGGATGCCAGAAGGGAGTGTTCTAAAAAGGATTTTAATGACTCTGCCATCTTATGAATGTCAGTTCTGGATCTCTCCAGATTATCATGTCGGGCAAAACTGAGAAGCTGGTGGGTTGATTCGTTGGCTTTTTTTACAATATCCAGTATCTTTTGGGCATATATGTCTTTCTTTTTGGGATCAGGATTGACCAGCATAACATTCGCATAGCCACCGATGCCCATAAGCATATTATTGAAATCATGAGCAACACCTCCCGCAAGGTGACCGATGGCCTTCAATTTGTCAGTGTGATGTAAGCTCCTTTCTGTTTCCAGAACCTTCCGGGATTCCCGTTTCAGCTTTATTAGAAGGTATACGACGATGACAGCAGAGGCAGCCAAAAGAAGTCCTAAAGTGAAATAGACCCAGAACGCATAGAATGGAATGGAAATGATATGT
This sequence comes from Spirochaeta sp. UBA5339, assembly GCA_002408085.1. Classification (GTDB taxonomy): domain Bacteria; phylum Spirochaetota; class Spirochaetia; order DSM-2461; family DSM-2461; genus Oceanispirochaeta. Next base: position 15,033 of record DHQL01000007.1, read on the forward strand.
GACCCATCAAGATTCTCATCGAATATTCTCTGATACACATCAGTGTCTTCGTTCATCAGGATACTCAGACGGTAGTCTATACGGGGCAGGATATCCTGATGCGTTCCTTTTTTGACTGCGAAATTCAGTGGAGAAGGTCTTAGGAATATGGGGGATGGCTGGAGAACGCTATTGTATTGATATGCAAAGAATCGTCCGGCGATCAGTATGTCGCAAACTCCCTGTTCTGTCGCATCTATAGTTTCCTGATAACTGTTGAAGGGAACCAGATCAATATTCAGGGATAGCTGCTTATTCAGATTTTGCAAATAGGAGTCCTGAACAGATCCTTCCAGTACGGCTATAGTCTTCCCGTTCAGCCCGCTTAATTCAGTTATCTTCTGATTCTTTGTTGTGTAAAGCTGCAGCCAGGAATTGATGACAGATAGTTGATTGAAATCATACTTCTTTTCCCGTTCCTCCGATCTGGCCACATCCACCATGATATCAATAACTCCTGTGTCCAGTTTCTCCAGAAGCTCCGGCCATGTTGCTGTTATATATTCCAGTTCCCAGTTTTCCTTTTGGGCAATGTATTCAAGTATGTCGATAAATATCCCGACAGGTTCACCTTTATCATTCAGTCCGACCTTGGGTATATTCTGGTAGACTCCCACTTTTAATGTTTTGTCTATACTACTTGAGCAGCCGGTATAGAAGGTTGATATTAATAGGAATATCAAGAATATTGAAGCAGGGAACTTCTTCATAATAATAATTATTATAGCCATTATATTAGCCAATTAAATATACATTTTTTTGTCATGATTCATGATGCAGTCCATTCGGAATATTCCTATTGTTTCCTGAATCAAATTGTTCTTCAATAAATGAAGACAATAGATTACAGGACGGGAAAAAAGACGATATTCTGTAGATGACCGATCCTCTTTATTTATATTCCCTGAAATGGTATTTATTAGAGACTGATAAATCAACCGATGTTGCGGTAATAAGGGTGATATGGAACTAGTAAAGAACAGGATAGTAATAAAAGTCGGTACTTCTACTCTTACCAACGAGAGGGGTGAGAAGAAACTGAGGTCTTTTGATCAGTTGGCCCGTGTTATTTCTGATTTAAATAATCTGGGTTATGAAACCATTCTGGTTTCATCCGGGGCAATCGCAGTGGGTGTCAATAAACTTCAGATGAAAGAACGTCCTCAGGAAATGCGGTTGAAGCAGGCTTCTGCCGCTGTCGGTCAGTGCCGGATCTTAAGTCTTTACAGTAAGTTCTTTAATGAATATGACAAAATTATCGCACAGATATTACTGAATGCTGATGATATTACCCACGAAGAAAAAAAAGAGAACCTGATTAACACATTCGATACTCTCCTTGAAATGGGAGTCATTCCCATTGTGAATGAAAATGATTCTGTGAGTTATAAGGAAATTGAGTCGGAGGACAAGATTTTCGGAGACAATGATATGCTTTCGGCGGTTGTCGCGGTTCTGTGCAGGGCTGAGAAACTTGTTATCTTTTCAGACATTGACGGTTTTTTTGACAAGGACCCACGTCTTTATACTGATGCAAAACTGATAGAGTGTATAACTCATATCGATGAAGAAGTAATCTCTCTGGCTGGAGGAGCCGGATCCCGAAGGGGTACCGGAGGAATGAAAACAAAGCTTCAGGCTGCAACACTGGCTACCGGGCAGGGAATTGATACAATTATAACCAATGGCAGCAACTCTTTTTCCCTCTATGATATTGCTGATGGAAAAAAAGTTGGGACTCTTTTCTCAGGACGAAAGAAATGAATCTCCATAAATGCACAATTGATAACATCTCTGATCTTATCTCCATAGGCCGTGAGACCTATTATGATACCTTCTATGCTATGAACAGTGCCGAAACCATGCAAAAGTACCTGGATGAGGCATTTGATCAGAAGAAGATTGAATCGGAGCTGAAGAATCCAAAGTCCTCCTTTTACCTGCTCTACGATGGAGACTCACCTGCTGCTTATATGAAGGTAAACCTTCCCCCAGCACAGTCTGATCTGAATGACAGGGATTCACTGGAGCTGGAACGGATCTATGTGAAAAAGGAGTACAAGGGGAGGGGGTTCGGCCGGCAACTGCTGGAGCAGGCAATCTCCATCGCAAAAGAAGAGAAGTGCCGGTATCTCTGGCTTGGTGTCTGGGAGAAGAATGAAAAAGCCCTGGAGTTCTATACTAAGATGGGTTTTGTGAAATTCGGTTCTCACAGCTTTCGGATGGGTGATGAGATTCAGAATGATTTCGTTATGAAAATAACTCTGTAAACCTGTCAAAGGCCTCTTGGAATTGGGGCTGATCTCCTCTTTGGCTCTGGCCGGAATCTCCCATTTGGTGTTGCATCACTTTTTCATTTTCCCGAGTAGTGCTTTTGATACTTATGCATCTTTCACCGTTTTGAAAATATTAACTCCTTGTCTCATACTATATAGTAGATTGGGAGTTCCTATGATCGAAGGTTCAAGTCTCTTTATCGGTATGTTCAGTAACCTGGCAGTTTTTATTGTCTTTGTCTCAATTTACAGCTTTATAAAACCCATTGAAACCAAAAATAAACGGCTGGAACCCGTCATCATGGGGACTTTGTTCGGCCTTGCTCTGATTGTCTGCATGCAGGTGAAAATCCCGGTTGCTGAAGGTGTTCTGGTAGATCAACGCAATGCAATTGTTGTATTGAGTACTCTTTTCGGCGGACCTTTTGCCGGGCTGATTACCTGGCTGTCAGGAGTTTTTGTGAGAGTTTTACTGGGTGGTAATGGAGTGCGCGCCGGGATTATCGGCTTAACCCTCTCCTATGGTGCCGGAAGCCTTCTTCGTCTTTGGAAGGGGCCCAGGACCCCCTTCTTTTTTATAACCGGCAGTTTTATCGCAACGTTGATAATTCTGCCCGGATTTCTTTTTGTCGGGGATCTGTCCTATGGTTGGGAGCTAATGAAAAGGATGGCATTGCCCTATGGAACAGCCATCTATCTGGGTATGCTTTTTATCGGGTTCCTTCTGCAGCATGAAAACAACAGGATTTCCATATCCAACAGGTTAAAGGAATCTGAAAAGCGTTACAGAAATCTCTATGAGAAGCTGATCGACATCAGTTTTTTTATGGACAATCAGGGGCGTATCCGTGAGATATCTCCTTCTGTGGAACATATATTGGGTTATGCTCCTGAAGAAGTTATTGGAAGCCTTTTCTATGACTATTTCAAAGACTCTGACAAAAAGGAATCATTTCTTAAGGAGATTCGAAAAGAGGGGTTTCTCAGAGACTCAGAAATTCATCTTAAGAAAAAGAATCAGTCTGTAGTATGTGTCTCTGTCAATTCAGATATGGAATACGATTCAAATGGAACGCCCATTGGTGTTCACGGAATTATCCGGGATATTACTCATCTCAGAAAGGTTCAGGAGGATCAGCTTCGTCTGGAGAAGATGATAATTCAGAACCAGAAAATGGACTCCCTGGGAACTCTTGCCGGAGGAATTGCTCATGACTTCAATAATATTCTGGGCGGAATTCTGGGTTACTCGGATTTGTTGAGGAAAAAGTTTAAAGATGATTCCAATGTTGCCATTTATATTGATGGAATATTCAATGCGGCTGAAAGAGCAAGAAATCTGGTAACCCAGATATTGCTCTTCAGCAGGAATACAGATTTCAATATGAAAGTTCTGGATCTTTCATCTTCGGTAAAGGAGGCATTAGGACTTTTGAATCAGACCATTCCCAGCAGTGTAACTATCAATTATACAGACTCCTGCAGGGACAGCAGTGTTCTGGGAGATGAGAATCAGCTGCATCAGGTTATTGTAAATTTAATAACCAACGCCTTTCATGCTTTAAAAGAGGAAACTGGAACAATTGATATTACGCTGAGTAAATACACTTTAAGCACACCCGATACCGCAGAGTTCACCAGTGTTCCTGTCGGAAACTATCTGTCTCTTCAGGTTAAAGATGACGGGTCGGGAATCCCTGAAGAATACAGTGAGAAGGTTTTTGATCCTTTCTTTACAACAAAAGAGAAAGGCAAGGGAACGGGTCTCGGGTTGGCTGTTGTTCATGGGATCATAGAAAAACACGGCGGGTCTATCCGGTTTACATCTGAAGTTGACAAGGGTACATGCTTTACCGTGCTGCTTCCGGAACTTGAAAAAAAAGATATTCCTTTAATAATCGATCAGCAGGAATCAGATGATTTCCTCGGAGCCGAAGGTGAGGAACGAATCATCATTGTTGATGATGAGCAAGCCAATATCGACCTTGAAAAACATATGCTGGAGTTATTGGGATATAAGGTAAGCGGTTATACCGATCCCCTTGCTGCACTGGAAGCTTTCAAGGCGGATTCCGAAGCTTATGATCTGATGTTAACGGATCAAACCATGCCTGGCATGAGTGGATTGAAGCTGGCGGAACTTGTTCAGAAAGAATCTCCCGGGTTTCCCGTCATTATTGCTTCAGGGTACAGCTCAAATCTGAATAAAGATAAGGCGGAAAAAATCGGAGTTAAAAAGATTATTATCAAACCCTTCCTCATAAATGATATAGCTGCAGCAATCCGTAACTCCCTGGAAAACTGATTTCTCTGTATCTTATCAGGCTTCTTCATACTGTAGCTTCCGGCTCTTCACACCCTCCTTCCCGGCATTTCTGTCTGAACAGATGGATCGCCCTGTAAAGGGTCATCAGGGCGGCAGACCAGTTGATGGGAATCAGCCCCAGCCATATGCCTCTCTCTTCCAGGCCCAGAGTGAAGCAGAGGAGAGAGAAGAACAGGGCCGGTGCGGCGATCTGACGGTACAGGCCCATCCACATGATCATTCCCGGCTTCTTCAGACCCTGCAGCAGGGCGTTGCTTTGAAAAAGCAGGATATAGCTGTAGAAGGTGATCCCCTGGAGCAGCAGGTAGTCATAGCCCATGTCTACAACCATTCGGGTATCGGTGAACAGGGAAATAATCTGTTTACCAAAGATAAGTACCGGCGGCAGGATAAGCGCCATTACAACCAGGCCGGAGAGAAGGGAGAGGCGGTAGGCCTTGATCACCCGGTCCATCCGCCCGGCACCGTTATTCTGTCCCACAATGGCCGCCAGGGCCACATTCAGTCCCGCCGTGGGGACCAGGGCGATCTGCTCCACCCTCACAGCCGCACCATAGGCGGCCACGGCATCCCTTCCGAACTTTGATGCAAACCAGGTGATCACAAAGGTTCCGAGGCTCATGGTCAGAAAGTTGGCAGTAGCCGGCAGTGCCTGGCCCAGAATCTCCTTTACCGGTTCAAGACGGAGAAGGTAATCCTCCTTATTCAAGTGACGGAGGCCTCCCGCCCGGAGCACCTTCAGCAGCATATAGAGCAGACCTGCGGTTTGTATCAGAACAGTTGCCAGGGCCACCCCCGCTTCTTCCATCCCCAGTGCGAACATTAAAAGCGGGTCCAGGGCGATATTCAGAATAAATCCAGCGATAAGGATGTTTCTGTAGCTTTTTGTATCTCCCCGGGAGGCAAGAGCCGAAGAGAGAACAGGAGCCAGATTGATCAGAGGCATGCCGAATACAATAATTCTGCCGTAGGAAACGGCCCCTGTGAGAACCCTTCCCTCGGCATTGAGAAACCGGAAGAGGGGTGCGAGAAATACCTGAAGCAGTACCATCGCCGTCAGAGAGAAGAGAAGGGACAGGCTGAGGGAGCGGCTGAGCCAGGTTCTCGAATCCTTCTCCCTTCCGGCTCCAAGGGCATTGGAGATAAGAGCACCGGCGGCGCCGGAAAAACCGACACCCAGGGACATGGTAAGCATGTAGAGGGGAAAGTTCAGCGCAAGGGCTGCCAGAGCATCGGTGGACAGGCGGCCTGCCCAGAAGCTGTCGGTAATGTTGTAAAGGGTGTTGAAGAGGAGTCCGGTACTTGCCGGAAGAGCCAGGTGTCTCAGGTGTCCCAGCAGACTGCCCCTGGTCATATCGGAATTATTTGTTTCCATATAAGTATTATATGATGTTCTGGGCCGGATTACTTATATGAAGTTTTTCCACCTAAAAGATTTTCCAGTAGATTCAGCCTAACTGAATCTGTCATCCCATCTGTGTCTCAATCTTTTTTGAGAATATTTGATATAATTTTTAAAACAACACTGCGCAAATTGATTAGATTCCGAAGGGGAAGAGAATATGGGCTTTATAGTATTTGTACTGCTGTTAACGGCAGTGCTCTATTTCAGGGACAGAGAGAAAACGCTGAAGGGGCTGAAAATCGGAGGAAAGAAATTTCTGAAAATCATGCCTGTCTTCTTAGTGATGCTGGTATTTATTGCTGTTGCACTGACCCTTCTTCCCCAGAATATGATCTCAGAGCAGCTTAGCGGCAGCAGCAGTTATCTGGGAGTCCTCTTCGGCCTGGTATTGGGCTCCATTGCTGTAATGCCGGGATTTGTGGCATTCCCTTTAGGGAGTGTCCTCCGGGACCAGGGGGTGCAGTATATGGTGATTGCCGCATTTACCAGCAGCCTGATGATGGTCGGTATTCTGACCTTCCCTGTGGAGCGTCAGTTCTTTGGAACCCGGTTCGCCCTGCTGAGAAATATTGCGAGTGCCCTTATTTCCCTGCTTGTCGCTCTGGTGATGGGCCTAGTCTTTGGAGAGATTCTGTAATGAAAAGATCAACCATTGTAAATCTGACGGTGGTGGCCGTTTTTGGAGTATTTGTCATTATTTCTATGCTGGCGGGATTTGAAACCGGGGGCAGGATGGGAAAGGGGTTTTTGAAAACTCTGGGGGACATGCTGGTCATCCTTCCCTTCGCCATTATCCTGATAGGCCTCTTTGAGGCATGGGTGAAAAGGGAGACTGTGGAGAAGCACCTGGGAGAAGATGGCGGATGGAAGAGCTATATGTGGGTATGCCTGTTAGGGGGCATGACCATCGGCCCCATGCTGACAGCACTCCCTGTGGCACAATCTCTTCTGAGAAAAGGGGCTGCACTGAGCGTTGTACTGACCTATATCGGCGCTTCCACCATATGCCGGATTCCCATGACCATCTTTGAGATCACTTACCTGGGAGGGCAGTTCACTCTGACCCGGTATCTGACGGCAATTCCTCTGACTATTCTGAGTTCCCTTCTGCTGGGGCGTCTGTTGAAAGAGCATATTGAGCCCCAGGCAGAGACTTGATATTTCATTCGGATTCAATTTCCATCAGCCCCGGTAATCGGGGCTGAAGCATAGCGGGAATGTGACCGGATTATCTCGGTCCGAAGCTGTCCTTTACGTCATGGACATGGCTGTAGCCATGTTCTTCCAGCCACCACTGCATTTCATCGGCAACGGCTTTGTAGACCGAAGGTCCTCTCCGGATGGCTGCGCTGCAGATCTGTACGGCACTGGCTCCTGCCATGATGAATTTCAGGGCGTCCTCTCCTGTTTCAATACCGCCTACTCCGATAATCGGCTTATCTGTCAGCTGACGGATGCGGTGGACTGTCTGCAGGGCAATGGGAAGGATGGGGGGGCCTGATAACCAGCCGTATCCCTCGGGGGACCCGAGCATCGCTTTCTTACTGTTGATATCAAAATCCAGGGCCGGGCCCAGGGAGTTTATGGCCACATAGGCATCAACCACATCCTCGCTCTGGGCGATCAGTTCGTTCAGGAAGGGGTGGTTTGGGGAGATCTTCATCCAGATGGGAATACTGACAGATTTGCGGAGGGCCTTGGCCACATCGGCCAGTTCCTCGACCTTCTGATCCTGGTAATGGGTGGAAAACTCAATGGCATCGGGTTTGAGTTCCCTCTCAACCAGAGGACCGAGTTTCTCCATATCTTCAGCGCTGTAGCCTATGGAAACGATAAAGGGACTGTCTCCCCTTTTTATCTTTTTGTAGTCGTCAATGCACTCTTCCATGGATTTATCGGACCAGGTTTCACAGTTCAACAGGCCGTTGCCGATTGTTTTGGCAATGGCGGGTTTGGGATATTTTGCCGCTTCAAGGGAGAAGGTCTTGGACACAATGCCCCCCACACCGCACTCCTGGGCCTTGTTGATTATTTTGTGATCACGCACATTGGGCCCGGCTCCGGTAAGAACCGGTGAGGGCAGTGATAGTGTTCCAAGCTGTATATTAAGATTTGTCATTATTATTCCTCCAAAAGAACTGTTCTACAAAGTTAGTTGATTTCACTAATGAAAAACAATCGGAAATCAGAAAATTGTTGCTGGCAATTGAAAAACAATCGGAAATCAGAAAATTGTTGCTGGCAATCTGTCTTGAGGAAGAATCGATTATAAAAGCACCAGTTAAAATGGCGAAAACTTCCGCTGAAAAAGATTGCCTTAGGAGCATCCTGTGTCTCCCGGGATGTTATTTGTCCAGGTAAGGCATTGATTCAATATCATGGCCCAGGTCTTTGGCAATCCGTCCCCATAGGGACTTCCGTTTTTCCGGTTCAATACGATTGATCCTCTCATCGCTCATCATATTGTAGATAACTGATGAGAGCTTGGCGTTTTCATACTTGCTGTTTTCATCTGAGCTGAAAAGAAGGGTTTTATTTTTTTCAGTATACGCTGTGATATGCTTGTTGTATGTTTCAATAATAGTGCTGTATCCGGATATGACTGTCTTCAGGTAGAGGAGAACCGCATGATCAAAGTGTTCCACCTGCTGCAGTATTTCTGAGAGTCCCTTAAGACCTTCCACGGCGGCCGGATAGTCTTTCCTGTATAAAAACTGGTCGAATATTTTACTGATGATCTCAATGACTGTCTGATTTGATACGGAGAGAAGCCCTTCACTATCCTCGGGGAGGGCCACTTCAAAGGGAGGAGTCATCCTTGCTGCAGATATTATAAGATCCATCAGGGAGGTAAATGCTCTGTCCGACCAGCTATGGTTTTTCAGGGCATCGATCAGTTTATTGAGAACGTCCTGATATCCGGTCCTGTACATCTGATCCTGATCTATCAGAACTTCGGCCAGGCGCAGTTCAACACCCTTGAAACCTACGGGACCCAGATCCAGAAAGGCCACATCTTCGGTGGAGAAACAGGGATCGGAACTCTTCTCCATGGTTCTTTTATATCCGGCAACCACCTGATTGGTCGTAAAAATATGGCTTTTATTGACGGCAACCTTATTTGCACGCCCCTGGAGCCGGGCGGCTGTATTGACAACGGAACCTGAAAGATCGCCTGCGGCTGTTATAACCATTACTGAATATCTGGTTCCTCCGGCCACACCGGCGGAGATTGTAAGTTTGGGGAGTTTTAAAATCTGCTCATTTCTCTTTTTTACAATTTCCGAGTCTCTGATCAGTTTTCTGTCACCGAAATAGTCGGCTATCATTATAACAGTATTCATTACATCGTAGGCTGAGGTTCCCACAAGAATAATTTCATCACCCCGGAGTCTGTTTCCCATAACATGATTGATTCTGCACATCTGGCGGATATCATTTTCAATACAGCTGTCCAGCAGCTGAAGCATTGCCGTATGGCTCTTGTGCTCGCGGCAGAAGGAGGTATATCCGTGGATATCAATAAAGGCGACAAAGATCTCGGTAATAGATATGCTGCGCTTCAGTTCTCCAATAGCAGGGTATTTTCTGTGGGGTATGGTAAGCTGTTTCCAGAGAACCGGATAACTTTTTGCATCCAGGTCGCTGAAGAAGCCCCAGTGGATCTCCTTAAGCATTTGAAAGGCACTCTTAAAGGCAAATTCCTTTTTCGGACCCTCCGGTACTTCTGACATATAAGATTCCAGCTCAGACAGGAGTCTTATCTTCCGGTTGATAATGCACCAGTAAATATGGCTGAAGAGTTCATAAGGACTTGTACTCTCGGAGAACTCGGAAATATCTCTCATGACTCCTGCATTATAGATAGTTAATCAATCTCAATCAAATAGACTGACGAAAGTAGGAGTAAAAAACCTCTGTTACCGTAACAGATCATACTTAAAATTGACAGCAGCCCCATGGAAAGCTAAAATTCCCTATAGATCTCATTAACAGATCCACAGGCCGGTTCTGTGCGCTTTTTATCTCAGATTATCGGTTGTAACGGGCAGCCTGATGCAGGGAGGGTGTTATGCATATTCAAACTTCAGATATGAAAGAGTTGATGCTGGGAATTGGAAGCTACTCATGTAACTGGGGCTCTCATATCTGCGGCCTGTATGAAACGGAGAAGGAACGGGATGAAATAATTACCGGTTACCTGTGCCGGGGATTTACCGATGATGACAAGCAGATATTTATTCACAGTGAGCAGACAGAGGAGCACTTCTGGAATGTTCTGCATTCTGAATGTCCTGTCTGTAATGCTACAAATGAAAATCCCGGTAAGCTGGATGTAAAATATTCTAGTGAAATTTACTATCCCGATGGTTTTTTTGATCCCTGGCAGATGGACAGAACCATAAACGGTTACTATGACTATACTCAGCTTGATGGACAAAGTAATGTAAGAGCCGTTGCCGAGATGGCCTGGGCTCTGGGGAAAATTAATGGGGTGGAACATCTCTTCGCCTATGAGTCCCGACTGAACTATTTTGTAAAAGAGAAAACCATAATCAGTCTCTGTCTCTACAACACGTCCAGAATCTCCGGAGAGATGCTTATGAATGTTCTCCGTACTCATCCCTACATAATCAATGGAGGTGTTGTAACTGTTAATCCTCTCTATGAGGAACCGGATATATGGCTTGCCAGGTATGCACCGGAATTTCTGAATAAGCCAGTTTCCTGAAAACCTGATGGAAAACCGTGCTCAAGAGCTATTCTTACTGACTACCACTCTATCTCAAATGAACAGTAGGGAGGGAATCATCCGTCTGTTTGTTGAGAGTATGAACAATATTTTCCGACCTTCTTTTTTTATCTGGAATTCCGAAAGCACCGGTAGCGACTATGACATGGAAGTTTGTACCAGAAAGACTAGCTTTGGACATCTTACCTGTTTATCAGGGGGGAGTCTCGGTCCGGTAACTGATAATCTGATCCATAATGCAGTTCAGATCCTTGCAATTCTCCTTGAGAAGACTGAGCAGGAGTGCAACCTTCAGAATCTGGTGGAGACCAGAACCGCAGAGCTCCGTGAGGCCAACCTGGATCTGGAGAACATCAACCGGAGTCTTCAGACTCAGATAGAAGTACACAGACAAACCCTTGAAGTTCTCAGGAAGAGTGAGGAGAACTTCAAGTCTCTTATCAACAAGATTCAAACGGCCATTGTTGTGCATGACAGTCAGGGAATAATTACAGATTCAAACCCAATGGCCAGAAAACTCCTTGGATATCAGGGCAGTGACCTGCGGGGACTGTCTTTAATGGACGCGGAGCTGAACTTCATTAGAGAAGACGGTTCTGTGCTTCCTGATTCAGAAATACCTGTTAACAAGGTTCTTGCCACAAAGAAGAGTGTAAACGATTTTGTCACCGGCATACTGCATAAGGGGGCAAGCGAACCGGTCTGGGTGCTTGTTTCTGCTGAACCTGAGTTTGACAAAACCGGAAATATCACTCAGGTCATTGTCTCCTTTATGGATATCTCCAATCGCAGGAAAATAAACGAAATGCTGAGGCAGTCGCAGAAGATGGATGCAATCGGTCAGCTTGCCGGGGGGGTGGCCCACGACTTCAACAATATGCTCGGTGGTATTGTCGCCTCTGCCCAGCTGCTGCAGAGTCCTAAAAGGAACCTTGATGCAAAGGGCAGGGAGTTTGTTGATCTGATTCTGGAAGCCTCGGGCCAGGCCTCGGAGCTGACCAATAAACTTCTGACCTTCAGCCGGAAAACTGAGGTGTCCTTCAAAACGGTTCAGATACACTCAATTATCGATAACGTCATCTCTCTTCTGGACAGAACAATAGATAAAAGGATTGAAATATCAGCTTCCAGAGAGGCTGAGGAGTCTGGGGTTATGGGTGATGCCACAGCCCTGCAGAACTCTCTTCTGAACATGGGAATCAATGCCTCTCATGCCATGCCCGAGGGGGGCAGGCTTCAGATCGGCACCAGAAATCTCTATCTGGATGAAAGTTACTGCCACTCTCTGCCCTTTGATATTACAGAAGGGAACTTTATTGAGATAGAGGTCCGCGATACGGGTAAAGGGATATCAAATAAGAATATCGGCAAGATCTTTGAACCATTCTACACAACCAAGGAGCAGGGGCGAGGTACCGGACTTGGCCTTTATACGGTCTATGCCACCGTACAGAATCATCATGGAGCCATTACTGTCTACAGTGAAGTCGGTGAGGGAACGGTGTTTCATCTCTATCTGCCCTGCAGGGAAGGTTCTCAGACTGCTTCAGCTTCACGGAAAATGACACATTCAGGGACCGGTGTCATCCTTCTTGTTGATGATGAGAAACTGATCCGTATTTCCGGGAAAGAGACACTAAAGGAGATGGGATATTCTGTTCTTCTGGCAGAGAACGGAGTTGAGGCACTCAGGGTTTTTGAAGAAAAGCATTCCGAAATTGATCTTGTAATCATGGATATGCTTATGCCCGAGATGAACGGATCAGATGCCTTTTTCAGAATGAAGAAGATAGACAAGGACTGTAGAATTATAATTACTTCAGGTTTTACAAAGGATGAAAATCTAAGGGAGATGAAGAAGGCGGGACTCGCCGGATTCCTCCAGAAGCCCTTCAGGAACTATGAACTGAGCAGGATGATGGAGGAGGTCCTTCAGGTCTCTCCAGAGGGCTCCGCAGAGACCTGAATATCTCCGGCTTAGGGACCTGCATTGTCAGGAGTGAGTAATTTCTGTTTCGAAGATTCATTCTTCCATTCGATTTATGCATCTCTCACAGTGGTGTCCTATAATCATTTATAGAACCCATTTCAAAGGTGAGGCTGTTTTGAGAATCATTACCATAGGTGCATTAGAATCTTTTGTCGTTGTAATTCTAGTTCTGTTTCTGGGAAAGCTTATAAGACACTTTATTAAGCCTCTCAGGACTTATAATATTCCCGAACCGATTATCGGCGGGCTGGTTGTGGCAGTCTTTCAGACCATTCTCCGATCCTTTGATATAGGCATCGCCTTTACACTTCCCTTTACAGATGTCTTTATGCTTATGTTTTTCAGCACCGTCGGGCTGGGGGCAAATTTCAGGCTGATCAGAAAGGGCGGGGCCAAGGTTTTTATCTTTCTGGCTGCCACGGTCGTGTTTATCATCCTCCAGGATACTCTGGGAGTCCTCCTGGCTGCGGCCATGGGGCGGGACCCCCTGATCGGCCTGATGGCGGGGTCCATTACACTGACCGGAGGTCATGGGACGGGGGCGGCCTGGGCTCAGACCTTCAGAAGCCGTTTCGGCATCGAAGCCGGAGAGATGGCCATGGCGGCGGCTACCTTCGGTCTTGTGATAGGCGGTGTAATCGGGGGACCTCTGGGGCAGAGGCTGATCGATCGCAAGGAGCTGAAATCTGAATATCCCCACAACAGCAGTCAGGGAGAACTGTCGGACCTGATTACCTTTGACGAACAGAGGGAGGACAGGATCACCGCCGATTCCATGATCAGCACCCTCTTTATGATGGTCCTCTGCATTACCGCAGCCAAATATATAAGTATGGCTGTTGAGAGACTGGATATCAGATGGCTCTTTATGCCTGACTTTGTGTATGCTCTGTTTATAGGTGTCATCATCGCCAATATTGCTGAGGTTGAAAAGTTTCCCTATAAGATGAATATCGAAAACCTAGACATGCTGGGTACCATATCCCTCTCAATCTTCCTGGGTATGACCCTGATCAGCCTGAGGCTCTGGGAGATCTTTGATATTGCCCTTCCTCTGCTGATTATTCTGATCTTTCAGACAGCATTGATGATTCTCTTTGCCCGGTTTGTCACCTTCCGGATCATGGGCTCCGACTATACGGCGGCGGTAATTTCGGGGGGACACTGCGGATTCGGAATGGGAGCCACCCCTACGGCGGTTATGAATATGGGAGCCCTTGTAAGCCGGAACGGTCCGGCGCCCCAGGCTTTTATGGTGCTGCCCATAGTAGGTGCATTTTTTGTGGATATCGCAAACCTGGTTGTGCTGCAGCTCTTTATTTCGGTTATTCACTGATCGGATTCAGAAGTCGAAGAGCCGGTAGTTGAGAGCATCCACCAGTTCTATCTGCTCTGAGCGTTCCAGATGGTCCTGGAAGATCTCTGTCTTCTGCACCTTGCCCCCGGATGTATCGATAACAAAAAAGGCGTTTTCAGGGTACTTCTGCTTAATCTCCACCAGGGTGGCCGTTATCTCTTCGATATTGGCGGGGTCGTCATCGCTGACGCCGAAGCGGTGATGGGGGTTGTATCCATACTTTTTGAAGGCCGCTTCCACCGAGCGGTGAAGGGCTTCCTTTTTCAGCAGGGCGATGGGTTTGTTCTGTTCACTGTCTCCCAGTTTCTTTCTGACTGCAGGGTTCGTGACAGGATAGACCGTCAGGATATTGGGCTTCCTCTGAAGATGCCCCCGTGAATATAGAATATTAAGAGCACGTTTGATTGTTTCCGGCCGATGCCCCCGGGCCGTGATGATTGAGACGGGCCTGCCGTTAAGAACGGCATAGAAGAAGTGGTTCCAGCTGGGTCCGTGCCAGTCCCACTCAGGTTTTTCAATGGCCCGCTCCAGGTCAAGTTCAATGGACTGCCTGCGTTTCCCTGACGGCAGCCAGGGCGGAAAAAACCTGTCCTGAAAATTTCTGTAGGAACCGATGGCATCGTTCCTGTGAATGTAGTAGTCCGCAAATCTTCCCCTGACACCGATATCCTTCAGATTCTGCGCCAGCTCTCCGGAGCTGATCTCAATTTCCTCGTCTGTGTCCTTGTGGAAGAGAAGGATCTTCGTGTCCATAAAGAGGATGTTGTCGTCCAGATCGAAGAAGTAGAAGCTGCGTCCGCCATGGAGGGCATTCCTGTCCTCCTTGTAGGGGAGCCACTGGGCCAGGGGAAGCTGACTCACAGGAGCTTCTCCTTCAGAACCTTCATATACTCATAGTCTGTCCGGTTGATCTGTATGGGGGTGATGGAGATGTATCCGTTCTCCCAGGACCACACATCGGTCTTCGGGCCGTTTTCAAAGCTGTCCCAGTTGCCTCTGGCCCAGAATTTCCCATCCTCTTCCACATACTTGTGGTTAAAGGGACGCTCTCCCATATCGGTGATCTTAATCCCCCCGGGCCTGGTGAACTCCTTTTTGGGGAAGTTGATATTGATAACCCTGTTTTTGTCCACCACGCCGGCCTGAAGGACCCTGTCCAGGGTTTCTTTCAGGAAAGGAGCGGCCGAATCCAGCCCCGCAAAATCGCAGGATATGGCGATGGAGGGGATGCCGCAGATAATACCTTCACTGGCTCCGGCCAGGGTTCCTGAATAGATGATGTCGGTGCCCAGGTTGGGACCGTCGTTGATGCCTGACAGGATCAGATCCACCGGCAGCTCCAGGCCGTAGAGGGCGAACTTGACGCAGTCTGCCGGTTTAGCTTCCAGACTCCAGGCATCGATTCCCTCAAAAAGTTCACTTCTGTGGTGGAGACGGAAGGGCTCGTGGATGGTTATGCCGTGGCCGATGGCGCTCTGCTGAGTATGAGGGGCAACAACGGAGACTGTTCCCAGCTCCTTTGCGGTTTCCGCAAGGAGTCGGATGCCGGGAGCTTCGATGCCGTCGTCGTTTACAATCAGTATATTCATGACTACACCAGTCTCTTTCTGATCCGGCTGGAGATCATATCGATGATGGAAACCGTTACGATCAGTACCATTACGATGATCATTGCCCGGGGCCAGGCTCTGGTCCGGATGGCAAAGATCAGGGGAGCCCCGATTCCTCCGGCGCCTACAAGGCCCAGTGTTGAGGCGGCCCTCATATTGATCTCAAAGCGGTACATGGTGTAGGAGATCAGCTCGGGGCTGACCTGGGGAAGCACCGCCCGGAAGAGAACCTCCGGACTGGATCCTCCGCAGGACTCCAGGGCTTCCTTTACCCCCATGTCCATGCTCTCGATGGCCTCGCTGAAGAGCTTGCCCAGCATACCGATGGAGTGGATTCCCAGGGCCAGAATTCCCGCCGGGGCTCCGGGGCCCACTACGGAGATAAAGATCAGGGCCAGGATCAGCTCAGGAAAGGTCCGGATCAGGGTAATGATAAACTTGCCCGCCACCGATACCCGCTTACCTACGATATTCTGACTGGCCAGAAGGGCGAAGGGGATGGATATTACCGCAGAGACGAAGGTTCCGCTGATGGCGATGGCGATGGTCTCCACTATGGCGTAGGGGAGGCCGTCGATGGTCATATTGGTCATATAGCCCATGTCGGGATTGATGATACCCCGGAGCAGTGAGTTGATGGTTCCCTGGGCCGTGGCCATAACGCCCTTATAGGGAATCCCCAGCATACCCCATATAATCACAAGGACCAGTCCGCCGTAGTTGATTACACGGTAGATGATCTGCGCCGGTGATGTATTTTTTTCTACTGTTATTTTTTCCATTAAACCAACCTCTTTCTGATGTTAGAGCTGACAAAGTCGATGACAAGGACCACCAGGAAGGAGATCACAATAATCACGCCGACCCGGTCGAAGTTCCGCCAGGCCAGGTTGTGCTCGAAGGTCTGTCCGATTCCTCCGGCTCCCACATATCCCAGAACCGCCGCAGACCTTACGTTTACCTCGAAACCGTAGAGGGTGTAGGACATAAACTGGGGAAGGATCTGGGGCATAATGGCATAGCGGAGGATGTTGAGCTTGTTGGCTCCCAGGGACATCAGAGCCTCCACCTGTCCGAAGTCGATGGACTCGATGGACTCATAGGTCAGCTTGGAGATCAGACCGAAGGTGAAGATGGAGAGGGCGATAACACCGCTGAAGGGGCCGATTCCGAAGACCGCCACAAAGAGGGACGCAAGAACCATTGCGGGGATGGTTCTGAAGATATTGAGAATCAGTCTTACGGGCTTGCTGATCCAGGGGTTGTTCAGGAAATTTGAAGCCGCCAGTACCGCCACGGGCAGGGCGATCAGGGCGCCCCAGAAGGTTCCCACAATGGCCATGCGGAGGGTTTCAATTAGAGGAGGAATGACCTTTGGGGCATAGGACCAGTCGGGCGGGAGGAACATCCGGCCCAGGAGTCTCCGTCCCTTGCTGAAGTTCCTGATAACCGTGACGGGATTAAAACCGGCGAAGATGGCGCTTCCCAGAATAAGGGCAACCACCGCCAGAATAACTATGTTTCGCTTCAGATGGTTCGGACGGGGGACAATGATTTTATCCATTATTCGTCTCCCAGCATCTCATCGTGATGGATGGCACGGCCGTAGACCTTTTCCAGGTCAGCGAGGAATGTCTTTTTATCGATGTCCTTGATCTTTACGTCGTAGACAATGTGTCCCTCTTTTACTCCCACAACACGGGTGGCATAGTTCAGGGCCAGGTCCACATGGTGGAGGTTGGCGATGGTGGTGATGCCGTCCTCTTTGTTGATCTTCTTCAGGTAGTCCATAACCTGAATGGTTGTGATGGGATCAAGGGAGGCAACCGGTTCGTCCGCCAGCATCAGACGGGGTTCCTGAGCCAGGGCCCGGGCGATGGCGACACGCTGCTGCTGTCCTCCCGAGAGGTCGCTGGCGCGGCTGTGAACCTTTTCAAGAATATCCACCCTCTGCAGGGCGCGGTAGGCAATCTGTTTGTCCTCTTCGGGAAAGAGTCCCAGAATGGTCTTCCAGGTGGGGTGGTAGGCGACTCTGCCCGAAAGAACATTGGTCAGCACCGACGCCCTCTTTACTATATTGAAGCCCTGAAAGATCATGCCGATCTGGCGGCGGATATTTCTCAGTTCCTTTCCCTTTGCTTTGGTTACTTCTGTCCCGTCGAAGCTGACCGTTCCCGATGTGGCGGGGATCAGCTGGTTGATAAGCCTGAGGAGGGTGGACTTTCCCGCTCCCGAAAGGCCGATTATGGCTACGAATTCCCCTTCTTTGATTGTCAGATTGATATTGTTCAGGGCCTTTGTCCCGTTGGGATAGACCTTGCTGACTCCGGTGAATTCAATCATTGTGGACTCCTGTTATTATTTTTTCTTGGAATGTACTATATTAACTCTATAGAATTATACTAGATTCTTAACGATTTTTTTATACCAAGGAGAGTTTGATGAAAAAAAGCTTGTTTCTCATTGCTGTTCTGGCACTGATTATGTCCTCTTTTGCCTTTGCCGGAGGTGCTCAGGAGGGTGCAGTCAACCCTGATGTTCTGGAAGTTCAGCTGATCCCTTCGCGTGATGCCACCTACCTGGATGCCCAGAGACTTCCCCTGCAGCAGCTTCTTGCTGACGAACTGGGAATGAAGGTGAATGTTACCGTTGCAACCGACTACAATGCTCTGATCGAGGCCATGGCTTCCGAGCAGATTCATGTGGGCCTGCTGGCAACAACAGCCTATGTATTGGCTGCCGATGAGGGTGCTGCTGAAGCCATTCTGAAATCTCTCCGCTATGATGTGGATGATAATGGTGAACTGATGACCGACAAACCCATGGTGTCTGGATACAAGTCTCAGCTGATTGTAGCTAAAGACAGCGGAATCAATTCCGTTAAGGATCTGGCAGGCAGAAAAGTCGCCATCTCCTCTTTTACTTCCACCTCGGGATTTGTATGGCCTGCCAACCTGCTGGCCGACAATGATATCGATCCCGAATCCGGAGTAGAGTGGATTAATGCAGGTGGACATGACAATGCCGTACTGGCCGTATATAACGGTGAAGCCGACGCAGCCTTTACCTTCAAGGACGCCAGAAACCTTTTTGAAGATGAGGATTTCTTTGACGACCTGATGGATAAGGTTGTGCTTGTTACAAATACCAGTCTGATCCCCAATGACACTATCTCTGTCATCCCCAACCTGGATGAGGATCTGAAGCAGAAGGTAAAAGATGCCTTTATGGCCATTGCCGAGAGCGAAGAGGGTCGGGAGATTGTTAGGGGTATCTATAACCACGAAGGTTATGCACCTGCAAAGGACTCCGACTATGACCAGGTACGGACCTATCTGGAAAGAAAGGATCAGTGGGATTTCTAATCTGATTTAGACCTTTATAAATAGAGAGGGGGAGTCCATTCGGGATTCCTCCTCTTTTTTTTGGCTTTTTGAGCTTTCCTTTGGTACCTTATAGAATAGAGGAATCAGAATAAACTATTGAGAAGGAGTGGCTTTCGGCCGGTTTACCGGACGGAGCCGATTATTATATGCCCTTTGGAACACATTTAATAGAATCCAGATCTCTGATGGAGATCAAGCGCTATCAGAACAAGTACTGCTTCAAGAAGCGCTCGGTGGCCGAACATATGTGGTCGGTTGCCAAGATAGCAGAAGGTCTTGCCATCTGGGAGAGCAAGAAGTTTAAAAATGAAGTGGATATGGCCCGGGTTCTTCAGAAGGCCATAAACCATGACATTATCGAGCAGGCCACGGGAGATATCCTTGGGCCTACCAAGAAGAAGACAAAGGCCATGAAAGAGGCTGTTGAAGAGATAGAGGAGATGGCCTTTTCAGAGGAGATTGAGAACCATCTGCCCAAGTCCTGGCGAAACCAGTTCCGCTCCTACATCCTTGACCCCAAGACCGATGATGTGGAGGGGCAGATTATCCGGGCCGCCGATATTATCGATACCATTATCGAGGCAATCGAAGAGATCAAGTTGGGAAATCAGATCTTCAGGGCTGTTCTGACAGACAGCGCCGCGGCCCTGACCATGGTGGATCTGGAGAGTGTCCGGTACTTTATCAAGTATGCAGTGACCGACTTCAATGTTGATATCCGGGAGTATTTCGGGGAGGAATTTCACAGTTTCCGTGAAGCTCTGAAATTTGATCCCGAGGTCTTTGAGCGGTCTGTGGATATTCGTTTTGAGTAGAGGCTAAGGGGACTGAAAACCCCGGGATCTCCCCGGGGCTTTATAGAACATAAATCTGTCTGACAGATATTCCTATCTCAGTGTCAGAGTAAAGGCATCATCACCCAGTACCTTGTGGCTTCCCTTGTAGTCTTTCATTCCGCCTACATTGTAAACCTTCTTGTAACCGATGCTTTCAAGAGCATCCTTTACATAGCCGGCGCGGGTTCCTGAGGCACACATCAGGAATACTTCACGGTTCTTGTCGCCGAAGATGTTCTGGAGGATGGCCTTGCTGGCAACATCGGCGTCTGAGAAGTTCCAGCCGTCGTTGCGGACAAGGGCGTTGTTTTCCAGGTATTCGAAGAAGGAAACAACTTCAAATCCGTCAATATATCCTGCGCTGTACTTGTCTCCAACATTTCTCAGGTCAACATACTTTGCTCCCTTGCGGAAGAGATAGCTGTCGATATTGGCCATGGTCACCTCAGCAGGAAGAACTGACAGGGCGCTGTATTCGCCGTCGCCGAGAACTCTGTGGCTTCCCTGGTAGTCCTTCAGGCCGCCGGCATTGAAGACCTTGGTGTAGCCCAGGCTGTCCAGGGCGTCTTTTACGTAGCCCGCTCTTGTTCCAGAGGCGCACATCAGAACAATGGCGCTCTCCTTGTCACCGAAGACATTTTCAAGAATGGCCTTGCTGGCGATGTCAGCTTCAGAGAACTCCCATCCGTTGTTCCGAACCAGAGCACGTCCTTCCAGGTAGTCGAAGAAGGGTACCGCTTCGAACCCGGCGATGTATCCGCCGTTGTAGAAATCGGCAAAGTTTCTCAGATCCACAAAGCGGATCTCTCCGTCCAGATACTGGTCTACAGTAGCCATGGTGATCTCTTCATCACCCTTGATAACGGGACCCTTGTCGCTGCTGCAGGAAACTGCCAGTGTCAGCAGAAGAAGAGCCGTCAGTACGCTTAATAACCGTTTTTTCATCTATTTCTCCTTAATCTTGATCCAATCCAGATCTATTAGCTTCCGTAGTTCGCCTTGTGATATTCAAAGAGTCCCTGGAGCATTCTCATGGCGTTGTTGGGTGTTACAGTGGCGCCTGTGTAGGTATCCACTTCACCGTGCATGGGTTCATAGGCATCGATATCTGCTTCGGTTTTTCCCAGAATGTTGTCGGCGATAAATCCGTCGAAGAGCTCTCTTACAGGAGTACCGTCCCATGACTCGATGCTGTCGCCGTACATTCCGGCAGTGTAGTGATCTGTTGAGTCGGCCTCATAGGAGATGTGGCTGATGGAGAGATCATTCTTGTCGATTTCAACATTGGCCACTGACCAGTAGTTAACCTCGGGTCCCCTGCAGGTACAGGCGATATAGGCAACCTGGTAGCGTACGTTGTTGAGCTGTTCATACTCAAAAAGGACTACCGCCGGGGTTGGTACGACATTCTTATGACCGTCAACATGATCATAGTAGAAGGCATTCTCCAGTGTAATTCCCTTAACTTCAGCTGCAGCCGGTGCTGCTTCAACTGCAGGTTCCTCTTTCTGTCCGCAGCTGCTCAAACCGAACAGGATTGCGGCGGTTAAAATTGTCAAATAAAATCTTCTTACTTTCAATTTTATTCCTCCTCTCTTAGACTTGATTAATAATAAATCATGGGTTTACTGTATTCATAGTAGAATTTATCTATATAAATATATCCAAATATTAAATCCAGTGTATATTTGTGTCAAGCTATCTTTTACCTGAGATCTTTTCACGGTAAAAGTAGAATAAAAAGAAGAGGAGATTTATATGAAAAAACTGACAGGTATTTTCCTTATTCTGGTTGTAATGCTGACTGCTTTGGCAGGATGCAAGGAAAAGACAAGTTATGAGGATGGGGTCTACTTTGCACAGCAGATGGAGTTTCCCAAAAGCGGCTGGAAGTACAATGTGACCCTGGTTGTTGAGGGTGGAGAGATCAAGGAAGTCATGTGGAACGGTTCTAATGTAAAGGCCGGCCCCGACAAGGTTTCTCTTTCCATGTCCGGAGGGTATCCCATGGTTGCCCAGGGCGGTGCCCAGGCTGAGTGGCATGAGCAGGCGGAGACAGTTGAGAACTACTTTGTAGACAATCCCGCCCTTGAAATGCCCGATGCCATCAGCGGCGCTTCGATCCACTACAACGAATTCTATGATCTTGTAAAAGAGGCTATTGAGAAGGGACCCGTCGGTTACGGACCCTATAAGGACGGTAGCTATCATGCCGGTGATTCAGACTATCACAATGGCTGGAAGTATTATGTTGATCTGACAGTAACTTCCGGTTACGTAGTATCGGCTCACTGGAATGCGGAGGCCGAAGACGGTGGAACTCACAAGGTTCAACGGTCCGCAGACGGCGAGTACGGCATGGTTGCCAACTCAGGTGCCACCAGAGAGTGGCACGAGCAGGCCATGTCTGTTGAGCAGGCCTTCCTGGCAAGTCAGGATACGTCCTCTCCCGATGCCATAAGCGGAGCCACAATTACCTATTCCGGTTTCTATGACCTTGCAGAAGCAGCCCTGAAGGGCGCCATGCGCTGATTTTACCAAGGATGCCGGTTGAAACCGGCATCCCTTTTAGCCTTCTATACTCCCTTCTCTGACCCGATTCTCCCGAGATAAACATAAAAAAAACAAACTCACTTAACAGCATCTCCTGCATAAACAGGTATCTTAGCGACTGAATACCTGACATGAACGGTGTTCATATATGTTTTTTGACTGCACTGATCTGGCATTCTGCCCGGGTGTATCAAAGAAAAAGGAAAAACAATGAAAAAAATTCTGTTATTACTGCTGCTTGGGACAGTAACGTTTTCTCTGTTTGCCGAGAATACACCGGTAGAAGAAGAGATTGAAATTTCTGAAGAACAGACATCCAGCGAGCGGGTTCCCGAACCCTTCAAGCTTTACAATGCCTTCGTTCCCTTTATTGCCAACTCTCCGGCTACAGGTTTTATGGGCGGACTGGGAATCTCCACCGGGATCTACCTTGGTGATCCCTCCGACACCAATATGTCCAGTGCCATTACAACAGGTTCCTACTCTACAATGAATCAGCTGAACTTTCTGATCAAGTCCAATATGTTCACCAGCCAGAACAAGTGGAATATGGTGGGAGACTGGAGACTCTTTTTCTCGTCCCAGAACACTTACGGTCTTGGTACCGGTGCACAGGATGGAAACGGAGACGCTCTGGATACAATTGCCGAGGGTATGGATTTTGACCTCTACCGCTTCCATGAGACCGCTTCGCGGCAGATCATCCCCGGACTCTATGCGGGTGTTGGTTACCACCTTGATGTCTACAATAATATTGATGACAAGAACGAAGACGGTTTCCATCGCACATACAGTACCGAGTACGGTTACGATGCCACCGGATATATGACCTCCGGTGTCTCAGCCAACATCTACTATGATACAAGAGACAACGTGGCCAACCCCTACAGTGGCCGCTATGCCATGGCCACATACAAGTACTTCCCCGAGTGGATGGGAAATGACCACAGTGCCAGTACACTCTGGCTGGAGTACAGGGACTATATCCGCCTTCAGAAGAGCAACCCCCGTCATATGATCGGTATCTGGACCTACGGTCACTTCACAACCCACGGTACTCTTCCCTATATGGCTCTTCCCTCAATCGGATGGGACCAGATGGGACGGTCCGGACGCGGTTTTGCACAGGGACGGTTCAGAGGGGATCACATCTACTACGCGGAAGTGGAATACCGTTTCCCCATTCCCTTCCCCTGGGTCAAGAGCAATCCAGACTTCCTAGGCGGAGTCCTATTTGCCAACGTAACAACAGTTGCTGACAAGCATTTTACAAAGGTTGATCTCTTTGATCATCTGGAGCCTGCCTTCGGCGGCGGTATCAGAATCATGCTTCAGAAAGAGTCCAGAGCCAACCTGAACATTGACTATGCCGTCAGAATGGATGGATCAGGCGCCCTTTACATCAACGTTAATGAATCCTTCTAAGCTTTAGAAAGATCCTGCTTAATAGAAGCCCCCCTACGGATTTCCCGGCCGGGGGCTTTTTAAATTCTCCATCTTTCACTAGTCGGCGGCTGACAGACGGCGATCTTTTTCCCGATATAAACCATAATTAAACCAGCTTTCAATTTGCATAAAAAAGGTTTTCGAATGGTACTTACTGAAAAACAGAAAAATGAGATTATCTCCTTCTGCGCCGACCTGGTGAAGATTCCCGAGGAGTCGGGACGGGAGGAGAGGACGGCACGTCTTGTCCGGCAGAAGATGGAAGACCTCGGCTATGATGAGGTGACCGTCGACAGATACGGCTCGGTACTGGGAGTCCTGAGAGGATGCGCTCCCGGACCTGTTCTTCTCTTTGACGGCCATATGGATGTGGTTCCCGTCAGAGATAAATGGGACCACGACCCCTTCGGCGCGGAGATTTCCGGCGGCCGGATGTGGGGCCGGGGCACTACGGATATGAAGGGAGCACTGGCTGCCATGATCTGTGCAGCTGCTTTTCTTGAACGGACTGAGTTCTGCGGGAAGATCATCGTATCCGCCTCGGTGGCCGAGGAGCTTCTTGTGGGAGCCGCTTTGGACCGTATCCTCGAAGACCATCATGTTGACGCAGTTGTGGTGGGAGAACCGACGGCCATGAAGCTGGGGCATGCCGAAAAGGGCCGGGCCAGCATTGAGATGATCAGCCATGGAACCGTGGCCCACAGCAGCCGTCCCGATCTGGGGGACAATGCGGTCTACAGGATGATGGAGGCCGCCGCGAAGATCAGGGAGATGGCACGGCGATCGGACCCCCTGCTGGGGGATGAGGTAATTGAACTGGTTGAGATCTCCTCCCTGCCCAGTCCAGGAAACGGCTCCATACCCGGGCGCTGCCGGGCACTGTGGGAGTGCCGGCTTCTTCCGGGAGAGACTGAATCTGAGTTTCTGGAGCGATTGAAAGAAGCTCTCGAAGGGATCGATAGAACAGAGATAAAAACCGCGTCATATAAGCTTTCAGCCTATACGGGAGAAGAACTGGAAATGGATGACTATCTTCCCGGCTGGACCGCCGATGAGAAGGGTTCCGGCCTTCTGAATGCCGCCGCCGATTCCCTCAGGGAGTGCGGCCTGGCTGTTGATTACTATGCAGCGCCCTACGGCTGCAACGCCCTTAGCAGTGCGGCAATGAGGGGCATCCCCACCGTAATCCTGGGACCTGGAGATATCGGGCTGGCTCATAAGCCCAATGAGAATATCAGACTGGATGAGCTGCTCGCCGCCGCTGCTGTCTATGGTGAGATCTGCCGGAAATATAGTTTAGTGAAGTGATTTTCCTAGTGAATGATCCGCTTAAGGAAAGATCTGGTCCGCTCATGTTTGGGTGATGTGAAAATAACATCGGGAGTTCCCTCCTCAACAATCACACCCTCATCCATAAAGATGACCCGGTCCGCAACATCCCTGGCAAACTGCATTTCGTGGGTCACAACAATCATTGTCATACCCTCGTCGGCCAGTTCCTTCATAACATCCAGAACCTCACCAACAAGCTCCGGATCCAGAGCGGATGTGGGTTCGTCAAAGAGAAGAATGTCCGGTTTCATGGCCAGGGAGCGGGCAATGGCAACGCGCTGCTGCTGTCCTCCCGAGAGCTGTTTCGGATAGACATCCCGTTTGTCCGAAAGACCGACCTGTTTCAGGAGGGATTCGGCAAAGGGTATGGCCTCCTTCTTCGGCATTCCCTTGACATGGACCGGCCCTTCAATCACATTCTCAAGCACTGTCTTGTGGGGAAAGAGGTTGAAACGCTGAAACACCATACCGATATTCATACGCAGCCGGGTCAGCTTTGTCTGGGACGTAATCTCCTCATCCTTGAAAAAAACCTGGCCGTGATTGATCTTCTCCAGTCTGTTGATACAGCGGAGCACCGTACTCTTTCCCGAACCGCTGGGACCCAGAATAACGATCTTCTCTCCCTTCTCAAGACTGAAGCTGACTCCTTTCAGGACCTCAAGATCTCCAAAGCTCTTATGTAAATTAACAAGTGTAAGTATTTTCTCAGACATTATCGGTATCCAGCTTTTTTTCTACGTATTTTGAAAGAACCATCAGGGCAGAGCACATAATCAGATAGAGGAGGGCCACCACTGTGTAGACCTCAAAGCTTCTGAATGTGGCATAGATGATCTGGTTTCCCGCTCTCATCAGTTCGGTGATTGTCACAAGGGAGGCTATGGATGAGTTTTTCAAGGTGATGATAAACTGATTCACCAGAGAGGGGGCAATAATCCGCATTACCTGGGGGGCAATGATCCTGATCATGGCCTTGGGATAGCTCATTCCCAGGCTTTCCGCCGCCTCCATCTGTCCGCTGTCTATGGCGATTATGCCCGAGCGGATTATCTCAGAGATATAGGCGGCTGTATTCAGACCTATACCCAGAATTCCGGCTGTCATGCTTGAGAGCTCCACTCCCAGCTGGGGCAGACCGAAATAGAGGATAAAGAGCTGTACCAGCAGAGGGGTTCCGCGGACAGCCCAGATATAGGCCATGCTGAATGCCTTCAGGGGCTTCACGGAGGAGATCCGGAACAGTGCAAGCACTATTCCGATCACCATTCCGAGAGCCAGGGCTGCCAGTGATATTTCGAGAGTCACCAGGCAGCCCCAAAGCAGATTGGGTATCCTGTCAATTATGATTGAGTAGTCAAGTTTCATTCAGGTCTCCCTGTCTGTTCAGATTGTTTCATTACTCTCCGACAATCCATTTCTGGTAGAGTGCGTCCATGGTACCGTCCTCGGTAAACTCAACCAGACAGTCGTTGATAAAGGCCAGCAGTTCGGCGTCACCGTCCTGTACGGCAATACCCAGTTCTGCAGAGGTGAAGGGCTCACCCACAATCTTCAGCTTGTCAGTGGTCTTGTTGAACTCAAGCTGGTTCAGCAGGTCGTTGACTGCCGCATCTATACGGCCTGTCTGCAGGTCCAGCATATAGTCGACGGTCTCATTGTAGGAGACAATCTCGAAATCGGCACCGGCGTCCAGCATGTCCTGAAGTACGGCTTCGGAGGTGGCACCCATTTTGGCTCCCACACGCAGACCGTCCAGGTCGTCGGTGGATTTGATTGAAGTATCACTGGAGGGAACAACCAGAACCATTCCGGTTTTCATATAGGGGGCTGCGAAGTCAACAACCTCTTCACGGGCGGGTTTGATATACATGGCCGCGCAGACAACATCGGCCTTTCCGGACTGAAGAGTGGGGATCAGGGAGGTGAAGTCCATGTCCACAACTTCCAGTTCCACACCCAGTTTGTCGGCCATCAGGCGCATCAGGTCGATGTCGTAACCGACCATCTCATTGGTTTCGCCGTCAAGGAATTCGAAGGGAATATAGTTACCTGTTGCCAGTACCAGCTTGCCGCTGTTCTTGATCTCATCAAGTCTTCCGAGATCTGATGTCTCATCCTGGCTGCCGCCGGCAAAGGCGCCGGTCAGAGCTGTGATCATGGTAATCATGATCAGGAATAATTTCTTCATAGTCATTTAACGCTCCTGGAATAATAAATTCATGTTACGACATATATCGCAAATACTATGCCAAGGGCTTCTGCTGTGGTCCCGGGACCAATAATGAAAAAACATCCTACTGAAAGGTATGAAAGATTATATATTGGCACCGGATTGTAGGAAGTCCCTGAATCCGGTACCCGATATTTTTGCTATCTGATTCTACTGTTTTGAACTGCCGGAAGAGGCTCCGGATTTTGAGCCCCTGCCGAAACTGCCGGTGCTGTTGGAGCTACCGGCGCTGCGGCGGTTTCGGGGCGGCCGGGAACGGCGCTGTCTGTTGTCACCGCTGCCTGTCCTGCGGCTGCCATGGTTTCCCTGATTGCCGGAGGATCTGCCTGTCTGGGGCTGACCGCCGCGGGCGGGAGCCTCCTGAATCACGGGAACAAAACCGTTCAGATCCAGATTCTTGACCGGGTCCTTCTGGAGTCTCTCAATGGCCTTCCACTTATCGCTCTCCTCGGGGCTGATAAAGGAGACTGCCTGACCCGACTTGCCCGCCCGGCCGGTCCTTCCGATGCGGTGGATATAGTCCTCGGCCACCTGGGGCAGGTCGAAGTTTACAACATGTCCCAGCTCTTCCAGATGTATCCCTCTGGCGGCCACATCGGTAGCCACAAGAACCTGGAGCTTGCCGGTCCTGAATTCCTCCAGAGTCCTGACCCGGGTATTCTGTCTCTTATCTCCGTGGATGGCTCCAGAAGGGATGTCCGACCGGTTCAGCTTTTTACTCAGCCTGTCGGCTCCGTGCTTGGTTCTTGAGAAGACCAGAACCTGGTACCAGGAGTTTGATTTGATCAGGTGGGTCAGAAGGTGAAGCTTCTGGTCTCTGGGAATCCGGGTTGAGAACTGTTCCACCCTGTCGGCGGCTTTGTTACGGGCGGCAACCTCGACACTGACGGGGTTGTGAAGAATGTCTTCTGCCAGGGTTCTGATCTCGCTGCTGTAGGTGGCTGAGAAGAAGAGGTTCTGACGGCGGGGGGGCAGGAATTTCAGTATCCTGCGGATATCACGTATAAAACCCATATCCAGCATCCGGTCCGCCTCGTCGAGAACAAGTACTTCCAGGTCCTTCATGGAGATGGTCTCCTGGGCCAGGTGGTCCAGAAGCCGTCCAGGAGTGGCTACGAGAATATCGCAGCCCCTGCGCAGTGTTGAGATCTGGGGATTGATTTTTACACCGCCGAAGACAATCTGTGTTTTCAGAGGGAGTTCCGCGCCGTAGTCAAGAAAGCTTTTGCCCACCTGAGCCGCCAGTTCGCGGGTGGGGGTCAGGACAAGGGCCCTGGGGTTTTTATTCTTTCTTTTTTTTCCGCTGAGATTGTGGAGGATGGGGAGGGCGAAGGCCGCGGTTTTACCGGTTCCTGTCTGAGCTCCTCCCATCAGGTCCTTTCCCTTGATAATTGCAGGAATGGATTTTGCCTGAATGGGCGTGGGGCTGGTATAGCCCTGTTTTTTTACTGCCTGAAGCAGTTCCCCGGATAAACCGAGTGAGTGGAATTCCATGTGTTTCCTTAAAATATGGCGCCTGATCCGGCGCGGGTAATCGACCTTCATTTATTTGATAAATGAGTCAGTCAGGAAGATTTTCGAAGTGATAGGTGAGACTGATATTCAACAATTGATTCATGGTAACATAATGGAATAATGAATTATTGGATAGGGTTCAAGGGGCCTATTTTCAGGATTGCACAATTATTCGGGGTGTTTTACGGCCTTTAGATACAGAAATTGAGGGGGTGGGTTCCTTGAATAGAGCAGGCCCGCTGTCCGGGCCTGCTTTACTTACCGGGTATCGTGATGATTTATCCCTTAACCGCGCCGGCGGTCATTCCCTCTCCCAGCTGATCCTGAAGAAGAAGATAAACAAATACAGAAGGCAGTGCCATAATTACCAGACAGGCAAAGACAACTTCAGGACGGGCTCCGTAGATGGAGGAGGTCAGGGAGACAACAGCCATGGGCAGAGTCCGCATCTCCTCGGTCCTTGAGAAGAGTAGGGGGTTGAGGTAATCGTTCCAGGAGTTGATAAAAGCGAAGACAACAACATTCACCGCCGCAGGTTTGCTCAATGGGGCGTAGATCCTGTACCAGGCAGTAAAGAATCCGCCTCCCTCAATCATGTTGGCCTCAAGAAGCTCTGTTCCCATGGAGTCGTAGTAGTTCTTCAGAATCAGGGTACCTACGGGCATCCAGAAAGTTGCCGCCGGGAAGATCAGAGCTCTGTAGCTGTTCATCCATCCCAGGGTTCTCATGGTCAGAAAGAGAGGGGTGATAAAACAGATCATCGAGATGGACATGGTCAGAGTAATCAGCAGAAAGATCAGGTCTCTGCCGGGAAAGCGGATCTTGGAGAAGGCAAAGGCCGACAGGGATGCAACAGCCACAATCAGCACAACCTGTGCAATGGAGACAACAAAGCTGTTGAAAATCATCCGGCCGATGGGGAATCCGGAGGTAAAGAGATAGGTATAGTTACCGATCCCCGCACCCTTGAAGGAGGACACAACAACATTGGCCAGGGGGACAATATAGATTACCCCAAGAATACAGAGGATGGACTGGATTATAATCTTCTCTTTCAGGGAAATACTTTTAAACATCTTCAGCCCTCCTGTTTCCGTTTGTTAAATTGAATCTGCATTACGGCCAGTACGACTGAGAAGAAGATCATCACCACTGAGATGGCGGCTCCGTATCCGGCCTGGGAGTTCTGGGCTACCGCCTGATAGAGCATGGTTGCAGGAAACTGTGTGGCATTACCGGGGCCGCCCTGGGTCAGAAGCCAGACGATATCGAAGGTCTTAATGGCTCCCACCATACCCAGTACGATAACAGTTGTATGGGTAGACCAGAGGCTGGGCCAGACAATACGGCCCATAGTGCTCCAGAAACCGGCTCCGTCAATCTGGGCGGCTTCAAAGACTCCGTCGCTGATGGTGGTCAGTCCGGCAATGTAGAACACCATCTGAGCACCTGTCCACTGGAAGATGTTGGCCGCGATAATACACCACAGGGCTGTGTTGGGATCTCCCAGCCATGTTCGTGTCAGGCTCTCCAGTCCGATTGCCCTCAGGGTCGTATTCAGTACGCCGAAGTAGGGCTCATAGAGCCCCATAAAAGTTCTTGCGATAACAGCTGTGGACAGAGCAACGGGTATGTAGAACAGGGCCTTAAAGAAGCGGCTCCCCTGCAGTTTGGGACGGAGGAGCAGTGCGATTATCAGGCCGAGAAACATCTGGACTGTTACGGTGACAACCATAAAGATCAGTACGTTGATCATGGCTGTGAGGGCTACGGGATCAG
The DNA here is from genome assembly GCA_002408085.1 of Spirochaeta sp. UBA5339. Classification (GTDB taxonomy): domain Bacteria; phylum Spirochaetota; class Spirochaetia; order DSM-2461; family DSM-2461; genus Oceanispirochaeta. The sequence continues at coordinate 45,869 of DHQL01000007.1, forward strand.
TAAAAAGCTGCAGGTAATTTTTTAGACCCCGAAAGACCATTGTCTCCGGCATAAAGCCGTCCCAACGATAAAAACTGAGTCTGATTACATAGAACAGTCCATAAAATACAAAAGTCCCCATCATTATAAGAAGGGGAAGAAGAAAAAGATATCCGGAAATCGTCTCCTGGGTTTTCATCCTGGAGAGAGATCCGCTGCTGCTTTTAAACATAGTCGCCTCTCTTGGTTAATACGGCAGAACTCCAGCTGGAAGTCCTGCCGTTCTAAAAAGTCTTATTCTGCGATTCTCTGGAGAGCGTCAAGCTCTGCCTTGATATCGTTTCCGGCAACAACATTCTGGACAACAACGCCCATCTGGTTGAATACCGCAGGGCTGGTCACACCTCTGGGACCGGCCATATTGTTATTGGTTGTTTCCACAATGGCATCGACACCATCAGAAGATGCCTTATCCTGATAGATGCTCTTGTCCAGAGAGACTCCCTGGAGGGTGGGGATAAGACCTGCACCGGGGCGGCCTGTTTCATAATCACGTCCTTCTCCTACAAGCATATAGTCGAGAAGCTTAAGAGCCGCATCCAGTTTGGCGGGATCTTTTGCCAGATTCTTGTTCAATGCGATACCTACGTCGATTCCGCCAAGAACAACGGGTTCTCCTCCTGCAAAGTTGGGAACGGGGAAGGCTCCGAAGACATCATCATCGGTCGCTCTGCCGCCGCGGCGGTCCGCATAGGGCTGGCCGCTTTCGTTCACATTCTCAGGCTTTGAGAGCATTCCGATCGCCCATCCGCCGTTCACATGCATAACGGCCTTTCCGTCGGCCCACATGCCGATGGAGTCTTCATATACCGCTACACCAAGAGCTTCCTTCTCGATGACACCCAGATCGACCAGGTTTCTTAAGAGCTCCATAGCTTCAACAAAGCGGGGATCGTTCCATTTGACCTCTCCGTTGTCTGCTTTTTCAGTAATCCCCTTCTCAACCATATTGGCAAAAAGAGCAAACACATCGCCGTTGAACCATCCGTCCTTGAGACCGATGGTCAGGGGGAGTTTGTCGGGGAACTCAGCCTCAAGTCTGGCAATAACATCAAGGAGGCTCTCCAGATCTGCGGGGACTTCTGTAATTCCCGCCTGCTCAAAGTAGGTGGCATTGTAGTAGATAAACATGGTTGAAGCGGAACCGAGGGGAGCCATCAGGATCTGATCTCCACCGGAGCGGAATTTCGCATCCTCTACAACTGCAGGAACCAGTTTATCCAGGGTATCTGCCGCTGATTCACTTATATCAAGAAGAAAGGGTTTGTACTGATTCAGAAGGGTACCGGGCTGTACAGACAGGATCTCGGGACCGGCTCCTGATGAAAACTCTACCTGGAGTTTCTGTTTATAATCATCCATCTGGCTGACATCGGAACGGAGTTCAATGTTAGGGTATTTGGCTTCAAATCCCTCTTTAAGTACAACGAAATCCTCAACCGTGGGGACCGACCAGGTCCACCAGTTTAATACGACTTTGCCGTCGGGGCCGGCTGAACTTTCCTGTTTGCCGCATCCTGTAAGAATCAGGACAAGCAGGGCCATGAGCAGAGTAATACTCTTCTTCATTCTTTTCTCCTATACATGAAATTGCTGATTGATAAGGGGAGAATAACACGGTATTTTTCAGTTGGCAAGGAAAAACTGTAAGCGCTTACAGTTTTTTATTATTTTATTTTTCCTTGCTAAAACCGAAAAAATGGGCCAATAATGGTTTCTGTATCTGTCTTATGGTAGAAAAAAATCGATTTTTCTGCTATGTTGAACTCAGGTATTGTAATATTTCTGTAAACGCTTACAGTTTGAGGCTGTTCATTATGGAGGAGTATCCTTTGACAATTCAGGATGTAGCAGATGAAGCGGGTGTCTCCACCGCAACCGTTTCAAGGGTTCTCAACAATCATGCTGTAAGAGCCGAATCCAGGCGAAAGGTGGAGCAGGCTGTAAAAAAGCTGAACTTTGTTCCCAATGCACTGGCTCAGGGGCTGATGCAGAAGAAAACCAAGACCATCGGCACCCTGATCACCTCCATGACCAACAGCTACTACATGGAGATAACCGATGTCATCGAGAAACGGCTCTGGGAGAAGGAGTCAATGCTCTTTCTATGTTCCACTGACGGGGACAGGTGCCAGGAAGCCGAGTATCTCGAAAGTCTTGTCTCAAGGCAGGTGGAGGGAATCATTATGATCGACCCCACCATAGAGAACTATGACAACGGCCAGTACCAGGCTGTATCAGAGAAGGTTCCACTTGTTCTTGTTCACTCCTTTCCCGAAATTTCCGGCATTAACTCGGTGATTATCGATCAGGAGAGGGGGATGGTAAAGGTCATGGATTATCTCTGGAACCAGGGACATCGGAGAATCTCATTTCTCCGGGGTCATCACGGTTACTCCTTTGACATCAAGGAGAACAGCTGGAGAGCTTATCTCGAATCAAGAGGCTCTTCACCCCTGGATGAGGACATGATTGTTATTCAAGGGGGTAACACGGACACCGCCATACAGGACGCCATGGATGCGTGCAGAAAAATTCTTTCCGGCAGCAGCCGGCCGACAGCCATCTTTGCCTGTAATGATCTGATGGCCATCGGGGCCATGACTGCCGCCAGGAGTCTGAATATGAGTATCCCGGAAGATCTGTCCATTATCGGCCATGACAATACAAACCTGACCATAAGCACATACCCGGCCCTGACCAGTGTGGATATGAAACTGGGCAGCCTGGGGAATGCCGCAGTCGATCTCTTTGATCATGCTGCCAGTTCCCGTGACACTGAGCCAAGAAAAGTTCTGATTGAACCGGATCTGGTTATCAGAGGGTCCAGCGGCCCCTGCCCGTTCAACGCGAATTAAATTAAAGGAATCACTTTCTCATGAGTATTGTATACAAGGAAAAAGAAGAGCAGTTTCATCTGCATACCCGAAACACAAGCTATATTATTGAGGTTCTTGAGGGCCGGTATCCGGTTCACGCCTACTGGGGACGGAAGCTCCGTTTCACAGACAGGACCGGGCTGGTGGACCTGCGGGAGGTCTGCAGTTTTTCTCCCAATCCCCTAGATTCCAACAAGACTCTCTCCTTTGATACCATGCCCAGGGAGTATCCCGACTACGGCCGTTCAGACTACCAGAGTCCCGCCCTGTCGATTACAGACTCTTCAGGAAGTCATCTGATAGATCCTGTCTATGATTCCTTCAGAATTGAAGAGGGAAGGAGTCTTCCTCAGGGAATGCCGGGATGCAGGCTTACTGCCGATGACGGCTGTGACACTCTGGTCCTGACCCTCAGAGACAGCATTCTGGATCTGTATATCGACCTCTATTACAGCGTCAGCGAAGAGTATGATGTCATCATCCGGAGAACGGAGATACGTAACTGCGGGAATAAACCTGTTACTCTGAACAAGGTTCTCAGCAGTACAGTGGACTTCTATGGAGACAGTGATTTTGAAGTGATGAATCTCTATGGAGCCTGGACCAGAGAGCGTCAGGTCTCCAGAATCCCCATTGGCCGGAGCGGCCATTTGGTTGACAGCAAACGCGGGGCCAGTTCCCATGAGCAGAACCCCTTTCTGGCTCTTCTGAGGCCGGAGACCGATGAGTTTTCCGGAGATGTTTACAGTATGAGTCTGGTGTACAGCGGCTCCTTTATGGCCGAGGCAGCGGTTAACAGTTACGGGAAGACCAGGATGCAGATTGGACTTCAGGAGATCGATTTCCAGTGGCAGTTGGAGCCTTCCGGCAGTTTTACCACTCCCGAGGCACTCCTGGTATTCTCTCCCGATGGTCTTAACGGCATGTCCGGTATCTACCACCGTCTTTTCCGTGAACGGCTCTGTCCGGCTCCCTGGAGCAAGCGGGAAAGACCGGTGCTCATGAACAACTGGGAGGCCACCTACTTTGATTTTAACGAGGAGAAGATAAAGGCTCTCATTGATGAAGGACACAGTCTGGGGATGGAGCTCTTTGTTCTTGATGACGGATGGTTCGGCAGGAGAGACTCCGATGCCAGCGGTCTCGGCGACTGGTTTACGAACCTGCAGAAGCTGCCCGGAGGCCTTAAGTCTCTCTCTGACTATGCACACCGCAAAGGGATGCAGTTCGGACTCTGGTTTGAACCTGAAATGATCTCCCCTGATAGTGACCTCTACAGGTCCCATCCGGACTGGTGTCTTCATGTGCCCGGCCGGTACCGCAGCGAAGGACGCAATCAGCTTGTTCTGGATATGGGACGTCAGGAGATTCAGGACTACCTCTACGGTTCAATTGCAGCCATTCTGTCAGAAAACGGAATTGACTATGTAAAGTGGGATATGAACAGAAACATCACCGAAGCGGGATCTGCAGCCCTTCCTTCAGAAAGGCAGAAAGAGACCTCCCATCGCTATATTCTGGGACTCTACAGCCTGATGGACCGTCTGGTAAATGAGTTTCCGGAGATCCTTTTTGAGAGCTGTTCAGGGGGAGGTGGACGTTTCGATCCGGGGATGCTCTACTATATGCCCCAGACCTGGACCAGCGACAACACCGACAGCTATGAGCGGCTTTTCATCCAGTGGGGAACCTCATATCTTTATCCCCCGGTGACCATGGGGGCTCATGTCTCGGAGGTTCCCAATCACCAGGTTAAGCGGATCACACCCATCGAAACCAGAGGAAACGCGGCCATGAGTGCCAACCTTGGATATGAGCTGGACCTGATGAAGCTTTTACCGGAGGAGCGGGAAAAGGTCGCGAAGCAGGTTGAGTTTTATAAGAAGATACGCCGGACCATTCAATTCGGTGATTTTATAAGACTCCTTCCTCCCTCTTCAGACAGGGGGACAGCCTGGATGACTGTATCAGATGACGGGGCGGAGGTTCTGGTCTTCTATTTCGGACATCTCTTAAGGCCCAATGACCTGGGCTGCAGGCTGAAGTTGAGATCCCTGGATACAGACAGACTTTACATGACAGAGGATGGAGAAAAATATTACGGCAGTGAACTCATGTATGCCGGAATATCCCTTCCGCCCCTTGATTGTGACTTCGATTCAAGGCTGATAAGACTGCAGGCCATATAGCACTTTTCACAAAAAAGTAATTAACCGGGAATTTGCTTCGATGATGTAGGTCTGCTTCAACAGAGGCAGGGAACGATAACTTTTATGGTCGGGATAATTTCTTTGATCATATGGTGATAGGCCTGCTTCTGCTGTTCGATCGAAGTCTGGTATGAAAATTGCATATAGATTTATTATATAGGATTTATTTAATAATGAAGAATATGCATGTTAAAAAAACCTTTCTTTTTACAGCAGTGCTTCTCCTCTCCACCACCGGATTATCCGCCCGGGAAGCGGTAGAAACTGTAAGTCACGGTAAAACGATTGATGATATTCTCTGGGTTCTGGTTTCGGCTGTTCTTGTCTTCCTGATGCAGGCCGGTTTTATGGCCCTGGAAACGGGTCTGTCCCGGGCAAAGAACTCGATCAATGTAGCCATAAAAAATATCACCGACTTTATCTTTTCTATTGCAGCCTTCTGGTTTGTGGGCTACGGCATTATGTTCGGCAGAACCTTTCACGGTTTTATAGGAATCAATGACTTTTTCACATCCTTTGATGTTGACAGCTGGAAGGCAACCTTCTTTGTCTTTCAGGCTGTATTTGTGGGAACCGCCGCCACCATAGATTCAGGGGTTATTGCCGAAAGGGCCAAGTTCAGTACCTATCTGATCATGTCTTTTATCACCTCTGCCATCATCTATCCAATCTTCGGTCACTGGGCCTGGGGCGGACTCTTCTATGAGGATCAGGCCGGGTGGCTTCAGAATCTCGGTTTTCTCGATTTTGCGGGCTCCTCGGTGGTTCACTCCATTGGAGGCTGGGTCGGTCTTTCCGGGGCCATGGTAATTGGGCCGAGGATAGGGCGCTTTGCAGCCGACGGGACCCCTCAGAAAATACCGGGACACAACATTGTCTTTGCCTATCTGGGGACATTTATTCTTTTTTTCGGATGGTTCGGATTCAATGCCGGGAGTACCCTGGGAGCGGAATTCTGTGTGGCCAATATAATCCTGAATACAATCATTTCGGCCTCTTTCGGCGGGATCACCGCCATGTTTCTCAGTATGTTTCTGGGAAAAAGCCGCCTGCCGGAACCCGAGATGATTATGAATGGAATCATCGCCGGCCTTGTGGCCATAACCGCCGGATGCGCATATGTCAGCACGCCTTCCGCCATGGTCATCGGCATTGTATCGGGCCTTGTGGTCTACTACGGAACCCTTCTTCTCGAGAAGAAGGGGATTGATGATGTCGTCTCGGCCATACCTGTTCATGCCTTTTCCGGAGTATGGGGAACCCTGGCAACTGGACTTTTTATCAAAAGGAGTCTTCTTGCAGAGATGGGAATGACCAGAGCTGAACTGGTCGTTGTTCAGGGAATCGGAATTTTTGCCTGTTTCTTCTGGGGCTTCGGAGTGTCTCTTCTTATCCTGAAGGTTATTAAAAGATTTGTGGCCGTCAGGGTTTCGGCTGACCATGAAAAAATCGGACTTAATATCGCGGAGCACGGAACCAGCTCCAGTATTGTTGAGCTCTCCAACTCCATGAGGCAGATTATTGAAAATACCGAGATAGGAGGAACCCGAAAACTTGAGACGGAAATCGGAACGGAAATCGGAGATCTGACTCACTCATTCAACGTTATGATAGACAGGCTGAAGGAGAAGGAGGAGATTGCCGACAGGGCCCTTGAGTCCCTCCGGTACATCTCCATCAGGGACGGACTCACAAAGGTGTTCAACAAGAAGTACATCTCCGAGTACCTTGATGAGGAACTTAAGAGAAGCTGGCGCTATGAAAGCAGTCTGTCCATCATCCTTTTCGATATTGATTTCTTTAAGAGCGTCAATGACAGCTATGGTCATCAGATAGGAGACCTTGTTCTTGTAAAAACTTCCGAAATATTCAAAAGCAATCTGCGGGAGATGGATGTGATTGGAAGGTACGGAGGGGAGGAGTTTTTGATTGTCCTGCCTGAAACGGATATGCAGTCCGCCTTTGAACTGGCCGACAGGCTCAGGGAGAAGATTGGCGAGTTCACCTGGGATTTTGATCCTGACAGAAAGATCACCATAAGCGGCGGGGTAGTGGAGAACCTGGGAGAGAGTTCAATCAAGATGATCGGCAGGGCAGATGAACTCCTCTATGTTGCCAAGGACAAGGGTCGGAACAGGATTGAAAAGTAGTCAACTCCGGGAAGGTTATTTACTATTGAAATAGTAGTGATTGTCGGGTAATGTGATCGGACACCCCTCTGGAGGTTTATCTGTGACATATATTGAAAGCAGCAGTACTGATCCTTTTTTTAATCTGGCCCTTGAGGAGTATGTCTTCAACTCTCTTCCCAGAGACAAAGAGTATTTTATGCTCTGGCAGAATGAAAACTCCATAATTATCGGCAAGCATCAGAACACCATCGAAGAGATCAACATCCCCTATGTAAAAGAAAACAGTATCAGGGTCGCCCGCCGTCTGTCAGGGGGCGGTACAGTATACCACGACCTGGGTAATCTGAACTTTACCTTTATCACCGACTCTCCAGAGAACAGGGAGATAGACCTGGCGTCCTTCTGTGTCCCCGTTGTTGAGGCTCTGGGCTCATTGGGAGTTGAAGCGGAGATCAGCGGCAGAAATGATATTCTGATCAAGGGTAAGAAATTTTCAGGCAACGCCCAGTACATCCGCTTCGGCCGGGTCATGCATCACGGCACACTGATGTTCGATTCCAACATCGAGGTTCTTGTAGAGGCCCTGAACGTTTCACAGGACAAGATCAGTTCCAAGGGAATCAAATCGGTGAGAAGCCGGGTTACCAATATTTCAGAACATCTGGATGGTTCCATGTCCACCCTGGAATTCCGGAACATTCTCAGGGAGTTTATGGAGAAACGGAACGGAATGAAGCCATACACTCTGACAGAAGAGGACCTTGCAGCGGTTAATAAGCTCCGGAAACAGTATGAGAGCTGGGAGTGGAACTACGGCCGTTCTCCCGCCTTCTCTCTGAGGAAGGAGAGGCGTGTGGAGGGCTGCGGAAAGATACAGATCTTTCTGGATGTAAAGAAGGGAGTCATCACCGGTTTTACCACCCGTGGAGACTACTTCGGAGCAGAAGACAGCACTCCTCTGGAGGAGGCCCTCAGGGGCTGCGCCCTGAATGAGGATTCCCTGCACAGTGCCCTGAAGGATCTGGATGTGGGCTTCTTCTACAAGAACCTTGACCGTGAGCAGCTGATCAGTATCATCCTGCAGTAGGGGGAAGCTTGACCCTTCGGCGGGTCATCCCATAGAATCAATCTACTGTTCCTGAGACGGAGCTTCCCGATGGAAGCCGGACAGGGAGCAATACCCGAAGGAAGAGGCAGCAAGAGTATGACAAAATATCCCTTTAGTGCAATTGTCGGACAGGAAGCCATGAAGACGGCTCTGATTCTCCACGCCGTTGACCCCTCAATAGGAGGTGTTCTTATCCGCGGTCATAAGGGGACGGCCAAGAGTACCGCTGTGCGGGCCCTGCAGGACCTGCTTCCTCCTCTTAAGGCCGTTGAAGGCTGTCCCTATCACTGTGATCCCGAGGCTGGAAACTTTATTCATAAAGAGTGCCGACTGAAAGCCGAAGCAGGGATACCCGAATCATTCGAAATGCCCGTACCTCTTGTTGAGCTTCCTCTGGGAGCTACCGAAGACCGTCTTGTGGGCGCTCTTCAGCTTGAGAAAGCAATTCACTCGGGTGAAAGAGTCTTTGAACCTGGTCTACTGGCCGCTGCCAACAGGGGTATCCTCTATGTGGACGAGGTCAATCTTCTGGATGATCAGCTGGTTGACCTTCTTCTTGATACCGCCGCCTCCGGTGTAAATCGCGTGGAGCGGGAGGGCCTTTCGGAAATTCATCCTTCAAAATTCATACTCATCGGGACGATGAACCCCGAGGAGGGAGAACTCCGTCCTCAGTTCCTGGACCGTTTCGGTCTCTGCATCAGCGTAACCGGAGAGGATGATGTAAAGAAGCGGAGTGAGCTGATTCGCCGCCGTCTGGATTTCGAAAGGGATCCCGACTCTTTCTCCGGAAGATGGGAGGAGCTGCAGCAGGCCCTGAGAGAGCAGATTGCCAAAGCTAAAGAGAATCTGAAAAAAGTGAGTGTTCCCGATGACATCCTTGATGACGCGTCGACCCTCGCCGTCAAGGTTGGAGCCCAGGGGCACCGGGCCGAGATCACCATTATCAAGGTGGCTGTTGCCCTGGCTGCCTTTCAGGAACGGGACTCCATCAACCACGCCGATGTGGTACAGGCCGCGACCATGGCGCTTCCCCACCGGCTTGACCGCTATATTGAGCAGGGAGGGACAGAGCTTCCCGAGGAGCTTATGGAAGCTCTCACCGAAGTGTTTGGAGAGTATCCCTTTCTTCAGAGTGACGAAGAGCCTGAAGATGATGACAAGTTCCACTCCTATGAGGCAGATGATGATATCTTTCCCGGTTCATTCGCCGGAGGAATGACAATCTTCTCCTTCCTAAAAAAAAAGCATCCAAAGTTATCCTTCTAGGAAACGAGACTCCCCTTAAAATTTCTCTGGACGAACACTCCATTCTGCCGGCTAAGAAGCAGGTCCGTCCCTCCCGTAGAGGCCGTCATGTGGCCTCTGTCAGATTGAGGGCCGGGGGACAGATCAGTGAGCTTGATCCTCTGGCGACCTGTCTTGCCGCGTCAATGCGCAAGGGGCCGGGAGAACCTGCCCTCTCGGGCAGGGGCATCACCCCGGAGGATCTGCGTTGCCGTCTCCGGGTGCAGCCGGTAAAAAAGACTATTCTCTTTCTCCTGGATGCATCGGATTCCATGCTTGTTGAGGAGCAGATGAAGCTGGCCAAGGGAGCGGTCCTGGGACTGCTGACCCAGGCCTACCAGAAGCGCTACCGGGTGGGAGTCATCGCCTTTCATGAGTACAAGTCCAGGGTGGTTTTGCCTCCCACAACCAGCATTGCCAGAGCAAAGCATGAGCTTCAGGCCATCGCCACAGGGGGGGGGACACCTCTGGCTCACGGATTTCATACTGTGCTTCAGACCGTCCACAGCGAGCGTGTTCGCCATCCAAATGATCTGCAGCAGATGATTCTGGTAACCGACGGAAGGCCGTCCATTGCCTTTACAAAGGGTGCCAATATCAGAAATGAGGCTCTGGGCTTTGCCAGGAAACTTCCTTTAAGAAATATTCCATCCATTGTCCTGGCAACCGCCGAACCGGGAGAACTCTTAAAGGAGATCGCCCAGGCCCTGAAGGCGCCCCTGCGAAGGCTGCGGGACGAGGTTCACGGCTGATTTCATTACAATCCGAGTCAGCCCTGATACCCCAGGGCCGCCGAACTCTCCTGTGCCGCATCCAGAACAAGAGGCCCCAGGTCTTCCTCCAGCTCCTTCTGTGAATAGTGGAGGGTCAGAACCGACAGACCGATGGTTCCAGCCAGCTCCCCCTTATAGTCAAAGACCGGAGCGGCCAGACAGATGAGACCATCGTTGTACTCCTCCAGATCCATGGCGTATCCCCGTTTTCTGATCTCAATAAGGTCGGCCTTAAGAGACTCGGGATCTCTATGGGTGTGGGAGGTCTGGGCAGGCAATCCGTTCTCTGTAATGACTCTGTCCACAAACTCCTCTCCACTGAATGCCAGAAGCACCTTTCCCGGTGCGGCGCAGTGCATAAAGAACCGGCCTCCCGCACTGGCTGTGATCCTTACGGTACGCACAGAATCAAGGTGCTCCAGAAAGATAGTTTTTGTGTCGTCAACTTTGCCCAGGTAGCAGCTCTCTCCGGTCTTTTTCCAGAGGGTCTGCAGTGGGTTTCTTGAGGCCCTGACCAGGTCCATCCGCTCCACAGTTTTGGCCAGATGGTGGTAGGGGACAAGGCTCATTGTATACTTACAGTTCTCCTCCTGAACAATCCAACCCTCCTTCTGCAGGGTATGGAGGAGCCGGAAGGTCATGTTCTTGTTCAGTCCCAGTTCCTGGGAGATCTCACTGACACCTTTGGGGTCCAGAGATTTACAGAGGTATTCGATAATTCTTACCGCCCCGGTTACCGCCGGGGCGCTGTAGCTTGTCTTTGCCACGGTATCAGGGTTACACGGCCAGGCGGAAGATGGCTTCAACATCCTTCGCCTTCAGCTTCGTCTTTGCTCCGCCTACGGCTCCGTCTGGGAGACATCGTTCTGCCATTAGAGGAATTTTGGATTCATCGAAGAAGTCGAAGTCCGACAGAGATGTTTTCAGTCCCAGGAAGCGGTACCACTCCTTCAGGGTCTCGATCATCTTCAGGATGCTCTTCTCCTCATCGGCCTCCTCAATACCGAAGACGTTTTTGGCAAACCGGGCAAACCGGGGGATGTCGTTTTTATAGACGTACTTCATCCAGGCGGGGAAGATGATGGCAAGACCCTCACCGTGGGTCATATCCCAGAGAGCAGACAGCTCATGTTCAATATTATGAGACATCCAGTCCTCGCTCCGTCCCAGGCCGAGGATACCGTTGTGGGCCAGAAGTCCGGCCAGCATGATTTCGGCCCGGTAGTCGTAGTTGTCGGGATCAGCCATCAGCTTGCGGGAGTTGTCCTGAATACCCCGCATGGCGCCCTCGGCAAGGTTATCGATAAAATCCACTTCCTCTGTGGCCGTAAAGTAGCGCTCCATTATATGGGCGAACATATCCGAGATACCGGCGGCGGTCTGAAAGGAGGGGAGGGTCAGGGTCAGCTCGGGGTTTAGTATGGAGAAGACGGGGCGGATCACATCGCCGTGGGCCGCAAGCTTCCGCTCAGTTTCTTCATTTGATACAACAGTATCCGGGCTCCCTTCGCTTCCTGCTGCAGGAAGGGTCAGAATGGTTGCCATGGGCAGAGCCTCTGTTACAGGGATGTTGTCGGTGTAGAACTCCCAGACATCCCTGTCCGCCAGGGTGCCGAAGGCGATGGCCTTGGCACTGTCTATAACAGATCCGCCTCCAACGGCCAGAACAAGTTCCACTCCCTCCTTTCGGCAGATCTCAATTCCCTTTCGAACCAGTGAGAGCCTGGGGTTGGGCTGAGCTCCGGGCAGCTCAAATACCGTAAGCCCGGCGGCTTTCAGGGACTTCATAACCCTGTCGTAGAGGCCTGTTTTTTTAATGCTTCCTCCGCCGTAGTGGAGAAGGACTTTTTTACCGAACCGTGCGGATTCTGCACCAGCCTGGGCTTCGGTTCCCTTACCGAAGATAATCTTTGTATGGGCTTGAAAACTGAAATTTTCCATTGTGACTCCTTTGATCGATTGCTGTTATATAAATATAACGATGTTATATGAATCATTCAAATTTATTTTCATACAAATTTGATCATTGGGATATGCTAAGTCCGGGGCAGGATCAGTTGGAATTGGATAGGCTGAAGGATTTAATAAGAAAATAATATTAATTCAGATTAAGATTCGAAATTCCGGGTTACAATAAACAAAGGTATTTATATAGAATATTGGAGGAACCCATGGGAATCAAAGGAAAAGAGATTATCAATCTGGATGTTGATAAACTGATTGAAATTCTGAACAAGGCTCTGGCGGAGGAGTGGCTTGCCTACTATCAGTACTGGATCGGCGCCCGGATGATGGAAGGACCCATGAGAAGTGAAATCGAACCGGAACTTCTTCTTCATGCCACCCAGGAGCTGGGCCATGCGGAGCTGGTGGTTAACCGGATCATTCAGCTGGGAGGCACTCCCATTCTGACACCCGCAGACTGGATGAAGATGTCGGGCTGCGATTATGAGATTCCCGATGATCCCTATGTGGAGGTAATTCTTAAGCAGAACCTCGACGGTGAGCGCTGCGCCATCAAACGCTACTCCGAACTTGCGGACTTTACTAACGGAAAGGATCATGTCACTCATCAGATGGCCACACAGATCCTCAACGAGGAACTGGAGCATGAGCAGGACATTGAAGACTGGATCACCGATATCGAGACTATGAAAGAGAACTTCAAGAAGCTCAGGATGTAGTTCCTGCCGAGAGGGTGGAACTCTATGCAGTGAAAAATCAGGGCAGTATTTCTGCCCTGTTTTCAAGCATCTGGAGGATCGGAGTCTGGTCAGGTGGGAAGGCGATCTCAGGATGGTTTTATGATCATACCCGAAAGATATTCAGGTAATTATTGAATCCCGACTCACTATATATATAATTATGTATTACATAATCACTGTAATAAGTGCGGGAGACCTGAATGAGCATAGCCCAGTCTTTATATCCCCGCCTCTGGTTTGACAAAGATGCCATCCCGGCGGTGGATTTTTACTGTTCCCTGTTTCCAGAGTCAGAAATAATTTCCAGAAATGCCCTTTACGATACACCCGCAGGAGTTTGCGACCTTGTCAGTTTCAGGCTCTGGGGACAGCGATTTAATGGACTCAGTGCCGATACGGGTATTCACTTCAGCCCGTCAACCTCATTACTTATCAGCTGTGATCCCCTATACTTCTCCGATACTTCCGATCCTTTAAAGGCTGCCCGAACCTTCCTTAAAAAGCTATGGAGGGAGTTGGGCCATGGAGGGAAGGCTCTGATTAAACTTGGCCGTTATGATTTCAGTCCTCTCTATGGGTGGATTCAGGACAGATACGGCCTCTCCTGGCAGCTTCTGATTACGAGGGAGGGAGCGGCATCCCGACCGCCCATCATGCCCGCTCTTATCAATACAGGTAAAAATTACGGTAAAGCTGCGGAAGCTGCCGCATTCTACCGCTCCGTCTTTCCGGGCTCCGGTACAGGCCGATTGGTTCTCTATCCGGCTGACAGAGGGCGAAACAAGAAGGGGACCGTCATGTTCTCGGACAGCAGAATCGGGGAGCAGTGGATGGCTATTCTGGACGGTGGTATGGAGAAGGAGCATCCCTTTACCGAGGCAGTCTCCTTTGTTATTCCCTGTGCCGATCAGACACAGATCGATTATTACTGGAAAAAGCTTTCAGCCTTTCCCGAAGCCGAGGGACAGGGAAGATTGAAGGACAGATTCGGTCTCTTCTGGCAGGTGGTGCCTGAAGAGCTTTTCTCCCTGATGCACAAGGGGGATGAAAGTCAGAAGCGGGCCCTCACAGAGGCAGTTCTCGGTATGAAGAAGATTGATGTTGATAAACTTCAGAGAGTATTCAATACTGCCGGAAGAACTCCGGATTCCATGTAAATTTGAAATGGTCTGAGGCCGTAATATAATTAGTATATAAATACTAATATTCAGGGGGCTGGTATGAAGGCAATCTATCCCCATCTGTGGTTTGACAACAGCGCCGTTCAGGCGGCGGAACTCTATACATCCCTTTTTCCCGAATCGGATATAATTTCAAAAAGTATTCTCAGGGACACTCCCTCGGGGGACTGTGATATGGTGAGCTTCAGACTCTGGGGTCAGCGTTTTGATGCCATCAGCGGCGGTCCCGGATTCAGCTTCAATCCGTCCCTCTCGTTTATGGTGAATTATGATCCCCTTTTCTTCAAGGATTTCGATGATCCCGAGTCTGAGGCCCGGAAATCCCTCAGGGCGGCCTGGGAGAGGCTCAGCGAAGGCGGCAAAACCCTGATGGATCTGGGCAGCTATGACTTCAGTCCCCTTTACGGCTGGACTCAGGACCGATTTGGTCTCTCCTGGCAGCTGATCTACACCGATCCGGGCGGGGACCCCCGGCCTCCTATAATGCCGGCCCTGCTCAATACGGGAAGAAATTTCGGCAGGACCGAAGAAGCCGGGGAGTTCTACCGCTCAGTCTTTCCCGGTTCCCAGGCGGGTATGCTGGTGCCCTATCCAACTGATATGGGCTGGAATAAAAAGGACACGATTATGTTCTCCGACTACAGGCTGGGAGATCTCTGGATTGTTGCCATGGACAGCGGACAGGATGAGGAGTTTCCCTTCAATGAGTCCGTCTCCCTGGTTGTACCCTGTGAGACACAGAAGGAGATTGATTACTACTGGGAGAAGCTCTCTGCAGTCCCGGAAGCAGAACAGTGCGGCTGGCTGAAGGACAGGTACGGACTCTCCTGGCAGATTATTCCGGCGGAACTGGAAACATTGATGGAGCGGGGGAGCGAAGGTCAGAGGAAGGCCCTTACCGAGGCGTTTTTACAGATGAAAAAGTTCGATATAGCCCAACTCCATCTAGCCTGCCAATAGACATGCTCCCTTGTGAAGTGTTTAAAGCCCCTACAAACCCAGTGTAGAGTTTGAAGGGGCAGTTATATCTTTATAACCTGATTATTCAATACCCCGCTAATATCCATACTTATTCCATTCATTACAACTACCAGATTTTTAATTCCTATCTACGAGAACTCTTCACAAAGCCCCGTAATCTTCACAGGAACTGCCTGATAAAGGGTCAAATAACTTTAATCTTTCAATTCTTCTCATGATCAAATAGCTTCTATTCATCCTTTGAACGGACTACCCGGAAAGGATATTTAAACAGGTTATTGCGTTCCTGGAGGATCGAATGAGATATAGTATTTGCTTTTTTATCATAATCTCTGCATTCCTGCCCCAGCTCTATACAGCCGGGGCTCAGGAAGCAGCAGGTTCTACATCAAGGGACCCCTTTTTTTCCGATATAACGGCCCCTGTTAACTCCGGACTTGATTTTCTGGAGGAAAAAACCAATCTCCGTCTGGGAGCAGACTATCAGGCACTTGGGATGGGCGGAATCTCCGGGAGTTCGGATCATGTTTATGGAGCATCAGGGTATTACGGACTCTCCGCCCGGTGGACAGTTCAGGATTCGGGAACAGGAAACTCGTCCATATTTGATATGCGTTTTGAGGGACGCCATGACTTCGGCAATGAGTACACCCCCACATCCATGGCCTCGGCCCTTGGATATGCAGGAGTTCCCGGCGTCACTTTCAGCGACGGTTTTATCAGCAAGTTCTATATCAGACAGAACATGTTTGGTAACAGACTCACCCTGACAGCAGGGCATATCGATCTTTTCGATCATATTGATGTGATTGGAGTTCTGGCTCCCCGCATGGCTTTCTTCAACGGATCATCGGTTCTGAACTTTTCCATGAGCACTCCAGGAGCGGGATTTGCTACAACAGGACGGATGTTCGTTACCGACCAGTTCTATCTCTTCGGAGCCCTGGGTGACGCCAATGGAGACAGCAGAAAGGTTGACTGGTTTTCCGGAGGAGCTGAGTTCTTCCGCTATGGAGAGCTCGGCTGGACTCCATCACAGCAGGACTTTCTGAAGACGAAACTCCATGTGGGTTTCTGGAATGTGGATGAAAGACAGGATGCGGGGATAGCCGGTGGATACGGTTTTCTGGCTTCAGGAAATATTACCATTGATGATGTATGGATGCCCTATTTCCGGGCCGGCTGGTCTGACGGCGGTTCTTCCCTGTACAAGTGGTCTGTGACAACAGGTTTCACCTACGCTCCCGGCGGTCACGGTGACCTGACCGGGGTAGCAGCCTCCCTGACCAGACCGCGAAACATTGAGGAGATCCAGTTTATGATGGAGAGTTTCTACCGCTTTCAGGTGGCGGACAATCTATCCCTGACTGCCGATCTGCAGTGGCTGGTTAATCCGGCAGCCAACAAAGTTGATAACCATGCCGTCGTATACGGTATGGGAATCCGCTACACCCTTTAAACGAGGTTTCAAATGAAGAAGAAAATTGCCGCAGCCGTTCTTCTGGCTGCCTTTATACCGGCCCTGGCTTTCGGAAACATTTCCAGGGATGATGAGGTCTATCAGACGACAAACGATGCCCTGGCCCTGTTCAGCTATATCTTTGCCACATCCATCTTCGCTGATGCCCCTGAGGGAATCGTGATGGATGTGAATATGCAGACCGGCCGGATCGAGATGAAGTTCCAGAACTTTGATGTAGAAGAAGTCAAGGACGAAATGATGATCATGATGGTCGAAATAGATGAAGTTCTGGCCTTTGATTTTCGCAGGGTAAACGGCCGGGTCCGTGTGGATGATGCCGGTGATATGGCCTTGAGCCTGGATCTTGAAGGGGGGCCTGTTTCGGTTCTTGAGGTCCGGACAAGAGGAGAGGATATTCTGGCCCTGGATGCGGATGGAGAATCCTTTATCCACGTCTTCACAGACAAAATGTAATCCCGGTCCCTTCGGGGACCTGAGAATAGTAGTGCGGCTGGTTCAGCTGCAAGTATCCGGTGAGAGAAGGGAAAGTTGCCGCTTATCTGCTCCCACCGGATAAATCCAGTATATCTATCTGGATATATACCTTATTAAGAGGATTTTGACAAATGACAAAGACTCTGTTTTTAGTATTGATGCTGACAATTTCAGCAGTGTCCGGTTTTGCTTCCGGGCAGAAGGACATTCAGGGAGGGGATGATTCCTCCACATATCAGGGAAGCGGACTCGCTTCTGCTCCCCAGCCTATCTATGAACTCCCCGGAGATCACCGCTTCCATGCAGGTGAATTCTACAGGAAAAATGCCTTCTTTGAGTGGAACTACTTTACAGTTCTCGGAGAAGATGTGGATACAGGTGAAGAAGTATCCTTCTTCTGGTGTGTCTTCGCCGCTTCCTGGAACAAGGCTCTGGACAGACCTTACTACTTCAACATCATGGCTTTCCACTCTCTGGAAACAGGAGAGTTTCACTCTGCCACAAACATGATCACCAGCGGTCAACTGGAGAATAACGGAACAGACCCCTCTTCTCCTGATTTCGAGTTCACATACTCCATGGATGACGGAACAAGCGCCTGGTTTACACACTATGACCACGCCACTGAAACATGGACCTGGAGCGGTTCCAGTACAAACGACAGCTTTGAGCAGTTTAAAGAGAATGCGCCCTTCGACTTTGATATGACTCTGGTTATTGAAGAGCCCGGGTACCTTCCTGCTGCCTACTTCGGTCTGGAAGCCATTGGCTACACCCCCGACTACAGACAGAACCCTGAGACAACCTGGGGTCTGACACGGTACATCGTTGCTCCCTTTGGTGCTGCTGAAGGAAGAATCAATATCGGCGGAAGAGAGCGCAACTTCAGAGGAACCGCCTGGTATGAGCACCAGTGGGGTAACTTCAGTGAGGTTGAAAGGAGCAAGTACTTCTGGGGATACATGCGTATGGATGACGGTTCTGCCTTCACATGGAGACAGTACTACAAGGACGACAACTTCCAGAACCCCGATACAGGCATGACAAGATACCAGCACATCAACCGTGACGGCAGCATGCAGTATGCCTTCGGACCCAGCTTTGTCTATACACCTACAGAGGAATGGGTATCTCCTATTTCCGGAACATCATTCCCCTGGTACGGTGTAATGGAAACTCCCAACGGAACTTTCTACTTCGGTCCCGAGCACCCCTCACAGGAGTCTCCTGCCATCAGCTATGACGGAGGTTTTATCGAAGGAGTGGCATTTATCAGAGAAGGCTCTCACGATGGCCCCATCGTTGGTAGAGGTTTTGTTGAGATCGTTGATGGCCCCGCGGGTATGTCTGTACCCCCTGCCTTTGATGACGAAGAGCTGAGAATGATCATCGGTGGAATGAACAGATAAGTTCTGATATTTTAGGGACCGGCTGAGGCCGGTCCTTTTTTATTGCAGTTTCAGATCGTGCTGAATGTTTACATTCTCAAGAAGAATGGAGCTGGCCGCTTTCAGGGAGTTTCTGAGCTGCTGGAATACGAGGATCTGCTCCTCTGACAGATGGGTTTCGAGATAGCTGTTGATGGAATTGACCGTTTCAAAGAGGACCATCCGTCCCTGAGATGTGAGAAAGCTGCGGGTCTTGTTTTCCCTGCTCTCCTGCTCCACATAGCCTGATTCAATAAGCCTGCCGACAATCTGATGGCAGCGCTGTTTGCTGTATCCTGAGAGCTTGGACAACCTGTACTGAGACATTCCCGGGTAGGAATCGATGGTGAAGATCAGAGTGAACTCCGGGAGGCTGAGGGGCAGATTCTTTGTAATGATCAGCCTGTTGTAGATTCTTTGAAAGATATTATTGACGATACCCAGATTCTGGACAAAGCCGAAGTTGCTGTTTCCTGGCATATAATTGAGATAATACCGTATCCGCTGCAGATTTTCCATTAAATACGGTTATAGAATTTGTACAGATTCTATGTACTCTCAGCGACGGCGTGCTTCTGCCGGTATTTTCCGGGGGTGATGCCGCAGATCCGTTTGAAGTGAGTGCCGAAGTGGCTCTGGGACGAGAAGCCGAGAAAGGCGGCAATTTCGATCAGGGGTGTGTCGGTGTAGGTTAAAAGACTGCGGGAGAGCTGGATCTTCTGGTGGATGATGTAGTCGCTGAGGCTCATGTTCTCGCAGCGCATAAAGAGCTCTGAAAGGTAGCTGGGATTGATGCCTACTTCCTCGGCGATCTCCTCCAGAGTAAGGCGTTCATGAAGGTTGCGACTGATAAACTGCTTGGCACGGGTTACCTTAACATGGGAGTTGCCTGTCGGATTTTTTATGACTTTCTGACAGTCCTGTACCAGCCTGATATAGTGGCGTTCGGCATTCCGGATAAGTTCGGAGAGGCTGCTTCTGCTGTTAAGCCTTTCGATCTTCCTCATATAGCTGTCAGAGAGGGAGTAGGACACCTCGGGATCCACACCTCCCCTTATGGCCGCACGGCTTGCCAGAGTTATCACAACAATGCAGATGTTCTTCAGGCTCCGCATGGGGTTGTCCGCAAGAACTCCCAGTTTGCCGCTGTAGTCCTCGGATATACTCTTTTCAAAGAGCTCCAGGTCTCCGTTCTCTATGCTGGAAAACTCCCGCATCTCCTGATCATAGGGATTGTGGTGCTCGGCGTTTTCCAGTTTTAAAAAATACTCTTCCGAAAATTTCTGTTTTACCTCATCATCACTGATATCAAATATATTCTCTTCCCTGATCCGGGCGCCGCTGAGTTCCGTTCCATTGATCAGATTCTGAAACATCGTAATGGTTCTGATATAGGAGTTAAAATCACTGTAGGATACGGTGTCTCCGGGCCGTCCGCCCCGCTTCCGGCTGGTGTATTGGCTTTTAACCGCCACAGGCTCACGGAAACCGACTGGTCCCAGAATAAAATCTTCTTCGGGGCCCTTAAAAACGGTATAGAACAAACCCCCGTTTATGCAGGAGATTGAAGGCATCTGGTCTGATCCCTCCGAGAGAAGAGTCGAGACAAGTTCTTTATCTATAAGGGATAGTCCGTTAAATTCAAACCGGCCTGTGAGTGTTCCCAGAAGCTTTCCCTCAGGGGAATATCTGCTGACGGCAGTGTGAAATTCGATACATAGATAGTCGAGTAGGGCATTAATTTTCATTTTTTTTAATTATAACCGAAATATCTGATAAAAGTCCAAAGAGGATGGTATTTGGATGAAGAATTCGGGTCTACCATCCCTACCATGGCAAAATATGACGCAATTAATATAAATGGTGTAAACCTTGGAAACTGGCTGGTTCTTGAGAAGTGGATGAATCCCGCTCTCTTTGACGGAACAACAGCCGAAGACGAATACTGGCTTCCCCGGCAGCTGCCGGCGGATGTATATGAGGCACGGATGAAGACTCACCGCAGTGAGTATATCAATGAGAGGGACTTTGCAATCATCAAGTCCTGGGGTCTGGACTCTGTAAGAATTCCTGTTCCCTACTTTATCTTCGGGGACAGAGAACCCTTTATAGGCTGTACCAGTGAGCTGGACAAGGCATTTAACTGGGCCGAGCGCTATGGTCTTAAGATCCTGATCGACCTGCACACCGCCCCCGGCAGCCAGAACGGCTTTGATAACGGCGGACTCTCCGGAGTCTGTACATGGTCTCAGCAGCCCGAAGAGGTGGACTTTGTACTCTCCGTTCTTGAACGTCTGGCCGAGCGTTACGGAAACAGAGAGGGACTCCTGGGCATTCAGCCCATCAACGAACCCATCTCCGAGCGGATGTGGGACCTGATGGACATCCAGAAACGCTATCCCCCGGTGGACGCTGAGATGGCAAAGGGAAGCAAGGGGAACTCCCTGGAATTCCTGCGTGAATTCTATACAAGCGCATACAATGTGATCAGAAAACATATGGCTGATGACAAGTTTGTTGTGATTCACGATGCCTTCGAACTTGATGCATGGAAAGATTTTATGCAGAGTGATGAGTACTTCAATGTGATTCTTGATACCCATCAGTATCTGATGATGGCCGAGATGGAAGGCTGCGAGCAGACCATCGAAGGCTACCGTAACTTTGTTGAGAACAAGTGGAAACCCATGATCAGCGAGATGCAGAACTACTTCCCCGTTATTACAGGTGAGTGGTGTCTCTTCAACTCCCTGGGCTGCGGTGTGGATACCAAGGGCGGTCAGTCCGTTCTTAACGGTCAGATGGGTGACGGTGCGGTAAACCGCAATGATGAAGAGAGATGTGAGATTTTCTGTGCCGCTGCGGATATGCAGCTGGAAGTCTGGAACGAGTGCGGTTCTGGTCAGTTTTTCTGGAGCTACAAGCTTCTGACTGACACAGTAAACACTCCGGGCTGGCTCGGTTGGGACTCCTGGGACCTGGGACGCTGTGTGGCCTTCGGATGGTATCCCACATCACCTGTTAAACAATTAATCAAGAATTACTGAGAGGAATAATAATGCGTACTGCAGATACAAATACAAATGTAAAACTCTCCTTTGTAGAGAGACTCGGTTACGGCCTGGGTGACTATGCCGGTAACCTCAGCTACTCCGCCATGACGGCGTTTCTCCTGGTGTACTACACCAATGTTGTCGGCGCCAGCGCCGCCGTTGCGGCAAGTATTATTGCCGTTTCCAAGCTTTTTGATGGAATTACCGACCTGGCAATGGGTCATATCGTTGACCACACCAGGAGCAAATGGGGTAAGGCCCGTCCCTGGATCGCCCGCCTTGCTGTTCCCCTGGCAGTCAGCACAGTTCTGATGTTCTCTGTTCCTGCCGGACTGAGTGACCGTGTTCAGATGGTCTACATGTTCCTGACTTACAACCTGGTATCCACAATTTTCTTTACAGGTATCAATGTACCCTACGCCACTATGAACGGTCTGATGACTACCAACCAGTACGAGCGCGGACTGCTGGGTAACTTCAGAATGCTTCTGGCTACAGCCGGTACAATGACCATCAACACACTGGTTCTCAAGATGACAACCTATTTCGGCGGTGGAGACCCCTACAGCCAGTTCGGCTGGACCATGACCTTTATCATTCTGATGGTAGCCTTTACAGCCATCACTTTCTTTACCTTCTACACATGTAAGGAGAGAGTTGTTCAGGAAGTGAAAGAGGGAACCTCCACAAGCGTTAAAGATTTCGCTTCCGGCCTGAAAGACCTGGTTGTAAACAAGTACTGGGTTCTTCTGGTTCTCAATGGTTTCACCATGTACCTTATGATGGCGACCTTCTTCGGTTCCGGTGTCTACTACGCCCAGTACGTTATGGGTGACGCGGGTCTCTTCGCTCCCATTGCAAATACACTCTCCATCGCACAGATCGGTACAATGTTCCTGACTCCCTTTATTATGAAGAAGCTGAGCAAAAGACAGCTCGCCCTGATGGGTGCGGTTATTTCGGGATTCGGATTTATTCTCAACGGACTCTCTCATGAGCCTGCGTTCGTAATCTTCACTTCTGTTCTCAAGGGTATCGGATTCGGATGCGGAGCCGCAACAATGTTCGGTATGCTGCAGGATGCCATTACCTACGGAGAGTGGCTGACAGGACGTGGTGCTGCCGGTATGGGTAACGCCGCCTCCTCCTTTACAACAAAGATCGGTTCCGGTGTGGGAACAGCGGTTCTGGGATGGGTTCTCAGCATCGGCGGGTTCAACGCTGCCAATGCCATTCAGACTGAAGGTGCCGTTTCCGCTATTGCCGCTTCCTTTGTCTGGATTCCCTTTGCGGCGACTATCATCAACTTTACCTGTCTTGCCCTGTTCGATCTGGACCAGCACTACGACCATGCCGTATCCGAGCTGGAAGCAGGCCGCTACAAGGCCAGCGCATAATTGGGTTTAAGGAGAGAAACGATGTTAAAGAAACTGCTCTTCGGAGTTGCCTACTATCCTGAATACCTGAAGGAAGACAGGATCGACAAAGACTTCGAAATGATGAAGGCCGCCGGAATGAATACTGTCCGGATCGCCGAGTCTACCTGGAGTACTCTCGAGCCCGAGGAGGGGGTCTTTAACTACTCCTATATCGATGCCCTTCTCAAAGCTGCCGAGGGCCACGATCTGGATCTGATTGTCGGTACTCCCAGCTACTCCGTACCCCCCTGGCTTGTGAAGAAGGACCCCGCAGTCCTTCTGGATGGCAAGAACCACACAGAGAGCTACGGCCGCCGTCAGAACATGGATATCATGAACCTGACCTACCGCCGACATGTGGAGCGGGCCATCCGCCGTCTTATGGAGCGTACCGCATCCCATAAAAAAGTTATCGGTTTTCAGATCGATAACGAGTGCAAGGACTACGGCAACTTCTCCGCCAATGTTCAGGCGGACTTTGTGGAGCACCTGAAAGAGAAATTCAAGACTGTGGAGGCCTTTAACGAGGCCTTCGGACTGGCCTACTGGAGCAACTCCATCGGCCACTGGGACGATATGCCCGATATGAGAGGAACCATCAACGGAGGTCTGGCAACTGAATTTGCGTCATTCAAGAGAAGCCAGACAGCCGGCTACCTCAAGTGGCAGGCTGCCCTTGTGGACGAGTACCGCCGTGAGGATCAGTTCATTACTCATAACTTTGACTTTGAGTGGCGGAAGTTCGGCGCCGACATCGCCCAGGACGGTTACTCCTACGGCGTACAGCCCGATCTGAACCATGCAGAGGCATCCGAGGCTGTTACCCTTGCGGGTACTGATATCTATCACCCCACTCAGGATGAACTGACAGGGGCGGAGATCGCCTACGGCGGAGACAGCATCAGAAGCCTCAAGATGAACAACTACCTGGTTCTCGAGTGTCAGGCTCAGGCCTTCAAGTACTGGACTCCCTATCCAGGTCAGCTGCGTCAGCAGGCCTACAGCCACCTGGCTTCCGGGGCCGACGGTATCATGTACTGGAACTGGCACTCCATCCACAACAGCTTTGAGACCTACTGGAAGGGCCTTTTGAGCCACGACATGGAGAGCAATCCCACCTATGAGGAAGCCGCTCTGTTCGGCGCTGAATGGCAGAAGCTGAATAAGGAACTTCTTCACCTGAAGAAGGACAACCGTGTGGCTCTGGTGACCGACAACAACTCACTGGATGCCCTGAAGTGGTTCCCCCTGGACAGGGATCTCTCCTACAACGATGTTGTCAGATGGATGTACGACTCTCTCTACGAGATGAATATCGAGTGTGATATTGTTGATATCAATGTGCTGGATACAAGCGCCTACGATATGATTGTGACACCCGTTCTCTACAGCATCACCGAAGAGAAGCTGAATGATCTGAAGGCCTTCGTCGAGAAGGGCGGAGTTCTTTTCAGCTCCTTCAAGTCCTTTATCTCTGACGAGAACCTGACTGTATTTATGGACAAGGCTCCTCATATCCTCAGTGATGTGTTCGGCATGTTCCATCAGCAGTATGCAGAGCCCAGAAAGCTCTATATTGACGGTCATAAGGTCGAGCAGTTTGCCGAGCTTCTCCAGGGGGCAGGGGCTGAGGTACTGGCCAGCTACACCCACCAGTACTGGGGACGTTATGCCGCCGCCACAAAGAACAGTTTCGGTGAAGGTAAGGCCTACTATATCGGAGGCTTTACGGAGAAGGACTATCTTAAGTCCCTGCTGAAACAGGCCGCCGCCGATGCGGGAATCACGGTTCCCGAACTGGAAGCGCCTCTGGTCCTCCGTTCCGGTACCGGAGCCGATGGAAAAAAGATCAGCTACCTCTTCAACTACAGCATGGAGGCCCGGACAGCGGCAAACCCCTGTGGTGAAGCGGTGGACCTTCTGACAGGATATAGCTACAATCCGGGAGAGAAGATTGAGATCTCCGACTGGGGTGTCTGTATCCTGAAAGAGAAGTAAAAAGTTTTGAAATGACTATCTGCCCCCTTTTCCGGGGGCATTTTGAGGTTTATCAATATGATTAAGAATCCGATTCTGCCGGGATTCAACCCCGACCCCGTTATCTGCCGCAGGGACGACTGGTACTACCTGATGGTATCCTCCTTTGAATGGTTTCCCGGGCTTCCCGTCTATCGCTCAAAGGATATGAAGAACTGGGAACTCTACACCCATGTTCTTACTGACGATACAAACCCCGATCTGAAAAAACTTCCCTCCTCCAAGGGAATCTGGGCTCCCTGTCTTACCTGGTGCGTAGAGGAGGGACTCTTCTACGTTGTCTATGGTGTTATGAACTCCATGAACGCCCGGTACTTCGATGTGGACAACTACCTGATGACCGCCCCCGATATCACAGGCCCCTGGAGCGAGCCCGTATACCTCCACTCCGCAGGATTCGATGCCTCCATCCTCCACGATGATGACGGTAAGAAGTACATCGTCTCCCTGGACTGGGAGACAAGAGACGGCTATGAGAAGCCCGGCCCCATCACCATGGTGGAGTACGATGCAGAGAGCAGATCCATCAAGGGGTACCCGAAGGTGATCTGGAGAGGCGGCACAGAGCGTGGATGCCTGGAAGCTCCTCACCTCTACAAGAAGGACGGCCGTTACTACATCATGACCGCCGAGGGCGGAACAGGATACTACCACTGCGTGACCATCGGACGTTCCGAGACTCCCTGGGGCCCCTATGAGGGAGATCCTCAGAACCCTGTAATCACATCCCAGCCCAAGGTCTCAGACGAGCGCAGTGATGTGGATCACCTGAAGCCCCACTACTACAACCCCGACTCATATCTGCAGAAGTCAGGCCATGGAAGCCTTGTGGAAACTCCCGCTGGAGACCCTTATGTGTTCCACCTGACCTCCCGTCCCTTTACCCCCGAGCTGCGCTGTACCCTGGGACGTGAGACCGCCGTGCAGAAGATGGTCTGGACCGAAGACGGCTGGCTCCGTATGGCCGACGGCAGTAACTTTGCTAAAGCAGAGGTGGAGGCTCCCGCCCTTGCAGAAGCTCCCGTAAAGGCCCTGCCCGAGCACGATGACTTTGACTCGGAAGAACTGGGAGTTCAGTACTACTCCCCCCGGATTATGCCCTCCCGCTTCGCCGACCTGAAGGCCAGACCCGGCTGGATCCGCCTGCGGGGACAGGAGTCCCAGGCCTCCCAGAACAAGGTGAGTCTGCTGGCGCGGAAGCTGACCTCCACAAATCTGGAGATCACCACAAAGATGGACTTTACCCCCGAGATTCACCATCACTATGCGGGACTGACCCTCTACTACGACAACATGAACAACATCCTGCTGCGCAAGTACTACAGCGAGACCCTGGGGGGGAATGCTCTCTCCCTTGTACGGATCGACAATGGGGAGAAGGTGGAGATTGAGGGAACCAGAGTCCCCGCTCCCGAGGGCCCCGTATACTTCCGCCTCACAGTAAAGGACCGGGTGACCCGCTTCTTCTGGAGCTCCGATGGCAGCGACTGGGAGGCTATCGGCCCCTCAATCGACACCAGTAAGTTCTCCGACGAGTACTGTGAGTTCGGTGAGTTTACGGGAACCATGGCGGGGATTATCAACTGTGACCTGATACGTCGTCAGCATCCAGCGGACTTCGACTTCTTCGAGTACAGAGATCTGTAAAATATTGAATATTTTATACGGAAAATAATCTGACCGCTCCTTCAGGGGGCGGTCTTTTTTTTCCAGGGGAAAAGTAGGGCCGTCACAATAACTAGAATACCGAAGCCCGTGTAGAGGACTATAAAAAAGATCTCAGGAAAGTCGTAGAAGATAATCCTCCGGATCAGACGTGCCACAAAGGAGACCTCCTGTTCGGCTCCCTGACCCGCCATCCCTCTGAGCCGGTACTCCCAGACTGTCAGGGGACAGAGAACTCCGGCCATGGCTTCCAGGGCAACAAGCAGCACGGCGGCCAGGTGGAGAATCCGGAAGGTCCGGTTTCTGATCCACTGCCACTTCAGAAAGCCGCCCCAGAGGATCAGCCCCTCTCCGAGGACCGTAAAGAGAACATAGAGAAAGTGGATCACCACAATCAGATCTGCCAGCAGACTCCAGATCATCTCTCCTCCCTGATCTTAATTAAAAGGGACAGAGCCTCCCGATTCAACATCAGCAGCAAGGGGAGACTCTGTCTGGAACAAAGGAGAACAGTATCTGGAGGAGAGGAATCAGCTCTCCTGGGGCATAATCATTATTTTCATGGCCGGTTCACTATGGGTTTCAAGAATCTTCAGCCCCTTTTCAAACTCCTCCAGGGGCAGTTTATGGGAGACCAGATCCTTTACCTTGATCCGTCCGTTCTGGAGCAGGTGGAGGGCCTGCCATGAGTTTCTGCAGGAGGTGTAGGAGGAGAAGATTGAGATCTCCTTCTCAAACATCCTGAAGGGAGGCAGGGATACCTTTGCATCCACATGGGGCACCGCAAACCAGAGTATCCGTCCTGAGGGGCGGACATAGTCCAGGCACTTTTCCATCAGAAAGGTCACTCCCGTGGCATCGCAGACGATATGGTAGGACTCCCTGTCCAGGGAATCCAGATCGGTAGTTGTTTTTGAGGCTCCCATCTCCAGGGCCGTATTCAGCCGATCCTGGTCCTTGTCCACAACATGAACCGAGGAGCATCCTTCCACCAGAAAACTCTGGAGCAGAAGAAGTCCGATGGGACCGGCACCGATAAGTAGAACCGAGTCTGCCAGATCCGGTTTGACCTGCTCTACACCATGAAGGACGCAGGAGAGGGGCTCCATAAAGGCGGCTTCCTCAAAGCTGAGATCTCCTATGGGGAAGACCGCTCCTTCGGGTGCACAGACATACTGGGCCATTCCACCGGGCAGGGTTACTCCTACGGCCTCAACATTTTCACAGTAGTGCTGGCGGTTGTTCAGGCAGCTGTAACAGACGCCGCAGGAGAGGTTGGGCTCAACGGCGACTCTGTCTCCCTCTTTGAAGTTTCTGACTTTCGGTCCTGCTTTGCGGACAATTCCGGAGAATTCGTGTCCCGGGGTGATGGGGTAGGTCCCCTTATAGTCCCCCTGGAAAATATGGAGGTCGGTGCCGCAGATTCCGCTGGCATGAACCTCTATCAGGACCTCGTCCTCCTTAGGTTCGGGAACCTGAGCATCCATGGTTTTAAGGGAGTACTTTTCTTTGATTAAAACAGCTTTCATAATTCCATCCTTTTTTTAACTGATACGACTCTCTGACAGCACGTCGGAGAGGGCCTTGTATGCAGGATAAAGCTTCCGGTATCCGGCATATATATTTCTATACTTCTCTTTGTCTGCCTCAACCGGGCTGGCACTTCTTTCGAATTGCACCACCTCTGCTGCAGCCTCATAGGAGCCAAAGATGCCGCAGCCGACTCCTGCAGCCAGGGCGGCTCCCAGGCTTGTCGCCTGTTTCGGGGCGTGGGGTATTTTAACGGGTTTGCCGTAGATGCTGCTCATCATTCCGTTCCAGAATGGAGAGAGAGCGCCTCCTCCGGTGAGAGAGAGCTCGGCTATCTCGATTCCGTTCTCTTCAAAAACTGAAACCACATCCTTCAGGGCAAAGGCAATGCCTTCAAAGACAGCCCTTATCATGTCTCTGTTTTTATGGTTGAGAGAGAGTCCCAGAAAACTGCCCTTGAGGTTCGAGTTCCAGTGGGGTGTCCGCTCACCCATAAAGTAGGGGATAAAGTAGAGACCTTCCGCACCGGGAGGTGACAGGGCTGCTTCTGCTTCAACGGCACGGTAGTCACAGCTGCCCCCTGATATCTCATTCATCATCCAGTCCAGAGCTATACCGGCACACTGTACTGTACCGCAGACATTGATGTGTTTTCCGTCAAGATCATAGAAATTCTGTATTCTTCTTCCCCGGTCCAGCAGGGGCTGTGGAGAGAGTACCGAGATCCAGGAGCTGCTTCCTATATAGTTCTGGGCCGTGGAGCAGTCTGCAATTCCGGCACCCCTGGCCGAGCAGGACGCATCCCCCCCACCGGCAAAGACGGGAATTCCCTCTTTCAGCCCTAAAAGAGATGCGGCCTCCCGGTTTAAGGGGCCCACCATCTCGTGGGAAGAGAGAAGACGGGGCATCTTCTTTCCGTTCAGTCCGGTTTCTTTCAGAATCCGGTCAGACCAGTCTCGCTCCTTCAGGTCCAGAACACAGGTCAGAGAGGCATCGGAGTAGTCGGTGCTGCCCCAGCAGCCGGTCAGCCTGCCTGCAATAAAGTCCTTGCTCTGGATAATCCAGGCTGTCTTTTTGAAAAGTTCGGGATAGCTGTCCTTGAACCAGAGCATTTTGGGCAGAGAGAGGTGGGAATCGATCCTGTTTCCGGTAATCCTGAAAAACTCATCATCATTGATTCTCTCTCTGATGGAAGAGCAGTAACTGTCGCTTCTGCTGTCCGAGTGGATTATCTCCGGAAAAACAGGTTCTCCTGCGGCGGATATGGGCAGCATTCCGTTCATATGGCCGCTCAAACCGATGCAGGAGACCCTTCCAGTGTGCTGAGGATACTCCTGACTGAGTCTGCTCATGCCGGTTACGACGCTGTCCCAATAGGCTTCCGGGTCCTGCTGGGCCCAGCCCGCCATGGGGTACTCGGTCTCATAGGGGATTGTTGCAGAGGCAAGAGCCCTGCCCCGGGTGTCAAAGAGAGTACACTTGTTTCCGGTGGTGCCGATGTCAAATGTCAGGATAGTATCACTCATGGTCCTTTCCTAGATACAGGTGAAGGCGCCGTCTACAACCAGGTCCATTCCTGTTGTATAGGATGAGGCGTCATTTGCAAGATAGAGAATGGCACTGATCAGCTCTTCGGGTTTTCCCATCCGTCCTGCAGGGGTCAGGTCGGTCCAGCGGCTTTTCCACTCTTCAGGAGCGGAGAGGGTCATCTCTGTGGCAATATAACCGGGGCTGATGCTGTTTACACGAACATTGTGGTTAACCCACTCCACGGCCAGAGACTTGGTAAGCATAATAACCGCGGCTTTTGAGGCGTTGTAGGCACTCTGGGGCTGAGGAACATTTACTATATGCCCGGACATGGAGGCTGTGTTGATAATAACACCGCCCTTCTGCTTAATCATTACCCGGCCGGCTGCCTGGGATGTAAGGAAGACTCCGTTCAGGTTAATGTCGATTACCTTCTTCCACTGGTCATAGGTCAGGTCCTCAGAGGGGACATTGAGACAGATACCGGCATTATTGAAGGCAATGTCCAGTTTCCCCCATTCGGACACAATGCGGTTGACCATGGTTTCCACATCGTCAGCGCTGGTAACGTCACAGGAAATTGCCATTGACCGGCGGCCCATGGCCTCAATTTCCTTTACTACCTCTGAGGCCGCATCCATATCGATATCCACAATGGCCACATCAGCACCGTTTCCGGCAAGACCGAGAGCTACGGTTTTTCCAATTCCCTTGGCTCCGCCTGTTACATAGGCGGTTTTGTTCTCAAGGCTAAAATTATTCATTACAGTCATCTCCTAAAACAAAAAATATTACGCAATCAATTTTGCTCAGGTTTTAACTGTTTATAATCAGCAGGACTCACGGAGGATTATATCCGTGGGAATTCTGTACTCCTGAATCGGTTTTTTACTTCCTTTAATTCTCTCCAGCAGAATCTCCGCCGTCTTGGCTCCGATGGCGGCCTTATCCTGGGTGATGGCAGAGATCTGAGGAGATCCCATGGTCATCCAGAAGTCATCGTCGAAGCCTATTACCCCCACATCTTCAGGAATCCTGCATCCCTTGTCCTTCAGGCAGGTCATAACACCGACTGTAGCCAGGGCGTTACCGCACAGGATGGCATCGACTTTCTGCTCGGTGATCAGGGTTTCAGCCAGATAGTAGGCATCTCCCCTTTTCTGCTCATACATGCTCCTGGGGCGGCCGCTTCCGGACTTGATCAGATCCTCATCCACATCTATACCGTGTTTTGTCAGGGCCGATGTATATCCAGATATACGCTCCTGCATGGTTACGTCCAGCCGGGATCCTACAAAAGCAATTCTCTTATATCCCCTTTTAATAAGATATTCAGTGCCGTCAAAGGTTCCCTTTACATTGGTCGACAGGACCGTATCCCATTCGCAGTGTTCGGGTTTTCTGTCAAAGAATATACAGGGACACTTGTCGCCGACAATATCCTTTACATACTGGCAGTCCCGTCCAAGGGGAGCGACAATCAGACCGTCCACATTCTGCATTACAAGGTTTTCAATATTCTTCCGCTCTTTTTCAGGATCCTCTCCGGAGTTGATATAGATAAGGTTGTATCCGTTTTTGCTGAGGATTGCATCGATCTCCAGGGCAATGTCCATAAAGAAGTAGTTGGCAAGGTTGGAAACAACATATCCGATGATTCTGGAACTGCCGCTGCGCAGATTTCTTGCAACGGGATTAACATTGTAATTCAGGTCTTTGATTGCCTTGAGTACTTTTTCCTCTGTCTCGGGATTCACATTGCGGGTTTTATTAATGACATGTGAAACGGTGGCTGTGGACACATTTGCCAGTCTTGCCACGTCTTTCATGGAAGTACCCATTATTCCTCCTGTTATGAAAAACACGTAACACGTACGTAATCGATTAACAACTAGAATACACAGGTCTTTCACACAAGTCAAGAAAGAAAGAAAAAATATACAGGGTGAAGTTTTTTCAAAAAATTAATTTGACAGCTGAAATAAACGGGGGTAATATCAGTAAATCGATTACGCAATCGATTTTGCTTAGATTTGACTTACAATTAAAAAAAGAATGATTTGAAGGAGGGCTTATGAAGGCACTTGTGCTGGAACAGACAAAATCCCTGGCTATCAAAGAAATGAATGTCTATGAAACATGCGGTCCCGATGAGGTTCGGATTAAAATCATGAATGTTGGTATCTGCGGCAGTGATGTCCACTACTATCTTCATGGAGGAATCGGAGACTACATAGTAAAAGAGCCGATGATTCTCGGTCATGAGGCTTCAGGAGTGGTGGTGGAAACCGGATCAGAGGTAAGGAATCTGAAAGCGGGAGACCGTGTCTGCATGGAACCGGGTATACCCGATGGGGGAAGCAGGACCAGCAGGATGGGGATGTACAATCTTGATCCGGCAGTCCGTTTCTGGGCGACTCCTCCCATTCACGGTTGTCTCTGTGAGACAGTAGTACATCCTGCGTCCTATACTTATAAACTTCCTGTAAATGTGAGCTATGAAGAGGGTGCCATGGTGGAACCCCTGGCAATCGGGCTTCAGGGAGCCGACAAGGCAGGGATCTCCCCGGGAGATACGGCACTTGTTACTGGATGCGGCACAATCGGCATTTTAACAGCAATTTCCGCCCTGGCAGGAGGCTGCAGCCGGGTTTTTATCTCGGATATCAATACCGACAAGCTTGCCATTACTGAAAAATACAGGAACATAGAGCCCATCAATCTTAACAGTGAAGATCTCTATGACCGTATTATGTCAGAGACCGATGGATGGGGTGTAGACAAGGTTTTTGAGGCATCAGGAAGCACCGCGGCCATTAAGGACCTGCATCGCTATGCCTGTCCCGGAGGAACACTGATCCTTGTGGGAATCCCTGCTGGGGACGGTTCTGCATCAATCAGTATTACAGGCATGCAGGCAAAGGAGCTGCGGGCTGAGACCGTATTTCGGTATGCCCACAAGTATGACAGGGCTGTCAGGCTGATTGCCTCGGGTGATGTGGATGTTAAGCCTCTGATCGCAGCTGTCTATCCCTTTGAGAAGAGTATTGAGGCGTTTGACGCGGCATCAGACCCGTCATCAAAGGCTGTCAAAATCCAGATTGCCATGGACAGTTAAGTTTTTGTAATCATTTCAGTTAACAGCAGAGTGAAGGCGGGGACCGTATAATTCGGTAAATAAATATCCGTTGACCAATGGAAATATCAGTGTTAGCCTTGTTTTATGGTTAATCGATTACGTAATGGTTTTGCAACTGCTGTTAACTGATTCAGGCTTGATAATCAGGGCCTGAAATAACTCCTTTTCCATAGTGAAAAGTGAAGGAGGATCTATGAAGTAGCAGTTGTATGTTCGTAATCTTTTTTTATCAGTTTTAATCAGTATTTATATTAAAAATTGGAGGAATCTAATGAAGAAAATCATTATTGTACTGCTGGCATTAGCAGTAAGTTTCAGCGCCTATGCTACAGGTCAGATGGAAGATGACGGTGTTTACAGAGTAGGTATCACCATTCAGTCTCTTGAGAACAGCTACTGGGCCGGAGTATTCGGTGAAGTTGAGGACCTGATGAAAGCCAAGGGTTGGAACTACACCATTCTCAGCTGTAAGGACAACTCTGCCACACAGATTCAGCAGATTGAAAACTTTATCACTAACGATGTAGACCTGATCATGGTTCACCCCTCTGATCCCAATGCTCTGGAGGACTATCTTGCAGCAGCCCGTGAACAGGGAATCAAGGTAATGTGCTGGGATGATAAGATGACCAACACAGATGTAAACTGGGTTCTGGACAACACCAAACTCGGTTATACCATCGGTACTGCCGCAGCTGAATTTATCAACGAACACTACACTACTTCCAGCCAGGCGAAGATCGCCGTTATGAACTATCCCCAGACTCCCATCCTTCTGGAAAGAGAGACAGGTATCCTCAACGCACTGAAGGAACTCTCTCCCGGAAAGTTTGAAGTTGTTGCTCAGCAGCCCGCTCTTGATGCGGCTACAGCCCTCTCCAACATGGAGTCCATCTTCCAGGCCCATCCCGATGTAACAGTTGTATGTTCTATCGGTGCCGGCGGAGACATCGGTGCCAACGAGGCTTTTATGTCCAGAACCGGAGGAAAGATTCCCGCCAATGTAGGTATCTTCTCTGCAGACGCTACACAGCAGCAGCTTGAGTCCATCGTAAACGGAGAAGCTTCCAGAGCCTCTGTAGGTTTTGAAGGTTCCAACAAGAAGACTGCCGAAGCCGTTGTTGCTCTCTATGAAAAGCTTCTGATGGGTGAGAGCTTCCCCGAGCAGAATATCTTCAGAAATCTGATGATCATCGATGCGGAAACCGCTCCCACTTTCCTGGCAGATTTTGAATAAGTTTACTTGATTTGGCCGCTGCGGTTTTCCTTTAAAACTGCGGCGGTTTTTCAAGTTCAATGGAGAGAAAACCGTGAGTGAAGACTTTGTCTTACAGTTAAAAAATATAAGAAAAGAGTATCCCGGTGTAACAGCCTTGAAGAATGTTTCCCTTGAAATTAAAGAAGGAGAGATCCTGGGACTGATCGGCGAAAATGGAGCCGGAAAGTCCACACTGATCAAGACCTGTTCGGGAGCCGTTATTCCCACCTCCGGTAAAATCATTGTCGGCGGAAAAGAGCATACCCATATGAGCCCCCAGCTGGCCAGGGAGAACGGAATCGCCATTATCTACCAGGAATTCAACAATGTCAGAGAGCTCTCTGCCGCAGAGAACCTCTTCCTGGGAAACCCCATCAGAAAGGGAATTGTCATTGACCGGAAGGCAATGGAACGGGAGGCTGAGAAAGCCTTTGCCCAGCTGAATATCAACATTGACCCCAAGGCCCTGGTCGGCGACCTGACCGTGGGATATCAGCAGATGATAGAAATCGCCAAAGCCATACAGCAGGACGCCAAAGTCCTGATTATGGACGAGCCCTCCGCTCCTCTGACAAATGCGGAAGTGGACAGTCTCTATAAAGTATGCGAACTACTGAAATCCAAGGGTGTTTCAATTATATATATCTCACACAAGCTTGAAGAGATTTTCAGACTCTCCAGCAGAATCGTTGTTCTCCGGGACGGGGAGTATATTGATACCCTCCAGACAGCCGAGAGCAATGTTGACGAACTGATCCGGTTGATGGTCGGCCGGGAGCTGAAGGACACCTTTCCTCCCAGACCTCCTGCAGAGGGTGAGCCGGAAGTCTTCTTTGAGGCACGGAATGTCAGTGGAAATGGAAACAAAAAAGTGAACCTGAAGATCCACAAGGGTGAAGTCCTCGGGCTTGGCGGTCTTGTTGGTGCCGGAAGAACAGAGCTGGCCCAGATGATCTTCGGTGCCGTTCATAAAACAGAGGGTGAGTTCTTCCTTAAGGGGAAGGAGATCAATCCGAAGTCTCCCCGGGAGGCCATCGATCTGGGAATTGCCCTGGTTCCTGAGGACCGGAAGAGGCATGGGGCCCTGCTTGGTGTATCTGTAAAGAACAATATCAATATGCCCATCTATAAGCTTATATCCAAATTCTCTGTAATCAACTCCTCAAAGGAGAGTGTGACCACTGAGAAGTACAGACAGGAGCTTCTGATAAAGACCCCCACAATCCATCAGGAGGTTAAGAACCTGAGCGGTGGAAACCAGCAGAAGGTTATCCTCGGAAAGTGGCTGGCCGCCAACTCTGAACTGATCATTCTGGACGAGCCCACTAGAGGTATCGATGTGGGTGCCAAGTTTGAGATCTACAAACTGATCAACACACTTGTTGAAAATGGAAAAACCGTTCTGCTTATCTCCTCGGAGATGGAGGAGCTTATGGGAATGTCCGACCGGATCATCGTGTTCTGCGAGGGACGGATTACGGGCGAGTTAAAAAAAGAAGAATTTGAACAACATCTGATCCTGAAAATGGCATCCGATGTTCAGGAGGATGAAGAGTGAAGGATATAGTAATTGCCAGACTGAAGAAGAGTGCAATCTGGGTAGTTCTGCTGCTGCTTGTGGTGGTATTTACGGCGGCAAACCCGAGATTTTTGTCCATGAACAATCTGTTTACCGTTGCGCGTCAGGTTTCCATGTACGGAATTGCCTCCATCGGTATGACCTTTGTTATTCTTATTGCGGGAATCGACCTCTCTACGGGTTCGATTATTACCATTGTTAACGTAATGTGCGCCTACCTGATGGTAAATATGGGATTCGGTATGGTTGAAGCTGTGACCCTGTCCCTGTTTCTGGCTGTTCTGATCGGTACCCTTAACGGAATGCTTATTTCAACTATCGGTATTCCCGCGATCATCGCCACCTTTGCAACACAGACCATCTTTGCGGGTATTGCCTATCTTCTATGCGGCGGTACTCCCATCTACGGCTTTGATCCCCGTTTCAAGGTTATCGGGCAGGGATATGTCGGGCCTGTACCGGTTCCTGTTATTATTATGATCCTCTGTTTTGCCCTGGGTTCCTTTATTCTGAACAAGACCTACTTCGGCCGCTACTTTTACGCGGTGGGTGGAAATGAGGAGGCCGCAGAGCTTTCTGGTATCCGTGTCGGCAGAATCAAGTATCTGATCTACGCCCTTTCCGGTCTCTTTGCGGGGCTTGCTGGAATCGTAATGCTCTCCAGAACAAACTCCGCCCAGCCCACTGCCGGTCTGGGATATGAGTTTGATGTTATCACCTGTGTTGTTCTGGGAGGAGTTTCCATTGTCGGCGGATTCGGTAAGATCTCCGGTGTTATTGCTGGTGTACTGATTATCGGTGTTCTGACAAACGGAATGGTTCTCCTCAATGTCAGCAACTATACACAGATGGTAGTAAAGGGAATCGTTCTTATCCTTGCAGTCGGTTTTGATACCCTTCAGAAGAAGAGATCAATCGGCTGATAAAAGTAAAAACCAAAGCCTCCGTTTAATAAATAATATTAAAAAAGTTTTTAGACCTGCTGTGTATTCCACGGCAGGTTTTTTTTGGGTTCTGAGAGAGATTCTGATGACTGATATCAGTTTTCTGAAAATGTGTCGGGGGGAGCTTTGCTGGAAACAGGTGCTCTGCCGGAATCAGGAGTTTTGCAGGGAAAAGGGGAAATAAAAAACCGGGACCATCTGGCCCCGGTGAGAAAAGAGTATTAAATATTCATTCCGATCAAATCAGGTTTTCAATGGCCGAACGCTCAATGGCCAGCCCCTTGTGATAGCGTTTGAAGAAGGTATTGAACCCTTCCACATCCGCCTTGTCAGGCTGCACCGCGTCTCCGATACTGCCCTTAAAGACCTCTGCAATAAAGGCGGGAAAGTCCTGTGCGCTGTCATCTCTGACCATATAGGAGGAAAGAAGGGCGATTCCCCAGGCGCCGCCCTCTCCGGCAGTTTCCAGGATTGATATGGGTGTTCCCGTAGCCGCAGCCATTATCTTCTGACCAACTTCGGCGGCCTTGAAGAATCCGCCGTGACCCCTGATTTCATCAACAGCAACTCCTTCCTCCACGGTCAGAACATCAAGCCCGGTTCTCATGGCGCACAGAGCCGTAAAGAGATGGGATCTCATAAAGTTCGGGAGGTTGAAGCGGCTCTCGGGAGAGCGGACAAAGAGAGGGCGTCCCTCGCTGAAACCAGTCATATGCTCTCCGGAAACATAACCGATGCTGAGTATACCGCCGCAGTCGGGATCAGCCTTAAGGGACTGTTCAAGAAGGGTGTCATAGAGCCGGGGAGTGGAGACATCGAAGCCGAGGGCTTTTACAGCCTCTCCCAGCAATCCCATCCAGGCATCATAGTCGGAGCTGCAGTTGTTTGAGTGGGCCATACCCACAAGGTTTCCGTCGGGGGTGGTGACAAGGTCAATTTCAGGGTGGACCTTGTCAAGTTCCTTTTCCAGTACCACCATGGCGAAAACCGAAGTCCCTGCGGATACATTTCCAGTTCTTACGGCAACGCTGTTTGTGGCTACCATGCCGGTTCCTGCATCCCCCTCGGGAGGGCAGACCGATACTCCGGGAACCAGTTTTCCCCTGGGATCCAGAAGGGCTGCTCCTTCGGCACTTAAGAATCCTGCAGTCTTACCGGCAACAAGAACTTCCGGGAGGATTTCCTTTGTCTTCCAGGAAAAACCCTTTCCTTTATGGAGCTCATCGAACTGTCCGCACATGGTCAGATTGAAGTCCTTTGTCTTCAGATCGATGGGAAACATCCCCGATGCCTCACCAATTCCCATTGTCTTTGCGCCGGTAAGTTTCCAGTGGACATAACCGGCCAGGGTGGTGATAAAGCTGATATCCTTAACATGATCCTCGCCGTTCAGGACGGCCTGGTGGAGATGGGCAATGCTCCAACGCTGGGGAATGGGGTAGTTGAACAGTTCTGTAAGTTCCTTTGATGCCTGTCCGGTAAAATTATTTCTCCATGTTCGGAAGGGTACAAGAAGATTGTCGTCTTTGTCGAAGGCCAGATAGCCGTGCATCATACCGCTGAAACCCAGGGCCTTTAGTTTTGTCAGGGAGACTCCCCACTTCTTTTGAACATCCTCTGCCAGAGCGGCATAACTGCCCTGAACACCTGTCCAAACCTCATCCAGAGCATAGGTCCAGATGCCGTCGATCTGAGAATTTTCCCAGCCGTAGCTCCCCGAGGCAAGGGGCATCTTGTCATCACCAATAAGCACGGCTTTTATCCTGGTTGATCCGAGCTCAATACCTACACAGGCTTCTCCATTTGCGATGCTCTCTGAAATTGATTTTTTCTCTTCTGAATTCATATCCCTTTATCCATTCTTTATTTTTTCAGCCAGTCACATCCATAAATTCAATCAGATGAACTGCGTTTCAGTATCAAGGTTCTTTAATTTATTTACCGAATATGAATTAGCTGAATTTTGATGTTATGAATAATATACCATAAATGAATAGATAAATATATCTTGTTTGCGCTCAAAAGACCTGTCTCATCAAAAAAACGGGAAAAAATTATTTTCAAAAAATCGCAGAGGTAATCGATTGCTTAATTCCTTTATAATGTGTACTTTTTATGAAAAATATTAAAGGATAAAATGTTGATAGAGACCGTAATTTTCGATATGGATGGAGTGCTTCTGGACAGTGAACACATTCACAAGTCCATAAATCAGAAGTTCTTCAGTGAGATCGGAACCCCTGTCACAGACAGTGAATATGAAGATAATTTTGTTGGCCTCCCTTTAAGGGATATGTTCGTCTTTCTTGGAAGGGAGAACAAGCTGCCTGATACCGTGGATGGACTTACAAAAAAGTGTGGAAACAGGATTCTGAAGGGCTTCGAAGAGGCGGAGCTTACAGCAGCCGCCGGTGTTGAAGAGCTGCTGAAGGAGCTGAAAGGCCGGGGAATGAATCTTGCGGTAGGGTCATCGTCATCTCCCGCTCTGATTGCCCTGATTATTGAGAAGATCGGTCTTTCCAGGTACTTTGACTACCTTGTCAGCGGGTATGATGTGGAGCGCGGTAAACCCCATCCCGACCTTTTTCTGCATATTGCAGAACTCTTCGGAACGGATCCGAAGAGCTGCCTGGTAATTGAGGATTCCACCCAGGGTGTTGAGGCATCCAGCCGGGCCGGAATGAATACGGTGGGTGTCCGGAACATCTCTTCGGGAGATCAGAACCTGGATAAGGCAGACAGGATTATCGATGATTTTTCAAATAAAGGGAGAGAATCAGTACTGCAGTTCCTTACCCTTGAAAAGGTTGGTCTCTGAAAGAGGCTTTTCCTCAGGTGTTTGGACAGGAGCATGAATGCATCGAACCGGCCTGATATCAGATTTTTTTACACAGTTTACAATCTCTTGATCTTCTCTTTACCTGCAAATCGGGCAATAGGACTACTCTTATATTAAAATTTCAAAGATGATTCCGGCAACAGGAACAATCTGCTGCCGGATAATGATTTCTGGAGATAGATATGAGAAAATTATTGATATTAATAAGTCTTGCCCTACTTTTCCTGGGCAGCTGCAGCACGGGAACTGAGAATCAGGAGGCTTTGGCTGCGGCTGATGCCGGAGCAGCTGAGGGACCCGGTACAGGGATGCCTGATGGAATGCCCCCCGGGGAAGCTCCCGGCGGTGCACCTCCGGGGATGTCCAGTACATCCAAAGAGTCTGCTTCGGAGGGATACTGGTCTTTTGATATTGTTACAGTGGAGGAGCAGGATTCCAGTGATTCCTATGCAGTAATTACCTACTATGCCGGGAAAACAGATGAAATTGTAATTGTACCTTCTATTCTGGGGGGCGCCGAGGTCAGGGAAATCGCTCCCCAGGCCTTCGGTCATCACAGCGAGATCAGGGCTGTCTATCTGCCGGATACAGTATCTAAGGTGGAGGACTGGGGTTTCTACGACCTCAATGAGGCTTTGATTATCTCCTTTGCCAACCCCGAAGTTGAAATCGGTGACGGAGCCTTTCAAAGCAGCGGCAATGCCGCTCTCTACCTCCCTGAATCAAGCAGCATAACCGAGGCGGGAGGAAAGGTTAAAACTTCCGTGGGCAGCACTTCTCTGACTGTACAAATTGAAAATCCCCTGAAGGCTGCCATAGCCGGAGGAAGTTATCTGAATGTGGAGGGCTCCTACAGCATCTCTGCTGCTGATGTTATTTCCCTGGCGGCGCCTGCGGACAGTGAGGAGGGCTCCGTTGATACCCTGGACGGCCGGGTTGTTTTCAGCGGTCCCGACTATGAAGTTGAAGTTGAAACGGTTTCCATATATGAAGGCTTTACCGGTCTATTCGGCGCCGGGAATCTCAAGTATACCTTCCGGAGCCTCAGCCCTTCCGAAGCGGCGGCTCTGAACGGTGAAATTGCAGCGGACAGTTCCTATGCCGCTGTAACTTCTCTTTTTGAATTTGCAGAGGGATACTATCTGAACGGAAATCCCGTTACTCTGGATAGGAGTGCCGCAGCATGGAATGCGGAAACCGGAGAAGCCATTGAAAAGAACGCCGGCGGTTATTACCCCTCAACGGGTCAGGGACAGTTCAAGTATGTCGCTTATATTGACAGTGATGATGACGGAGATATCGATGAACTCTACTACTCTCCTTTCTCTCTGAGCTACAGCTACAACACCCTGAACATTCTCAGTGACAATGTGAATCTGAACGGCCTCTCTGCCAGGGACCTTCTCAATCCGGTCTACCTCTCCTTTGCCAACTCAGTGGTAAAGGCCGACGGTGAGTCAATTATGCTGGACTATCTTGAGGCTGATACCGGAATAGACGGTGACAGCATCGGTGCCGGGATCGATCAGGAGAGAAGCCTGATCTGGGCCACTAACTACGGAAGTGTTGAAGTGGGTGCCATGCACGGTTCATCAGACTCATTCGGAAACTGGGCCAAGATGTCCTATGAGACAGGACTGGACTCATACAATGTGGAGATTATGATGGAGTGGGGGATGAACGCCCTCCTCTATGCCACAAACGGCGGAAAAATTTCTGTGGGTGACCCTGACGGCGAGATCAGCACCTTTACAGCATCAGGAGACGGAGCCAACGGTATCATTGCCGGAGGAGCCGGATCTCTGGGGGGTACTCCCGAAGCGCCCAATGCCACCGCCGAGGTCTATCTCTACAATGCAACCCTTGATCTGACCGGCTGGAACAACCATGTGGCCGATGTAGTCTATGGCGGCTATGCCTATCTGGAGGATATCAGCTCCACTACCGGTCTGGAGGGCAGCTACTCCGTGGGACAGGCATCGGCCCTTGCCAATGACTTCGGTAACGGTGTGGTGGATGCGGTGAACTTTCATACTACCGTCTATGGAAACCGCTCCGCCGGAGCCTATGTTATCGGAGGCGGAGTCATTACGGCTGTGGACTCATCCTTCCGTTCCCTGATGGACGCCGGTCTCGTTTCCGCATCGGGAGGGACCTTTGATATTGAGAACAGCACCGCCGTTGGACAGATCGCCTTCCGCAACAGAGGAGGTGCCGCGGCAGATACACTTATCTCCGTAAGGGATTCCATCTTCAGGGTGGAGCGGGATCTGAGCGCCTATGTGACCGGGGAAAAGGCTCTTCTGGCCGTTGAAGCCTGGGAGAGAGCATCGGGCGGACGTACTCTGCTTCACGCCTATATGAGTGATCCTGAAATGACAATCGGCACTCTCTGTGATCTCTATGGTTTAGGTGCTTTTGAAAGGGATGGGCTGATTACAGAACTCTCAGAAATTGCCGGAGAAGAGTACAGCGGGGAGACTGCACTCAGGCTCAGTGTTTTGGACAATACCTTCTACAACTACTCCGCCGGTGCCTATATGGGAAGTACAGATTTCAGCGAGGTGCCCTATCTGACTGTGGGAAGCAGCTTTGGCGGTCTTGTCTCGTCGGTATTTGAATTCGAATCCGCCGGTG
This sequence comes from Spirochaeta sp. UBA5339, assembly GCA_002408085.1. GTDB lineage: Bacteria > Spirochaetota > Spirochaetia > DSM-2461 > DSM-2461 > Oceanispirochaeta. Next base: position 88,177 of record DHQL01000007.1, read on the forward strand.
AGACCCTTGATATCTCAAATACACTTATGGAGAACACAAACGGACCGGACTACAACTACCTGATAGCCTCCGAGGCGGGTTCCGAAGTCTCCTTTAACTTTGACGGCTGTGATGTTTCCGGGCTTATCTGGAATGAGGGGGATGTTAACCGGGCCGTCGAGGGCCGGCCGGGAGACCGCTCCTCATCACTCTCGGTCAGCTTTTTTGGCAGCAGTTTCAGCGGCTCCTTTGCCGATGGTTCCAGGGGACTCTGGAGTGTGGAGGGCCTTGAGTACACCAATGGAGAGGGAGAAATCTCCAGCCTGAACGGCAACTATTACGGCGCCGAGGCAAACGGCGGCAGCTCCGCATCCTTTGATGCCGATTCAGAGTGGCTGGTAACAGCCGACTCCTATCTGGGAAGTCTTACCCTTGAGAAAGGTGCCGAGCTCAGTGCCCCGGAGGGGTATAAACTTCAGATGCTGGTGGACGGCAGAAAGACCAGAATCCGGGCCGGTGAATACACGGGTGATATCGAGATTCTTCTAGTAGAGAAGTAATCCGGCCGTTGTCCCGGGAAACTGTCCCGGGAAATCGACTCGGTAACATGAAAAAAGGGCTCTCGGTTGGGGAGCCCTTTCCTTTTTTGCATGACCGATCCCGGGAACTGCCGTTATACTGCTGACATAGGAGTTTTTTATGCTGAAACAGAGACTTGATAATCTACTTGAATCCTTTATAGAGAAGGGCCCCCGGGGCTGTTCCTGCTCGGTGGTACACAGGGGCAAGGAGGTCTACTCGGGCTGCTTCGGCTACAGCGACGCCGAGTCAAAGACGCCCCTGACCAGGGAGAATATCTTCCGGATCTACTCCATGAGCAAGGTAATTACCTGTACCGCCGCCCTGAAGCTTTTTGAAGAGGGCCGGTATCTGATGCATGACCCCCTGTATGAGTACCTTCCCGAGTTCAAAGATATGAATGCGGTTTCTCAGTCAGCCAACGGTCAGTTTGAGGTGAACCGGGCACAGAACCCAATCCTGGTGAAGGATCTTTTTGCCATGACCAGCGGGCTCTGTTACCCCGATATCGATACAGAAGCGGGACGGCAGATGGCTGTGAAGTGGGATGAGCTGAAATCCTATTTTGATAACGGGGAAACCCTCTCTCTGCGGGACTTCTCCAAAGCCCTGGCCACGGTGCCCCTCGCCTTTGAACCGGGAACTCACTGGCGTTACGGAACAAGTCACGATATTCTCGGCGCCTTTATTGAAGCGGTATCGGGTGTCAGCTTCGAGGATTTCCTGAAAAGGGAGATATTCGAACCTCTGGGAATGTCAAAAACCGGTTTCCGCTGGTCAGAAAAGGACAGGTCCAAAGTCTGCTCCTACTACCATCAGGACGAAAAGGGCGCATACAGTAAAACATCGGATCAGGACTTCTGTTTTGAAAATGACCGCTGGCCTGCCAGCGGCGGAGGTGGCCTCCTCTCCACTCTGGATGACTATCAGACCTTTGCAACCATGATGGCCGAGTCGGGTACCCTGAAGGGTGTTCGTATTCTGGGACGAAGCACCATCGATATGATGAGGACCAATCTCCTGACCCCCGAGATGATGAAGGACTACTGCTGGCCCTATCTGAAGGGCTACGGCTACGGCTTCGGAGTCAGAACGGCCATGGATCGGGGGATCGGCGGCATCAACACCAGCCCCGGAGAGTTCGGATGGTCCGGACTGCCGGGTACCTTTACTTTGATCGATCCGGAGGAACGTCTCTCCATTGTCTATATGCAGCAGCTTTTTCCGAACCTGGAGGAGGTTCAGCAGCCCCGGATCAGGGCTGTTGTGTACGGGGCGCTGGTTTAATTCCTGAACATTATTGACAGAGACAAAAATCTGGCTGTATGGTTTTAGTGCGTTAACGTACACACAACCGCTCTCAGAGAGTGAGGAATTAAGGACCACTATGAAAAAAGCTCTTTGCTCTACAAATCAGGCACTGAATGGGGAGGGGGGACTGTGATTTACTCGATTATACAGTATCTCTTCTATACCATTCATGGCTGCTTCACCCCCTTTATAACTGTGTTCCTTATGGAGTGGGGGGTGGATACGGTGTCCATCGGCCTGATTCTGGCAGTGAACGCCGCAGTGATGGTTCTGGCACAGATCTTCTGGGGGATAGCCGCCGACAAGGTGGGCTCTGTGAAAAGAGTCTTTCAGTTCAACCTGCTTATCGCGTCGTTGCTGATATTTTCGATCACCTTTGTCAGAACCACCTGGCTGATGATACTTCTCTTTCCTCTGACAACCTTTTTTTTAGGTCCTCTGATGCCCCTGATCGACAACTGGCTCTCCCGAATCCTCAGGGATAGAACAGATACAAATTTCGGAAAGTCCAGACTCTGGGGTTCCATCGGTTTTGCTGTAATGGTGACCTTTCTGGGTCGGATGGTTGAATCCGGTCATGGGGCACTGCCCTTTCGGATCTACGGTCTGGTGGGAATGGTTACTCTGGTGCTGATCTCAAAGATTCCCGATGTGGAGCCTGAGCACAAGGAGGGAGGCCACTCCTTTCTTGTGCACTTCGGTCAGCTCCTGTCCAATCGCAGATACATGATCTTTATTACACTGTCTACCCTTGTGTTTCTGGCTGTGCAGCCATCTATGGGTTTTCTCCCCAAACTGATCGAAGCAGCCCATGCAGGGCCGGCTGTCTACGGTGTGGCCATGGCATTGAGCGCTCTCTCGGAGATTCCCTTTTTCTATCTGGGAAGCAGAATGCTTAAAAAAATGAAACCTCAGCGGCTGCTTCTGCTGTCATTCCTTTTCTTTGCTGTACGCCTGCTTATCTGTGCGGTGTTCCGTTCCCCCGGGGCAATCCTTGTATCCCAGCTCTTCCAGGGATTCGGTTACAGCATTTTCCTGATCACCAGTCTGGTTTATATTGATGATCTGGCCCAGCCTGCCTGTCGGGCCACTGCCTTTCTGCTCGGGAGCGCGGCTTATACCGGTCTCAGCGGAATTACAGGTAACTACCTGGGAGGCCGCTTGATCGGATCTATGGGAATATTCAGCCTCTACAGCCTGGGAGCCATGGTGATTGCTGTCGCGGCTCTGTTCTTTACTTTATCATTTGTGCTGGAAAGGAAAAGGCAGAATACAGCTGCCGCCTGATACTGTTCAGGCTTACTCTCCGGTTTTCCAGTAGATAATCCCCCCGGTAAATGCCGTCAGGGGGGCTACAAGAACCAGGCCGAAGCTTCCCACCAGGGTGTGGAGAATCTCGGCGCTTACATAACTCAGGTTGATCACATTAAGAAATGGCGTGCCCTGGGCCATAAAGACCATCAGCAGGGCCGTGTATCCCCCCGAGTAGGCCAGCAGCAGGGTGGTGGTCATGGTTCCCACGACCGAGCGTCCCACCTTAAGCCCCGACAGGATCAGCTCCCTGAAATGGATATCCGGCTTCTTGTGGATGATCTCATGCATGGAGGCGGATATGTCCATGGCGATATCCATCACCGCCCCGGATGATGCAATAAAGATCCCCGAGATAAAGATGGCGTTCAGGTCAAGATAGGCGTAGCCGGAGTAGAGCAGGGTCTCAGAGAAGGGCTTTATGGCTCCGTGAATATGGAAGGCTTTGCCGAATATTACCGAGAGGAGAGAAGTGAAGACTATACCCGATACGGTGCCGATAAATGCGGTCAGCCCCTTTTTGGTCAGTCCTCCCACCAGAAAGATAATGACTGCCGAGATAAGGGCCACCGTAACCAGGGAGACCAGTATCGGGTTGATTCCCGCAAGAAAGCCGGGAATCAGGATCTTCCATATCATTATCCCCGTAAAGGCGAATGATATCACCGCGTTGAATCCTGTCCATCCCGCATAGATAATCAGCAGCAGAATGAAGAGTATAAGCAGAACCATTTCGGTGGTTACCCGGTAGTGGTCGATAATATTGGCATAGATCAGGCCTCCCTGATCATCCATATCGATAACAACCAGGGCCTTGTCTCCAGGGGCGAACATCTTGTCCAGCTCCAGCTTGCCCATCAGGATATTTGTGGAACTGGTGGTCTCTCCCTTGAAGCTTCCATTCAGGATCTCCATATTCACCTCCTGGTTTCCCGTCTTGACGATGCCGTACTGCTCCAGTTCGCTGTTGTCGGTGGAAATGACAAGGGCTCGGGCTCTCTCGGAGTGTCCGGCCCCGGGTTTTTGGGGTACCGAGGGTATCAGAATCAGTATGAGGCTCAGGGCCAGAACTACTGCGGTAAAGATATGGTCCCGGGTTTTGTCTTTTGAAAGCAGCTGCAAGGGGTTTCTCCTTTTTATTGTTTTCAGGCCGGTTGAGGCCTCTTTGTGTAAAGGGTCAGAGCCGGCGGGGGCATTACCAATGAAGGCATTACCGATGGGGCAGGAATAATACAAAAACCGGAAGGAGGACCTTCCGGCTGATAATTTTAAATAAGGCTCAGTTTATTTCATTGAAACAACGGGGGCTTCGATCATAATGCCGTACACCTTCCTGAAGATATCGGTGTTGTCATAGTAACCGTTGAAGGCCTCAGACCCGGCTCCCATGGCGAAGGTCTGGACGGGAACACCGGTGTGTGAGTAGGAGGTCCAGGCAAGTCCGGCCTTCTGGTTCAGTATGTGGGTCAGGGTTACCGTCAGTGGCTCGTAGCTGCCGTAGAGGAGGTAGGACTGTTCATCCGAGTCAACTACATTCTCTCCCATACTCTGGGCAAAGGCGGTTTCCAGCTGTTGTCTCTCGTAGTCGGAGAGATCTGTAAGACCGAAGTTCTCTGCGATGGCAGGCATCAGGTCATCAAGGCTGCCGCCGTTAGTATGGGCTTCCTTGTAGGGTTCCAGGATAAACTTGTTGAAGTACTCGTAGGAAACCTTCTGGTTGGAGATCTCATCAAAGGCTGAGGCGTATTTTGTTCCCGCAAAACCGAGAGTCAGTCCTCCGGTCTCATGGTCCCCGGTTACAACAATCAGTGTCTCATCGGGGTGGGCATTGTAAAAGGCCACGGCTTCCTGAATGGCGGCGTCAAAGGCAATGGTGTTTCCGATGGAGGCGGCGGCGTCGTTTGCGTGGCAGGCCCAGTCGATCTTTCCGCCCTCAACCATCATAAAGAATCCATCTTCGTTATTCAGAAGCTCGATGCCCTTGGCGGTGAACTCGGCGAGGCTGATATCGTCGGCTTCCTGATCCATGGCGTAGTCCAGAGAGTTTCTGGTGAAGCTGGTGCTGTAGTAGGCATAAACCTGTTTGTCGGTGGGGGATAGGGCTTCAAATTCGGCTCTGTTTCCGGCGATCTCCCATCCCTTCTCCATCATCACATCGTGGGCGCTTTTACTTCCCTCGGGAGTCTTGTCGATTCTGACCATTCCTCCGGCAAAGTAGTCGAAGCTGCTGGCAGCCAGCTGCATGTTTATGTCGTAGTAGTTGCTTCTGCTCTTCTCTTTTGCGTAGAAGGCGGCAGGGGTGGCGTGGTCCAGGTTGACGCTGGAGATGATTCCGACCTTCATGCCTGACTCTTTGGCGTACTCGGCGATGGTCTTGAATGTCTTTGTCTTGGATTCGTCGTAGTTGATCACACCGGAAAGGGTCTTGTTGCCCGAGGCTATTGCGGTACCTGCGGAGGCGGAGTCGGTGATAAAGGAACCGGCATCATAGGTTGTGGTCAGTCCCTGTGCGGGAAACTGTGTAAAGGCAAGCTTTTCAACACCGGGTGCGGTTGCGCTTTCGGCGTTCATGTAGGCTTCGGCGGCGTTAATCTGGGGCATGGCCATACCGTCACCGATAAATAGAAATACATACTTTGCATGGGCGGTAGTGCTTTCTGATGAGGCGGGAATAGACTCCTGTGAGCCGCTTGCAAATGCTGCAAAGGGGGCTGCTGCTAGGAGCAGGATTGCTAATAATCTTCTCATTTTTCTCTCCTGAGGTTTTATGGGTAAAGACTGCTTCCGGAGAGTTAGAAAATGATCTGTCTTTTATTAATAATATATGAGTGTATACTGTAGTGAACTGCTATTATTTACATGTTTTTTCTCAGTGAGATTCCTGGTGAATCAGACCCTTGATCAGCCATGTTTCGGTTTTTTCTTTTTTGCCCTTCAGGGAGATGGTACCGAAGCTTTCCACTTCAAAGTTGCCCGGAGCAAATGAGGCAACGGAGCTGCTGACGAGAATGGAGTTTTCCGGTGCCCGGCTCTCCAGTCTCTGGGCCACATTCACCTCGTCTCCGATAATAGTATAGTCCCGTCTGAAGTGACGGCTTCCCAGATCTCCGATCACAACTTTTCCCGTATTGATTCCTATCCGCAGGTCGATGTTCTGAAGGCTGCTATTTTTCAGCATCTTCATCTCCTTCAGCGTATCGATGATCTCAACCGAAGATTTGACTGCGGCAACAACCGCAGCTTCATGACCTCCGAAAACGGCCATCACCGCATCGCCGATAAATTTATCAATGGTTCCGTTGTTTTCCATAATCCTGCTGACACAGAGGTCAAAGTACTCATTGAGAAGATTGATAACCTTTTCGGGCTCACTTTCCTCACAGAGAGTTGTAAAACCGACGATGTCGATAAAGAGAATTGTTCTGGCTTCTTTTCTTACCGCAGTCTCTCCGGAAGGGTCTGAGAGGGCAGTTTCCTCCGCGTGGCTTACGGCTTCGGCGGAGAGATAGCGGCTCATGACCTCTTTCTCTTTCTTAAAGCGGTATTCCGCCAGCAGCTTCTCCGTCTGAGCCAGAAGACGGTCCATTGAGAAGGGTTTGAGAAGGAACTCGCTGATCCCGGCACTGCGGTACTTGCGGATGTCCATCTGAGAGTCTCTTGAACTCAGCAGAATCACAGGGCTTTTACCTGTCTCAGGCTTCTTTCTAAGTTTTCTTACAGCTTCCAGGCCGCTGAGACCGGGAAGAACATGAGATATTATGTAGAGATCTATTCCGCCTTTTTCGGCAATCTCCAGAATTTCTGTTCCCGAGGACCCTTCAATACAGTTGAACCCCTGGTTTTTAAGTCCCGAGATGACCATGTTTCTTACCAGGGAGGAGTTGTCGGCCACAAGAACAGTCTCTCTGGTTTCATCGGGCTCCTTGAGAAGACTCTCTATTCGGGAGATAAGATCGGGTCCATTGACTGGTTTACTTATATAGTCATCAGCACCGGCATCAAAGCCTCTGTCTATATGGAGACCGTCTTCCAGGGAGGACTGAATAATAACAGGTGTATCCCGGAGTCTGCTGTCCTCCTTGATCAGACGGCAGAACTCATATCCGTCCATTACAGGCATCTCAATGTCGGTAATGATCAGATCCGGGCGGAAGATTCTTGCGGCATCCAGACCTTCAGAGCCGTTATAGGCATGTTCGAGGATATAGCAGTCCGGAGAGAGAATGCTCTCAACAACCCTATGAATCATACTGCTGTCATCCACAAAGAGAATCCTCTGCTGCTCTTCGCAGAAGCCGTCCTCCGGCTGCAGATCAAAAAAGCTGAGTACATCTTCAATAGTAAAGGGAAGTCTGAAGGATCTTTCGGCTTTGAATTCCTGAATTATATCATCAGAAAGGTCTGTAGTGGAAAAGAGAACTCTGGGGCAATTTCCATAGATCCGGTCAATCACCTCTGTCTCCAGTCCCAGAGCCGCGGCGGAGTCCGCATCAATCAGAAGGATGGTGGAAGAAGCATCCAGGAGTTCAGGCTGCAGGCTGCGGAGTTCCTCGGAGGAAGAGATAAAGAGGGCTCCCTTTTCCTGGCCCAGAAGTATCTTTGCTTTAGGATTGGAGCTCAGTATATGTACCTGCGGAATATTCATCCGCTTATTATACTGCAGCGGAATTTCTAAGGCTATATATTTCTTACTCTTTACACCGGCAATTTTCGCCCCTGTCTGCCTTTCTTTTCAGATCCATCCAAGGGGGATAAAGATCATCAGCATCAGCACATTAAGAGCGTAGAGGCTTCCAAGAAATATCCTTCTGCTTTTCGGCCGGGCGTCATGGCAGAGGAAGGCTGCCAGAAAGAAGGGAATGTAGACGAATATCCAGACCGTCAGGGCACCCCACCAGGGATAGACCCAGTGGAAAATGGGTGAGGCGGCAAGGGGTATCTCTATCAGGGAGATAAGCAGGGCGTTGACCACGGCAAAGATAATACGGTTGTTGATGCCCAGGATCTTCAAACTCCTGTCTTCGGGAAGGAGCTTGGAGAGGATCAGGCCGGCCACAGAGAACATAAAGCTGATCTCAATCCCCACGCCGATGAGAATGATAAATGCGGAGCCGCCGCTGGCAGTCCAGAGGGCATGGCCTGAAAAGTGCTGGATCAGGGCGTTGACGATCTCTACAAACCAGTGAACCCCGTAGAGGGCCAGACCGGCGGAAATCTGGTTCCACCTCTTCTCTTCTACTGCCGTCATATAGACGTAGAGAACAAAGGCAAGAAAGACGACCAGACTCCAGTTCAGATTGTCCAGGCTTCTTAAGCCCGCCAGTGTACTCTGTGTGATTTCCGGGTGATTCAGCATCTCTTTCTCCTTCCGGCGAAAAGTGTTTACATGTACACTATAGAGCCGAATACCCGGACTGGCTAATTAATTTTTCTCTGTGTAGAACTCACGGAGCTTATCGTAGCGCTGGCGGTTCAGTCCCAGGTCGGAGTGACCGACTCTTGAGCCGGAGCGGAATTCCACAATCCCTTCAGCCTCGTTGAAGTAGAACTCAATGTCGTCATGATAGTGCATCCTGGCAGTGGTGCTGACGGCGTGAATGTAGTCGGCCTGCTTGTTCATAACTTTTATGTCTCCGTATGCCTCAAGGGCGGCCAGTACAGCTTCAACTGTTTTGGCAAGATCCGCCTTAAAGGGGAGGGGCTCCACCCTCTTCTCCTCATCATCTGTCTGGGATGATACGGCATTGGGGCTCTTGGGCATGGGGGCCAGTTTTCCGTCTGTTACACCGAGTCCCGCGGGAACCTTTACGTTCTTTACAATCATGGACAGCACCAGCAGGGCTATCAGAACCAATACAATAATCAGAATCTTCATCTCTTTACCTCGTCTTTCTGTTTAATTTCAGCCCGGTCCAATATCTCATCCAGTTCATCCAGAATGGTCACAAAGCGATGATACTGGTCCAGGTCCATATTCATATATGTGTTCAGGAGGGCGGGGATCTTCAGGGCATTGCCCTTGAGAGACCGTCCCTCATCGGTAAGGACAATCCACACCCGGCGGCTGTCCTCTTTATTCTTCTCTTTCAGGATAAACCCGAGACTCTCCAGGCGGTTCAGAATGGGGGTCAGGGTTCCGGTCTTCAGATCCAGCCTCTTTCCAAGATCCTTGAAATCAATTCTCTCGGATTCCCAGAGCACCAGCATGGTCACGTACTGAGGGTATGTGATGTTCATGGATTCCAGTATGGGCTGATAGAGCCGGGTCATGGTCCTTGAAAGCTTGTAGAGTCTGAAACAGAGCTGGTTGTCCAGCCTGATGGCCTCTTCGCTCATCTATTTGCTCCTTCTGAATAGCTTCACTACAGGATGGTTCAGAAGATTGTCCACCAGAACCCTCTTCCCGATCTTTGTAAATACCTCGGCATAGGTCGGGTATGGGTGGATCACCGAGGCCATCTTTGCAAAGTTCAGATTGGCGGTGCGCAGCAGCTGAGCCTCTCCGATCAGTTCTCCCGCCCTCTCTGCCAGGATGGACACTCCCAGAACCTTTCCCTTCCGGTTCAGAATTACCTTGATCATCCCGTCCTTCAGATCCTCGGTCCGTCCCCGATCCAGTTCTGTCAGGTCTGACTCATAGACCCGGATAGAGTCACCGTGCTTCTTCCGGGCTTCCTCTTCGGTCATACCGGCCCGGGCCATCTCGGGTTCTGTGAATGTTACCCAGGCGACATTCTCATAGCTGACCCTCCGCTTAACGGGCAGGATGGCATTCTGGGTGGCCTGGATTCCCTGGACATTGGCCATATGGGAGAAGAGGTAGGGGCCAGCAACATCGCCTACGGCGTAGATATTCTTCCGGGAGGTTTGAAGTTTTTTGTTAACCTCAATTCCCTTTGCCGAGTAGGCAATTCCCGCCTCTTTCAGGCCGAGTCCCTCAACGTTGGCTCTGCGTCCGATGGCAACCATCAGAGCCGCACCCTCAACACTTATCTTCTCTCCGCTCTGTTCGCAGGTCAGCCTGATTATTTTGCCGGAGTCCTCCAGCCCGGCTGAGTCCATTGACTCTACCGACTCGGCTCTGGCTCCCAGAAGGAGATTAACTCCCTCGTCCCTCATGACTTTTTCAATTGCCAGGGAAAATTCTTTTTCCTCCCGTCCTGCCAGAACGGGAAGCATCTCTACCAGGGATACCTTTACCCCCAGACGGTTCATAGCCTGAGCCAGCTCGATACCGATGGGCCCCCCGCCGAGAACAATCATGGACTCGGGAAGTTCTTCCAGGTTGAAAAGGCTCTCGTTGGTCAGATAGGGAACGCTGTCGATTCCCTTTATAGCGGGAACAAAGGGTGATGAGCCGGTAGAGATAATATATTTCTTTCCCACCACTTCGGCGCCGTCCACAAGGAGAGTCTTCGAGTCTTTAAAGACCGCCTTGCCCTGCAGAAAATCGATTCCAGATTTTGCCAGAGCCTCGGGAGTTTCATGGGCGTAGATATTTTCACGCACCGAGCGGACGTAATCCATAACGGCTTTCCGGTCCGCCCTGTAACCATCGAATGCGGACCTGACTGTATGGGCCTTTTTTGCCTCATGGATCAGGGCCTTGCTGGGAACACAGCCGGACCAGGTACACTCACCGCCGGGAAGGGCCTTGTCCACAAGGAGTACCTTCTTACCGAATCCCGCTGCTGTAACGGCGGAAGTAATTCCTCCGGAACCGGCTCCAATAACTACTATGTCATATTTATTCATTCCATACCTCCTGGAACTGTATATATTAAGCTTAATGATCGTGTAAGATCAATCGTGTTAGATCATTAATATCACTCAACAGGAAACAGGTCAACAGACAGGGAGTAAAATTTAAAAAATAACTTCATATTTTTAAAATTCGGGTCAGATGGTATAATGCCCCGGGAGCAGTCGATGGAACAGGATAAAGCAAAGCACAGATTGGCCGGGGCCGTTAAAAAACTGATGGAAAAGGCCTCTCTGGACAGCATAACCGTAACCAATATTGTCAAAGAGGCAGGTGTCACAAGGCAGACCTTCTACCGCCACTTCCGGGACAAGTATGATCTGGTGAACTGGTACTTTGATGTTCTGGCAGGTCAGTGCTTTGAGCAGATGGGTGTGACCCTCAGCCTGAGAGAGGGACTGATCCTGAAGTTTGACTTTATCCGCAGGGAGGCTGTTTTTTTTGCACAGGCCTTCAAGTCCTCTGACTATAACTCCATCGTACAGCATGACTATGAGTTTATTCTGGAGTTTTACAGCAATATCATCCGGAAACACATCCGTCGGGAGCTGGATGAGGATATCCGTTTTCTTCTGGAACTCTACTGTCACGGCTCCATCTCAATGACATCCGACTGGGCCGTTACGGGAATGGATAAGAGCTCCGAGACCCTGGCCGACTGTTTTATCGAGGCCCTTCCCCCCAAACTGGCCCGTCTCCTCCTTCCTGAACTGCAGCAGCAAGTTTAGGGTAAAAAAATATCGATAAATAGTTACATATACTGTTATCTGTAACTTGTGGAGCCTCTTTTTTGATCACAGAATAGAGTTAGAATACTCGAATAAGGATCAAAAAATGGCGAACAGAATAACACTGAATGAAACTTCCTATCACGGAAAAGGGGCCATCAACAGCATAGTTGATGAGGTAAAATCAAGGGGCTGGAATAAGGCATTTATCTGCTCTGATCCCGATCTGATTAAATTCAAGGTTACCTCCAAAGTAACCGATGTGCTCGATGCCGCGGGCCTGGGATATGAGATCTTCTCCGATGTAAAACCCAATCCCCCCATTGAAAATGTTCTAAGCGGAGTAGAGGCCTACAAGAAGGCCGGGGCCGACTATATTATCGCTATCGGCGGCGGTTCGGCCATGGACACAGCCAAGGCCGTGGGAATCATTATCAAAAACCCCGAATTTGCCGATGTCCGCAGCCTTGAGGGTGTAGCGCCCACAAAGAACAAGACCGTTCCCATCATTGCCGTACCCACAACTGCCGGTACCGCCGCAGAGGTAACAATCAACTATGTTATCACCGACCTTGAGAAGAAGAGAAAGTTTGTCTGTGTCGACACAAACGATATTCCCGTTATCGCCTGTATCGATCCCGATATGATGATGAGCATGCCCGCAGGACTCTGCGCCTCTACCGGAATGGACGCCCTGACCCACGCCATCGAAGGCTACACAACCAAGGGGGCCTGGGAGATGACCGATATGATGCATCTCAAGGCCATCGAGATTATCGGACGCTCTCTCAGAGATTCTGTTAAGGGTGATGCAAAGGCCCGTGAGGAGATGGCCCTGGGACAGTATATCGCTGGAATGGGATTCTCCAATGTGGGACTGGGGATCGACCACTCCATGGCCCATACTCTTAGCGCCACCTACGACACACCCCACGGTGTGGCCTGTGCCATCCTTCTGCCCACGGTAATGGAGTACAACGCTGAACACTCCGGTGACAAGTACAGAGAGATCGCCAAAGCCATGGGTGTTGAGGGAACCTGTGATATGAGTCAGGCCGAGTATAGAAAGGCCGCCATCGATGCAGTGAAGTCCCTGTCAAAGGACATCGGTATTCCCCAGGATCTGAAGGATATTGTCAAGGAAGAGGACCTGGACTTTCTGGCCGACTCCGCCATGGCCGATGCCTGCTGTCCCGGTAACCCCAGAGACGCCACAAAAGAGGATGTTCTCGGACTCTACCGCTCACTGATGTAAGTTGTTTTCTAATCCCTGGAGGCGCTTCTGAGCCTACCAGGGGAGCTTGCTCTCCCTCCGGATCTGTATATGGTCCACCATACCGTTGCGGCAGTTCTGCAGCAGAAAGAGAACCCATGCGGCAATCTCTTCGGTCTGGATCAGCTCATCAGTATCAATATCCGGTCTTACCCCGCTGACCATCTGGGTATTCACTCCTCCGGGACTGATAACATGAACCCTGTAGCCCCTCTCCTGAAGCTCCCGGGCCATGGACTTGCTGAAGCCGATCAGTGCGTGTTTGCTCATGGTGTAGGCGGACTGAAGAGGATAACCCTGAGTGGCCACAACAGAGGCGATATTCACAACAGTTTTTATCTCTGATGCCTCCATCAGCGGCAGAAGCTGCTGTGTCAGAAAGTAGGGGCTCCGGGCGTTGATTGTCATAATCCTGTCCCAGTCCCCGGGACCGGTCTCCTCGATGGGAGCGGACAGGGCCTGACCTGCATTGTTGATCAGTACATCCAGACAGGGTACAAGGGCCTTTATCTCTTCGGCCAGTGAGAATACGGCCCCGGGGTCCGAGAAGTCGGCACAGAGGGCTGTTGCCTTTCCTCCACGACCTTCGATCTCTGCCTTGAGTTCTTCCAGGGCCTCCCTGCCGCGGCTGACCAGAATCAGCTCTGCACCGGTATCGGCGAGTTCAATTGCCAGGGTGTGTCCGATCCCCCTGGAGGCTCCGGTAATCAGTATATTTTTTCCATTCAGATCCCGTGTTGTCATACTCTGTTATTACTCCTTTTTTCCGACATTTCCGTCGTTTTTCTTGTGCAGTCCGGTGGCCTGGGGGAATGCTAATAACGGCTCATTCGTTCTTTTTTTATTTTATTATTTTCTGTTCATTTTCTTATATACCAATTTTATAAAATGCTGTATGTTTTCCCGACAATTATTTGAGGTACTATGACCAAAGATTTAACCAGTGGTAAAACACTTATACAGATATTAAACTTCTCTATACCCGTTCTCTTCGGGTACCTGTTTCAGCAGTTCTACAATGTTGTGGATACTATTATTGTCGGAAAGAGTCTCGGGGTTGAAGCCCTTGCCGCCGTAGGAGCGACGGGATCCGTAAACTTTCTGATTCTCGGTTTCTGTGTAGGACTCTGTTCGGGATTCGCCATACCCGTTGCCCAGAGCTTCGGTGCCCTGGATTACAGAAAGATGCGCCGCTTCCTCTACAATGCTGAGATTCTGGCTGTGGGCTTTTCCGTTGCCGTTACCGCCCTTACTGTTATTTTCTGCAGACCCCTGCTTCAGATGATGCAGACACCCCCGGATATAATCGACCGGGCTGTGCAGTACATCCTGATTATCTTCTGGGGTATCCCCTTTATTTTCCTCTTTAATATGGTGGCCAGCATCCTGAGGGCCGTGGGAGACAGCCGTACACCCCTGTTTTTTCTTGTGGTCTCTTCGATCCTGAATATTGCGCTTGACCTGGTTTTTATTCTGGTCTTCCACTGGGATGTGGCCGGGGCAGCTCTGGCCACTGTGGTTTCCCAGGGTGCGGCGGGAGTTGTCTGTCTCTTCTATATGAAGAGGAAATTCGTCATTCTCAAACTGAACCATGAGGACAAGGTACCGGACAGAACTCTGATGAAGTCCCTCTGCGGAGCGGGGATTCCAATGGGACTCCAGTACTCCATTACCGCCATTGGCGCCGTGGTTCTTCAGTCCTCCCTCAATGCCCTGGGTGCCGCTGCAGTTGCCGCTGTTACTGCGGCACAGAGAATTCAGATGTTTTTCAATGCCCCCTATGATGCCCTTGGAACCACCATGGCCACATTTGGTGGGCAGAATGCCGGTGCCCGCAAGTGGGACCGTCTCAAGGAGGGGGTATTCAAGAGTTCTCTTCTGGGACTGATTTACTCCATAATCTCCCTGGGCATTATGATTCTCTTCGGCAGACATCTGGGAATGCTCTTTGTGGATGGAGGTGAAGCAGCCATTATCAGTGATATTCACAGATATCTGGTAATCAACGGCTTCTTCTTCTTTCCCCTGGCCCTTGTCAATATCGTCCGCTTTATGATTCAGGGAATGGGATTCAGCTCCTTTGCCATTCTTTCGGGTGTTCTTGAGATGATAGGACGGGGAGCCGCAGCAGTATTCCTGGTTCCCGCCTTCGGCTTTGCAGGAGTTGCCCTTGCGGGGCCCCTGGCATGGATACTGGCGGATGTCTTCCTGATTCCAGCCTTCTACTACTGTCTGGGCCGTCTCAGACAGACTCCTGTCGAGGAACGCCTGGTCGCCTAGGCAATAGCCGGTCTTCAGGGGGCATATTTACTTTCCTTCAATTTGGGGATATATGATTAAATTGATGGAGATCACTGGTGATGAAAACAACTGCCCCCGCCGGCGGGGATTTCAGAATTAAGCAGGAGGGATGGAGCGAGTCTCCCTGTTCCCTCTGTAACGGCACTCCCTGCTGCCGCAATCTGCCTCTGACTTCCTGTACTCTGGACAGCCGGCGGGACTTTATCTCTCTTCTCCTGGTATCCTCATACAGAGACATCTATCCCGCCCTGAAGGATTCGGGGGAGTGGATTATCTATCTGGGACGGAACTGCTCTTTTCATGATCCGATCAGCGGAAAGTGCGGTATTCATGGCGCTCCTGATCAGAGTATGGTATGCAAGTCCTACGATGCCCACAGCTGCTGGTATATTGATGCCTTCAGAGGGGACAGCTCCAGAACAATGATCCCCTTCACCACGAATATGCTGGTCTGGTTTGAGAAAACATACAGTCTTATTGATAATCATTTTGACTGCGGCTGCGACTGGGATGAACTCTGCTGCAGGGCTGTTGGCAGGGAAGCGGGGCCGCAGAAACAAGCTGAGCTCCCAGTGCCGCCGGAGAGCAGAATGCTGAGCTTTGAAGAGAGCCGGAACGAGGAGTTCCTCTTTTTTCCTCCCTTCAGACGTCCTGAAAGGCGCAGTCACCTGGATCTGCTCCTCTTCCGCCTGGGATTTCCCGGAGTATCCCTGGCGGTCTCGGACAGCTGCTGGGCATTTCTGGTCAGAGATTCCATAGATCCGGAGGCTCTGGGACTGATCAGAAATGAGTATTATCCGGGTATTAACCCTGGAGACGGGGCTTTCAGTTTTGACAGTATTCGAAGAGAGCAGAATCCCTGGTCCAGTTCCGGTGAGGAGTGGCTCGTTCTGGAACGGGATGAGCTGTATGCAATTACCGCCCTGTGCTCATTCAGCCCCGACGGAAGAATTACAGAATATCCCGATATCCGGGAGATTCAGGATATTCTCAGCCTGTAAGCGCCTCCGGTTCAGGGTGAACCGGAGAGGGGAGTGTGAACCGGAGAGGAGAGAACTGTTAAAATCTGAAACCGGCGGTCAGTTCAAACTTGTACATCAGTTCGTCAACAATAAGGTCATCGGTATCGCTGTAATCCTTATAGAAGCTCTCCTTGTGGTAGAGTGAGGTCTGGAAACCGGCGAACCATCTGTCTGTAAACATGTACTTCATGGATATTGAGGACGCTCCCACCAGCTCTATTCCTCTGGAACCGTTTTCCGGGACAGAGCTGTCAATGATATGGAGGTTGTATGCTGTGTACCCCAGATCGATATAGAGCCTGTCCTTTCTGACAAACTGCAGTCCCAGCTTCATATTGGCTCCCATGCTGAGGCTGTAGTTCCGGCGCTCATAGTCCGGAGCATTTCCGTCAACAATATCGTTGTATTTCAGAAAAATGATGTCACTGGCCCCCATGGGAACAAAGTTCAGGAAGAGTTTTGAGTTGAGGGTCCAGTTTTTTCCCAGAGGACCCGTTCTCTGCCAGCCCCCGCCGATGGCGTTGACTCCCAGGTTGAGAAAGCTGTTGTAGATAAAGTCGTAGTGCATATAGAAGCCGAGCTGGTTGCGTATGTCGATATTATCGCTGTAGAAGGTCCAGCCGTAGAGGTGACCCGCAGAGAAAAAGGTCAGAAAGAGCTGATCATTCAGATCAAAACCGGCTGTTGTTTTCATGCTGAACCAGTCGTAGGGAGCTCCATGGCCGTTCTTGATAAAGGGCGTATTGTATTCCAGATCCAGATTGTAATTGTATGAGACTCCCTGTGTGGTAAGACGATAATCACTGGGTCGGGGAAGAACACTGACATCGGCCAGAGAGTATCCGACGGCACCATAGCTGAATCCGTGGA
This sequence comes from Spirochaeta sp. UBA5339, assembly GCA_002408085.1. Lineage (GTDB taxonomy): Bacteria > Spirochaetota > Spirochaetia > DSM-2461 > DSM-2461 > Oceanispirochaeta. The sequence continues at coordinate 105,313 of DHQL01000007.1, forward strand.
CATCACCCTTTTCGGGAGGTCTTCCCGGAAGGAGGGCGTGGTTTACAGTTGTCGCGGGAGACAGAAGGGTTGCCCCCACCCAGCGGCCTACGCCGGGATCTTCAATGCTTCCCTCTTCACCGTGAAGAATCACATCGGAAAGGCGGAAGAACATCTCTCCCACCGCAATACCGCCCATGGTAGTCACAATAAAGTCATTTACCGAGGGAGTTTCCGTCTCCATCAGAAGCTCCCAGGTGATACTTCCCAGGGCTGTAATAGATGCGGAGGCCCAGAAGTTGTTGCCAGATGTTCTGGCGGCAGAGTAGTAGACCGATCCCTGATAGGGATGACCTAGATGATTGACTATAAATTCATCCTGATCCCAGACCCAGGGATTGGACAGGTTGGTCCACATGGAATCCCAGGATATCATGCCGTAATCGGCCTGGCTGATATAGCGGTTAAAGCCCCAAAGGGCCACATTGGCAACCTGTGCCTCCATAAAACCCAGACCATAGAGGTAGAAAGGAGAGTAGTTGTCGAAGATGACTGTTTCATCATTCTCTTCCGCAGAGGGCTCTCCGGAAGCAGGTCCTTCAGCACTGAACACAGGGAATACCAGGGTAAAAAGAAGACCCAGAAGGATTAGTTTTCTTTTCATCTGTTTTCTCCTGCTGTTCCGAATTTCAGGCCTGTACCGATGGATACCACATTCTGATAGTTGCTGCCTATGTCTCTGATGGATCGGGTGAAATCTCTTGAATAACGGAGCTCAAGAAGAACATCCACCTTTTTCATCTCACCCTGCCAGCCCAGAGCCGTCATGACTCCCAGACCCACAGGGTTGTACATATCCCGGCTGTTTGTATGCTTGTTGTACTCATGCCCGTCCTGAACGATCTCCGACTCGGCCAGAAGGATTGAGAGCTGGGGGCCGGCCATAAAGTACACCCATCTGTCCTTCTTCAGGGGAATCCGGTACTTTAGCATTACCGGAATATCCAGATTAAACTTATTAATAAGATGTGCCTCTCTCTCGTCTCCTGAGACAAGAACATACCCCCCTCCGGCGGCAGAGAGGAGAAGCTCCGTCTGCAGTGATAAACGGGAGTGAAAGCTGTATTCGACGGTCGGCCCCAGAGAGAATCCGAGAATCGGATTGTTCTGTACTTTTTCAAAGCTGCCGATCTGATTGTCCATAAAGCTGCTGTATCCGCTGCCTGTGTAGAAGGGCATTGAGAAGGTTCCGATCATGCCGAAGCGGATTTTCTCCCCGGCTGTCAGTCCTGAGACCAGGATGAGACCCATGATCAGAATCAAAATTTTCTTCAACATTCTAATTTTCCTGATTTTCTAAAATTTCTGAAAAGATATGCACCTTAGAACCATGTTAGGATGAATTGCTTAAGCACTTCAATAGATTCTTCCCTGTGAACAGATGATTAGGTGCGGGCTGGTGTTTACCTATGTTCCGGGGAAATAGATAATATTCTCTTCTGCTTCAGATTCTTCAAGTATCTCTTCAAGTTCCTGCACGATCAGTCTGGAACGGATAACGGCTCTTCTCTGGTCCTTTTTAAGCTTCCGTTCGGCTCCTCTCAGACGCCGGGAATCTTCAGGGGAGGTATAGATTTTTTTCAGGGCTGTTATTCTGTCCAGATCGTAGTTACTGATAGCCTCGTCAATCTGTGATTGGAGCATATCATTGTGCATACAGTGAATTTTAATATATCTTTTCCTGTTTTTCATAAAATCAGGGAGAAATTCCCTGATTTTCCTGTCAGGCCCCTTTAAGGCTCCCTTTATATCTCCTATGATGGCCCCTTTGTATCCGATTCATCTGTCAATAATTGGACAAGTTCTGACAAGGAAAAGTTTTATATGAAAAGAATCAAGGTGAACCATAAAGATATCTATATTGTTGAGTCTCATAACCAGGTGCTGAAAGCCTGGGATTCCTCTCGGGCACAGAATGTTTTCTCCCTTGATTTTCATACGGATACAAGGAGAGCCTTCCATAACTATGCCTGGTGGCGGGCCGATACTGAGGTCAAAAAGGGACTATTTGACTGCCATGAAACCAGAAGACAGGAACTGGCTGATCAGAAGATTGAGGACTACAGGGCGGGAAGGATCTCCATTGATCAGGTCAACGATAATCTCAGGCATGATGAGCATCTGGACTTCGCTGTCAGAACGGGAATTGCGGATTCAGTTTTCATACTGTCCAGGCACCGCAACCGGAGCAGCTCCAATCCGAATGTTTATATTGCTTTGGGGGAAGAGGATTTTAGAGGTCAGCCTCTGATTGAATACTCTCCCGGCAGTGTACCCGGTATTGAAACCGACGAGTCCAGGGGATCTGATGACTCTGAGACCCTGAAAAAGCTGGCGGATCATTCCATTGATGACCTTCTTCTGGAAGAGGCTTTAACCCGGGTAGAGGAGTATAAGAGAGGCTTCTTTGACAGCTTCATCCTTGATATAGACTGTGATTACTTTAATACTCACGGCAGTCTTTCTCCTGAGCGGTCCGGAATCATTAACAGTCTTGTCCGGGAGGCAGACTGTATCACCATTGCCCTTGAACCGGAATGTGTGAAGATCTGCCGGCATCAGGGGGAAGATCTGGACAGTGCCCTGATTCTTGATAAACTTCTTGCCCTGATTGCTGCTGCCTGATCATACAAATCCTTACAGTTAAGTAGGAAAAAAGAATTTTTATTCCTGTTTTCCTCTGAAACTCAGACTTATTCAGCGTTCACGGCATATCTCCAAAGGGCTTTGTTGAAAGAAATTGATCAATCAGTCAACATTAAACTGCCAATTATTTAATATATAAAAGTCTTCTGAACTGCCCGTAAAGGTCTGAGCAGAGGGTGAAAAACAATTACATAATTAAAACCGGAGTATCCATGTCAAAAAGAACCAAAGGAAAAGCCTCCTTTTCCAGGCCCATGATTATCCTGGTTGTGCTGATACTTACCTGCGCCTTTCTTCTTCAGGTCCTGTTCATCTCTTCTACTGTTTCCAGTGAGTTTAAAGAGATACAGTCAGCCAATTTCTCCACCATCGTCATGTCTCTTTCAGAGCTGCTGGAGAGGGAGATCCTGTCCAATGAAAAGCTTCTTCACTCATATGCTCATATGATCTCTCTTTCAATGGAAAAGGGGGATCAGGAGATTGGATTGAAGTATCACGACATTATTATGGCCCTGTTTGAGAGCAGCAGTTACTATGAGTCCTCCTATATCCTTGACCTGTCAGGAAAGGTTGTGGATACAACCTATTCTACATCTATGATTGGACGGGATCTCTCGGATCATGAATATTTTACTCAGATTCGTGACGGCAATAAAAGTTCCTATACCAGTTCCGAGGCCATTCTCTCCGAGGCAAGCGGTAAGTACACCATAGCCCATTCCACAGGTATTCAGAGAGACGGGAAGCTTGCCGGAGTTCTGGTGGTCACCCTGAAACTCTCAGGTTTTTCAAATGCCTTTATTCTCAGCAAAAGAATCGGTAAAACAGGATATCCCTATATTCTGGACAGTCAGGGTCTGATACTTGTCCATCCCTCAAAGGATCTTCTCTATTCACAGTCTCAGGAAGTGGATCCTTTTTTCTCCACTGTGCTGGAGAGTACGGAAAAGATGCAGACAATCTCCTACTCCCTGGGGGGGAAGAGTAAGCAGGGGGCTTTTGTACGGATGCCGGGTACCAACTGGCTGATCTGTCTGGCCATAGATGATGATGAGGCTTTCAGGGCCATCGGATTCCTGAAAATTCTGCTGGTGGGAACCAGTACAGTCCTGATTGTTCTGATCAGCCTGATTCTGGGAGCCTATGTACGAAGAAAACTGGTGGTCCGGGTCTCACATATTGAAGATATTCTCCATCAGGTTTCCCAGGGAGACCTGACCCTCAGGGGAGAAGTAAGAGGCAGAGATGAGGTGGCTGCTATGGCGGGGCATTTCAATATCTTTCTGGAGGAGCTGAACAGCTTTGTTTCAGGCCTTAAAAACCGACTTGAGAACCTGGGAACTGTAGGTGAGGACCTGTCGGCCAATATGGAGGAGACCGCTGCGGCGGTTCATCAGATCAGAACCAATGTGGACAGTTCCAGGAAGCAGATCGACAGACAGATCCGCTCAGTAGACGAGACTGTTTCGGTGGTTGACGGAGTAGTTCGGAATATACAGAATCTGGAAGATTTTATCGATAGACAGGCCGATACCCTTCAGGAGGGTTCTTCTGCTGTAGAGGAGATGATCGCCCAGATCAGAACCGTGTCATCCTCTGCCGAGGAGGCCGAAGGCCTGATGGTCCATCTGGACAGCTCTTCCCGGGCGGGACAGGAAAAACTTAAAAATGTGGACTCCATGATATCCTCCATTGCATTGCAGTCTCAGAAGCTGGAGAGCGCCAATACTCTAATTGCAGGGATTGCCGCGCAGACCAATCTTCTTGCCATGAACGCGGCCATAGAGGCGGCCCATGCCGGTGATGCGGGCCGGGGATTTGCGGTTGTTGCCGATGAGATCAGAAAACTGGCTGAGCAGTCCAGGTCGCAATCGGCGGAGGTCAAGGAGACCATCCGGGAGATCACTTCGGCCTTTGAGATTATTGTTGAGGAGTCCCGGGCTACGGGACTCTCCTTTGCCGAGATCCTGAGTGATATGGATGCCATGAGCCGGTTTACGGCAGAGATAAAATCCTCCATGGAGGAGCAGGTTTCAGGCAGCAGTCAGGTTCTTCAGTCTCTTCAGGATATGAGGAACTCCGGGGCCGATGTTAAACTGGCGTCCAGGAAAATGAGTGAGGAGAATAAAAGAATTCTTGAGACCACCAGAACCCTGTCGGAAATTTCCACTGAAGTCTCTTCCGCCATAAATGAAATCGGCAACGGAATGGATGAGATCAGCAGGTCCGTGGTCAATGTGGGAGAGATCTCAGTATTGAACAGAGACAGTATCGGATTTGTGAAAAATGAGGCTTCCCGATATCAGACGGAAGAATCAAAGTTGTTGCGCAATTAAAAAAACCGGGTTTACAATAAAATATCTTCTAAGTCCCGGGAAAACTCATTGAATATAAAAAGAAAGCTCTCTTTCATCTTTGTTCTCTGTCTAACTCTGATATCTCTGCTTTCCGGCTGTTCCCGGGAGAATGAGAACACCAGGGATTCTGAAGAGAAGATTATCCTCGGGTTCTCTCAGATCGGCGCCGAGAGCGCCTGGAGAAAGTGCAACTCCCTTTCCATTCAGGAGGCGGCACAGGAGAGCAGTATTCAGCTTCTCTTTGCCAATGCGGAACAGAAGCAGGAGAACCAGATCAAGGCCCTGCGGTCCTTTATTGTCTATCAGGTGGATGTCATCGCCTTTGTACCCATTGTGGCTGACGGCTGGGACAATATTCTCAGGGAAGCCAGGGATGCCGGAATCCCGGTGCTTATTACAGACAGAAAGATCAATACGGCAGATGAAAACCTCTATGCGGGTTTTATCGGAACCGACAGTGAGCAGGAGGGCCGGGAAGGGGCGGAATTCCTTATTAAGAAGTTTCCCGACGGGGAGCCAGTCAGAATCGTAGAGATCAGCGGAACCGAAGGGTCCTCTCCCGCCGTGGGCAGGGCCGCAGGGTTCAGAGAGGTTCTGGCAGATCATCCTGAATTCTCAATTGTCTACAGCGCTTCGGGGGACTTTCTCCGGTCCAAGGGCTATGAGCTGATGAAGAAGGTTCTGAAAGAGGTGGAGGATATTGATGTAATCTTCTCTCACAACGACGGCATGACCCTGGGCATCATAGATGCCATGAAGGAGCAGGGAATCCGGCCGGGCAAGGACATTGTCATCGTGACTGTGGATGCGGAGCAGGCGGCCATTGATGCCCTGAAGCGGGGCGAGGTTAACTGTGTAATCGAGTGCAATCCCAAGACGGGACCAGCCATAATGGAGCTTGCCCGAAAGCTGGCCCGGGGCGAGGCAATCTCCCGACTACAGCATGTGGATGAAGAGGTCTTTTCCGAGTATGACGATCTTTCAGATATTCCTCCCCGGGGATACTGAATATGGTCAGACCGACACCCAATGAAACATACAGATCCAGAAGCATCAAGCAGAGCCTCAAGACCTCCTATATTATCATTATTCTTCTGATGCTTACGGCTCCCGCCGTAAGCATCTCCTTTTCCCTCTATCAGACCATCCGCTATGACAGGATGATCACCAATGTAAGCCGTACCAACAGGCTGAATCAGATAGTGAAGGCTGATGTGGCCAATGAACTATGGGACATCGTCGCCGGAAGCAAGAGCTTTGCCGAAGGCAGTCAGTTTGAAATTCTGGAGGATATCAGTCAGCGTCTGAACGAGATTCTCAGAGACACACAGGTGACCGAAAACAGGCAGCTTCTGGAGGTGGCCGACCGCGCCGTAAACACCCTTTATCAGTATGTCCGGCGTTTGGGGCTGCAGATTCAGAACAACTTTCTGGTAGAGGAAAACGAGCTGATTCTGGATGAAATAAGAGGGGTTTCTGATCTTATTTCGGATATCCTCCAGGACTTTATCGTTCTGGAGATTGAGGCTGCCGCCGACACCAACGAGGACATGAAGAAGATAGCCGTTATTCTTTCGGTGGCCCAGCTGATTATCCTCGCTTTTGTTATGTCCTTCTCCATCTTTACACAGCGCTCCCTTACCCGGAGCATCAATGAGCCCATTCGTGAGCTGGTGACCCTTTCCAGCGAGATCGCCCTTGGAAACCTCACGGCCCGTGCTGCTCCTCCCCATGTTCAGGAGCTGGATCATCTGACCGAGAACCTCAACATCATGGCCTATAAGATCAAGGGACTCATCGAGACCAATGTGGAGGAACAGAAGAACAGACAGAAGTCTGAGATGAAGGCCCTGCAGGCCCAGATAACCCCCCATTTTCTCTACAACACCCTGGATACCATTGTCTGGCTGGCCGAGGGGGGACAGAACGATAAGGTTATCAATGTGACCCGGAATTTCTCCAACTTCTTCAGAGCCTCTCTGAACAAGGGAAGCGAATGGATCTCGGTGAAGGAGGAGTTCGATCATGTTGAAAACTACCTGAGCATTCAGAAGGTCCGTTATAATGATATACTGGATTATTCGGTTGACTATGATCCGGCCATGGAAGGAAAGACCATGTTGAAAATTCTGCTCCAGCCCCTGGTGGAGAACGCCCTCTACCACGGCATCAAAAACAAGAGGGGCAGGGGGAAGCTGAAGGTTACGGGTTCCCAGAAGGACGGAATCCTCTTCTTCTGCATTGAGGACAACGGCATCGGCATGGAGCCCGAAAGGCTGGAGCTCCTGAAAAAACAGATTGCAGGCAGTTCCAATGGTCCCGGAAAGGGTGAGGGCTATGGCCTTTACAATGTGAACAAGCGGCTGAAGCTCTACTACAATGTCTCTCTTGAGATAGAGAGTGTCTATAAAGAGGGAACCAGAGTGTTCTTCTCTATTCCGGAGATGTAGGATGTACAGTGTATTTTTGGTAGAAGACGAGATTGTTACCAGGGAGGGTATCCGGAACAGTATCTGCTGGGAGGAGACGCCCTTTACCTTTGCCGGCGAGGCTCCCGATGGAGAGATGGCCCTCCATGCCCTGAGGGATATCAAGCCGGATATTCTGATTACCGATATCAGAATGCCCTTTCTCGACGGCCTTGTTCTTTCAAGGATGATCAAGAAGGATCAGCCCTGGATCAAGATCATCATTCTGTCGGGACACGATGAGTTCAGATATGCCAAAGAAGCCATCTCCATCGGGGTGGAGGAGTATATGCTCAAGCCTGTCTCCTCGGCGGATATGCTGGAAACCCTGAACCGGGTCGCCTCCCGGATCGAGAAGGAGAAGAAGAGTCTCAAGAACCTGGAGAAGCTGAAGAGGAGAGTTCAGAGTACGGAAGAAATTATCCGGGACAAATGGCTCTCGGAGATCGTTACGGGACAGATTGAATCGGTCAACGCCATCGAAAGGGCAGAGTCCATGGGGATTGATCTTCTACCCGGAGGCTACGGGGTTATGATCCTGGAGGTTCATACAAAGGGAGAGCAGTACGAGCAGTTTGCCATTGCCAAGGAGATCATCGGCGACTTTGTGGAGAACCGGGAGGATATTCTCTTTTTCTCTTTGAGCATGGAAAAGCATGTTCTTCTGGTAAAAAGCATGCACCATGACTACAGCAGCGATACCCTCTATTCGGTGGCCCAGGGAATCAAGTTCGAGATCGGACGGCATACGGACTGCTCCCTTTCGGTGGGCATAGGCTCTGTGGCCGACTATATAGGCGATATTGTTCACTCCTACTCCGATGCGGACCGGGCCCTGCGCTATATGCAGATGACCGGGCAGCATATTATTATCGGAGCTGCGGATCTTGACGGCGGTTCATCACTTACATCCAGGGGCAGTGACAGTATCAGCGGCCGTCTCCGCTCGGTTCAGTATGGAAATACCGGTGATCTGATCGATCAGTACCTGTCTGTTGCAGAGAGCGGCTCAGACCGTTCCTATCTTCCCCTTCTTCTGAAAAAGGTGACCGAGTCCCTCAATGATCTGATCAACTCCCTCCACGGGTCAAGCATGGAATTGATTCCCCGGCTCTTTGACAGCGAAAAGGTCAGCTCAGCCCTGAAGGACAGTGACAGCTTCAGGGCTTTTCTTGAACCGGTGCTTGAGTCGTGGATCAGGTTCAGGGATGAGAACGTGCAGAACAGCTCACGTATCGAGAAAGCCCGTACTTATATAAATGAGAACTTTATGAGTCAGGATATCTCCCTGAACTCCCTGGCATCCCATGTCAGCGTCAGCCCCAACCACTTCAGCACCATCTTCTCCCAGGAGATGGGAGTCACCTTTATCGAGTATCTGACCTCGGTACGCCTGGAACATGCAAAGGAACTCCTAAGGAACAGCCGGATGAAGTGCGCCGATATCTCCTATGAGGTAGGCTACAGTGATCCCCACTATTTCAGTTTTATTTTCAAGAAGAATTTCGGGATCTCTCCCCGGGAGTACAGGGCGGAGGCAGTGGATCCCGCTGTTCATCGTCAGTCGGTGACCGAATCATAAATATTCCCACTTTCTATCATAAAAAATCCAACATTCTCTATTGGTCCCGGTAAAATTTGTAAAAAACAGAGGAATATAACTCATGTACCCCTGAAAATTCCGGGTTTATCCTTTTTTTAATCACTTCAAACTTTAAGGAGAAAGTAATGAAAAAAAGGATTTTTGCAGCAAGCCTTGCCCTGATGACACTCATTGGAAGCATGGCATTCGCAAGCGGTCAGAGTGAAGCTTCTTCAGCTGCGGACGATGGAATGATCACTGTAGGTTATGCACAGGTCGGAGCCGAGTCCGACTGGAGAACCGCAAACACCGAATCATTCAAGAGCACCTTTGTTGAGGCCAACGGTTACAAACTGATCTTCGATGACGCTCAGCAGAAACAGGAAAACCAGATCAAGGCCATCAGAAACTTTATCCAGCAGGATGTGGACTACATCGTAGTTGCTCCCGTTGTGGAAACAGGATGGGAAACAGTCTTAGGCGAAGCCAAGGCTGCAGGAATCCCCGTAATCCTCTCCGACAGAATGATGGATGTTTCCGATCCCAGCCTCTATACAGCATGGGTCGGCGGCAACTTCTACCAGGAAGGTGTTGACGGAATCCTCTGGCTGAATAACTACCTGAAAAAGATCGGCAGAGACAGTGAAAATATCAACTGTGTCCTTCTTCAGGGAACCATCGGATCTTCTGCTCAGGTTGGAAGAACCCAGGGAATCACCGAAGGAATCGACGCCAATCCCAATCTGACTCTTCTTGCCAAACAGACCGGTGAGTTTACACAGGCCAAGGGACAGGAAGTTATGGAGTCCTTCCTGAAAGCCTATTCCGACATAGATGTTGTATTCGCAGAAAATGACAATATGGCCTTCGGAGCCATCGACGCCATCAAGGCCGTTGGTAAGGTTCCCGGACAGGACATCATCATCGTTTCTTTTGATGCCGTCCACGAAGCCTTTGTAAAGATGATCGCCGGTGAGATCAACGCTTCCGTTGAGTGTAACCCCCTCCACGGCCCCCGTGTTGCCGAGATTATTCAGATCCTCGAAGCCGGCGGTTCCGTAGACAAGATCATGTATGTTGTTGAAGAGGTTTTCGACATGTTCAATGCTGAGGAAAAGCTTCCCACCAGACAGTACTGATCTTCATATGAATAAAAGGGCCTGCCCCCTGCGGGGCGACCCTTTTTTTCTGTTCTGAATGGAAAGACGGAAGCCGGGGATTGGAGCCCCCGGCTGTTTGTGGAAAGGAGTTACCCGGAGGATCTATGGATAAAGATACCGTCCTGACTATGCGGAGCATCGACAAGGTGTTTCCCGGAGTTCAGGCACTAAAAGATGTGGACTTCACCCTGAAAAAGGGTGAGATCCATGCCCTGATGGGCGAAAACGGAGCGGGAAAGAGTACTCTTATCAAGGTTCTGACAGGGGTCTATCTGAAGGACGGAGGTGAGATCCGGATTGAGGGAGAAGAAAATCCCATAGTCAATCACTCTCCCGAAGAGGCCCAGAGAAACGGAATCAGTACGGTTTACCAGGAGGTCAACCTCTGTCCTAATATCTCTGTGGCGGAAAATATATTTATCGGACGCCAGCCCCTGCTGCCCTGGGGTGCGGTGAACTGGAAGAAGATGAACCGTATGGCAGAGAAGGCCCTGGCAAAGGTCGGGCTTGAACTCTCCGTCACCAGGGCCCTGGGAGAGTACTCGGTGGCCATACAGCAGATGGTGGCCATTGCCCGGGCTGTGGATGTGGAAGCCAAGGTTCTGATTCTTGATGAGCCCACCAGTTCCCTGGATGATAACGAGGTAAAGAAGCTCTTTGAGGTTATGAGGAGCCTGAAGGCCGACGGAGTGGCAATTATCTTTGTCACCCACTTTCTGGAACAGGTCTATGAGGTCTGCGACACCATCACCGTCCTGAGAAACGGTGAGCTGGTGGGGGCCTATGAGATAGAGGATCTCCCCCGGGTTAAACTGGTGGCCAGCATGCTGGGACACGAGTATGACGATCTGTCGGAGATCAAATCTGCCGCAGCCGAAACCGGTGAGGTCGATGAGACGGATCTGGTTCTTGAGGCCGAGGGCCTGGGAAGGAGCGGGACCATCAAACCCTTTGATTTGAAGATCAGAAAGGGAGAGGTCGTGGGACTGACGGGACTTCTCGGGTCGGGGCGCTCGGAGCTGGCAAGACTTCTCTTCTGCGCCGACAGGCCCGACCATGGAGACCTGCAATTCAAGAAATCACCCCTGAAGGCCCACGCCCCCATAGATTCCATCAAACAGGGAATGGCCTTTCTTCCCGAGGACCGGAAGGAGGAGGGGATTATCGCCGACCTCTCTGTCAGGGAGAACCTGATGATCGCCCTTCAGGCCCGGACGGGAATGTTCCGCCTGCTGCCCATGGCGAAGCAGATGGAGCTGGCAAAGCAGTTTATCGACACCCTGAGAATCAAGACTGCCTCCACCGAAACCCTGGTGAAGCAGCTCTCGGGAGGGAACCAGCAGAAGGTTATTCTGGGCCGCTGGCTGATCACCAATCCCGAGTTCCTGATCCTCGATGAACCCACCCGGGGAATCGATGTGGGAACCAAGGCGGAGATTCAGAAGCTGATTGTCCGCCTTTCGGAGGAGGAGAATGTGACCATCATGTTTATCTCCTCGGAGATCGAGGAGATGCTCCGGACCGTGGACCGCCTCTGTGTACTCTGTGACCGGGAGAAGACCGGGGAGCTGAAGAACAGCGGCATCGGTCAGCACGATGTAATGACAGCCATTGCCGGAGGAGTCTGATCTATGAAGCATAATGAAAACACACTGGTGAAGAGGATCACCGGGGCAAGGCTCTTCCTTCCCCTGGTGGCTCTGGCACTGGTTCTTATAGTAAATATTATTAAAACACCGACTTTCTTTAACATATCCATACAGAACGGAGTTCTCTACGGATACATCATCGATATCATTAACCGTTCCAGCGAGCTGGTGATTCTTGCCGTGGGGATGACCCTGGTAATTGCCACAGGGGGAATCGATATCTCCGTGGGCGCCGTCAGCGCCCTGGCCGCGGCGGTCTGTATCCGCCTTTTGGGATCAAGCTACGACGCCTATGCCAACCCCATGTTTCTCTGCATTCTGGCGGGTCTGGTCGCGGGGATACTCTGCGGCTCCTTTAACGGATTCCTTGTGGCCAAGATGAGAATACAGGCCATGGTGGCCACACTGATTCTCTTTACCGCCGGCCGGGGAATAGCCCAGCTGATCAGCGCCCGGGAGATCGGGGGCAAGATGGTCTCGGGGCAGATCATCTATGTGAGGATGGAGTCCTTCAAGGCCATCGGTGGCTTTCTGCCCAAGGTGGTTGTACCGACTCCGGTATTTATCGCAGCGGCGGTTGTTGTCCTGGCCTATCTGATTCTGAACCGTACGGCCCTGGGTATGTATATCCAGACCGTGGGAATCAACAGCAGGGCGGGACGTCTTGTGGGAATCAACTCAACCTTTATCATCTTCCTCTGCTACGCCATCAGCGGCATGATGGCCGCCCTTGCGGGGATTATCTCCTCCAGCCGGATCTACTCCAGCGACGCCAATAATATTGGTCTCAATATGGAGCTCGATGCCATTCTGGCGGTGGCCCTGGGAGGAAACAATATGGCGGGAGGCAAGTTCTCCCTTGCAGGCTCTGTGATCGGCGCCCTGACCATTCAGGCACTGACCACAAGTCTCTACGCCATGGGCGTGACCGCCGACCAGCTGCCCGTCTACAAGGCCGTGGTTGTTGTGATTATCGTTTCCATACAGTCAGAAGAGCTTAAGGGGTGGATAAGGATGGTCCGTCAGCAGATAAGCGCCGGAAAGGAGGCCGCCTGATGAATGTTCTCAAATGGTTTAAGGCAAAAATCAGCGGACCCGACTTCCTGCTCTTTGTCACAGTTGTTCTTTTCGTGGTGATGTATATCATCGGTCTTATCGTCTACAGCGGTCAGGGCTTCGGGAAGATGCAGACCTTTATGAATATGCTGATCGACAACGCCGCCCTGATCATCGCAGCTGCCGGTATGACAGTTGTAATTATCACCGGGGGAATCGATATCTCCGTGGGCTCCGTGGTGGGACTGGTCTGCATGATGCTGGCCTTTATGATGGAGAAGATGGGCATGAGCGCCTGGACCTCCATAGCCCTGGTTCTGGTCTTCGGTGTGGTCTTCGGCTTTGTTCAGGGATGGCTCATCGCCTACCTGAAGATTCAGCCCTTTATTGTCACCCTGGCGGGGATGTTCTTCTGCCGCGGTCTTACGGCAATGATCAGTGTTGAGCAGATCGCCATCCTCTCCAACCAGACCTTTCTGAATATGGCCAAGAAGAATATCTACATGCCCTTCGGCGCCGTTGTGAACAAGAGGGGCATCAAGCTCTATCCCTTTATCCATCCCAATGTGGTGATCGCCCTGGCGGCGCTGCTGGTGATCTGGTATGTGTTGAAGTACACCAAATTCGGGCGCTCTGTCTTCGCCCTTGGGGGGAATGAGCAGTCCGCCATGCTGATGGGACTCAATGTGAGACGCACCAAGCTGAAGGCCTATATGCTGAACGGTTTTCTTGCCTCCCTGGCGGGCTTCGTCTTCTGCCTGAACACCACCAGCGGCTTTGTGGAGCAGGCTCGGGGCTTCGAGATGGAGGCCATCGCCTCGACGGTTATCGGGGGAACCCTGCTGACCGGAGGGGTTGGAACCGCCATCGGTTCCTTCTTCGGGGTCATGATCAAGGCCATTATCGAGACCTATATCCGGAGTAACGGAACCCTCTCGTCCTGGTGGAACAAGATTGTTCTTTCCGCTCTGCTCTGTTTCTTTATCGTCCTCCAACGAGTCTTTGCTATCATTAGAAGCAAAAGACTCAAATAACTCCTTTCCGCCGTCCGGGCTTCGGCCCGGGCGGTCTTTCTTATCCAATGCTGTGTTGATGCAGGGCAGCCTGATATGGCTATTATTTTTTGTAAACCAATGTCAGGTCAGATATAATTAAAACATGAGTAGAAAGATCGTATCTTTTATTTCTCTACAATATAAGATTTCTTTGCTTGTTATATCTTCTTGTTTGATGGTTCTTATTGCGATAACAGTTTTTGAGTATCTCTATATTTCTACCAGAATCAATTATGAAGCTGAAAATCGTTTGATCAGTGAGGTAACCGGAAAGATACACTCTTATATTCAGGACCGTGATAAATGGGGGACTCGGGAATCTGCATTGGATTTTACTCAAAAGCATGATTTTTATATTCGATTTGAGTCAGGTCTTCTCAATTCAGAAAGAAGAACACAGCAGTCAGAAGGGAATGAACATACACCAGGTTTAAACCCGTATTTTCATCTGGTTGATTATAATGGCAATATTTTATCCTTGTACGATGGATCACCAGAAGTAAAAGAGAATATCATAATTACGAGGTCTTATACCTCACTGAAAATCGATGATGAAGTAGTCGGCTATATTAGGATTTTTGAAATTCCATCCCTTGCTGAAGAAAAAAGCATTCTCCTTGAACCCATAATCGCAGCCATGAAAGTGGGTTTTTTAACAACAGTACTGATTGCTCTGGGCATTGGAATTGTTTCCGGTAAGAGGATCACCCACCCTTTAAGGCAGCTCACTGATATAGCGGATAGTTTGAAAGATGGACTGAAAGGTCAGCAGATTACAAACCTTGATTCAAGGGATGAGATTGGTATTCTGGCAAGAGCACTGAATGCTATGAGCCTTGAGCTTGAGATTAAACATACTGAGGTCAGAAACCTGGCAATTCGAGATGGTTTGACAGGTTTATATAATCGAAGGTTTTTTGATGAGCAGATTAGGGTTATGATTTCCAATGCACATCGTTATAACCATTATCTGACCCTGGTTCTGGGAGACGTTGATCATTTTAAGCAAGTTAATGATTCCTTCTCTCATTCCATTGGAGACAGGGTGTTGAAGCAGATAAGTAATATCATCCAGGAGGGAGTTCGGGAAGGTGATCTAGCTGCCAGATATGGAGGGGAAGAAATTGTGCTTGTTCTTTCTGAATCAGATAATGCAGAATCTTTAATTATCATTGAAAGAATAAGGAAGCAGATAGAATCCTTTAATTGGGGATCAATTGCAGTAGGATTATCTGTAACAATGAGCTTTGGCCTTTGTGCTCAGAATTCACCGGAATCCTACGATTTAATGATCGAAGAAGCTGATAAAAGGCTTTACGATGCAAAAAAAATGGGACGTAATCGAACCAGTTCTTCCTGATCATTAATTCATGTTCATTGGAAACCGATGTTGAACCGGAATTCACCATCCTGAGCCTCAATATTCCAGCCGTATTCAAATGAGATAGCCGGAATAGCTACTTTCTTAAGATACAAACTGATTCCTGTAGAAGGACCATGAAACAGTTTAGAATCTCCGCTTAGACCATCATAATAGCCAATATTATATTTTAGTGGTAATGCTAAATAACCCCAGGAAAAGTCCAATACAGCCGCTGTCAGGCCTATGGAGCCCTGTAGCACTGTATCTGCATGAATTGTATTCGGGAGTAGAGGAGAAGATATTCCCGGGCTTAGAATTCCATCTCCTGTAAAAATATATGATTCGACTTCAGTGTTTAAAAGTAGACGGGAGCACAGTGATTTCATCCATTCGGAACTCAAGTCTATAAGAACTGAATTGTCAAATGAATCATCGTAAAGATCTATTTCCATTTCAAGTTTGCTGCTCAGTCCGTCATGAAAAAAATCAAGATAAGTCAGGTTATCAAATTCTATTGAGAATACAGGAGAAAATGATATTACCGTATCTGATTTTATTTCCGGAATACCTTCAACGCGAAGAAATCCGGCATCACCACCGCCAGAGAACAACCAATTATCATAGTTGTACTGTATGAAAACACCTCCACCTGCCTGAAGAGAGTCATACTCTAAAGTTGTATCTTTAAGATCAATTTCTGTATTCCCGTTAGAGAAATTGCTTCGAATTCCGAAATCAAAGGAACTGTCCCCAATGTATGTATTAATATAGTTGATCATTGCCGCCTGGGCGTTTGTTCCGTATATACCTCCTAACAGAAGCCTGTCTCCGGTCCCCGCGAGGTTGCTGTTAATCAGAAAGATACCCGCTCTAAAGTCATCTCCGCTTACTGCTACCAACGGGATCGGGATGGTTGTTGCTCTTTCCTGAAGTGAAATTTTTAATTCTGCTGTATTCTCATTGATATTTAGTTCAACCAGTATCTTCTCATTAACAAACAAGCCAGACTTGCGGAGTTCCTGGACTATCTCACTCTTGGCTGATTGATTAATGTCATCTCCTGTTCTATAGCCGATAATTTTATGAATTGTTGAATCTTTAGTTTTTGAAGTTCCGTTGATTGTTATCTCTGTAAGCTCCGCTGATACAGCAAAAACTGAGATAAATGTAGAGAAAATGATAATTGCAACTTTCTGTTTCACTTAACTAATCCTTGTAAAAAATTACTGAGAGATACCTGTTATATCTGCAGGTGCGTGTTCAAGTATTCTACGATTAAGGCCTGGTGTGTTTACGATTAATAGCATATTGAATGAATTCAGTCAATGTGCTATTAATCATGAGAACAATACATTTCCAATTGGGCCTCCGTTTCTGGAATTAGCCATTTTCAAGAATAATAATTAGTAGTGTGAAGAATTTTGATTTTAGGATGTTAAAAAAATTGAGAGTATATAATCTGATACTCCCTTGTTTCCGATATACGAAATCATTAGGAATCTCCTGATTTATTCTTCCCGAAGTGCTAGAATCCTTTGAAATTAATTCTTTGCCTGAATCTTCAAGGAGCTTACTTTGATCAGCAACCCTATTATAAAGGGCTTTAATCCCGATCCCTCCATCTGCTTCGCCGATGGAGTTTACTATACTGCCGTATCCACCTTTGAATATCAGCCTGGAGTGGCAGTTTACTCGAGCACCGACCTTGTGAACTGGAAGTTCTGTACCTCCATTCTTTCAAGACCCGGCCAGCTCAATCTGGATGGATGCAAAAACAGCGGAGGCATCTACGCCCCCACCCTGCGCCATCACAACGGCCGTTTCTATATGGTCACAACCAACAAGAATATCCCGAGCAACTTTATTGTTCACTCCGACTCCATAACAGGGGAGTGGAGTGATCCCCTTCCGGTCAGCCCCATAGGAATTGACCCCTCACTCTTCTTTGATGAAGACGGCAGCTGTTACTACAGCTCCAATGGTGAGATTTACGGCAGGAGGGGAATTCTCGGTGCAAGGATCAATCCCGACACCGGAGAGCTCCTTGAGCCACTGAAGAATATATGCGACGGGGTGGTACGCTGTGCCACCGAGGCCCCCCATATTTATAAAAAGGACGGCTGGTACTACCTGGTTATCGCCGAGGGAGGGACCGAGATGGGCCACCATGCCCGGGTATACCGTTCTCCCTCTCTGGAGGATGGCTTTACGGAATTCAGGCAGATGCCGATTCTTTCCCATGTCTACCGCAAGGGACACCCCATACAGGCCGTGGGACACGCGGATCTGATTGAACTGGATGACGGCTCCTGGTATGCCGTCTTTCTCGGTATCAGACCTCCGGGCAGGGCCCATCTCCACAATCTGGGACGGGAGACCTTTCTGGCCCCTGTGAGCTGGTGGGCGGGCTGGCCTGTTATAGGTAACGGCGGAAGTGTAGAGCTGGACTTTCCCGAACTGGAAGCGCAGCCTGAACCCGTAAACCTTCTGGACGTGGACTTCAGCCATCCTCTGGAGGAGTATCCTTTTCTCAGAGTCAGGTCTCTGAAGGAACACTGCTATAAGCGGAGTGACGGGAATCTGACCCTGACCGGAGAGGAGGCACTGTCGGCTCCCACAGGCACCCCGACGATGATTGCCCTCAGACAGCGGGAGTTTGAATGCTCCTTTACCGCCGAACTGGAAACAGGAAGCCTCGAAGGCCGGGCGGGTCTTGTTGCCTGGTATAACAGCGACTACTTTCTGAAGCTCCAGGTTGAACAGATGGAATCATCGTCTGCCGCCGGCGGGGCTGTCAGGGTTTCCCTGGTGCGCTGCATCCACGGTTATGAATCCCCGGCAGAGAGCATAATCCTCGAGAATCCGGGAGACAGCCTGGATCTAAAGATCCAGACGGACAGAGAATTCTATCTATTCTACTGTGGTGACAGGCTGATCGGCAGGGCGGCAGTTGCAACCCTCTGTACCGAGACCACCATGTATATGACCTTCACGGGCACCCTTCTGGGGCTATGGGCCGAGGAGGGACGGGCAAGGTTCCGCAAGGGCTGCCGGCTGGAGGATTTCTGCTGAAAGGAGGGGAGGGAGAACTGGAATAATTGTTCCATCTCTGTTTAAATCTTCCCCATGAAAGAAAACAAGCTCGAATACCCCAGAGTCTGGAGATACAAGGTCTTCGGAGTTCAGAAAGAGGATATGGTCCGGGATATCGGTCTGATTATGGCCGGCAGGGAGTTCTCACTTCAGGACTCCAAAAGCAATGGTAAATTCCTCTCCCTGGAGCTTATGCTGACCATCGGTTCCGAGGCTGAGCGCAACTCTCTGTTTGGTGCCCTCAAAGGCTCCGACAGTATCAGGATGGTTCTCTAGATACTGCCGTCCTGTCCATCCGGGCAGGACGGTGTCTGTATTCTCACTATAATTAATTGGAAGTCGATTCAGTAAGCCATCTATAATAATGAATAGAGGATTACGATATGAATGCCCTTGTATTATTCAGTCTTGTTGTGACGGCGGTGGCCGCCACAATAATCGGAACCGTGAGAGTTGTCTACAAAAAGTCCATACTCAATACCCTTCTCAGCTCGGTTACCGTTTTCGGAGCTGAAACGGCCATCGCCTCCTATGTGATCGGCCACAGCGGTTTTATTCATCTTCTCTGGGCCGTGCCCCTTACTCTGATTGTGGCGGGGGGAATTCTGTTAGTCCTTAGAGGACGGGTCGTCAGGGAGATTAAAACTTTTGACAGTTTTATCAGCAATCTCTCCGAAGGGGAGGGGGATCTGACGATCCGCATTCAGAGCCGGTCGGGCAATGAGTTCGGCCAGATGTCAGTGAACTTCAACCGATTTCTCGGCTTTATGAACGGCATGGTGGGCAGTATTATGGGGTCTACCAGGGAGATGCTCGAGACCTTTGAGGGCCTTAAGGCCCACCTGGAGGAAACTTCCGCCGCCATTACTCAGATCGAGGATCATATCGGCAGGAGTTCTGACAGCATGAATGACAATCTCAGTTCAGTTTCCGAGACCCAGCAGCAGATCCACACCATATCGGAACATATGGAAAATCTTGGTGGCATTGTTAATGAACAGGCCTCGGCGGTCTATGAGAGTTCGGCGGCCATAGAAGAGATGCTGAAGAATTTCTCCGACATCGACAGGCAGATTATCGAGATAGTGGAGACCTTCAACAATCTGGCCACCGTTTCAAGGGACGGCAAGGGGCTGCAGCAGAATGTGAACAGCAAAATTACCGCCATCAGTGATGATTCCAGCCAGCTTACAGAGGCCAACCAGATAATAAAGAATATTGCCAGCCAGACCAACCTTCTGGCCATGAACGCCGCCATAGAGGCAGCCCATGCGGGGGAGGCGGGAAAGGGATTTGCGGTTGTTGCCGATGAGATCAGAAAACTGGCGGAAACTTCGTCCAATCAGTCTTCTGCCATCTCCGCCTTCCTGGCCAGGATAACCTCGGATATCCATGAGGTGAAGACCATGGCAGAGGCTGCGGATGCCTCCTTCTCCCAGGTGGACGACTCTGTGGGCCGGCTCAGCGGGGTTATGAATGATATGAAGAATGCCGTGGCCGAACAGATCGGCGGCAGCAATGAGATCGTAAAGGCTCTGGGGGATATCAGGCAGATCACCGAGACCGTTAAATCCAGCACCGGTGAGGTGGACGAGATCAACGGCTCCATTATGAGTAATATGAATGCCCTTGTGGCAATGAGCCGCTCTCTGGACCTCTCTCTCCGTGAGATTTCAGGGGGGATTCAGGAGATCAGCTCCTCTTCCAGGATTATCAACACTTCTGCTGAACAGAACAGAGTGAGTATGGGCACCCTTCAGGACCTGGTTCTGAAGTTCAAGATCTGAAATATATGAAAATCTAATATATGAAAAACCTCATTTTACTTTCAGGTAAAAAAAAGAAATGAAAGCACCGCAATGTAGGAATACTTTATATTTCATGTTTTTCGTATAAATATGTGTTTATTGATAAGAATCCGTTATTTTCAGTCTAATGTCTTGATAAAATCATTAGTCACAAAGCTTTTGTTAATTTTCGATAAATATGCTTTTACTAATTGGTACAGTTATTGCATTTCATTTATCCAGTGAAACTATCTTTAGGAGAAATGAAATGAGAAAAGCGTTACTGGCTGTTGTTGCAGCAGCTCTTCTGCTGATGCCTACCGTTCTGTTTGCTAACGGACAGAGTGATGAAAAGGTAATCAAGATCGGATTTAACATCCCCCTGACAGGCGACAGCCCCAAGGTCGGTGAAGGTACCAAGTTTGCCGCGGAGATCATCAAAGAACAGATCAACGGTGAAGGCGGACTGGAAGTGGGCGGTGAGAAATACATGCTCGACTTTATCTATGTGGACAATGAGCTTAAAGCAGAATCCGCTGTAAGTGCCGCTTACAAGCTGATCGAGCAGGACCAGGTTCTTGCCATTGTAGGTCCTGACACATCCAGCCGCGCCATCCCCGCCGGTCAGGTTGCCAACGACAACAGAACTCCCCTGATCAGCCCCTGGTCAACAAACCCCAACACAACTCTGGACAGACCCTTTGTTTTCAGAGCCTGTTTCCTGGACCCCTTCCAGGCTCCCGTTGCGGTTAAGTTTGCCGACTCCGAATTCGGTGTTGAGAAAGCTGCCATCATGTACAACCTGGAAGATGACTACTCCAAGACCCTTGCGGGTCTCTTCAAGGACTCCTGGGAAGCCATCAACGGTCCCGGATCTGTTGTTGCCTTCGAAAGCTATGGTCAGAAAGACCAGGACTTCTCAGTTCAGCTGACAAAAATTGCAGCTTCTGATGCCGAGCTCCTCTACCTGCCCAGCTTCTACAACAAGGTTGCCATGATCGTTCCCCAGGCCAAAGACCTTGGTTGGGACAAGCCCGTTATGGGTTCCGACTCCTGGGGTTCTGCTGACCTCGTAAAACTCTCCGAAGGTGCCGTTAAGGGCTACTACTTCACAACACACTACGCCGCTGCCGGTGCCAAGGGTGCTACAAAAGAGTTTATCGATACATACAACGCCAAGTACGGTTATGTTCCCGACGATGTCGGCGCTCTCTCCTTCGACGCTGTTAACATCGTTCTTCAGGCCATTCAGGATGCCGGACTTACCGGTGACCTCAAGGCCGACAGAGTCGCTATTAAAGATGCTATGACCGCCATCACATCCTACCCCGGTATTACCGGTAATATGACCTTCACTCCCGAAGGTGACCCCATCAAGGATGCTGTTGTAGTAAAAGTTAATGACGCCGGCGAATTCGAGTTCGTTGCAAACCTTCAGCCATAATTTATAAGCGTTAAAGAGACTCCGGCCCGGCCTGCCCCCCGGGTATCCGGCCCGGAGACTTATTTAATAAAAGAAGGAGAACCGTTTTGTTTTCAACCCTATTACAGAACCTGTTTAACGCACTCCAGTGGGGCAGTTTCTATTCCATGATTGCTCTTGGATACTGCCTTGTTTACGGTGTTCTGAGACTGATCAACTTCGCCCACGGCGATATCTTTATGATGGCATGCTACTTTGCCTTTTTTATTGCTTCCTGGTTTCTGGGAAACCTTGCCGGTATGCCCGGTCCCATTATTTTCGGACTGACCATGATTCTTACCATGGTGGCAACCTCCGGCCTCGGACTCTTTATTGAGAGAGTCGCCTACAGACCCCTGAGAAAAAAAGGAGCCCACAGGCTCTATGTAGTTATTACCGCTCTGATGCTTGGTTTTATTCTGGAGAACGGTAACCTGGCAGTACTTGGTGCCAGTTCCAGAAGATTCCCCGATATGTTCGGCAAGATTGTCTTCCAGTTTGCCGGTGTAAGTCTGACAAACTATAAGATCATCGTAATTGTGACTGCAGTACTGGCCTTCGCACTGCTGAACCTGATTGTCAACTCAACGAAAATCGGTATGGCCATGCGGGCTGTTTCCTACGATAAATTTGCAATTCCCCTGATGGGTATTCCCCTCAACAGGATTATTACTTTTACCTTTATTCTCGGTTCATCCCTTGCGGCTGTTGCGGGAATCCTCTTCGGAATGAGTTATCCCGTACTGGACCCCTATATGGGTATGATCATCGGCTGGAAGGCCTTTATCGCCGCCGTAGTAGGGGGAATCGGAGATATCAAGGGAGCTTTCCTGGGCGGGTTTATCCTGGGATTTATTGAAATCATTGTAGTGGCCTTCTTCCCCTCAAGCTACAAAGACCTTATTGCTTTTGTAATCCTACTGGTTATTCTGTCGGTTAAACCGACGGGATTTTTCGGTGTGGCCAAGAGCACAAAAATTTAGGAGTTCCCATGGACAATGCAATCACTCTTGTAAACAAGAAACATATAAACCTGTGGCCCGCTGTTCTGGGCGGGGGAGCTCTGATTATCCTCGGCCTGGTACTGGGGGGTGTTATCAACCAGTATATCCAGACTGTTCTGATGTTTATCGGGATCAATATCATACTCTCTGCCAGTCTGAATATTGTAAACGGTTATATGGGAGAGTTTTCCTGCGGACACGGCGGATTTATGCTGGTTGGAGCCTATACCTCCTCGATCCTGTCGGTTCTCTTTTTTACAAAGAGCCCCTGGCTGGGAGCGCCCCTGCTGCCCCCCTCATCGGCAGTCTTTCTCTTTCCCCTGGTGATTATAGGCGGCGGAATTGTCGCGGCCTTTGCGGGTCTTCTGGTGGCCATCCCCTCCTTCAAAACAAGGGATGACTATCTGGCAATCATCACCATCGCTGCCAACTTTATCTTTGTATCCCTGGTAAACAACCTTGAGTTTATCGGCGGCTCCAGAGGTTTTATGGGAATGAAGACCACCATCTACGCCATGGAGGATGTGGCTGATCTCCCCTTTACACTGATCTGGACCATGGTCTTCTCAACCCTGTCGGTCTTCCTTATCCGACGTCTGATGCGATCGACCTTCGGAAAGGGGATCTCCTCCATCCGTCATGATGAGATCTCCGCGGAGATTATGGGTGTAAACACCAACAACATGAAGATCGTTGCCTTTATGGTCTCCTCGGGACTGGCGGGAATCGCCGGCGGACTCTTTGCCCATGTTCTCGGATTTATCAATCCCTCGTCCTTCAATATCATGAAGTCCACAGAGTGCCTGGTGATGGTCTACCTCGGAGGAATGGGTTCCTTAAGCGGTTCCGTTCTGTCGGCTGTGGTCTTTACCTTTCTTCTCGAGGTAATGAGGCCTCTGCAGATTCTCAAGTGGGTTATCATTCCCCTGATGCTGATTCTGCTGATGCAGTTCCGCCCCGAGGGACTGATGGGCAACAGGGAGCTGACTGACATCTTCCCCAAACTGAAGCCCTATTTCAAAAGGAGGGACCTGTGAGCCTGCTGAAAATAAACGATATGACCCACCGCTTCGGCGGACTGACCGCCGTATCCAACCTCAACTATGAGCTGGAAGACGGCAAGATCTATGGTCTGATCGGTCCCAACGGCGCCGGAAAGACCACTGTCTTCAATCTGGTCAGCGGATTCTACAATCCCTCTATGGGTGAGATAAACTACAATGGAGAGGTCATCAACGGAATGGCTCCCCACGATGTAGCCTCCCGTCAGATCGGGCGGACCTTTCAGAATATCCGTCTCTGGGAGGACATGACCGTACTGGAGAATATCAAAATGTCCCACCACTTCAAGCTGGGATATAATCTGATAGACGTTTTCTTCAAGACAAAAAAGTACCAGACCCGGGAGAAAGAGATCACCGAAGAGGCCATGGAGCTTCTTGAGGTCTTCAAGCTCACCGATCTGGCCCATGAGAGACCTTCAAGTCTTCCCTATGGTATTCAGAGACGTGTTGAGATCGCCCGGGCCCTCTCTCTGGGCCCCAAGCTGCTGATGCTCGACGAGCCCGCGGCGGGACTCAGTACCGCCGATGTTGTAGAGCTGATCGATTATATCAAGTGGGTCCATGAGACCTTCAATATTACCATCTGGATGATTGAGCACCAGATGCAGGTCATCATGTCCCTCTGTGACAGGATCAAGGTTATTGACTTCGGACAGGAGATCGCAGACGGGGTTCCCGAAGAGATTCAGAATAATCCTGAAGTAATCAAAGCATATCTGGGGGACGGCGCTATATGATGCTCGAAGTAAAAGACCTGAAAGTCAAATACGGAAATATCGAGGCCCTTCACGGTCTCAGCTTTAATATCGACAGGGGTGAGATTGTTACTCTGATCGGCTCAAACGGAGCAGGAAAGACTTCCACTCTCCTGAGTCTCTCCCGGCTTCCTCAGCCCGATGCTCCAAAGGTTATTGAGGGGGACATCCTCTTTGACGGTGAGTCCATACTGGGCACCGAGCCCCATCTCCTGGTACAGAATCAGATGATGGTCCTTGTTCCCGAAGGGCGTCATATCTTCGGTAACCTCTCGGTAATGGAGAACCTGGAGCTGGCCTCTTATCCCGTAAGGAATGACACCCAGTTTATCGGTGAGACAAAGGATCAGATCTTCTCTCTCTTTCCCCGCCTCTATGAGCGTAGAAAGCAGCGCTCCGAATCTCTCTCTGGTGGTGAGCAGCAGATGCTGGCAGTGGGCCGGGCACTTATGACAGGCTGTAAGTTTATCATGCTCGATGAACCCTCAATGGGGCTGGCACCTGTTCTTATGTATGAGATGTTCCGGGCTCTGAAGGAGCTGAACAAGAAGGGCATAACCATTCTTGTGGTTGAGCAGAATGCCAAGGTTGCCCTGGATTTCGCCAGCCGGGGCTATGTTCTCGACACCGGTGAGATTATCGCCGAAGGTACCTCTGAGGAGCTGAGTGCCAACAAGGATGTTCAAAAGGCTTATCTCGGCGGCTGACCGCCGTAAGGATAAAGTGATTCAAGGTATCTGCTGCGGCAGGTACCTTTTTTTTGCCTGTAACAGTGCTTCATTTTTATCGATAAAAAAAACTTGTTTGGAGACAATACCAGTGGTATCATATCTGTGAATTATTAAATTCCAATTAAAAACCGGAGTCTTAATTATGACCGCAGAGAAAGTAAAAATTGAGTGTTCTGAGATTAAAGAGCTGCTGATTTCACATCTTCCGGATGTTGAAAATTCTTTCAATGAGTCAGACAGCTTTATCGAGCTTATTGACGGGTGTTACGACAGTTCCCAGGGAATCCCTCTGTTTGCAGGACTGTTGGAGAAGGTCGAAGAGGCATACGGTATTAAAGTACGTGACCGGATGGAGTGGATGGAGATGTCCCCCCGGAAGTGGGCCGTCAGGATCAGCTTTATGATGATGGAGAACCGTCTGATTCAGTCCAGGAAGATTGGATGGAGAACTGTGCAGCAGTATCTGCAGCAGAATCACGGCATCATTCTGGAAAGCGAAGAAAGCACAGTCCATCTTTTCCTGGACAGAGTAAACGCAACAGGTCAGTTCTTCGGAAGACAGAACCTCTTCGGCGTGTTTGCCATGCTGATTGATCACTTCTATCTGGACTTCAACACAGAGGATATTGACCAGTTCAACACCTTTAAGTCCATGGATGAGGTCTATGAGTTTCTTAATGATAAGCTTTCGGCCAGAAAGCTGAACGACTGCAAGGCCTACTACTGCAGGAACTGGTCTCTAAAGACCCGGATGAAAACAAAGGATATTCTCGGACAGGGTGATCTCTTTCCCGAGGGAGTATGCATGAAGCATTTATCCGGAAAACACGGTGTCACCACCCGGGAGAACAACAGAGTTGAGAACGCAGAAGACTCATCGGAAGCCGTTATGGGACTGCCCTACTGTATCAAAGACAACCGGGACGGCCGTACCTTTGAGTACTGGAGTCTTGAGGATCTCCTCGACGACGGCTGGGCCGTAGACTGAAGCATAAATGCCCCGGAAGCCGGGGCATAAACATTCCATTCTCAATCAATCCTGATCTTCAGACAGACAGGATATCCTGACCGGACAGGCTCGGAGGGAATAACCTTCATGGCATTCTCCTCTCTTTTAAAGTAGACTTTGGCCGGCTCTCCCAGTATCTCCACACTCTCCACATGCCCCTTCATCAGCTCACTGTGAAGTCCAAGGGACCTGATGCTGACCTTTCCGTCTTCAGGCCACTTGAGGACAAAGGCGTAGAGCCAGGGGGCACTGTAGGTAAAGCGGATATCAGATGGGCCGTAGACCGGCAGACTTCCTTCGGTAAAGGCGCCCCCTCCGGTCCGGTTGGGGCCCTCTGCAAAGCTGATCCAGGGCTCTGTTCCGTAGATCCCCTCACCGTTTTTCCTCAGCCAGCTGCCGATCTCCTTCAGGACATGCTCCTCTTCGGCGCAGATGGTTCCGTCGGACCTGGGGCCCACATTGAGCAGCAGGTTGCCGTTCTTGCTGACCACATCGATCAGGATGGTAATCAGCTCCCCGGGAGACTTGAACTCATTGCCCTCGGTGTAGCACCAGGAATTTCTTGCAATGGCCGTGTCCGTCTGCCAGGGCCGGGGATTAATCCCCTCAAGCTGGCCTCTCTCCACATCGTAGATCGCTGTGTTCCGGGCAAAGGCGTCGTACTTGTAGTTGAGAACAACCTCCTTGCCCCACTCCACAGACCGATTGTAGTAGTAGGCAGCAAGCTTTTTAAGGTAGGGCTTGAAGGACATGTTCTGAATCCACCAGTCAAAGTAGAGTGCACTGGGCTGGTAGCGGTCGATGATTTCGCAGGTTCTGACAAGCCAGTCTTCAAGATGTTCAGAAGGAGGACCGGGAGAGTAGATATTGTGGGTGCCCTGATGGTGCTCCGGCATGGAGTAGATTCCGGCTGCATAACCGTAGGGTTCCCGGTACCCGTCGAAGTCCAGGCCCGAATCGAAGGTTCTTCCTCCACCGAAGAAGAAGTAGTTCTCCGCCCGGTGGCTTGAGGTGCAGAGGACCATATCCTCCTTCTCCGCAGCTTCCTTCAGCTCTCCCAGAATATTCCGGCAGGGGCCCATCCTGGCTGCGTTCCATTCGGAGATTTCCGATTCGTACATCTGAAAGCCGTCGTGGTGTTCGGCAACAGGCATAATGTATCTGGCCCCGGCCTCCCTGAAGAGGGAGACCCATCTGCCCGGATCAAAGTTCTCACCCTTGAAGAGGGGGATAAGGTCGGCATAGCCGAACTCCTTATGGGGACCGTAGGTCTTGATATGGTGGTCGTACTCGACGCTGCCCTCAAGGTACATGTTCCTCGGATACCACTCGCTTCCGAAGGCCGGAACAGAGTAGGGACCCCAGTGGATAAAGATTCCGAACTTGGACTGTCCGAACCATCGGGCTGCGGGGTATTCGGCCAGCGAGGCCCAGTCATCCTTATACCGTCCCACTTCAATCACCCTGTTGATTTTTTCAAGATACTCTTTAATCATTGTCATCCTCCAGTTCCGGAACCTTTCAGGAAAAGCGGAAGTAGCCGAAGTCGGCATACCCGTCTATGGGAAGGGGGCCCAGTGCTGTGCAGTAGAGGCCCACTCTGGCACCAATCCATTTGCCCTCACGGGCCTGAAAGGAGGGGCCGAACCAGACAGTCCCCTCTCCCTCTCTGTATCCGAACTGACAGAAGCCGCCGTTGCCGAAGTTGAGGACCAGTTTTACCGGGCCTTCCACAGTAATAGGTTCGCTCATAAACAGTTCATCATCCAGACGGTGGATCAGCTGGTTCTTTCCATCCTCCCGGTGCAGGGCGAGGGATGCTGTGGAGAGTCCAAGCACCGCCAGGCCCGCCTCCATGCCATCGGTTTCCGTATGAAAGTCGATTTCCGTCTCTACGGTAAAGGTCCGGCAGGGGGTCTTTTGAATCATCACATGGGGTGCGGTGTGGAGCTCCGACTTTCCCCTATGCACGGCGTTGAGGCGGAGCCGGCCGGGCCGGTCTGTGAGACTATAGTATTCGGGCTTCAGTGTGCCCTGGGCAGCCCACTGGAGACCCAGTTCCGGTGAATCAAACTCATCGCTTGTCTGAGGCATCGTGATCCCGTAAGAGCCCGCGGGCTTTGCGTGTCTCAGAACGGGCCTGCCGGAGCTTCTTTTTTCACTGAGCTCTCCGGCCATGGGCCAGCCGTCCTTCCACTGTACCGGCTGGAGGTGGCAGATCCGGCCGTAGGGCTGGTGTTCCTGGAAATGAAGAAACCACCAGTCCCCCTCAATATCGTCTACCAGGGCTCCCTGATGGGGACCGTTGATAATGCTGCCGTTCTGCTCCAGGACTATCTTTGATTCCTCATAGGGTCCGTAGATGTTTTTGGAACGGAGAACAACCTGCCATCCCCGGGGGACGCCGCCGGCGGGAGCGGAGATATAGTAGTAGTCGTCGAATTTGTGCATCTTCGGTCCTTCCAGTGTGGGGTGGTCGGCTGTTCCGTCAAAGACGATCTTACCGGGGCCGGTCAGGCTCCTTGCATCGGGGCTCATGGGACGCATATGGAGCTTGTGCTTGATGCCGCACCGGGACTTGGCATAGGCGAAGATCAGCCAGGCCGTTCCGTCATCGTCCCAGAGGGGGCAGGGGTCGATCAGACCCTTTCCCTCCTGAAGACACCAGGGTTCTGCCCAGGGGCCTGCGGGATTTTCCGCATTTGTTACAAAGATCCCCTCATCGGGCATGGGGAAGAAGATCCAGAACTTGCCATCATGGTGGCGGATGGCAGGGGCCCAGACACCGCAGCCCGGCTGCATCTCTTCGTACCGGACTCCCGGGGGCTGAGTAATGGCATAGCTGATAATGGTCCAGTTGACCAGGTCCTTTGAGTGGAGAACCGGAAGTCCCGGAGACTGGTTGAAGCTGGAGGCTGTAAGGTAGTAATCCTCTCCCACCCGGATCACATCGGGGTCCGAGTAGTCGGCAAAGAGTACGGGGTTATTATAGGTTCCGTCTCCGTTGTCAGGCTGCCAGGGGTAGGCCCCTTTTATATAGTCAGAAGAATAATTATTTTTTTCCACGGTAAAAAACTCCTTCGATAGTCCCGAAGATTCTACGATGACATTCAGAGGGAATCTATAGCCTAAGAAAATTCCAATGGAAATTTTTTTTCCAATTTACGGTTTAGTCAACACCTGTCTATGATCAGCTCATATTTCAATGTGAGGACGCTTGATGAAAAACCAACTCAAGTCTTCGGGATGGATGGGCCATAACGGAGCACTTTTAATCATGGTTCTGCCCGGTGTGATCTGGCTTATAATGTTCAGATTCATACCCCTGGCGGGATCACTTATAGCCTTTCAGGACTACCAGATCCTGAGGGGGTTCTGGGAGAGTCCCTGGGTGGGGCTGAAGCACTTCAGGTACCTTTTTCAGTACCCCGACTTCTATAAGATATTCAGAAACACCCTGGTACTGGGAGTCTACACTCTGGTGTTCACCTTCCCCCTCCCCATTCTTATCGCTCTGATGATGAATGAGTTCAGGAACAAGCAGTACAAGGGATTTATTCAGACCGCCATCTATATTCCCTACTTCTTTTCCTGGGTAATTATCGCGGGATTCGCCGAGGAACTGCTGGGGCTTAACGGAATGATCAACCGAATGGTCAAGGCCACAGGAAATGATCCGGTTATCTTTCTGCAGTACTCCCAGTACTTCCGGACCATCGTAACATCGGCCACCATCTACAGGGAGTCCGGCTGGAGCGCCATTATCTTTATTGCAGCCATGTCCTCCATCGATCCGGCTCTCTATGAGTCCGCCAAGATCG
This sequence comes from Spirochaeta sp. UBA5339, assembly GCA_002408085.1. Taxonomy (GTDB): domain Bacteria; phylum Spirochaetota; class Spirochaetia; order DSM-2461; family DSM-2461; genus Oceanispirochaeta. Next base: position 135,414 of record DHQL01000007.1, read on the forward strand.
ACGGCGCCAACCGCTGGAAGCAGATCTGGCATATCACACTGCCCTGCATTATGGAGACGGTGATCATCATGCTTATGCTGAAGCTGGGGCAGTTCATGACCCAGGGATTCGACAGAATCTATGTCTTTTTGAAACCCATGACCCTGGAGGTGGGAGATATCTTCGATACCTTCGTCTTCCGTGTGGGGATCACCCAGGGACAGCACAGTCTGACTACGGCCATCGGACTCTTCCAGTCTGTTGTCGGTCTGATACTGGTTGTTTTGAGCAATAAGCTCTCTAAAAAACTTACCGGTGAAGGAGTGGTGTGGTAATGAAGCATATTAAATCCCCCTTTTCCGACAGGGTGCTTGTGGGCATCTTTTTTGTCTTTCTCACAACCTTTGCCCTGATCTGTCTCTTCCCCATCTTCAATATGCTGGCCATCTCCTTCTCAGAGGGATTTCATGCCAACAAGGGAGATGTAGTCCTTCTTCCCAAGGGGTTCAACACAGAGTCATGGGAGAAAATCCTCAGCTCCGACAGACTCTGGAAGGGACTCAGAAATACAATTGTTGTTACCATTGGGGGTACATTTCTGAGTCTTCTCTTTTCGGCTGTCTTCGCCTATCCCCTGTCCAAGAGCAGTTTTCCCTTTGCCCGGATCATTATGTTCCTGGTGGTGTTCTGCTTTATCTTCCGCTATCCCATCATTCCCTACTTTATCGCGGTGAAGGACTACGGTCTTATGAACTCCCTCTGGTCCCTGATCATTACCCACCTGATTGTGGAGATGAACGTGATCATCATGCGGACATTCTTCCGTCAGATTCCAGATGAGATGGAGGAGGCGGCGGCCATGGAGGGTGCCGGTCAGTTTACCATCCTCTTCAGGATCTACCTTCCCCTGTCCAAGGCGGCACTGGCTTCTCTGGGGCTCTTCTATGCGGTGAACTACTGGAACCTCTACATGCACCCCATGCTCTTTATCCGCAAGGCCGATCTGCAGCCCCTGCAGATCATCATCCGGAACATGCTCTCATCAGCTGAGAACGAGGGCGGAGGTTCCGCCATGGTGGCCACTCTGACCAGTCCCAGCACTCTTCAGGCAGCGACCATTATATTTGCGACGATTCCCATTATCATCGCATACCCCTTTATCCAGAAGTACTTCGCCAAGGGCGCCATGCTCGGTTCGGTAAAGGGCTGACAATAAGCATACAAAGGACACAAGTTCCTTTAAGATAATCAAGGAGGCCTTATGAAAAAGGTATTATTTCTGTGCGCAGCAGCACTGATGATCTCTGTTCCTCTCTTCGCTACAGGAAGTCAGGACAGTGGAAGCGGCACATCTGAAGACGGTGTCGTGTGGCTGGAGTGGTGGAACGACTCCTACGAGCTTCCCGAAATGGGAAAGGATCACTTCCAGGCTCAGGATCTGGCCGAGAACTTCGGCATCAGCTTCACTTCGCCCCAGGGAACATGGAACGGCGGAGCCCAGTATATTCAGGACCTGCAGCTGAGAATCGTCAGCGGCGACATGCCCGACATCTTTCTCCCCTGGAACGGCATTGAGTACGATCTGGCAAATCAGGGCGCCATTGCTGACCTGACGGACCTTCTCCCCGAGTATGCTCCCAATATCTGGAACTCAGTTCCCGATGAAGTATGGGACATGGTACGTGCCAACTCTCCTGACGGAAGAATCTACTACATTCCCCAGGTCTGGGACGATCTTGCCAACATGGGTATGATCCGTAAGGACTGGCTCGATAGAGTGGGAATGGATGTCCCCGCAACCATTGACGAATTTGAAGCGGTTCTTCAGGCCTTCAAGGATCAGGATGCCAATGGAAACGGTGATCCCAATGACGAGTTCCCTGTCAGCGGCCGCGAGGCTCTGCGCTGGTGGGACCATATGTGGGCTCCCTTCGGTGTAGCCATGATCGAAGGATACCCCGAATGGGACATGTATGACGGTCAGTTGACCTACTCTGCGGTAACACCCAATATGAAGGCTGCCGTTGCATGGATCCGCGGACTCTATGAGAAGGGTCTGATTGATCCCGAGATTATGGTCAACTCCAAGAAAAGATGGATGGCCAAGATCACCTCAGACCAGGTAGGTTCCTTCTTCTATAACGCCCTGTGGCTGAGAGACAACATTACAGATGCAAAACAGATCAACGAGGATTTCGAACTGGTTTATCTTCCTGCTCTGAAGGCTCCCGGTTATGAGGGATTCTACTCCGCCAGAACCTACAGAAACCCCATTTTCTGTGTGGCCAACAAGAGCGAAGAGCAGATTATTAACAGTCTGAAGCTGATCGAATATGTCAACTCTCCCGAATACATCGATCACTGCGCCAGAGGGTTTGAGGGATATAATATCGAGGTTGTCGATGGAGAAAGAAAGTTCACCGCCCCCGATCTGAACAGAAGAGCTCCCTACTTCGGTACCTTCATGGAGAGCCCCGAGATCAACATCACCAAGTACTTCAAGTACATCGATGATCCCACAACCAGGTATCTGACAGACCAGCTGAGCCAGATCCTTCTGGACAGCAGCTCCAAGCCCGTTGCCGGTCAGATTCTGCCTGTCAGCATCTATGAGGGATACCCCGATATCCAGAGCCACAAACTCTATCAGGAGTATGTGACAAAGATCATTCTGGGTGTTCTTCCCCTGGATGCCTTCGATGAGTTTGTTGAAACCTGGTATAAACAGGGCGGTCAGGTTGTTACCGACAGAGCCAGAGAGTTCCAGGCCAACTTCGGCAGATAATATCATTTACTGCTGAATCTCATTACAATAAAGAGAGTCCCCGCCTTCCAGGGGGGACTTGAACAGAGCGGTTTCAGATCCCTGAAACCGTTTTCTTTTCTAACCGGGAGTGTAAATGAGGGTTGATCTTAATCCTGAAAAAGTAATCTATGAAAACAGTCCGGCGTCAGAGTGGAATGAGGCTTTTCCCCTTGGAAACGGCGCCCTGGGAGCCATGATCTCCGGTGGGCTGATGGAGGAGACCTTTGATCTCAACCAGGAGTCCATCTGGAGCGGCGGGCCGCGGAACCGGAACAATCCCGATGCCCTGAGCCGGCTGCCGGAAATCCGGAAGCTGATCAGGGAGGGAAGGCCTGACCTCGCCGAACAGACGGCTCTCTATGCCATGGCGGGTACGCCCGAAAGCGAGTCGGTCTACCAGCCCCTGGGAAGGTTTACTCTTAACTTTGATCTGAACCGTCCCGGCAGAGGACTTCCGGGGGAGGCTGAGCCCGTTCCGGAAGACTATCTTAGAAAGCTGGACCTGGAAGAGGCCGTTGTTACGGTTTCCTTTACCAGGAATGGTATACAGACTCTCAGGGAGCACTTTGTATCGGCCCCTGCGGGCTGTTTTGTCAGCCGGATTATCTGTGACAGCTCCGGGAGCCTGAACTTCAGCGGGCGCTTCAGCCGAAGCGGCCTTACCGCATTCTCCGGCAGATCGGATGGTGGGGCTGACGGTGAGTCTGACAGGGAAACTGCTCTTGTTCTCAGGTCAGAGGGAGCCGGGGAGGGGGCTGTCCGCTTTGCTGCGGGTGCACGGATTGTTCCTGTCGGCGGAACAATGGAGTTTCTGGGGGACCACTGCATTGTCCGGAACGCCCAGGAGGTGCTGATCCTTGTCGCCTGCCGGACATCCTTTTTTGACAAGGACTATGAGCAAAAGATGCTGGAAGATCTGGACCGGGCCGCCGGCAGGAGCTGGGAGAGTCTGCTGAAGGAGCATGTTGAGGACTACAGCGCTCTCTTCGGCAGAACGGAGTTGAGTTTCTCTGCCGCCGGAGAAGACTGTGAAACACTTTCGACTTCCAGAAGGCTTGGGGCTCTGAAGGAGGGGTGTGATGACACAGCCCTGATCCCCCTCTATCTGAACTTCGGAAAGTATCTGATGATCTCTTCCAGCCGGCCCGGTACACTGCCCTCCAACCTGCAGGGAATCTGGAACCCCCACGATGCACCACCCTGGGGCAGCAAGTACACAATCAATATCAATACACAGATGAACTACTGGCTCGCCGAACCCTGCGGTCTGGGCGACTGCCACAGGGCCCTTTTTGATCACATCCTCAGAATGATTCCCAATGGCAGGGTCACCGCAGAGTCCATGTACGGATGCCGGGGATTTACGGCCCATCACAACACGGACCTGTGGGGAGACACCGCTCCCCAGGACCACTGGATGCCTGCCACCTTCTGGTGTCTGGGAGGAGCCTGGCTCTGCCTCCATTTGATCGAACACCATGACTTTACCCGGGATAGAGAGTTTCTTTTGAAGTTCTATCCCGTGCTCAGGGAGTGCGTTCTCTTCTTTGAGGATTTCCTCATTACCGCCGAAGACGGTAAGCTGGTGACCAGTCCTTCAGTCTCGCCGGAGAACACCTATCTCCTTGAGAGCGGTGTGGCCGCCAGGATCTGCGAGGGCCCTGCCATGGACTCCCAGATTCTCCATGAACTGATCTCCGGGTACCGGGACTGGTCTCTGGAGCTGGGGGAGGAGGAAGCCGTAGAGAGTTCCGCCGCACTTCTGGCAAAACTGCCTCCCATGGGGACAGGTTCAGATGGACGTCTTCTGGAGTGGATGGAAGAGTATGATGAACCCGAGCCGGGACACCGGCATATCTCCCACCTTTTTGCCCTCTATCCTGGACACCAGATTGAACCGGAAAGCGATCTGGCCGCTGCGGCGGAGAAGTCGATCCGCAGGAGGCTTGAAAACGGCGGAGGCCACACCGGATGGTCCCGGGCGTGGATCATCAACTTCTGGGCCCGTCTGGGTGATGGAGAGGAGGCCGGGAAAAATCTGAGATCTCTATTAACCGGTTCCACTCTGCCGAACCTGTTCTGCGACCACCCGCCCTTTCAGATCGACGGAAATTTCGGTGGTGCCGCGGCTATTATTGAAATGCTGATACAGAGCTCAAAGGGTACAATACGGATTCTTCCGGCCCTGCCGTCGTCCTGGACGCAGGGACAGCTTACGGGAGCCGCCCTGAGAGGCGGATTTACCGCCGACCTCTCCTGGGAAAAAGGAGCATTGGAGAAGCTGCGCATCCGTTGCGCTTCGGGAGGATCATGCCTGACCGCCGGCTCAGAAGGGAAAAATCTGAAAATTCTTTACAGGGAGAAAATGCTGGAATACAATCATCTGCCCGGTTCAGAGATTGTTCTCGATTCCGGCAGTTTCAGTTAAGGAAAGAGATGGCATTGCCGGGAAAAAAAAGATTTGTAAAACAGTACCTCTTCTTCTATCTCCTCTCTCTGGTGGCCCCCCTGGTTATGGGGGTTTTGATCTACCTGATTACCTACAATCTGGAGTACAAGAGGGTTGAGTCGGAGAACCTCTGGAAGCTCAACCAGCTGACTGAAAAGCTGGATCAGGGACTGGCCGAGGCTGAAAGGCTCTCCATTCAGCTTCTTACCAATGATGATGTGATCTCACTGATCTCCAACCCCGATCTTTTCTCCTCTGATGAAATCTTCGGGGCAGCGTCATTTCTGAGGAGCAACAGTCTGATTTCAAAGGCCCTGCTGAATCCTGCCTTTCATGACTACTTTATTTTTGAGACCTCCAGAGAGTACGTGATAACCCAGAATATGGTTTCCACACTGGAGAACTTCCACAGGTTCGACTACAGCCCAGAGGGGCTGGACAGGAGGGAATTTATAGATCTTCTTCAGTCCATCCGGATCAGCGGTTTCTATCCCCAGTATCCGATCTACGGCAGGGGAAATCCCGGAAAGCCCTATCTCCCCTATTTTCATGTATACCGTGAATCCCGGGTCTCTGTACGGGTCGTTATGGTCCTTCTTGATCCCCGTAAATTTCCGGAGCTCTATATGTCCGCTCCCGGGGGAGTGGAGTCCCGCAGTCTCGACATCTGGTACAGGGATGTTCCGGTGACTCATATGACAGGAGATATTGTCCCTCCGGTGACCGGCCTTGAGGCGGAGACAGGGATGGAGAAGGACGGAGACGTTTATCTGTCGGGTCTGAAGGCAGGCAGCTGGTACTGTCTTCTCTCCCAGCCCGTAGATACGGTTACCAGAAATATCCGTTACATTCCGATGCTGATTCTGATTATGATTCTGACCATTATGGCCGTGAGTCTGATCTTCCTGCTCTTTCTGGCCTACCGTTCCAGCCGTCCGATCCTTGTTCTTCTTGAGAAGATCCGTCAGGAGAAGGAACTTCCGGACACCGGGAAAGATGCCTTCTCATCACTTGACTTCTTTGTTGACCAGCTCAAGGGGCGGAACAATCAGCTGGAAGAGCTGATTTCAGAACAGAGAACGAAGCTGAAAACCAATTTTCTGACAAGCCTGATCTATGATACCATCCCCAATCCCTCCCAGATTCCCACCCTTGCACGGCATGCGGGGCTGAAGGTCAGCAGAGATCCCTTTGTCACGGTTCTGGTGCAGCTCAAGGGGAGCGTTACCCATCTGAGTAATGAGTGGGAGGAGTCCTTCCCCATCTCTCTTATCTCCCTTCAGAACAGAATCTATTCGGCCTTCGGCTCCCATGTCCATGTGGTACAGCTGAGTCTGGATGAGATCTGCATCCTTGCAAATCTGAAAAAGAACATTCGGGAGAGGGAACGGAACCTGCTGCTGAACATCCTGACAAACTGGGTGGAAACGGAGATGCAGGAGACCTATGTTCTCGGGGTCAGTCAGTTTCACTACAACCTTGAATCCGCTGCCAGAAGCTTCAGGGAGGCCCGGGCTGCACTGGTCTACAACTGGCCCGGCAATGACAATATGGTCAACCTCTACCTGAAGGACAGTGACTCTGACAGGGATGATGAGGTCTATTTTCCCCGGGAGATGGACCATGTCATTCTTAATGCCTTGAGAACGGGACAGTCAAACGAAGTGAAGGAGTGCCTTCTGCGACTGCGCAGGGAGAACCTTGAACTCAGAAAACTTGAACCCTTTGCCCAGAATATCCTGATCTCCCGGTTTAAGGAGATCTTAAGCAGTACCAGAAGCACCATGGAGATTGAAAACTCCCGTCTGGCTGAAAAGCTGAATACCCTGATCAGGGAGCCTGAGGAGCATCTGAGCCTCTTCCTCTCCCGTACCGAAGAGTGCCTGCTGGAGCTCTGCGACTACTTCTACTCCGATCAGACAGCCAGAGAGCTGAGGATAGCAGAGAAGATAAGGGAGTATCTTGAATCCAATTTTCAGAACAATCAGATCTCCCTCAGCCTCACCGCCGAAAGCCTTGGCCTCAGCAGCCAGTACCTGACCCGGCTGATCAAGAAATACTACGGCAAGACCTTCCGGAACTATATGGAGGATCTGAGGATGGAGTATGTCCGCAAGCTTATTATAGAAAGCAGCGAACCCATCCATCTTCTGATAGAGAAGTGCGGCTACAATTCGATGAACACCTTCTGCAAGGCCTTCAAGAGGAAGTACGGCTACAAGGCCTCCTCCCTGAGGGAGTAGCCGTCAGTTCCCTTTTTCCCCGGGCTCCGGTTCCGGCACTCTGATAAGACTTGTCAAAGATAGATTTCGGCCCTATTCTGGGTAGAAACAAGGAGAAAATGTGAGTCAATCAACCCCCTTTCAGGCAGCGTCAATATTCCAGTCAGGCATGGTTCTTCAGCGGGATAAGCCCCTTACAATCCGGGGCAGCGGCCCCGAGGGGGTTGAGGTAAGAGCCTCCATTCAGGGGCAGAGTGTGGTCTGTATAACAGGCCCCTCCGGCTGGTCCCTGAATTTTCCACCCCTGAATGCTTCGACCTGTGAAACCCTGGTTCTTGAGGGCGGCAGTGAGAGCATTGTTCTCGAGGATATCTGTGTCGGCGAGGTCTGGCTGGCCGGGGGACAGTCCAATATGGAGTTCTTTATCCGTTATGATGAGGAACGGGACCTGGTAGTGGAGACAGGCCATGATCCGCTGATCCGTTTCTATGATCAGCCCGAGATCTCCTATGAGGGTCAGCTGCAGGATGCAGACTATTCGAAGTACGGTCTCTGGCGGCAGGCTGACCGGGAGAATCTGGACTACTTCAGCGCCCCGGGCTACTACTTTGCCGCCCGAGTCAGGAAGGAGCTGAATGTCCCTGTGGGCATTGTGGGCTGCAACTGGGGAGGGACCCAGGCCTGCAACTGGATGGACCCTGAGTATCTGAAAGATAACGAGGGACGGATCTGGCTGGATGAGTACCGGGAAGCCATGAATGGGGTGGATGAAGAGAGCTGGTCCGCCGCCTACAGGGCGGAACCGGGGAACTTCCGGAATGACCTCTTTGCGGACAGACGTTCAGAGAGGCTGATGTTCGGCATGAGTGATCAGGAGATGGCCGATTTTATGGCTGCCCCCGACTATGCCGAGCCCCTTCCCAATCCCGGTCCTCTGGACCCGAAACGGCCGGGGGGACTCTATGGTACTATGCTCCGTCCCCTCTCATCCTTTACCCTCAGGGGCTTTCTCTGGTATCAGGGAGAGTCGGACAACACCCATTCCGATATATACGATATCGTACTTTCTTCTCTGATCCGCTGCTGGCGGGATCTCTGGAAGGAGGAGCTTCCCTTTCTGCTGGTGCAGCTGGCTCCCTTCCGGAAGTGGCTC
>DHQL01000007.1:144150-192082 GCA_002408085.1 Spirochaeta sp. UBA5339
GAAGTGGCTCCATTGCAATGGTCTGGAATACCCGGTTCTGCGGGAGAAGCAGGAGAGGGCGGCAGCCACCATTCCCTCTGTCTGGATGGCTTCCATTATGGACAGCGGCATGGAGAAGGATATCCACCCTAAAAGAAAGAGACCCGTCGGCGAACGCCTTGCCCTTCTGGCCCTGGGTAAGGTCTACGGCAAAGACCTTCTCTGTGAGTCCCCGGAATTTGACTATGCCCGGATACTGGAAGGGGAGCTGACCCTCAGATTCAAACATGCAGAGGGCGGACTGGTTCTAAAGGGGGAGGAGATTAATGCCCTGGAGATAACAGCCGGCGGGCAGAGACTGGATAATCCCTCCTTCCGGCTGGAGAGGGACAGCTTGAAGATCACACTGCCTCCGGGAACAGAGGAGCTGTCCGTAGATTTTGCATGGCAGGACTACTGTGAGGTCAATCTCTTCAATACTGCAGGACTGCCGGTGAAACCCTTTCGTTACAGCCTTTAGGCATTGGTAAATAAAAAATCCCTGGAGAGTAAAAGGATATAGCTGTGAACAACCGTGATAAAGCAAATGATCTTGTAGGAAAAATGACAATTGAGGAAAAGACCGCCCAGCTGACTTCGATCTGGCTGAGTATGGAAACGTCTGGAGAGATCCGGATGAAATATGCTGAGGGAGATCCCTTTGACGCCATGAAGGACGGGATCGGCCAGATAACACGGCCTCTGGGCAGTCAGGAGATAGATCCTGTAAAGGGTGTCAGGATGCTCAACAGGATTCAGGAGTTTCTGGTAAAGGAGACCCGCCTGGGAATTCCCGCTCTTCCCCATGAGGAGTGCCTTTCGGGGCTGATGGCTAAAGGGGCGACCATATTTCCCGCAGGGATAAATAACGGTTCAACCTGGAATCCTGAGCTTATGGAGAAGATTGCCGATGCCATCGGTGCGGAGCTCTATTCTGTAGGTTCCCGCCAGGGACTCTCTCCTGTTCTGGATGTCTGCCGTGATGCCCGCTGGGGACGGACCGAGGAGACCTTCGGTGAGGACCCCTACCTCTGCGCTCTGATGGCCACGGCCTATGTCAAAGGACTGCAGAATGAAAAGCATCCCCAGCTGGCCACCCTGAAGCACTTCTGCGGTCACGCCTTCAGCGAAGGAGGCCGGAACCATGCTCCCGTCAGAATCGGGAGAAAGGAGTTCAATGACCTCTTTCTCTATCCCTTCGAAATGGCCGTAAAGCAGGGAAGGGCCGGCTCCGTTATGCCCGCCTATCACGATCTGGACGGCGAACCCTTTCACCAGTCAAAGGAGTATATCAATGACCTGCTTCGGGAAAAGTGGAACTTTGACGGTATTGTGGTCTCCGACTATGAGGGTCTGCAGCAGCTGGTTGATGACCACCGGACCCAGCCGGACAGCGCCCATGCCGCGGCGGCCTCCATCAGGGCGGGTATGGATGTGGAGCTTCCAGGGAACCGCCTCTTCACCGAAGGTATCGCAAAAGCCGTAGATAAGGGACTGCTGGATATGGCTGATGTGGATGAGGCTGTTACACGTCACCTGATAGAAAAGTACCGCCTGGGTCTCTTTGACAATCCTTATACCGACGAAGGGGCAATAACCCTGCAGACAGAGGAACATCTGGATCTGGCCCTTCGGGGGGCCGAGGAGTCCATGGTTCTTCTGAAGAACGATGGTGTTCTGCCACTAAGGGGAGATGAGAAGCTGGCTCTGATCGGTCCTCTTGCGGACAATCCCATGGGAATGATGGGGGGGTATGCCTTTCCGGTTCATCTGATCCTGTCTGAGAAGAGGGAGGGAGACTCTCAGATTAAGACTTTAAGAAGCGCCCTTTCCGGGGAGTATGGTGATAAACTGATCTATGCAGAGGGCTGCCGGGTTCTGACGGGACGTCCCGAAGAGGCCGTTGTCTTCCCGGGGGATGTGGTAATGGACGGCAGTGTTCAGACCGACTATGTCAGCTACGACGAGTCCGGCATCCCCGCTGCACTCAATGCTGCAGAGAAGGCGGACAAGGTTGTCATTGCCGTCGGAGATCTGGCGGGCCTCTTTCTGAGCGGCACCGTGGGTGAGGGCTCCGATGCAAGTTCCCTTGAGCTCCCCGGGGTGCAGCAGAAGCTGATCGACAAGGTTCTGGCTCTGGAAAAACCGACTGTCATTGTTGTCTACAGTGGAAGACCCTACCATCTGGGCAGCGGTTTTAAGAATGCTTCTGCGGTGCTCCAGGCCTGGCTCCCGGGACAGGGCGGAGCAGACGGTACGGTCAATATCCTGAAGGGTCGGACAAACCCCGGCGGAAAGCTTCCCCTTTCCATTCCCAGGACTGCGGGAGCCATGCCCTACTTCTACAATCACAAGCGCAAGAGTGCCGGGACTCCCATTCAGAAGGACTTCGGTGCCGAATATCCCTTCGGCCATGGCTGCTCCTATACGGAGTTTGAGCTTTCAAACATTCGGGCGGAAGCTTCTGAGGTTTCCGTTGATGGTGAAATTGTTCTTCTGGCGGATATCAGAAATGCAGGAAGCCGGGGAGGGGATGAAGTGGTTCAGGTCTATGCCCGGGACCTCTATGCCTCGCTGGTCCGTCCCATGCAGGAGCTGAAGGCCTTCAAGCGGGTCAGTCTGGAGCCCGGGGAGACAAAGAGCCTGAAGTTCACGCTTCCCGCTGATATTCTGAGTTTTACGGGAGCCGGAGAGAAACGGATCGTGGAGCCCGGTGAGTTTGACCTTATGGTAGGAACCAGCTCCCGGGATATTGCGGAGCATTTGAGCATAAATCTGACCGGTTCTGTCCGCACCCTCGGGGAGGAGTGGCGGATGGAGAGCCTGGCGGAAGTGCTCTAAGATCCCGGCGGCAGGTGCCGCCGGGCCTGTCCTTCGGTAATCAGGGACGTCGGCCCCGGGGGCTTAGACGGTCCCCTGAACATACTGCACAGCGATACTCACAAGGGCCACGGTGAGTGAGACAACCCCTCCCAGAATCAGGGCGCTCCGTCCTCCCTTAAGCAGGGCGCAGATATCCGTTTTCAGTCCTATGGATGCCAGGGCCATGGTAATAATAAAGGCCGAGGCTCTCTTCATTCCTCCAGACAGGGCTGGAGGAAAGGGGTAGGCCGTATTCAGGGCGACGACCCCGCAGAATACCAGAATAAACCAGGGGATAATCTTGCCCAATTCCAGTTTGCCGGCGGAGGCTTCGGTGTTACCTCCTGGAGAGCCGCTTCGGCGGTTTCTGATCAGAACAGCCCCGTTCAGAAGAAGCCCGATGGGAAGGATCATCGTCGTTCGGGCCATCTTGACCACGGCGGCATAGTCTCCGGCAGCCTGACTGTAGCTGTATCCCGCCGCCACGACGGAGCTTGTGTCGTTGACAGCCGTTCCCGCCCAGAGTCCGTAGCCAAGATCGCTGAGCTGCAGCAGATGGCCCATCAGGGGAAAGAGCAGAACTCCGATAATATCAAAGAGAAAGGTGGCGGAGATGGCATAGGCTATCTCCTTTTCATCGGCATCCAGTATGGGAGAGAGGGCGGCGATGGCGCTTCCCCCGCAAATTCCCGTTCCCACGGCTATCAGATTTCTCTGATTAAAGCCGATCTTCATCATATACTTTCCCACAAGCCGGGCAGAGATAAAGGCTGAGGCCAGGGTGAAGACCATGACCCTGAAGGAGATCACTCCCACGCTCTTCAGCTGAATCAGGCTGAGGCTTCCCCCCAGCAGTATAATCGCAAATTTCAGAAGCTTCTTCGAGGTAAAAGTCATTCCCGGCAGCCATGCCGCTTCAGGGACCCTGAAGCCCCGCCAGACCATGCCCAGAAACATGGCGATAACCGCCGCTCCTGCTGCGGGAATAAGCTTGTGCAGCAGTGTCGACAGGGCGGCCAGGGCGGTGCAGACCAGGATTCCCGGCACTATGCTGGTTTTATCGTTCTTTGATTTATCCATAGTAAACAGTCTAGAGAAAAAAATGCATAATGAGAAATGATATTTTATGATATAATCATAAGGATGTATTATGATTGATTTTCGACACCTTACTTTTCTTCACGCTGCCCGCCTGGAAAACCTCACCAGAGCCGGAGAAGAGCTCGGCCTGACCCAGCCTGCTGTCTCCCAGCATATCTCATGGCTTGAGGAGTTCTACGCCGCCGATCTTTTTCTCCGGGACGGCCGGGGCCTGCGCCTGACCGAGGCGGGATGCTACCTGATGGACCAGCTCCAGGAGGTGGAGCACAGGAGCCGCACAGTTCAGAAGGAACTGAAAGACTTTATAGACGGCCGCCGTCACTTTACCATCGGGGCAACCCTGACGGTGGGGGAGTACATCCTTCCCCGGATCATTGGCCACTTTAAACAGGCTTATCCCCGGTATGAGCTGGACCTGGTTATCGGCAACACCAGGGAGATCGCGGATCAGCTGGCCGGCGGAGTGATTGACTTTGCAGCCATCGAGGGATTCGCCAATCACCCTGAACTTGAAAGCACTCTTTTCGGCAGGGATGAGATGATTTTTGTCTGTTCTCCAGACTCAGCCGCCGCAGGTATGAAAAAGCTTAAGGGGGAAGATCTGCTGTCACTGCCTTTGATTCTGAGGGAGGAAGGCTCCGGTACCAGGGAGTATCTGGAGCGCTATCTTTCAGAACAGAGGATTGATCCCCGGGATCTGAATATTGTTATGTCTGCCGGCAGTCTCTCCACCATCAAGCAGCTGGCGGAGTCAGGACTTGGGGGGACGGTGATCTCCAGAGAGGCCGTCCGCCGGGAACTGGCCGCGGGACTGTTGAAGGAGATTGCTTTTGCCGGGGACCCCTTGAAAAGAGAGCTGAACTGGCTGATACCGAAGGAGGGAAGTTCCATTTTCAATCTGTTCTCGGATTTCGTCAGCAGGACACTGGGCGGCCCGGTAAAGACAGTTATTGACTTTTAGTCAGTCATGTTTTACTTTACTTCTATATCCTATGGCAAGAATAACAAAGACACCTGAAGAGAGAAAAGAAGAGATAATCTCCGCATCCCGGACACTGTTTCTGGAAAAGGGTTATGCCCATACCAAGGTCAGTGATATTGTAAAAGCTATCGGGGTATCCCAGGGAATTTTCTACTACTATTTCTCATCGAAGGATGCCGTTATCGATGAGATTATTGACCGCTATATGAGACTTCAGCTTTCAGAAGCCAGGAAAATTGTTGATAACGGATCTCTCTCTCCTCTGGAAAAACTGGAGAAAATGGCGGAAGCACAGATGCTTGTCAATCATCGGGAAAATCAGAATATTCACAGGATCAAGGGTGTGGATATCCATGAGAGGATTAACTCACGGATTATAAGCGACTATGTCCCTCTGATGGTTGAGGCCTATGGAGATCCCGGGGATCTACAGGTGCAGATGAAATTCGAAGTCTTTGTCGCCTCGGCAATTTTTCTCTTTGATCCAGGGATCTTCACCTGGACCCCGGTACAGAGAAACAAACGCATAGATCATATTATTGATCTGATGGAAAAAAGTATTGATCTGCCGGCAGGATCCTTCCGGTTTTACAGAACTCTAATGGGATATCAGAGCTGATCTTTTTTTTGCACCTAAACTGACTGAAAGTCAGTCAATATATAGGTAAGGAGATTTTTATGAATAAAACGCTTCAGACAGTGGAAATTATTGAGGAGAAGGGAAGAGCCTTTTTGATACTTCTATTCCCTGTTCTCTTTCTTACTGCCCAGCTCTTTCATCCGGATATCTTCCATGCAGGACATATCCGAAATGCAGAGGATTGGATCACCCATTTCAGGGGGCAAAGGCTTCTTCATGCCGCTCATCTTCTGGAATTGATCTGCGCGCCTCTTCTAATTGTACTGGCCCTGCATTTTAAAAAGTTACTCAGGGAAAAATCACCGGTGATGAGTTTTATCGGAGTGGTCATGGCATTTATTGGTGCCCTGATGCTGGCGGTAAACAAGGGCGTTCTCTGCCTGACCATCGCCGGTTTTGACAGGGCTCTCAGTGATGCGGAGCTGGCAGCAATGATACCGGGGCTGAACGTTCTGCTCCGAAAGGGTGGCATACTCGGTATCCTCTGGCTTCTGCCTCTTCTCCCCCTGGGATTTGCTGTAATCAGTATATCCGCAATCAGAACAAAACAGCTGCCCCGGTCACAGGCTGTGCCGATGCTGATCGGCTCACTTCTTCTGGCCAATCCGGAGATTGAGTTCATAAACTTTTTCGCCTCCCTCTTCCTGGCAGCAGGACTGATTCCCTATGGCATCTCTCTGTTTATGAAAGGAAGGGGTGAGGGATTTATAAAAAGAAGTACTCTTGCTCTGTTTCCCCTTCTCATCCTGGTTTCATGCTCAAGCAGCAGCGGGGAGACAGAAGAGGGCGAGACAATTGCATCAGTGGTAGACCGGGTCACTGCAGGGGCTGAGGGTGATGTTCAGAAGATGGAGAGAATCTACTATTTTGTCCGTGACGAAATAGAGTTCGGGTGGATCTATCCACAGGACATACCCGCCGAAGAGATACTCCGGCAGAGAAGGGGAGTCTGTATACAGAAAAGTAATCTTCTGGTTGCCATGGCCCGGGAGGCCGGTCTGGAAGCCCGGTTTCAATTTATGTATGTTCACAAGACAGCCCTTGAGGATTTTCTGCCGGACTATGCCTACAAAAAGTGGCCAGATCCCTTCGTACACACCGTTCCCGAGGTCCTCCTTGAGGGGCAGTGGGTCTCTATGGAGGCCACCTTTGATAAAGATCTCCATGAGATAGCATTGAGCAGAAATCTGAATTTTGCCAGGTATCCGGATAGAAGAAATGTTGATATTGAATTCAATCCTGACGGCGTAACGGGTCATCAGCAGCTATCCGTCGTGGAAGGGATGGAATCCTTTTATGGAGATGACCTGGGTGACCTGGTTGAGTATCTCCACTCCGACATTCCCTGGTGGAAGAGGATGATGCAGCCGAAAATCTTTCGGGATGCCCAGAAGATACAGAATGAGTACAGATCTGTTTCCGCCGGGCAACTTTATTGATTCTATATTCTCCGTTTACAGTTCCTTTACAACTCACTTCGCCGGCGGTGTTACTGTTTATTCGAACCTGAATAGATAGGAATGAAAATATGAAAAAGATAAAAATACAGATTGTACGGAGGCTGATGCCTCTGGTCTATCTGACCCTTTTCCTCTACGGCATTGTGGTCAGTTCTTTCGAGTTTATCGCCCTGATGATGCTGGTCTCCCTGCTGACGGGAGCCTTCTTCTGCGGCTGGCTCTGTCCCTTCGGCGCCATGCAGGAGCTGATGGGAACCATCGGCCGCAAGCTTAAGCTGCCCCGGTTCAGGGTCCCTCAGAGGGTGGAAAAGTTCCTGAGACTGCTTCGCTATATGGTTCTGGCCCTCTCCATGACGGGCCTGGGGATAATCCTCTTTCTGACGGAGCCCAACTCCACCTTTCTGGCCGGACTGTCCGGGTCTGTCAGCTATGTTACCGCTTCGGCATGGATACTGACGGGAGTCCTGATCCTCCTCTCACTCTTTGTGGACAGACCCTTCTGCCGCTATCTCTGCAGTGAAGGCGCCATGTACGGACTGGTCAGTATGGGAAGGCTCTTCAGCATAAAAAGAGATTCCGATGTATGTATCGACTGCGGTCTCTGCGACAGAATCTGCCCCATGGAGGTCAGAATCTCAGACCGGTCCCACATCAGGAATCCGCAGTGCAACAACTGTTTTAAATGTATCGATAAATGCCCCGCATCAGGAGTTCTCAGTTATGGTTGGGCAGTGAAAATAAGAAAGAATAATAGGAGTGATGTATGAAAAAGAGAATTGTTATCCTATCGGCCCTGGTGCTGCTGACCGTGTCCCAGCTCGTCGCGTTCCCCTTTAGAGGAAAACACAGCAGCAACTATACGGTTCCCGAGGGAATGGACCTGAGCGCCGTTGAAGCGGCCGACGGGGTCTATGAGGGAACCGCTGTCGGATACAGGGAGGGACTGACTGTGGATGTTACCGTTGAGGACTCCCAGGTCGTGGATATCGAGATTGTTGACCACAATGAGATCGGACGCAGGTACTATCAGAAGGCTATGGATCTTATTCCAGCGGCTATTCTGAAGGCAGAGAGTACGGATGTAGACTCTGTCTCCGGAGCTACCTGCACCAGTTACGGCATTATGTCGGCAGTGGAGGATGCTCTGCATAATTTCTGAATTCCCGGGGCCGGCTTTCAGTAAGCGAAAAGGCCGGCACCATTGAGAGATGCAGACGGATTACTCTGCCACATACTCCAGTCTGCTGTAGCGGTTCCGGCCGCCGTTTTTGGCCTCATAGAGTGCCTCATCCACAATCTTCAGGAAGTTCAGAGGATTCATCTTCTCCGAAGGAATCGCGGTGCACACTCCCAGGCTGATTGTAACAATCCCATTATGTTGTGAATCCTTATGAGGAATCCGGGCATCTCTCACCATGTCCAGAAGTTTCTCTGCAAGACCTTCAGCACTGGTGATATCGGTTTCCGGGAGAAGGGCAATAAACTCCTCTCCTCCATACCGTGCCACCTTGTCCATACAGCGCTGGAATGTGTTTGCGAATAGAGATGCCACTTTCTCAAGGCACTCATCACCCTTCACATGTCCGTACCTGTCGTTAAAGGCCTTGAACCTGTCAATGTCTCCCATAACCAGCGAGACGGGATGTCCATGCCTGTAGGCCCGGTTCCACTCCTCCTCAAGGAACAGGTCAAAGTACCGTCTGTTGTACAGGCCCGTCAGACCGTCCATACTTGAGAGGATTTCAAGCTGTTTGTTCTTTTCCTCCAGTTCCTGATGGAGCTCCTCCATCTCGGATATGATTCCGTTTAGTTCACTGGTTTTACTCATCAGCTCCAGCTGCTGAAGGTAGAGTGTCTTGAAAATATTGATTTTACTTTCCAGTACCCGCGGGGCTATGGGTTTGACCAGATAGTCCACGGCGCCAGCCTCATAACCCTGGAACAGATTCTCCTCGTCTCTGCTGTTGGCTGTAACAAAGATGATAGGGATATTCCGGGTCCTTTTATTCCCCCTGAGGAGCTCCGCTGCTTCATAGCCGTTCATCCCGGGCATCTGTACATCCATCAGTATCAGAAAAAAGTTGTGGTCCAGGGTTTTCTGCAGGGCCTCCTGGCCGGAAGAGGCGGTTATAATCTCCATCTCATCATTCTCCAGCAGGAGTTCCAGGGATAGAAGATTTTCCTTTATGTCGTCTACAATCAGTATTTTTATCTCATTCATATATTTCTCTTTTTACAGTTTATATTCAGCCAGAGGGCAATCTCTTCAAGGGGGATCACTTCCGCTTTTTTACATCTTTTTATAGCAGCCTCGGGCATGGCAGCTGCATCTGCAGTTTCAGGGGCCTGTACAAGGACCCGTCCTCCCATGGCAAGAATCTTTTCGGCACCTTTGCTGCCGTCGCTGTTGGCTCCGGTAAGAACGATGCCCAGCAGCTCCTCTCCCCAGGCTTCGGCAGCGGTTTCGAAAAGCACATCAATGGAGGGGCGGGAGTAGTTGATCCTCGGGTCAACCGAGAGCTCCAGGGTCCCGTCTCTCTCTACAAGAAGGTGATAGTTGGGAGGGGCCACATAGATTGTTCCGGCCTTTGGAATCTCCTTTTCATCGGCCTCTTTGACTGTCAGTTCCGACTGTCTGTCCAGAAGGCTCACGGTGTAGTTGGAGCCGTCGGGACTCATATGCTGAACTAAAATCAAAGGTGCTGGAAAGTCTTTATCCAGCTCTGGGATGATTCTCGAAAGAGCATTGAGTCCCCCCGCCGATGTGCCGATTACTACGGCTCTGATCTTCTTCACCGTTTCTTCCTGTAGATTTTCTGGGCCGCCGAAACTATCTCGAAACGATCCTCCACTTCAGAGAATTTCAGGGACTCCTTGCTGCCCAGACAGAGAAAACCTCCGGGGACCAGACTTTCGTGGAAGAGCTTGAGAACCCTGTTCTGTAGTTCCTTGTTGAAGTAAATCATCACATTCCGGCAGAAGATCATGTTCATCTCACCGAAGACACCATCGGTGACCAGGTTGTGAAAGGAGAAGAGAATATGTTCCCTCAGGGCAGGTTTGATTATGGCTGAGTCGTAGTTGGCAGAGTAGTAGTCCGCAAAGGAAGCCTTACCCCCCGCTTTCTGATAGTTCTCGGTATAAGCCTTGATATTCTCAATGGGATAGATCCCCTCCCCGGCCTCTTTGAGTATCCTCTCATTGAAGTCGGTGGCATAGATCTGGGTCCTCCCCAGAAGTCCCTCCTCCTCAAGAAGAATCGCATCCGAGTAGACCTCCTGACCTGCCGAACAGCCGGCATGCCAGACCTTTATAAAGGGGTAGGTGGAGAGGTAAGGCACCACCTTCTCACGCAGTGTAAGGTAGAAGGCCGGATCCCTGTACATCTCGGTCACATTGATGGACAGGTCCAGAAGGACCAGTTTGAAAAACTCCTCATCGTAGATAACCCTGTGAAGGATCTGAGTGAAGCTTTTCAGCCCGGAAACCGATAAGCGATGACTCAGGCGCCGTTTGAGATGGACCCCCGAATACTCCCTGAAATCAAAGCCGTACTTCCGGTAGATTCCCTCCAGGAGCAGGTCCATCTCCAGGTATTCATTGTCCAGGATCTTCTCTTTTTTCATGAGTAGAGCCATACCCTCAGCATGGACAGAAGTTTTTCCGTATCAACAGGCTTGGCCAGATAGTCGCTGGCTCCCGCCTCGATGCACTTGTTCCTGTCACCCTTCATTGCCTTGGCGGTGAGGGCGATGATGGGCAGCTTCTTGAACTGCGGCAGTTTTCTGATCTCCCGCATTGCCTCATAGCCGTCCATCCGGGGCATCATTATGTCCATAAGAACAAGATCCAGGGAGGCTTCGGATTTTACCTTTTCTACGGCTTCCACTCCATCCCTGGCTATTTCCACCTCAAGATCCTTGTCCTCAAGGATGCTGGTCAGAGCAAAGACATTCCTCATATCATCATCCACAAGGAGGATTTTCTTGCCGCTGATAACAGACTCTCCGTTGTGAATGTTTTTCAGCATGTTCCTCTTGTCTTCGGGCATCTGGGACTCTACTCTGTGGAGAAAGAGAGAGGTCTCCTCAAGAAGCCTCTCCGGAGATTTAACACCCTTGATAATGACACTCTCGGCGTATTTGCCCAGAGCCTCCTCTTCATTTCTGGTCAGGTCACGGCCGGTGTAGATGATGATGGGAACGCCGGCGCACTCAGTGTCTCTGTTTATCTTCTCAAGCAGTTCAAACCCCGACATATCCTGCAGTCCCAGGTCCAGTATCATGCAGTCGAAGCAGGTCCCTTTCAGGAGTTCAAAGGCTTCAGCCCCTGTGGAGACGGCGCGGATATCGATACCCTCACCGTCGATAAGATCCATAATGCTTTCACGCTGAACCTTGTCGTCTTCCACAACCAGTGCTGTCCGGACCCTCTCGCCGGTAAAGGCGTCAATCCGGTTCAGAGCCTCTTCCACATCCTTGATGCTCACCGGCTTGTGAAGATAGCCGATTGCTCCCATCCTCATGGCCTGGAGGCTCTCATCGCTTCCGGACATAAAGTGAACCGGTATATGCCGCAGTTCCACACTATTCTTCAGCCGTTCCATTACGGTCCATCCGTCGATGCCGGGGAGCCCGATATCCAGGATGATCGCATCGGGTTTATAGTAGTCTGCGAAGTGAAGCCCCGTCTCACCATCGGCGGCGATCAGTATTTTGAAGCCTCTGTTCCGCACCAGTTCCGAGAGTACCGAGACAAAGTTAGGATCGTCTTCGATAATAAGAATGGATCTGTCGCCCTCATTCAGATCGTGGCGGTCATCGTCAATATCCGAGTCCTCATAAAAGAGCTCTCTCTTCTCTCCGGCCTCTCCAGTTACAGACAAGGCGGTGCCGGAGGTCTTTGGTTCAGAAGGCTTCGGACTCAGTCCTCTGTTTTGCGCAGCAGCCGGCCCGGCAGGGGCTGATCCGGCTGTTACCGTTTCCATTGAGCCGGCAATTGTTCCACCGGACTTTTCATCCCCTTCTGGCACAAGAGGCAGTACTACAGTAAAGAGGCTGCCCTTGCCGGGACTGCTCTCCAGGGTCAGGTCTCCGCCGAGTAGTTTGGTCAGCTCCCGGGAAATGGAGAGACCGAGTCCGGTACCTCCGTACTTTCTAATGGTACTGCCGTCGGCCTGCTTGAAGGCCTCGAAGATGGACGCCTGCTTCTCCTCGGGTATGCCTATTCCCGTGTCCTTAACACGGAATTCCACATATTCGCCCTTCCTGTACTTTCTCCAGGGGCCGGAGGGGTGGACAATTTCAAGGCTGACACTCCCCTTGTCGGTGAACTTGAGGGCGTTGGTCATCAGGTTCCTTATTATCTGCTGGAGCCTGTGGGTGTCGGTTTTGATGGAGGGGGCCAGACCTTCGGCTGCCTCGATTTTAAGTTTCAGTTTCTTTTCCGCTGCTGTATCGGTGAACACCCGGGTCAGGTCTTCCATAATATTGGTGAAGCTGATGGTTTCGAAGTGGAGTTCAACCTTTCCCGCCTCAACCTTGGAGAGGTCAAGGATCTCATTGATCAGCTTAAGGAGGTCCGAACCGGAGGCATGGATCGCCGAGGCGGACTTAACCTGTTTTTCTGTCAGGTTGCCGTCGCCATTCTGTGAGAGAAGCTGGGCCAGGATCAGGATTGAGTTCAGGGGGGTCCGCAGCTCATGGGACATGTTGGCCAGAAACTCGGACTTGTAGCGGCTGGCCTGCTCCAGGTCTTCGGCCTTCTTTTTGATATCCTCCTGGGCCCTGACCAGTTCATCGTTTTTGACTCTGATGGAGTCACGCTGCTCTTCCACAGCCTGGGTTCTCTCTTCCAGTTCCTCATTGGTGACCCGAAGCTCCTCCTGCTGGGCCTGAAGTTCCGCCTCAGACTCTCTGAGGGCGTTTGTCTGGTCTTCCAGCTCTTCGTTGATTTTTTTCAACTCTTCCTGCTGCTGCTGTGAGCTTTCAAGGAGCCGGCTGATCGTATCCCTTGACTTGGCCGCGTTAAAGAGAATTGCCGCATTTTCGATGTTGGAAGTGATAAATTCCCGCCTCTCCTCGTCGAACTCCTTAAAGGAGCCAAGGATAAAAACACCGATCAGCTCATCCTTGAATTTCAGAGAAGCCGCCATATAGTAGGGAGGAGCCGCAGAACCGGCTCCGAAGTTGAGCTCCGGGGCATCCTTGAGACCTGAGAAGTAGAGGATCTCCTTCTCAAGAGCCGCCTGGCCGATAAATCCCTCTCCCGGTCTGATCTTGTTGTAGTTGCCGTCCCTGTCGGTAAAGGAGTAGGACGAGAGAAGTTCCAGGGTCTCCCGCCCGTCAAAGAGATAGAAGGCTCCCAGAGAAGCTTCCATATGACGGGCTGTGAATTTGATAAACCTGGATGTCAATTCCTTCAGGTCATGGTCTCCACGCATCTCATCGTCAAGACCCTCCTTGCCCTCCTGGAGCCAATGCTGTATCTGCAGACTGTGGGTCATGGTATCCAGAGCCGCAGCCAGATCTCCCAGTTCATCCTGACGGGTAAGGTTCAGGGCGGTATTGTCCATTTTTCCGGCAGCGATATTCCGGGCTACTTTGATGCCCTGTTGAAGGGGGTGAGTGATATTCCTTGAGAGAACCATGGCGATAAAGATGCTGAAGATTACCGCGATGGTCAGGCTGATCCATATGGCCCTTTTGGCATTCAGGGTTGCTATTGTAATACTGGTCTGTACACCGGAGCTTACAGCAGATACCTGATCAATAACCATTGCCGCAGCATCCCGCTGTTTGTGCTGCTCCTGCCAGAGATCACTGGTGGTCTGATGATAAAGTACCACTTCAGCCTTATAACTTCTCAGGGCTGTGACGATCTCTGTCAGTGTCAGATCCGGAATCCTTCCTTCCGAGGACGCGGCCAGATCACGAAGAGCCATTTCAAGTCTGTCCAGTTCTTCCAGCCAGATTTCCGCCGCCCTGTTCCGGTCACTGTCATCCTTCAGGGCGGAATAGTTCAGGGCACTGCTTCTGAAGTTGTTCATTGAGGCAAGTATCTGCTGAAGGCCTGAGATTGTACTTTGAAGAATCCCCCGGCTCCGGGAGTCCACCGTATCAAGATCTTCATTAAGAACAGATATAAGGCTGTTACTCATGTCTATCATCTCAAGCCCTACAGACTGTCTGGTGACCTGGGAGTCAGTCTTCTCGGCCTCAAGGTCCTTGAAATTGAGGATCA
Organism: Spirochaeta sp. UBA5339; assembly: GCA_002408085.1. GTDB lineage: Bacteria > Spirochaetota > Spirochaetia > DSM-2461 > DSM-2461 > Oceanispirochaeta. The sequence goes on from DHQL01000007.1 coordinate 158,456, forward strand.
GCAGCCGGTAATCCTCCATATAGGAAATCAGTTTTCTGAGCCTGGCAATATTTTCCTGAGAATGCATCAGTGGCTCGATCTCCTCCGCCAGAGTCAGGACTGTTTCGCAGTACTCCAGAGCCTCAGTGTGGTAACCTTCATCCTCATAAATTATGTAGCGCAGAGAGGAGGCCTGGGCACGTTCGGTTGATTCGATCAGCTCCTCCACCATCTTTCCGATTCTGTTCTGATGGTTTATCTCTGATATGCCCCTGACACCGGTTATCCCGGCAAATCCCGCCAGCACAAGAATCCCGATAAATCCTGCCAGGAGTTTTTTCTGTATTGTGAGTTGGTTTTTCAGCATCTATTCCTCAATTGTCAAATCTGTTATTCCATAAATCATAGTTCATTGCATCCCATGGATTCTAGGAATATTTTCCTTCTGTGAGAGGCACGAAATATCCCGGATCTCAAGGTCTGTCCCCTTGCTGTACCGTTACTTGAGGCGTATTCTGAAACAGAAATCTGTATATAAGGAAAAGTCATGAAGGTTATTGCCATAAATGGAAGCCCCTCGAAAGAGGGAAACACCGCCTGTGCCCTGAAGCTTGTGGGAGAGGAGCTGGAGAAGGAGGGAATCGATTTTGAGATTCTTCATATCGGAAACAAGGTTGTCAGGGGCTGCATGGGATGCGGTGCCTGCTTTAAGAACCGGGATGAGAAGTGCATCTATGCCAATGATATTGTCAATGAATCCCTTCAGAAGATGAAGGACGTCGACGGCATTATTCTGGGATCTCCGGTGCACTTTGCCGGTGTGGGCGGGACAATGAAGTCTTTTCTTGACCGCTGTTTCTATGTGGCAGGCGCCAACAGGGGTATGCTCTCCCGTAAGGTGGGAGCCTCTGTTGTGGCCGTACGGCGCTCAGGGGGGGTGCCCGCATTCAATCAGCTCAACAACTACCTCCTCTATGCGGAGATGAATGTTCCCGCCTCAAACTACTGGAATGTGATCCACGGTGCCAGGCCTGGAGAGGCCCTGAAGGATGAGGAAGGTGTTCAGATTATGCGGGTCCTCGGTAAGAACATGGCCTGGACTCTGAGAAACGGCACGTCCGAACCCCGGCCGGAGATGGAAAAAAAGGTGATGATGAATTTCATCCGCTGATTTCATCTCTATTCCGGCAGCAGAGCCGGCAGCGGAGCGGTCCTTCGGGACCGTTTTTTTATTTTCCTCTGGCCAATGAAGCCGGCTAATGAACTATACTTTATTCAGGTATGTTCCGCCCAATTTACATTACAGTACTCTTTTTTCTCTTTTCCGGTATATTATCCATCTCAGCAGAGGACAGCGAAGCGGTTCATATTCTCTATCTCAACTCCTACGATGCCGCCATGAACTGGCCCCGGGAAATCCTGCGGGGAATTGAAAACGGACTGAAGCCTGAGAAGAACAATATCTATCTACATATAGAGCATATGGATACCAAGACTCACTACTCCGAGGAGTATTACAGGAAATTCAAAGAATTTATGGCCATGAAGTACAGGGATCTGTCCTTCTCTGTCATTCTCTGCTCCGACAACAACGCATTTGATTTTATGCGCAGTCATCATGATGAGCTCTATCCGGGAGTTCCTGTTGTCTTCAGCGGGGTCAACTATTTTGAAGACTCCATGATTGAAAAATTTCCTGACTTTACGGGAATTGCCGAGATCGCTTCAATCCGGGAAACCGTGGAAGTGATGGTGAATCTTCACCCGGAAATAGAGGAAATTTATATTATCAACGACTATCTTAAGACCGGCCGGGCATGGCAGAGGAGCATTGCAGAAGAGCTGAAGAAAATGGTCCTCCCCTTCCGTCTGAGGTATAATGAGAACCTCTCCATGGATGAACTCCGGGCTGAGATTGCCTCCCTGAAGGAGGGGACTCTGATTTTGACGGGGGTCTACTATGCAGACAGGGACGGTCTTTCCTACACCTATGAAAAGGCGGGAGAGATGATTGCTTCGGCCAGTTCTGTCCCCGTTTACTGTCTGGTGGATTTTAATCTGACCGGAAGCGTGGTAGGGGGAAAGGTGATCAGCGGCTTTGCTCATGGTGACGCAATGGCTTCTCTTGCTCAGAGAATCCTGGCCGGAGAGTCACCAGAGGATATTCCTGTAATCAAGGAAGGCTATAACAGCTATATATTCAACCATCCCGGTCTGGAGCGCTTCGGCATTGCCGAAAAGAACCTGCCCGATGAGAGCCTGGTAATCAACCGGCCCTTCTCCCTCTACAGGGAGTACACGGTACAGATCTGGCTTCTGGCTGTCATTTTCGGCCTGCTCTTAGTTGCCGCCCTAGCCCTCGGGCTGAACAGCTATCATCAGAAACAGAACGAGAAGACCCTTCAGGATCTGGTTGAGTCCACCTGGGAGGGGTTGGTTGTTCATGAGAACGGCTATACCCATCAGGTTAACAATGTCTTTTTGAGGATGTTCGGATTTGATAGAGAGGATATCGCTGGTCAGGCTACCATTGAAAAGTGTTTTCCTCCCGAGTCTCTGGGGCTGGTTCGCCAGAAAATCCGGGAGGGTTCTGTGGAACCCTATGAAACTATGGCCATGAAGAAGGACGGGAGCCTCTTCCCTGTTGAGATTCGGGCTAGGTTTATTGACTACAAGGGTCGTAAAACCCGGGTGGCCGCTGTAAGGGATCTGACTCATCAGAAGATGGTGGAGGAGCAGATCAGCCAGTCCCAGAAGATGCAGGCTCTGGGAACCCTCGCCGGAGGAGTGGCCCATGATTTCAACAATGTACTGGGGGGTGTTCTGGGTTATGCCGATCTGGGCAGAAAGTCGGTTGATCCCGGCTCTCGGGAGCATCTCTACTTCGATCAGATTGTGGCGGCGGGCACAAGGGCCCGGGATCTGATCGGGCAGATCCTCTCATTCAGCAGACAGTCGGGGAAGGAGAAGAAATCCCTGAATCTGAGCCTGATCATAATAGAGACTCTTACTCTTCTGAAGGGTTCCCTTCCGTCTACAATCGAGATCCGGCAGAGTCTTGATGATTCAGTCTGTGTTACGGGCAATCCGGTGCAGCTGCAGCAGATTGTAATGAATTTATGTACCAACGCGGGGCTGGCCATGAAGAGGGACGGCGGAGTCCTTGAGATGGAGCTGAAACAGACAAAAATCGATGATCCCTCAAAGTCGGGCCTGGAAATTGCTCCCGGCAGATACGCTCAGCTTCTTGTGAGTGACACGGGCTGCGGCATGAGTGAAGAGGTTAAAAGGAGGATCTTCGAACCTTTCTTTACCACCAGGGAAACCGGAGAGGGAACGGGAATGGGACTCTCCGTTGTCCACGGCATTGTCAGGGAGATGAAGGGCTCTGTTACTGTCTATACCAGTGAAGGAGAGGGGACTACCTTCAATATCCTTCTGCCTCTCTGCCTGGAAGGACGCAAGGTTGATAAAGAGGATGATGATCGGGAGATCAAGGGGGGGAGTGAACGCATTCTCTTTGTGGATGATGAACAGCTGCAGGTGGATCTGGCGGAGGACCTTCTGGGTCATCTGGGCTACCGGGTAAAGGCTGTAAGGAGCAGTCTGAAGGCTCTTGAACTCTTCAGGGAGACCCCCGAAGAGTTCGATATTCTGATCAGTGATGTAACCATGCCCGAGATGACAGGTGACTTTCTGATAGAGGAAGTCCGAAATATCCGCAGGGACCTTCCCGTTCTCCTCTGCACCGGTTTCAGTGAGAGACTCTCCGAAGAGAGACTCCGGTCCCTGGGGATAGGTAGGGTCGTTTCGAAGCCGCTGCTTCTGGGAGAGCTGGCCGGACGGATCAGGGAGGCTCTTGAACCGGAGTCCTGAAACCCGCCGGCTGCAGGTTTATTAGAGAATGCTACCCGAGCTTATGGCGGTCATGTCGCTGATAATCGTCTCATAGCTGACCTTTTCGCCCAGAATCTTCTCCCTCTCTGCAATCTTCTCTCTGTGAAAGGAAAGGATATCGTCTGTAAAGGGAAGGTTTCCCATATCGAAATACCGGGCGGCGCCGGTGGAGTCCTTTACCCCCAGAACCTTGCCCTTCACCAGCTGTGAGGTGGAGTAGGGCTGATCCAGCACTCCTTCGTCGATGGCTTTGACGGTTCCTTTGACAACATCACCTCCGCCCATCTTCAGAACATTATCCATCAGGCAGCGGACTTCGGCCTCCATAATCTCCTCTTCCACGGCAATCTGAGAATGGGAGCTGAGGTCGAATTTCTGGGGCTGGAGCATATTGAGAAACATCTTTGCATTCCGGAAGCTGTGGGCCGAGCCCTCAGGGGTGGGAATGTGCTTTGCCTCGTCGATAGTTCTGGAACCGCAGACCTGTACGCCCCCCATTACGCCTATCATTGTGAAGTGTGAGATCAGGGCGTAGACCCGGTCCTCATCAACTGGAAAGCGGCCTGTGGGACTGACGCTATAAGTCGTGGTCTCCACATCGTCAAAGCCGAACTCCTTCAGATAGTGGTCGGTCATCTTCTTGAACACCCTGATATAGGCGATGTCCTGAGCCAGATGTCCCTGGAGCCAGTTGTTGAGCTGCACATGTTTCACTCCCTGGGCAGCGGCGATAAGGACCTCGATTATTTCGGGGACGATCATCAGGGAGGGAGGACTGACTGAGGGCATGGCCCCGCTGACGCAGTAGAGGATGGGAACACCCATCTCTTCATAACATCCCATCAGGCGGTTCACGTACTGGAAGTTCTGAATCACCTCTTCGGGACGGACATTTTTGGTGTAATTCCAGAAGGAGATCAGGGGGCCGCCGGAGTATCCCGACTGTCCCGCGGCCAGGCCTATCTCATGGGTCAGCCGGGCATCGGGGGTGGGACCGAAGAGGAGGGAGGGGAGATCGACAGCGTCCATTACCTCCCGGGCCTTTTCCACACCGTGAACAACAAAGGGGAAACCGTTAAGGACGGGGCGACCTGCGGCCTCAGCACGCATCAGACCCTGACTGGCCATCTCAAAGCGGCAGTTCCGGGTCAGGCTGTCTATATAGGAGGTCAGGATATCCGCCTGACCCTCCTTCTGCATATGGAGCAGAAGATTCTTATGGTTCTCAACAGTATCGGAGCCCAGGGAGGGGCAGAGCAGGGTCTTTCCCTCGGCCCTGGCTTTCAGAACCTTCCTTGCGGCATTCTGGCTGTCGGGAAGTCTGTGGTGGTAGGCCGCACCGTCTTCCAGATCCACATCCTCTCCGGTGGGCCACATGGCAAGGACCTTCTCCCGTTCCTTGCGGAAGAGGTCATCGCTCCATTTTTTATTAGATATTTCCAAGAGTTGTACTCCTCAATGTAATGGGCTTGGGGCCCTCCCGGGACACGGCTGCCGAACACGCTGAACGGGCCGAAGGGGAGAGGCGGAATAGAATCAGGCTGAAGTCTTGTCCTGAGCAGAGCAGAGATCGCTGTTCATTTCGGCCAGAACACTTTTTGGCAGGTTGAAGGGAACCGCAACCGAGTCGAATCCCAGTTTGAGAAAACGTTTCTCCGTTTCCTCCCAGGGCTCAGAGTGAATGACCAGCTGACCGCCGATATAGAGCCTGATATCCTTCAGGCCCGCCTTATCGCACTTCTCCCGGAATCCCTGAAGAAGCATCTCTGCATGTCCCGCCAGGGAGGAGATCATGATGGCATCGGCTTCGCACTCCAGTGCAGCCGTGATAAAGTCCTCCTGGGAGTTGTGAATACCAAGGGAGTGAACATCAAAACCATCGCTCCGAAGGGCGTGTTCCAGAATCCTGATACCCGTAACATGGACATCCTCACCGATAACTCCTGTAACAACTGTTGCCTTGCTCATATTCTCTCCTATTCCATTGTGTAGAGACTGGAAAAGGTCTTTGCATCGCCTGTAAAGAAGTCCAGACTCTGGATCTGCAGGGCGCCGTCAACCTTTCTAAGGGTATAATACCCTATCCCGTCGAGATTTACCAATTCCTTGTCCGTTTTCCGGTCGAATTTGACAACTTTCAACATGGATGTAGTCTTCAGCTGTACCGTATCCAGCATCATATCTGTAGGGCTGAGGTTCTCCCAGATAGTCAGATGTCCCTTGATCAGAAAGTCCTGCCACTCCTTACGGTTGTACATCTTAAAGGGATACTCCCCGCCGGGTAGCTGGAAGTAGGCGGTAACCTTGATGTCTTCTGTCCAGTACTTGTCCATCCTGGGCATGGTCTCCGCATCCTGGGCATACTGGCTGTAGTCCCTGAAGTAATCTTCCATAAACTTTTTGAACTCGTTGTAATCTACCATGTTGGTTCCTTCCTCTATCTGTAAAATCTGAAATTTCTGAAAATCTATCCCTGATATCCGCCGGAGACTTCGATGATCTCACCGCTGATATTTCTTGCCCATTCCGAGCAGAGGAAGAGGACCGTCTGGGCCAGTTCCTCTTCAGAGGTCAGTTCCCTTGTATCGGACTTTGATTTCATCCCCTCAAGAAGCTGCTCTTCGGAAAGGCCCTTCTCTGCGGCTAGACCGGGGAGTCTCTTGTTTTTGATACGGTCCGTCAGAACCAGTCCCGGTGCCACCGCATTGACCGTAACACCGTCGGCAGCCACCTCCCGGGAGAGGGAGGAGGTAAGGGAGTTCAGTCCCGCCTTGCTCATATTGTAGGTTACCGAGAAGGGGGGATTCACCCGGGGGGCCACGGAGCTGATATTGATGATTCTTCCGTAACCTGCAGACTGCATGGCAGGCAGCACCTTTGCGGCCAGATGAAAGGGGGCCGTCAGATTCACCTCCAGCACAGAGCGCAGTTCATCAAGAGGTGTTCCGGATACGGGGCCCATAAAGCCGGAGATACCGGCATTGTTTATTAATAGGCTGATTCCGCCCTCAGAGGCGATAATTTCATCCAGTCCCTCTTCCCGGCTCTTCTCATCTGCCAGATCCAGGGTTCTGTAGACCGCCTTTCCACCGTCCGCCTCAATCAGACCGATGGTCTCTTCGGCCTTGGCCGCGTCCCGGCAGACAATCACAACCTTCGCCCCTGCCGCGGCAAGGGTTCTGCTGATGGCCCGGCCTATACCGCCGGCACCCCCTGTGACAAGGGCTGTTTTACCTGTCAGATTAATCTTCAATGTTTCACTCCGGTACTTTTTTCGGTGCACTCATAGAGGGTGTGCTCCTGTCCAATGATCCTGTAGAAGAAGATCCGGGAGTGGGCACCCTGCCGTACATTCCCCTCAACAGAGTAGAGGGGACTCTCGCTCATCATTTTGTGACTGGCCTCGATATCATCCACCCCGAGGGCAATGTGATGAAGGCCGTCGGGGCATCCGGCAATAGGGCTGTCGGGATCGGTGACCTGAAGAAGCTCCATCCGCCCCTTGTCGCCGCCGCTGATAAAGGCGATCTTCATTCCCACCTCATCGTGCTGCTTTACCGAGTCCAGGGTGCAGCCCATGGCCGTCAAACCTGAGGCAAAGGTCTCGATATCCGAGACCTTGATGGCTATATGATCAATCTCAGCATTCATGCTTTACATTCTCAACCAGAACGGGAGAGATTCTGTGGTAGAGACCGATATGGTTTTCACCCACACCGGAGGAGATAATAAGATGTTTATCTCCCGCCTTCATAAGCCCCTTTTCTACGGCTTCCATCATGTTGACTGCCGAAGAGGCAACAGCGATATTACCGTACTTCTCCCAGGAGTGGTAGAGCTTCTCTTTGGGAACACCCAGGCACTCTCTCCAGGCATCGGGAGTCCAGGGAACAGGCTGGTGGGTGGAGAGGAAGTCGATGTCCTTCTCGGTATATTCGGTCTTGGCAAAGAGCTTGCTTGAAATCCTCTTTATGTCGTTCTGGGTCTCATGGGCGATCTCTCTCTGCATATCCTTGTCGTAGAAGGTTACAAACTCCTGTTCGTAGCTGGGACCCTGGGAGGTCTTGACCAGCAGTGCAGGCTCACGGGTCTGGAAGATAATCGCCTTGTGGCGCTTACCGATGCTGTGGGAGTGGGAGGAGATGTAGCCGTAGCCCTCTTCAACCTCTCCTACAATACCGGCAACGGCGCCGTCACCCACATAGACAGAGAAGTAGGAGCACTTGTCGTTGATCAGTGAGTCCAGGGAGCTTCCCACAATCAGAACCTTCTTCTTCATACCCAGACGCACATAGTTCATGGCGATCTCCATCATGGTGATAAAGGAGGAGCAGCAGGTGTCCACATTGATGGCTCCCGCGTTTTTCAGTCCCAGCTTGTGCTGTACCAGAGAGGCGTTCTGGGGGACTGCCAGGTCCGGAACCAGGGAGGAACAGAGAACCAGATCGATCTCATCCTTGTCTATACCCGCATTGTAGATGGCCTTGGCCGCTGCCAGGGTTTCTGCATCGGAAGAGAGCATGGGGTGGGGATGGACCGACTTTTTAAGGGAGACCGGGTCCATGGGAACCCGCCGTCTCTCTACGGCTCCCTGAAAGGGGTCTGCCTGCTTCTTGGGGGGCATCCTTGATACCCACTCGTCAAACCAGGGCTGGGACTCCCAGCCGTCGTAATTGGTTTCGATTCTGCCGGGCATATGACCCTTCTGATCAATTTCATCTATATATTCATGGTGAAGAAGGGTTTCCTTCCTCAGATATTTCACAAGGTTTTCTTTTTTTGAAGCGGGGACTTCCTTGGCCGGGAGGTAGCCTCCCATACTGATAAGCCCTGCATTGATAAGTCGTGACATTTGTTCTCCATGGAACCGGACAAGTCGTCAGGTTAAAAAAATTGATGATTATTATACCGATATTTCTCTGCTGTAAAACAGCTCGACATCGGATTTTTACGTTAAATTTTCTTAATTAGTATATTTCCACCAGACGGAAATAACTGAATATTACTGGAAAATTCAGATTTCAGCTCTGTAGAACATCCTCCGGATTGTGACCGCTGTTTCTTCGCTGGTAGCCCTGAGATCTTTTTCTGGCAATTTCACGTGCGTTTTTCAGGGGTATAAATTCTCCCTTGTAGGTTATTCCGTCTTCAGAGGTGCTGCTCTCAAAGGAGCGGTAGAGCATTGTCTTGTCTATGGGATTCAGATCCAGGTCGTATACCTGTTTGATCTTTCCGTCATCACCTCTTTCGATCCACATTCTTTCGTGATACCGGGCGATTCCGCTGACCCTTTCCAGGTCTTCCTCTCTCAGATTTTTCTCTTTCATAAGCGGATAGTATCATAAAGCAGAATTTTATTCTTCCTTTCTCCCCGGTGGAAGGCTGATTCAAAATGTGTACATTGTTCATAATGAAACTTGTAATTAATGAGTTCTGTTTTATCCTTAGTAGCGGAGGACTTAGTGTGCATTTCCGTTCCATTACCCTCAGACTCCTGGTTATAATCGGGTCAGTATTTCTTCTAACCCTTGCCGGGATATACTCTTTAGCCAACAGTCAGTTCAAGCGGATTATCGATGAGAGCCAGGAGAGTCTCTACCGTGAAAAACTGACAATCATCAGCAATGAGCTGATTCTAACAGATGAACGGCTTAGGGACAGCGGAAACTATGAACTCAACAAGAAGAAGTATCAGAACAGTGTACTGGAGATGCTCTCCAGAAGCTATTACAGCGGCAGCATCAGAAGCGGATTTCCGGTTATCCTTGACTCCTTCATGCAGATTGTCCTTCACCCCTCCCTGCCTGCCGGCACATCACTGAAGGATATGGATCTTCCTGAGTCTACGGATATTCCAGTGGAGATTCCCGAACCGGGGCAGATTAATACGGGAGTAGCCGGGGAGCCCCGCTGGTATGTTTATGAGGAATTTGATCCCTGGGAATGGCTTCTGATCTATTCGGTGCCTCTCTCTGAAAAGTACAGGGACTTGAGACGCTTCAGGATAATGATTCTTATGCTCTTTCTGATGTCAATGATTCTTTTCTTTCCGTTTCTGCTTATTGCTCTTCTGAGAGCTACGGGCCCCATCACAGAGCTGACGGAAATTTCCCGGAGAATCGCATCGGGTATTCTTGATGATCCAATTCCTGTCAAAGGAAGGGATGAAACCGCCATTCTGGCAGACAGCTTCAGGGATATGCAGATCTCTATCAGGGAGAGAATAGAGGACCTGAATCGGGAGATTCGGGAGAGAGAAAAGGCGGAACAGGAACTTTTCAGGGCAAATGATTTTATCAGCAGCATAATTGAATCCATGCCTTCGGTTCTGATCTGCGTGGATACTACTGAGCGTGTGACCCACTGGAACAGCAGAGCTGCCCAGTTGACGGGAATCAAGGCGGCAGATGCCGTGGGAATGACCCTTTCCGAGCTTTTTCCTGATCTTGATCCGGATGCCCTGATGATTCAGACCGGTATTGATACGGGAGAGGCTCAGTTTTTCCCCCAGCGGGCCGCAAAGGTGGATGATAAAACCCTCTATTACGATATCACCGTCTATCCTGTAAGCGGCAGTGGTGTGAAGGGGGCAGTTATCCGGGTTGATGATGTGACCGAAAAGACGGTTATGGAGGAGCATCTGCTTCAGGCCAGCAAGATGGATGCCATCGGTCAGCTGGCCGGTGGCGTCGCCCATGACTTCAACAATATGCTGGGCGGGATTACCGGAGCCGCGTCTCTTCTGAAGCTATCAAAGGATCTGGAGGGCAGTGAAGATCTAAAATATCTTGAACTGATCCTTGAGGCCTCAAAGAGAGCCGCCGATCTCACATCCAGACTTCTGACCTTCGGCAGGCAGAAGAAGTTTGACCTTTCCAATCTGGACCTTCACAGGATAGTGGAGGACAGTCTCTCTCTGCTGGAAAGAACAATTGACAGGAAGGTTCGAATCGTAACGGACTTCAAAGCCGAAAGTACCCTTATCAGCGGGGACGCCGCAGCTGTACAGAACGCCGTTTTGAATCTTGCCATCAATGGATCCCATGCCATGAAAGGGGATGGAACCCTTACAATCGCAACAAAGAATGTGTTCTTTGATGACTCCTACTGCAGGATGAGTCCCTTCAATATAGAACCTGGCAATTTTATCAATCTAACCGTTTCTGATACGGGAGAGGGCATTCCATGTGAATTGATGTCAAAAATATTTGAACCCTTCTTCACAACCAAGGGGATGGGCACCGGTCTGGGCCTCTCTTCTGTCTATGGAACCATGCAGGATCACAACGGGGCAGTAAAGGTCTACAGCGAGCCTGGTAATGGCTCTGTGTTTCATCTCTCTTTTCCCTGTATTGAACAGATGGAGTATGATCTGCCGGTTTCTGAAAGCAGTGTTCCCGCCGGCAGCGGCACTATCCTTTTTGCTGATGATGAGGAGATTATCAGGCTTACCGTAAAGGCCCTTCTTGAAAGGATGGGCTATTCGGTTCTTCTTGCAGAGGATGGAGCCGAGGCTGTAGATCTGTTTAAAAAGGAGAAGGAGAGAATCTCCCTGGTTATTACCGATATGATTATGCCCAATATCAACGGTAGAGAAGTCTTCTATTCGGTCAGGAAAATCAAACCTGGCTGTCCTGTGGTCATCTCTTCGGGGTTTACAAGGGATGAGAATTTTGACTCTCTTTTTGAAGAGGGACTGGCAGGGTTTATTCAGAAACCCTACTTGAATGATGAGCTGGCTGAGCTTCTGGACAGGGTACTGCGCTTCAGGGAATAAGGGTTTATTAATTATTTACAGGCAATACCCAGTTGTCTTATATTTTAAATTACCTCCTCTCTTGAGGAGGGCCGGGTTCCGGATACTCCGCTGCTGCCCGGCGGGAGAAGTTCTGATGTCCGATAACGGCGATTTCATGGGAAAGAAAGTCATCTTTGTGCATCCTCCGGATCTTGTGAACGGTCCCATTATGGACATTCTCACTTCTCAGGAGCTGGAGGTCTATGTTCTGAAGGACCACTCCAGAATACCTGAAATCAACAGTAAATATCCTGACAGCATATTTTTCCTCAATGTGGATGCAGCCATAAGTGAGAGTGAGTGGCATCAGTATATTCAGTCTTTGAATTCAAGCTGTCCGGGTATACAGCTGGGCATCCTCTCCTTCAAAATCACCGATCAGGAACAGATGCAGTTCTATCTTCTGGATCTTGGAATCTCCTGCGGCTTTATACAGCTGAAACAGGGGGCAAAGGCCGCCTGCGAGATGATGATGAAGGTTCTTACCGCCAACGAGGTAAAGGGCAGAAGAAAATACCTCAGATACAAGTGTCTCAGCGAAGATAAGGCAACAATCAATTTTTCTCTCTTTGAGAATGATATTAACGGTGAGGTTCTGGATATCAGTTCCGTAGGCCTCTCCTGCCTTCTCAGCGCCCACCAGGGTCTGGTGAAGAATCAGCTGATCAGAAATATGCAGCTCAGACTGAGGGGGATAATCGTCAATGCCGACGTTATTCTTATGGGTACCCGTGTTGTGGAGGGGGAGCAGACAATCTATGTTTTTCTCTTTCATGCAGACGCACAGTCCAAGATGAAGGAGAAGGTCCGCTCCTATATTTTTACGGCATTTCAGAAGTCCTTTGCCAGAGAGTTCTCTCTGCGCTGAGATGCCCCAGTGCCCGATTATCTTTCAAATTTTCTTGCAAAATATGAAATCATGGTTTATTTTATAAGTAGTTCATCAGAACAATTATCCTGAATATCCAAGGAGTATAAACATATGACTGATGAGAGTGGTCCGACAATTTTTTCAGCCCTTTCGGGGCATTTTAGATAATTATTAACAGATCTCTTTTGAGATTTGAGAGGAGTTCTTTGAAACTCCCGTTAAAAGAAAAAGCACAGGTGGTTCTGTGCTTTTTTTTATGGTAAAATTTGAGCCTGAAAATCACGGAGTCGGGAGGGGTATATGAACTGGGAAAGACTGAAACAGGCGGAAGAGGATTTCCTTCGGCGCTATCCCGCGGGATTTCAGGATCCGGAAATGATAGCCGTCGGCAAAAAGCACAAGATGGAGAAGATGGTCGATATGGCAGAGCGCTTCTTTGCAGAGGACTGCTTCTCGAAAGAGGACCTTGCTGAAAACCTGATCCGTATGGTCAGCGCCTCCTCAATGGTTTCGGTTTTTGAAAAGCCCCGGTTCCGGGACTTTGTCAGGTCCCTGAACAGCTCCGACAGGAGCGCCCTGACTGGCAGCCTCTATGAGATGCTCTATCTGGACGAGGAGAAGGGTTTTGGAGGGATGCTGGATGTGCTGACCATGGGGAAACTGGCAAAGTGGACCCTGATGACCGTAGTTCCCGCCTATCTTCGTCCCGACCGGGAGATCTTTATTAAACCCACAACCTGCCGGGGTGTTCTAAAAACATTTGAGGTTACTGACCTTGTTTATAAACCCCGTCCCTATTATGAATTCTACAGCAGATACAGAGAGCTTATCAATGAGATGAAATCCCGGGTGGATTCATCCCTCTCGCCGAGCAACGCGGCGTTTTCGGGATTTCTGATGATGAGCCTTGAAGGATAATTAATGTCAGGAAAATTCAGAATTATTACTCACGGCGGAAAGGCCCATATGGATGAGCTTGTGGCTTCGGCCCTGCTGACCCTGGTTCAGGGAAGACAGCCCGATGAGATTATACGTCAGGACAACAGGGATACCGAGGCCCTTATTGCAGAAGACAGGCTGGAGGAGGGGGACTGGGTCCTGGACTGCGGTCTGGTTCATGATCCTTTCCGCCGTCTCTACGACCACCATCAGGACGGCTCCCTGCCTTCGGCAGCCTACCTTGTTTTTGAAGAGTTCTTCCCCGAACTCCACGGTTCACGGCTGCATGACTCCCTTGAGCTTCTCTCAAGAGTGGATACGGGAGGCCTGCAGTCCCTCAATGATTACGAGGCACTGGATGAAAGCGCCTCCTACTGGTCCTTCTCGCAGAAGATGCTTTTAAAGGGCTTTGAAACTGACCCCGAAGCGGCGGTGCTGCTGGTCTCTGGTTCCCTGAAGGATAGTATTGAATTTGAAAGAATGAGGAACATGGGACTTCAGTGGCTGGAAAATCCGGAGCACACAAGAATCAGCGAGATAGAGGGGCTGAAGGTCCTCTCCTATGTTGTCCAGCCTCCCGAGGAGCTGACATCGGCCCTGAGAAGCGCCGACAAGGAGATGGTCGATGAACACGGCATTGCCGCCATATACTCCTTTGACGACTCTGAGCCCGGTGCCCGGGCTCTCTTCCGGACCATCCCGGGACAGAGGAAACTGGACTTCTCTCAGTCCTCCCCTTCAAGAGTTCTCTTCTGCCATCCCGGCGGATTCCTTCTGAAATTTGTTCCATCTGATGAGGATGAGTGGATCAGAATTGTCAGTGAGTCTCAGAGCTCAGATACTTGATAAGATCTTTATAGCTCAGGGGTTTGCTGAAAAGATATCCCTGAAAGTACTGGCAGCTTGCCAGGGGCGGGTAGTTTTTGTGCTCCTCGGTCTCGATCCCTTCGGCCACCATGGTCATGTCCAGACTGGTGGCCAGATTAACCACCGAGTTGATGACCTTTCTGTTGTTCTCTGCGGGAATCTCCTTGATAAAGGAGCGGTCAATCTTTATGGCATCAACAGGAAGGCGGCTGAGGTAGTGAAGGCTTGAGTATCCGGTTCCGAAGTCATCGATAACAATCTGAATTCCCGGATGGTTCTTCTTCAGTGTTTCAATAACCTGGATCGTATGCTCCGGAGATTCAAGAAAGAAGGTTTCCGTCAGTTCCAGACGGAGGTTTGCAGGGTCAATACCTGTCCGGGTGATGGCCTGGTCAACAATATCCGTAAAGTCCGGGGCCATAAGCTGCCTGGTGCTGACATTCACAGATACATAGAGGTTCATCTTCATTCTTTTGTTCAGCCGTCTGATCTCCAGCAGGGCGTGTTCTATCACCCAGCGGCCGATGGTATTGATCAGTCCCGACTCCTCGGCGGAGGGGATAAACTGTTCCGGGGAGATCACCCCCTGAGCAGGGTGGTTCCAGCGGATCAGAGCTTCCACTCCGGCAGCAGTTCCCTCTCTGTCGACGATGGGCTGGTAGTGCAGGTACATCTCCTCGTTTACCAGGGCCGTCTTCAGGCCCTGATCGATCATCCATTTGTTCTGGGCTGACAGGGTCAGTTCCTCTGAAAAGATGGTGAACCGGTTCTTTCCGGACTCCTTGGATTTATACATGGCCAGGTCGGCATGGCGGGTGATGGTTTCCTGGTCCCGTCCATGGGAGGGCAGCAGGGCAACCCCGATACTGACGCCGATATTGACCTTGAAATTCTGTCCCTGTTTTTCAAAGTTATATGCCCGTTGAATCACCCGGAGAATTTTCGTACAGATCAGCTCAATATCGCTCTGCCTTCTCAGTTTGGTTACAAGGATTACAAACTCATCTCCCCCGAAGCGGTAGATCATATCCGACTCCCGCATCAGGCCTCTCAGCCTCTTGGCCGTGGAGATGAGAAGCATGTCACCCGCCTGATGGCCCAGGGTATCGTTGACCTGCTTGAATCCATCCAGATCAAGAAAAAGAAGGGCGCCGCAGAGTTCCTTGTGCTTTTTGTATACCCTGAAGAACTCCTCGATGTCTGTGTGGAAGAGGTCTCTGTTGCCCAGCTCCGTCAACTTGTCGTGGTAGGCCAGGTAGCGGAGCTTCCGCTCCACATTCTTTCTATGGCTGATATCCCGGATAATGCAGATCAGTATTCGCTGTTCCAGTTCCCGTGAGTTGCCGAAGGATATCTCAAGAGGGGAGACTCCCCTGTTCTTACTTCTCCCCAGAACTTCAAGTTCCCTCTTGGTTCTTTCATCCTCCAGGGAGTCCATGTAAAAGTATTTTTTAAACTCCCCGGAGTAGCGGGAAAACACCTCTTCGGGAAAGAGCATGGCGAAGGGAGAGCCAATCAGTTCGTTCCGGTTGTATCCGAAGACCTTGATGCATGAGGAGTTGGCGTAGAGGATGCGGAAGGACTCGTCCACCATTATGACCGCCTCGGTAATGGTCTCGGTCAGGGCCTCATAGTTGCCCTGGGCCTCCTTCAGCTGGTTGTTGAGTTTATGACGGCTGTGATCGGGAATCCAGAGGTTTACGAAAAAACTCTCATTCTGATCTTCATGGTAGGAAAAAACTACGGCTTCATAGCTGTTATGAACCCCTTTCTCATCGGGGAAGCGCAGCAGAAAGAGTTCCTCATTCTCCCGGTCAGGGGAGCCGCTGCTCTTCATCCGGTCCTTCAGAAAATGCCGGTAGTCGGGAGGTATCATCTGAAGGAAGTTTCTGCCCTGAAGGCTGGTATTCTCAAAACCGAGAATCGTGGAGGCAACGGAGTTGCAGCCGATGATAGTGCCGTCGGTATCTATATGGATAACAGGATCGGCGGCATTGTTCAGTATGGCCTCTGCGGAAATTCCGGTTTTCCTGATTATGCTTTCAAGAACTTCAGGTTTCCCTGATTTTCTGCTCTTTTTGTTGGATTCAGAGGACAGTGACTTGCTTTTCATCTTCTGATAATTATTATTCACTTTTCGATCTGTAACAATGGTTCTGACTGATAGATCAACATTTTTATATTATTTCCCTTCTCTTTCCATAATATATATCCTTGAACCGAAGTCCCCGGTAAAACGGATTCCCTCCTTCATTCCCGTACCATAAAAGGAAGGTGTCGGCAGGAAGCCGGGATATTTCAGGAAATCGCCTCCCAGAAGGGCCGAATCCTCCTCCAGCTTGTAGAGGTAGTTGTCCGCCAGCTTGTTCAGAATAAATCCTCCCTCCTTCAGGTCAAGGGGAAGGGCCTCTTTTACAAGTTCTCCGAAGCGCCGGAGATTCTCATACTGGATGCGGTTTGACACAGTGTAGAGGGCAGAGGGATCGAGCCCGGGGAATTTCAGCCGCCGGGGAATGGCATTGGGACGGGCCAGAGTCTGGTACCACCCGCCCAGGGCCCTCTCGCCGTCCCGTGTCATCCAGAGGGTCTCGTTCTCCCCCCTTTCGATCCGCCGGAATTCACCGAACTGCAGCAGGGAACGCCACTCTTTATAGAAGGTCACCTGCTTCTTTATCACTTTTTTCTCGAACCCATTGCACTTTGTCAGATCCAGTTCGTAGCCCAGAACCCCGAAGGCGGCGGTGTTGAAACGGGACTCCAGGGAGGTCTGCCGGAGGACCTGGTGGTTGGGGACAGCCGACACATGGGCGCCCATGGTGGAGGGAGGAGCAAAGAGGGAGGTACCGTACTGAATTCCCACTCGCTCAACAGCATCTGTGTTGTCACTGGTCCAGGTCTGGGGCATATAGCAGAGCATGCCCAGGTCGAAGCGGTTGCCTCCGCTGGAACAGGACTCAAAGAGAATTTCAGGAAATCTCTCTACCAGGGCCTGAAGAACCCTATAGAGTCCCAGGACGTAGCGGTGGGCAAACTCCTGCTGCCTGTCGGCAGGAAGAAAGCTGCTGAAGCAGTCACTGAAGTTCCGGTTCATGTCCCACTTTACATAGCTTATCTCCGCACTGGTAAAGACTCCGCTCAGAGTCTCAGTCAGGTATTCGACCACCTCGGGGTTTGTCAGATCCAGAAGGTACTGGTTTCTTCCCGGGGAGGGCTCCTGTAGGGGGGAGCGTACCATCCACTCGGGGTGATTCCGGTAGAGTTCGCTCTCTGTGCTGATCATCTCGGGCTCCACCCAGAGGCCGAAGTCCATCCCCCTCTTGCTGATCTTCTCCTGAAGCCTCTTCAGACCCCCCGGCAGCTTAGATCTGTCTACAAACCAGTCTCCCAGACTGGTGGTGTCATCGTTCCGCTTTCCGAACCAGCCGTCGTCCAGAACAAAGAGTTCGATTCCCGCATCAGCTGCTTCCCCGGCCAGGGCCAGGAGCTTCTTCTCGTCGAAATCGAAGTAGGTGGCCTCCCAGTTGTTGATCAGAATCGGCCTCTCACGGTACTGCCAGTGACCCCGGACGATATGGTCACGGACAAAGCGGTGAAAGCTGCGGCTCAGGCCGCTCAGTCCGTTCCGGGAATATGTAAGAACCGCTTCCGGGCTCTGGAACTCCTCTCCCCCTTTCAGGAGCCATCTGAACTCCTCGTCCTGAATACCCAGCTGTATCCGCAGCCGGTTCTGAGGGCTCTGTTCCGCAAGGCAGCTGTGACTGCCGCTGTAGACAAGGGAGAAGCCCCAGCACTCTCCGGTATTCTCCCGGCACTCTTCGGATGCAATGGCAAAGAAGGGGCTGTGGTCAGAGCTGCTTACACCCTTGCGGCTGGCCAGTTCCGTAACTCCAGGGCCCAGAGGCCTTCTGTGGATATGCCGCTCTCTGATCCAGGCGCCGTCCAGGCTGATAAGATCCATGTTCTGAAGATTCATATCCAGGGAGCAGCTCATAATCCGTTCCAGGGAGAGATCCTTTTCGCATCTGTTTTCAAGAAGGACGCTGCGGGTAATCATGTTACAGCCGGGAAAGGAGCTGTATTTCAGGTTCAGAAACACATTCCGGCTTCTGTCTTTCAGGCGGATGGTCAGGGTCCGTGAATTACTCTCTCCCGCCTTCAGGGCCGATGGAAGATCCATCAGCTCTTTTTTCTCCTCCTCCAGAGTGAAGTCCTGAAAGAGAAAGTCGTAGACCCCGTCCCCGGTCTCACGATCCCTGAGGATCAGTGAGGGGCGGCGGTAGTCGCCTTTACCGGGTGTAGATTCCTCTCTGCCTATTTGGCCCAGGGAGTAGGCCGGATTATCGGCGGAGTAGGAGGTGCTGTTGCCGTAGGGCAGGGAGAGGGGACGGAAGAGATTTTCCATTTTTTCCCTCTGTTTCAGACGGGGGCCGTAGTAGTAGTGGCAGAGGTGGCCGAAGGGAGAGACTCCCATAATGTATGATGTCTCGGCGGTCTGGATATGAAAGAGTTTTCCCTCTTCGGAAATATGGATCATCTGGTCCTCCTGGAATTTCTCAGCACGGGGGACGGCTGCTGCAGGGGTTGGCTAATCCACGGCAGGCCCGGACGGCATGGGAACAGCATAAGCCCACCGGCTCCCTGAAGCAATCATTTTTGATGAAAATGATAGCTGTTCTATCAAAAGCGGGTGTATGGATATTTTTCACCATATGCCTATAATAGCTCTATGAACTTCAGTGCATTTGGTGAAAAATTCACCCGGAAAAGCGGAATACTTGAATTGATGGATGATCTCGGGAAGGCTGCTGCAGGTACCGAAAAGATCTGTATGCTGGGCGGCGGCAACCCCGCCCGGATTGATGCCGTGCAGAAGGTCTGGGAAGAGAGCCTCGCAGAACTTCAGGCGGAGGGCCTGGCCGACGCCTTAGTCTCTTATGACACCCCCCAGGGACGCAGAAGCTTTCTTGAAGCTCTGTCGGGACTGATGAAACGGACCTTTGGCTGGGATATCGGACCTGAGAACGTGGCGGTCACCAATGGTAGCCAGACAGCCTTTTTTATCCTTCTCAACCTCTTCGGTGGAAAGGATGCCTCAGGAAAGCTGAAGAAGATCCTTCTCCCCCTCTGCCCCGAGTACATCGGCTACGCCGACCAGGGTGTGGACGAGGACATCTTCACCACTTTTCCCGCGGCCATTGAGGAGATTGATGATCTTCTCTTCAAGTACCATGTGGATTTCTCCCGCCTGAAGGTTGACGGTGATGTGGGTGCCATCTGCGTGTCCCGTCCCACAAATCCCACTGGAAATGTAATCAGCGACAGTGAAATCGAGCAGCTCTCCGAGCTGGCTGAGTCTGCAGGGGTTCCCCTTATTATAGACAACGCCTACGGTGCTCCCTTCCCCCGGATTATCTTCGAGGATGTGAACCCCTTCTGGAACGTTAACACCATCCTCAGTATGAGCCTTTCCAAGATCGGTCTTCCCTCGGTGCGGACCGGCATTATCGTCGCCTCCCCCGAGGTTATCGAGGCGGTCTCCGCCTGTAACGCCATTATCAGTCTGGCCACGGGGAATGTGGGGCAGGTTCTGACGGAGTCCCTCTTTGAGAGCGGTAAGATCCTTGATATCAGCAGGGATCTGGTTATGCCCTTTTACAGGGATAAGTCGGTTCAGGCCCAAAAGTGGCTTAGAAAGTATATGCCCGAAGAGGTGGACTTCAGGGTTCACAAGAGCGAGGGGGCCATCTTTCTCTGGATCTGGTTCCGGAATCTCTCCATCACATCCCGGGAGCTCTATGAGCGCCTCAAGGCCAGACGGGTCCTGGTGATTCCCGGTGAGTACTTCTTCTTCGGTCTTGAAGAGGAGTGGTCCCACAGCACCGAGTGCATCAGGATCAACTACTCCCAGGATGCCGAACTTGTTGAAGAGGGAATCCGGATTATCGCCGAGGAAGCGGCAAAGGCCGTCAAGAGATGACCCTGAACCTCCTGATTGTACTGACCCTGATCGGCGGCTGGATCTTTTCCAGAGTCTTCAGCCGGATCGGTCTGCCCGGCGTGCTGGGCATGATCATCTGGGGGATGCTGATGGGAGTTTTTTCGGGAGGCAGTATACCCGGCTCACTTGAGGAGCTCAGCCCCTTTCTCAAGTCCATGGCCCTGATTGTTATTCTGCTGCGGGCGGGACTGGGGATAAGTGTGAAAACTCTGACCCGGGTGGGAAAGACCGCCCTGCTGATGGCCTTTCTTCCCTGTATCTTTGAGGGGGCGGCCCTGATGGTGCTGCTCCATCACTTTCTCGGTTTTGACTGGTTTGTTGCCGGTTCCTGCGCCTTTATTCTCGCTGCCGTCTCACCGGCGGTTGTTGTGCCCTCCATGCTGAATCTTCAGGAGAGCGGACTGGGACAGGACAAGGAGGTTCCCACCATTGTTCTGGCCGGGGCCTCCCTGGATGACGTCTTTGCCATTACACTGTTTTCAATTTTTCTGGGACTTTCCACGGGAGCGGATGTTCATATCAGCCGGGCCCTGCTGGATATTCCCATCTCCATATTCGGCGGAATCCTTCCGGGTATCGCCGCGGGCTTCGGCCTTGCCTGGTACTTCCGGACCCACCATGAGAAGGTGAGGGCCACCGAGAAGAGTCTCCTCCTTCTGGGCCTGGCCATCCTTCTGGTGGATATCGGAGAGCAGATTCACACCGCCGCCCTGCTGGGTGTGATGACAACAGGTTTTATTCTGCTGGAGCGGGTGGAGCATGTGGCCCACGAACTGGCTTCCAAGCTGAAGAAGATCTGGATCTTTGCAGAAATTATCCTCTTTGTGCTGATCGGTCTCTCCGTTGACCTGCAGGTGGCATGGCATGCGGGACTGAAGGGGCTTCTGATTATTGCCGGGGGGCTGGTCTTCCGCTCCATCGGTGTCGGACTGGCTACCATAGGCAGCGGCCTGAACCGGAAGGAGCGTCTTTTCTGCGTCATCGCCTATCTGCCCAAGGCCACTGTGCAGGCGGCCATGGGTTCCGTTCCTCTGGCGGCGGGTCTGGCCGAGGGGGAACTGATTCTGGCTCTGGCTGTTCTGGCTATTATCTTTACGGCGCCTCTGGGGCTGGTTGGGATAAGGACTCTGGGGCCGAAGCTTCTGAATCCTACCTCTGGTTCCGGGGAACAAATATCCTGACACTGAAAATATTCCGGGCGGCACCGCTGCCCCACTGATCGGAGATATTGTACCCTTCGCTAAGGAGGCGGGTGTTCTCATTCAGAGGATCACGGATCAGAAAGTCATTTCCCTCATATCCCGTAAGAACAACAAAGTGCTGGATATTCCCCGGACGCAGGACCTCCACAATCACGGGAATCCCCGCATCCAGATAGCCGCGGATCAGGTAGAGGTCTGCGGGAAGGTGGGGGAAGTCGTAGCGCCGGAAGAAGTCGATGCTTCTGTGGCCGTCGGCGATAACATCCCAGATTACACGGACCAGGCCGAGGTACTCGCCGCTCTTATCGTCATATCCTTTGTCAAAGCCGCCATGCTTCAGGAGCCATTCATTCAGTTTTACCGGGTCCGTATCGACGCCGTAGTACTTCAGCACCATGGCGCAGGCGGTGAGGGCACAGCCGTTCCGGGCAATATCCAGAATATCGCTGTCACCCAGGGGCTTATCCCCCCAGGGTTCCAGCTGGCTGAACCAGGGTACGGCAATCTCCCTTGAACTCTGTCCGTTTGCCCCGGCGGTGACAGCCAGGAAGAACAGGGTCAGAAGGAGAAGGCCGGCTCTGTTCATATCAGTTCTGCTTGATCAGGATATTGGTGATACCCATATCCCTCAGGCGGTTGGCATAGGCGAAGGTCTCGTCCTCGGGAATATCCGGGAGAATAATTCTTGTTACACCCTGATTGTTCAGGGTGGCCATGGGGGAGAAGCCGTTGGCTTCCAGCTTTCTCTTCATGGCTGTGGCGTTTTCCAGATTCCTGTATGCCCCCACCTGAATGGTAAAGCGGACATCAAGGATCTCCATATTGTCAACCTGCAGGATAACAGGAGCGGTGCCGCTCTTGATCATATCGATCTCCACCGCCGCAGCATAGGAGAGGTCGATGATCCTGCCGTCCACAAAAGGACCCCTGTCGTTGATCCGGACTGTTACCGAGCGTCCGTTGGCCTTGTTTATTACTGTAACGATTGAGTTAAAGGGGAGCAGCTTGTGAGCCGCCGTCAGTTCGTGGGTATTGAATGTCTCTCCGTTGGCTGTGAGACGGCCGTGAAACTTGCCGCCGTACCAGGATGCTATTCCCTCCTCTTCCCACGCGGAGAGAGGGGACAGACAGATTACAGCCAGGAGAGTGAGGATTGTGTATTTCTTCATGGTCAATCTATCGGCAGGGAAGGGCTCTCTCTTCAGTTTTTCCAGTATTGCTCAAAAAGACCTCATTTAGACTCTTAATATAACCCGTTCACACTTTCTTTATATCTTCCCTCTATATTTCAAATCATCAAAACGAAAACAAAGATAACTGGAGGTTATTTTATGAAAAAGATTATTACTGTTTCAGCACTGGTTCTTATGAGTTCGGCTGCTCTTTTTGCATCCGGAAACAAGGATGCCGATGATACGGAAAACTACGGAAGAGGCAATGGCGCCAGAGCTCCCCGGGAAATGCCGGCTGACGATTTCAGAGGCACCCGCCCGGAGCGCGCTCCCCAGGGCTTCTGCTATGATGAGAACGGTGAGCTGATCGAGCTGGAAGAGATTACAGCCCGTGGAACTCTGGTTCTGGAAGAAGGCTCCATGGCCTACCTGAATACAGATGACGGGAAGGTCTTCCTTATGGTTCCTCCCTTTGCAATCTATGATCTGGAACTGGAAGGGGGCGAAGACGTTGAGGTCACAGGTTATGATATGCCCGCCAACGGTATGATGGCCTGGGGACAGGAGAGTGTTTCCACCTGGCTGAGAGTCACCTCGGCAGTCATCGACGGCGAGGAGCTTGATCTGAGTCTGGCTGCAGGCCCCGGACGCGGAGGCTTCAGGGGTGGTGCCAATGGCGGCAGAGGCGGAAGAGGCTGCTGGTAAGGCTCCGGCCTGACAGCTGCTGGCATAAATATTATTGAAATGAGGACGCCCTTTAATAAATTGAGGGGCGTCCTCTGTTGTCATTGGGGCGATGGATCTGTATAATTCCTTGCCATGAGTGATAATATCAAAGTAAAGTCAACACACTGGGCGGATATTACCGCCGATAAAATTATCCGTGAGAGAGGGCCCAAGGAGCACTTCACCTGTGCCTCGGGAATTACCCCCTCCGGAACCGTTCATATAGGAAACTTCAGAGAGATCATCTCTGTGGAGCTTGTGGTCCGCGCCTTGAGAGACAAGGGCGAGAAGGTCCGCTTTATCTACTCCTGGGATGACTACGATGTTTTCCGTAAAGTTCCCAAAAACATGCCCCAGCAGGAGATGCTGGAAACTTACCTCAGAAAGCCCATCGTTCTGGTACCCGATGTACTGGGAGACGAGGAGAGCTACGCCGCTGCCAACGAGAAGGCCCTGGAGAGGCTTCTTCCCCAGGTAGGTGTTTTCCCCGAGTATATCTATCAGGCAAAGCGCTACCGGAACTCCGAATATGCCGAGGGGATCAAGATGGCCCTGGTTCACCAGGATGATATCCGACGTCAGCTCAACGAGAGCCGGACAAGTGACCTTGCTGCCGAATGGATGCCCGTATCCGTATTCTGTACCTCCTGTGACCGTGATACCACAAAGGTGACCGGCTGGGACGGCGACTATGGCGTCAGCTTCGAGTGCGAGTGCGGACACAGTGAGACCGTCGACCTAAGAAAGACCTCTGCCGTCAAACTCCCCTGGAGAATCGACTGGCCCATGAGATGGAAGGAAGAGGACGTGGACTTCGAACCCGCCGGTAAGGACCACCACTCGGAAGGGGGGTCCTTCGATACCGCCAGGAAGACGGGAAAAGAGGTTTACGGACACGAGCCTCCCGTAACATTCCAGTACGACTTTATCCGCATCAAGGGACGGGGTGGAAAGATCTCCTCCTCCACCGGCGAGGTTATCTCACTCCAGGATGTTCTGGACATCTATCAGCCCGAAGTTATCCGCTACCTCTTTGCCGGTACCCGGCCCAACACAGAGTTCGCCATCAGCTTCGACCTGGATGTTCTTAAGATCTACGAGGACTACGACAAGTGCGAGCGGACCTACTTCAACAAGCCCGACAGCCCCAAGGCACTAAAGAAATGGGAAAAGCAGGCCAGAATCTATGAACTTTCACAGGTGGGAGAGGTTCCTTCAGAGATGCCCTACCAGATGCAGATCCGTCACCTCTGCAACCTCCTCCAGGCTCAGTCCGGAGATATCGATGCGGTCATCGCCTCCATCGACGACATTAAACCCGAACAGGTTGAGCGTTTCAGACAGAGATGCGAGTGCGCCTGGGAGTGGGTCAGGGAGTTTGCCCCTGAGGACTTCCGCTTTGCCCTGAGAACTATGGAAGACGGACCCGTAGAACTGGACGAGAAGAACCTTGAAGCCATCAAGCGCCTTGCGGTGATTGTGGAAGAGGATCTCGGTGTTCTCACCGAAAAGGACTTCGGAACAAAGGTCTACGACATGATGAAGGAGCTGGGGCTTGAATCAGCTGACTTCTTTACCGCTGTATACCAGGCCCTTATCTCCAGAGAGAAGGGACCCCGCCTGATCAACTTCCTTCACATTCTCGGAAAAGAGAAGGTTCTCACCCTCCTTAAAATCTATTAATCTTTGCTCTTCTCCCTTTTCTCTTCTACAATTTGAGAAAAGGGGGATACATTGGACTCACTTAGAAAATTTGTCTGCCCCGAGTTTGTTTTCGGCTCCGGGGCTGTTTCTCTTGCCGGCCGCTATGCGGATCTTCTGGGTGGTTCACGGGTTCTGCTTGTAACGGATCCCGGAATAAGGGAATCCGGCTGGGCCTCTGCGGTTCAGGACTCTCTGGAGGAGCGGGGTCTCAACTATGAGATCTTTGACCATATTTCGCCCAATCCCCGTGACTTTCAGGTCACTGAGGGAGCGGAGTTCTATCAGGAAAAAAACTGCGATGTGATTGTTGCCGTGGGCGGAGGCTCCGTGCTCGACGCTGCCAAGGGCATCGGCATCGTTGTTTCCAACGGAGGAGACATCCTCGACTATGAGGGGGTGGATGCCATCCCCGATCCCATTCCTCCTCTGGCCTGTATTCCCACAACCTGCGGCAGCTCCGCCGATGTCAGCCAGTTCGCCATAATCAACGACACCAAAGGAAAGAGAAAAATCGCCATTATCTCCAAGGCGGTGGTTCCCGATATCGCCCTGGTTGATCCGGATACCCTGGAAACCATGGACGATGAGCTGATGGCTGCGGTCAGTCTGGATACCCTGACCCACTCCATCGAGGCCTATGTCTCCATGGCCCACTCCTTTATTACCGACCGCCATGCCCTCGGGGCCATCTCTCTTCTGGGAGAGCACTTTATTCCCGCCCTGATGCACAGGGATAACCGGGAATATCAGGCCGCCATGATGCAGGCCTCCCTTGAAGCCGGTCTCGCCTTTTCCAACGCCAGCCTGGGACTGGTCCATGCCATGGCCCATATTCTGGGAGGTTTGAAGGACTTCCCCCACGGTATCTGCAACGGTCTTCTTCTCCAGAACGTCTGCGACTTCAACTATGATGCCTGCCCCGAGCGTTACGATATGATCGCAACCTGCCTCGGCGGAGACCCCGGCGGCGGAAGGGAAGCCCTCCTTAAGGCCATCGGCAATCTGGTGGAGGCCAGCGGCATCAGAGAGGATCCGTCCCGCTTTGCCCTGAGTCAGGGGGAGTGCCGGACCCTGGCTGAACTCTCCCTGAAGGATGCCTGCATTGTTACCAATCCCAAAGAACCGGATGTGAAGGAGATAGCCTCGCTCTATGAAAAAACCTTCAGGGTCTGATTCGGACTGGAAACGGCTCCGGGAACAGATTATCGGTCTTGGTGAGGAGAGCCACAAAAAGAACTACTTTCCAGCCCTGAAACAGTCCAGGGACGATCTTGTCCGCTTCCGGGGTATTATCGAAGAAATTCCCGATATGGTCCTGATAACAGATGAAGAGGGTGAAATCCTCGATTTGAACAGGGCCGCCGAATCGGTGTTCTCCAGGAGCCGGAAGGAACTGATGCAGATGAATGCAAAGGAGCTGGTGGAGGGACAGTTCGAAGAGATCAGCAGCGATGAAGAGGCCGGGTACGCCAGAAACAAGATTTACTATACAGAAGAGAAGGGAGAGAAGGTCTACCGGGAGCTGGACGTCCGTTCGGTAAGGGTCAATCAACGGCAGTTCCTGGTCGTTATCGGCCGTGATATCACTAACAGGTATCTTGCTGAAGAGGAACTCAAGAAACTGAATGAAACGCTGGAGGAGGAGGTCGCCAGACGGACCGAATCCATAGAGAAGCAGATGGTTCTTCTTCGTGAGACTCAGGAGCAGTTGATAATCTCGGAAAAGATGGCGGTCCTGGGTACCCTTGTGGCCGGAGTGGCCCATGAGATAAACAATCCCCTGGGCATCGGCATAACCGCATCAAGCGCCCTGCAGAACCGGGTCGATATTATCTCCCGGGCCGTATCGGACGGCAGCCTTACCGAGGAGGCCTTTACGGAGTTTCTGGCTGACCTGAAGGAGTCTACAGGGCTGATTCAGAACAATCTGGAGCGGGCGGGTGAGCTTGTGAAGTCCTTCAAGCAGGTTGCCGTCGATCAGAGCAATGAGCAGACCAGAACGGTTAATATGATGGAGTATCTTGGAGAGGTGGTGCAGAGCCTCTATCCCCAGTGGAAGAAGCACAAGGTTGTTGTCTCGGGAGACCGTACCATCAGAATTGAAACAGTTCCCGGAGACTGGTCACAGGTGATTACCAACCTGATTCTCAATTCTGTTGCCCATGGTTTCCGGGGACTTGCCGGAGGAGGAGAGGTCAAGATCGATCTGGAGCAGGAAAAGAACTCTCTGGTTCTTGTCTACAGGGACAACGGCTGGGGGCTGGAAGAGGGACAGGCGGAGAAGATCTTCGATCCCTTCTATACCACCGCCCGGGAGAGCGGCGGGACAGGCCTGGGAATGCACATTGTCTATAATATTTTGACTTTGAAGATGGGAGGGAGTATCCGTTATGTCAGGGAGGATACTCCGGGGGTCTGTTTCAGAATCCAGGTGCCCCTTTAGAGTTTCCCGGGGTGGTATAGCCCCGGTTACAGAAGCTATTTCAGCATACCTTTCAGCAGATAGTCCTTCCGTCTCCATCTGGGGTTAACCTTTACACGAAGGTCCAGGCGCACCTTGTAGTTGAAGATCTTCTTGAACTCCTTCAGCGAGGCAATTCTGATCCACTTGATACGCTTTCCCTCTTTACCAACCACAATACCCACCTGGGACTCGGACTCAACGGTGAGGAATGCCCGGACCCAGAGTTCGTTCTCCTTCATCTCTGTATCGGCGATCTCCACATAGAGGGCGTGGGGAATCTCGTCGCTCACCTGGCTGATCGCCTTCTCCCGGATAATTTCCGCTATACGGAACTCGGGCTCCTGGTCGGTGTAGTAGTCCTCAGGATACATAAGTTCTCCCTCGGGAGCCAGCTCGATCAGACGGTCCCGCAGGGCGTCCACTCCGGTTCCCTCCAGGGCGGATGTCTCCATCAGGGCGTCAGGATGCACATTGACCGAGAGAAGTCCCCGGATCTCCGAGAGGTACACGGATTTCTGGTCTGTTTTATTTATAACAAGAAGAACGGGCTTGTCCTTCTGCTTCTTGAGGATCTGGATGATCTCCTGCTCCTCGGGACCGGGAGTTCTGGTGGCATCCACGACGTAGAGAACCATGTCCGCCTCTTCCAGGGAGGAGTGAACAACGTCCTTGAGGTAGTTGTTGAATTTCCGGTCCGAGTGGTGAAAACCGGGAGTATCGATAAAAACCAGCTGACCTTCCTCTTCGGTTACAATCCCCCGGATCTTGTTCCTTGTGGTCTGGGGAACATCCGCTGTGATGGATACTTTTTCGCGGCACAGGGCGTTGAGAAGGGTGGACTTTCCCGCGGAGGGGCGTCCGATTATAGCAACAAATGCTGATTTCATGTCTCTTTCCTTTCAGGAGAAATTGCCTTTTCCTGACATTTTGAATATATTTTGTGAAAGGCCGGGTCGATATATGCGGCTCGATGCAAGCTACTAAGGAGACTATACAATGATCAGACGTCTGGAGGAAGAGGGAAAACAGCAGAAATCCGAAGGTGAACAGGATGCCCTTTCCCAGAAAATGCTCAAGACCAGAACAATTCTTGTTTCGGGCGAGATAAACAAGGAACTGGCGGAGAGAGTGATCAAACAGCTCCTGCTGCTGGAAGCCGACAGCGATGATCCCATCAAGGTCTTTATCGACTCTCCCGGAGGAGATGCAGACGCGGGATTCGCCATCTACGATATGATGCGCTTTATCAAACCCGATGTGTACACTGTGGGTATGGGGCTTGTAGCCTCGGCTGGTTCCATCATTCTGCTGGCCGCACCCCTGGAGAGAAGAATCGGACTTCCCAACTCTCACTACCTGATACACCAGCCCCTGAGCGGTATCCGCGGAGTGGCTACGGAGATCGAGATTCATGCCAACGAGCTGGAAAAGCTGAGAGTGAAGATCAACAAACTGATTGCCGAAGAGACCGGTGTGGATGAGGATCAGGTCAGCAAGGATACAGACAGAGACTACTGGATGAACGCCGATGAGGCTCTGGACTACAAACTTGTCAGCTCTGTGATCTCCACAAGAGAAGAACTGGAAAAGATCGAAAAGAAGTAGATTTTGACCTGATTATTCTCCAGTCCCCATAAACCCGAAGTTCCTCCGTGGGCTTCGATACGGGAAAAAGTAGAAAGCCGGCCTGAAAAGGGCCGGTTTTTTGAATTCCGGGGCCGCTTCCGGCCCTGACAGGGGTATGAAGATCCTGATCTATTTATTCCTGTTCTGCACTCTCTGTACCGGCTGCCTTCTTCCCGAGGATACGGGAGCCGAAGGTCTCACCATTGTAAGCTGGAATGTCCAGAACCTCTTCGATGAGGTCTCCGACGGAAATGAGTATGACGAGTATAACCCGGAGAAGGGGGAGTGGGATGAGCAGAAGATGCGGATCAAGCTGGAGAACCTTACGGAGCTCCTTCTCACCCTGGACGGGGGGCTCCCGGATATTCTCCTCCTCCAGGAGGTGGAAAACACACGGGTCCTGGATATTCTGGATGAGGAGTATCTTGGTGATGTCTATTCCTACCGGGAGGCATGGAAGGACCGGGACTCGGCCATCGCCTGCGGTATTCTTTCAAAGCCGGTTCCCGGCAGGATTCATCTGCACTTTCCCGGGGAGTGGGGCGGCCGTGCCCTGCGCCCTGTGGTTGAGATTCACTTCGATCTGGGGAGCGAGACCCTGGTGGTTTTCAACAATCACTGGAAATCCCGGAGTGGAGGTCAGCTGGCCACCGAGGAGGGGCGTATCCGATCGGTGGAAGTTCTGGTCTCCCGTATCCGGGAACTTCGGAGCGAGGGGTATAATGACATAATCGTGGCGGGAGATCTGAACGGGTCTGCCGAAGACTATCGCAGCGGAGGAAGCAGAACCGCCCAGGTGCCTGTGGATGCCCTCTTTGATACTCCCTGGGAGGAGAGTCTCCATATTGCTTCAGATAAGGCGGACACCTTTATGGAAAGCACCCGGGTTATTCTCTTTGATCCCTGGAAGGATATGGACCGGGAGGGAAGCTACTTTTTTCAGAACCGCTGGATGAAGCTGGATCACATTATGCTCAGCCGCGGGCTTCTGGACGGTGAGGGATTGAACTATGGCGACGCCTCCTGCATCTCTCTTCCTGTGAACAGCAGTGATGAGGGACGACCCCTGGTATGGGAGAGCTGGCGGGAGGCGGGCTGCTCCGATCACTTTCCCCTCTTTCTCTCTCTTACTCCCGCGTCTCCCTGAGATCTGATGGAAAACTGTCGGGGCAATGGTCCCATACCATTGCACAGCACTTTGAATTTTCCCCGTCAATGGGTGATAATGGTCACATTATATCTCTGGAGATTTTAAAATGATTGATTACAGTGACTATGCCCGTATTGTCCTTAAAAACGGTGTAAACCTGAAGAAGGGACAGAACCTTCTTATATCCTGCAACGCAGGAAACTATGATATGGCCCGGACTCTTGCGGTGGAGGCCTATGCAATGGGTGCGGGGTTTGTGGATATATCGGTAAATGACAACTACGTGCTTAAAGCAAGGCTTGCCGCCCAGAGCGGAGAGAGCCTTGAATATATACCCAACTACGAGGTGGTCCGGGCCCATCAGTTTCTTTCCGAGGACTGGGCCCGGATCAGAATCGACAGCAGCGAGGAGCAGGATGTTCTGGCCGGAGTGGACAGTTCAAAGCTGGGAACCCATTCCAAGGCCTCACGGAAGACCCTGAACTTCTACAGCAAGTCCCTGATGAACGGTGAACACTCCTGGTGTGTCATCTGTGCCCCCGGTCCCGAGTGGGCCAGGAAGGTTCTTGGTGAGAAGGGAACGGCTGAGGAACTCTGGAATGTGCTGAAGCCCATCCTCCGTCTGGATACCCCCGATCCCGCCAAAGCATGGGAGGACCACGGCAGTGAGCTTCAGCGGCGCTGCGAAGCCCTCGACGGTATGAGACTGGATCGTCTCCACTTTGAGGCCGAGGGAACCGATCTGACCATCGGACTCAGCCCGAAGAGCTGCTGGCTGGGGGGCGGAGCCGATTTGCCAGACGGACGCAGGGTATTCAACAATATGCCCACCGAAGAGGTTTTTACAACTCCCGACCTCAGTAGAACCGAAGGTCGTGTTCAGGTTACCAGGGAGCTGAAGGTTCTGGAGACTCCGGTAGTGGGAGCCTGGTTTCAGTTTGAGGAGGGACGGGTCATCGACTTCGGCGCCGAGAAGGGTGCGGATGTTCTGAAGACCTTTATTGAGATGGACGAGGGGGCATCGGCTCTGGGAGAGGTGGCCCTGGTGGATGAAAACTCTCCCATCGCCGCAAGCGGACTCCTCTTTGGTTCCATCCTCTACGATGAAAACGCCTCCTGCCATATCGCTCTGGGAGCGGGATATCCCCCGGGAATGAACCTGGGCAGCGTGAGTGAAGAGGACAGCCGGGAAGCGGGATGCAACACCTCACTGGTGCATACGGATTTTATGATCGGTTCTCCCGACCTGAATGTGACCGGCTACGGCAGTGACGGGAAGGAGTACCCTGTTATCAGAAAAGGGAACTTTGTTCTCTAGATCTCGTCTTTTTCGCTGAGGCGGCCGATGGTGGAGTCCAGTTCCGATAGACGGGCTCCGCTCTCGTCCCAGGCTTTCTGGAAGTTCTTCAGATGGGTCGCCGCCACCTGGTGCTGGCGTCTGAAACTTTCATAATCGGTCTTCAGCTGGGCGATAAGCTGCATAATCTCCCGGCTCTTTGAGGAGAAGCTGAATCCTCTGAAGCCGTAGGCCGCCGTCTGCAGGTAGGTGAAGAGGGAGGAGGGCCCTGAGGGGATGATTCCCATGGCCAGAAGCTCCTCCATCAGTGAGCCGCTGCCGGCGATAAAGACCCGGTAGTAGACGTTCTCCGAAGGGATGTACATCATGGCAAAGGGCATGGTGCCCTCCCGGGGGAGGATGTACTTTTCGGCGATGGACCGTCCGTGGTTCAGAAAGATTTTCCGTATGCTCCTGGGGATCTCCACCTCGGGAGCACTTTCCTTGAGGGAAGCCATCTGTTCCAGGGGGAATTTGGCATCAACCGCCACCTTGTAGCTTCCCATGCGGATCACCGCATCAGCCCGCTGTCCTCCTGAAAAGGGGTATTGGAACTCATAGCCCTCCCGGGGGAGGCGGTTGCGGATCAGGTCCTCCATCATGGTCTCTCCCAGGCCGCCCCTGAGACGGGGGGAGTGGAAGACCCGGTTCATCTCATCCACCTGTCGGACCAGCTGATCCAGCTGCTCCAGTCTCTGTCCCATGGCGAGAAGGCCTCTCTCGGCGCTGTCGCCCCGGCCGGTTCTGCGGCGGAGCAGGAGAAGAAGCAGGAGTCCGCAGATAAGAGCCAGTGCAAGTATAATGTATCTTTCCATATTCTCCCCTTGTCAGCCTTTGGGGGCTTTATTCCCTGCAGCAGTCGGAAGCAGAGGCATGCCAGTCCATCCGGGCCGGATCAGGCCAGGCCGATCAGTCTGTCCACGGCATCCATATCAACTGCAGCCTCAACGGCATCGGCAATCCTTTCAAATTCCCTCTCCCTTAGGACCTCTTCGCTCTCTCCCGCCTCATCGGGCTGCCAGTCCAGGGAGATAAGAAAGGCCCGGCGCAGGGTAATGTTGTCGAAGATGCCGTGCATATAGCTTCCCCAGATTTTCCCGTTGGCCGAGACGGCGCCGTCACAGCTTCCATCGTCCCTGGAATAGAGGGCCCGTCCTTCTCCTGTGAGTTCGGTGCGTCCCATATGGATCTCATATCCCCGGCACTCCTGTCCGGTGAGGTTGCTGAAGAACCCGGGGCCCCCCAGCAGGCTGCCCCGGCTCTGTACGGTTGTCTTGGATGGAGAAAACTCCGTCTCCAGGGGCAGAAGGTCCAGGGCATCGGTAGTGCCGCCGTCCCCTTCCACTCCTTCGGGATCCCTGATGACCCGGCCCATCATCTGGTAGCCGCCGCAGATTCCCGCCACCGGGGTGCCCCGGCGGGCCATCTCTCTGATTCTGCCGAAGAGTCCCGTCTCTTTAAGCCAGTTCAGGTCCTTT
Organism: Spirochaeta sp. UBA5339; assembly: GCA_002408085.1. GTDB lineage: Bacteria > Spirochaetota > Spirochaetia > DSM-2461 > DSM-2461 > Oceanispirochaeta. The sequence continues at coordinate 191,663 of DHQL01000007.1, forward strand.
ATGGTGGTCTTGGTTCCGGGAAGGAGGACGGCCGCGGTGTTCTCGGGCAGCTCCGAGGGAGAGCTGACAAAGACCAGGCGCAGGCCCTTTTCCTTATGGAAGGGATCGAAGTCGTCGTAGTTGGACATATGGGGCAGTTTTATCACCGCCAGGGTAAGGCCGTCGGAGTCGCCGAAGCTTCTGTTGCGGTCGATAAAGACCGAATCCTCCTGGGCCAGATAGATATCGGGGATCATTGGAATGACACCCAGCACGGGAACGCCGCCGCAGCGATCCTCCAGCATCTTCAGTCCCGGTGTCAGCAGGGCGGGATCCCCCCTGAATTTGTTGATCAGAAATCCGGCGATCCTGTCCCGGTCTTCGTCCATCAGCTCCAGGGTGCCGTAGAGGGAGGCGAAGACGCCGCCCCTGTCGATATCC
>DHQL01000007.1:192258-685670 GCA_002408085.1 Spirochaeta sp. UBA5339
CCTCGATATCCCCGGCCAGAAGGACCGGAGCCTTCAGATAGCGGGCCACCGCCATATTGACAATCTCGTGTTCCCTGAGGTTGATCTCCGCGGGACTGCCGGCGCCTTCGGCGATAACAATGTCGTTGTCCGCGGTGAGACGGTCCATGGCGCCGCATACCTCATTCCAGAGATCCTTCTTTGCCTTGTAGTACTCACCCGCGGGCAGGGTCTTCCAGGGTTCTCCCATCAGGACAACCTGGGACCGGGCCCCGCCCTCGGGCTTCAGGAGAACCGGATTCATATCAATATGAGGGGCTCTGCTGCAGGCCTGAGCCTGAACTGCCTGGGCACGGCCGATCTCAAGACCCTCGGGAGTGACAAAGGAGTTCAGTGCCATATTCTGTGATTTGAAGGGGGCCACCTTGAAGCCCCGGCGGGTGTAGATCCGGCAGAAAGCCGCCGTGAGAATGCTCTTTCCCGCATCCGAACAGGTGCCCTGGATCATCAGTGTTTTTGCCAATTTTTTCTCCTCTGTTACTCTTTCCCAATTGAAGCCTAAAAAGCCCCGGATTGCAAGGGAGAGTCCGTGCCGGGGCTGATAGACCTTTCCGTGTTTTGCCGCTATTATACTATGCTATGAATTACTACCCCTCCCAGCAGGATTATCTGAAGGCTCTGGAGAAGAACAGTGCTCTTCCCGGCGGATTCAGCATAGCCGTTCACAGTTTGAAGTTTACCCCCATAGAGAAACAGGACGGCCCCGAGGCTTCCATGAATATGACCGCCCTGGTTCTGGATGAACCCACAAGCTCCTTTGCAGGAGTCTTTACCAGGAACGCCTTCCCCGGTGCCCCGGTCCGTATCGGACGGGAGCTTCTGAAGGAAGAGACCGTACAGGGTGTTCTTGTGAACAATAAGATATCCAATGTCTGCACCCCCAATGGCGTTGAGGACGCCCGGGAGGTTCTTTCGGCCTTTACAGAGGCCATGGGAGAGAGGATCAAGGCACCCCTTTTTCCATCCTCCACAGGTGTGATCGGCTGGTCTCTTCCCGTGGGGGCCATGAAGGACGCCTGTCCCGCCCTGGCATCGGCTCTGCAGAAGGAGTCCTGCCTGCCGGCGGCAAAGTCCATTATGACAACAGACTCATTTCCCAAGCTCCGGAGCGTTAAACTGGGAGAGGGGAGAATCTGCGGCATTGCCAAGGGCGCGGGTATGATTGAGCCCAATATGGCCACAATGCTCTCCTTTCTGATTACCGATATTGCCATTCCCCGGGATGTGATGCGCAGGGTGCTCTCCAGGGTAGTTGAAAAGAGCTACAACACCATCAGCGTCGACAGTGACCAGAGCACCAGTGATACAGTCCTCTTTTTCTCCTCCAATCTTCTTCCCGGAGTGAGTGAAGAGGAACTGGAAAAGGCCCTTTACAGGCTCTGCCGGGAACTGAGTGAGGATATTGTCCGTAACGGAGAGGGCTGCGGCCATGTTATAAAGGTAAAAGTAAAGGGGGCGGAATCGGATCTCCAGGCCAGGGGCTTTGCCAAGACACTGATCAACTCCCCCTTAAGCAAGACGGCGGTCTTCGGCAACGATCCCAATGTGGGACGCTTTGTCCAGGCCGTCGGGGATTATGCGGGAAATCACGGTTTACTCCTTGATGAGGAAAAGGTCAGCTTCACCCTGGGTGAGGAGACCATTTTCAACAGGGGACGCTTCGAGCTGGACAGCGCCAAAGAGACCCGCCTCAGCAGCTATCTGAAAGAGCGGGCCCTGCCGACCCCCTCTCCCGGCTATCCGGTTCATGAGATGTGCGTGGAGATCGGCATCGAACTGGGACTGGGCTCCGGAGAAGCCGAGGTCCTCGGTTCCGACCTCTCCTATGAGTATGTCAGGGAGAATGCGGACTACAGAACCTGAGTCCTGCCCGGAATACCCCTCCGGCCGGCAGCCGCCGAAATCCGGCTTGAATAAATGTATAGAGATCTGCATGAAAAGGAATTGCAATGAACGAAGATAAGAATCTGACAGACCAGATAAACGACGCCTCCTCCCTCCTGGACAGCGCCCGGAAGGAGATCGGCAAGAAGATAATCGGACAGGCTGACATGGTGGACGGCCTGCTGATGGGAATCATCACCGGAGGACACATCCTCGTGGAGGGTGTTCCCGGACTGGCAAAGACACAGATGGTGAAGGCCGTCTCCGAGGTACTCAACGCCGACTTCAAGAGGATCCAGTTCACCCCGGACCTTCTTCCCGCCGACCTGACGGGAACCATGATCTACCGCCCCCAGACCGGTGAGTTCGTTGCCCGCAAGGGACCCGTATTCACAAACATCGTCCTGGCCGACGAGATCAACAGAGCCCCTGCCAAGGTACAGGCAGCCCTTCTTGAGGCCATGGCCGAAAACCAGGTCTCCATTGGAGAGAATACCTACCATCTGGCAGAGCCCTTCTTTGTTATGGCCACCCAGAACCCCATCGAGCAGGAGGGGACTTATCAGCTTCCCGAGGCACAGCTCGACAGATTTATTATGAAGCTGAAAGTGGATTATCCCAATCCCCAGGAGGAGCTCTCCATTCTGGACCAGCTGGACAATCAGAGTGATCAGATTCTGAGAAAAATCTTCAGTAAATACTCCATCCAGGACCTGAAGGCTCTCTCCGCAAAGATCAATGTGGATGAGAGCATCAAGAAGTATATCGTCTCCATTGTTAATGCCTCCAGGGTGAAGGGACGTCACCAGCTCCCCTTTACCCGTTTCATCGAATTCGGAGCCTCTCCCAGAGCCTCTATCGCCCTCTACAACTGCGCCCGGGTCAACGCCCTCTTTCAGAAGCGTGAGTATGTTCTCCCCGAGGACGTCAAGGCCGTGGCCTACAATGTCCTGCGCCACCGGATTGTTCTCTCCTATGAGGCTGAATCCGAGGAAATGACCAGCGACGATGTAATCAAAGAAATCCTCTCGGTTGTAGCGGTCCCCTGATAATGGAAGAAATTTCCCGTAAGGTAAGACAGCTCCACTTTGTCTCACGCAAACTGGTGGATACCATATTCGCCGGAAACTACCACTCTGTTTTCAAGGGGCCGGGCCTCGAATTTGATGAGGTCCGGGAGTACTCTCCCGGAGACGACACCCGCTTTATCGACTGGAATGTAACCTCCCGTATGGGGTCTCCATATACAAAGACCTTCCGGGAGGAGAGGGAGGTGGTACTGCAGGTTCTTGTGGACACCTCCAGTTCCCTGTTCTACTCCTCGGGACAGATCAACAAGAGAGACCTGGCCGGTCATATCTTTGCCATCATCGCCCTGGCGGCGGTTGCCAACAACGACAAGGTGGGGTCTCTTCTCTTCTCCGACAGAGTTGAGGAGCAGATTCAGCCCCGGAAGGGCAGGAAACACGTTCTGAAGCAGATCACCCAGATCCTGGCGGTCAAGGAGGGGCGGAAGGGGTCCAATCTGGCCCTGGCCTGCAAGACTGCTTCACAGACCATGAAGCGGCGTGGAATCTGCCTGATTCTTTCGGACTTCAGAGCCGCCGGCTATAAGACCGAGCTGACCATGCTGGCCCGAAAACATGATGTGATTGCCATCAGGCTCACGGACCCTCTGGACCGGGAGCTTCCCGCCAGTGGACTGGTGCAGCTGGAGGACCCCGAGTCGGGACAGAGTCTGAAGTTTATGGGAAACAGAAAAACAAGGCAGCAGTACAGTGAGTACTGGGAGCATGAGCGCTACCTCTGGCACAAGACCTGTCAGTCTGCCGGGGTGGATGTTCTTGAGATCTCCACCGAAGATGATCCCGCTGTAAAGCTTCTTCATTTCTTTGAAAGGAGAAAAAAGAAGTCATGAAAAAGTCTCTGCTGATTCTTTTACTGGCCCTCCCCCTCCAGGGGCTGGCGGCCCAGAATTATCAGATCCAGAATATCCGCTTCTCTCCTCCCGAATACTATGTGGGGGATACGGTGGAGATGTCCTTTATCATCAGAACCGACCAGCTCGTTGATATTAAGGTTCCCGAGGACCTTCCCGATCCCGTCTGGATCAATTTTCTTTCAATGGAAGTCGAGAGCCGGGGACTGGACTCGGAGGTTCATATAAAGCTGATACCCTACTATCCGGGTACAAGAACTCTTCCCCCTCTGGAGATGGGGGGGCTCAGGGTGGATGATCTGAAAATCTTTACCTCTTCACTTCTGAATCTTGAATCATCAAGGGACCTTGAGGGTGTTCAGGGACCTCTGCTGATACCCGGCACCAGGGCCGTGGGAGCTCTGATAGTCTCTCTTATGCTCTCTCTGCCGGTGGTTTTTCTGCTGCTCTTCCGTTTTCTGAGGGCCAGGACCGGGGAGATCATAAAAACATATAAAATCAATCTCCCCTATAGACAGTTTCAGCGGCTTATTCGTAAGATACGCCGCACCATGGTAAATATGCCCGAGAGAGAGTTCTACATAGAGTTTACCGGAGGATTCAAGAAGTATCTCTCAACCCGTTTTCATAAGGATCTGAGCAGCTCCACAACCTCGGAAATCGAGAACCTGCTGGAAAAGAGCCAGGTCCACGACACCCTTGTTATGTCTCTGATCAATCTTTTTCACAGAGTAGACAGGGTTAAGTTTGCGGGTGAGAAACTGATGTATACGGACCGTGAGGTTCTGCTGAAGGAGTCCGAAGAGGTCTCGGAAGCCCTTGAGGAGTGGAGGAAGAGTAATGCTGACCTTTGAATCACCCAGTTATCTTTTTCTGCTGATCCTGCTGCCGGTATTTCTCTATCTCCGTCACTTCTCTCCGGCTTCGGATCGGGGTCTGCGGATCTCTGCCGGAATCTGGCGTAAGGGGACGGTTCCCCTTAAACAGGGAGGGGTGAAGCTGATTCTTCTGTTCTCGTCAGTTCTCTTCTGGGTGGGGATACTGCTTCTTACTCTGACCCTGAGCGGACCCTCCATCAGCATCCATGAGAAGATTCACCTCAACCGGGGTGCGGATATTGTTGTTGTTCTGGATCAGTCTCCCAGTATGGCTGCCAGGGACTTTCCTCCCGAGACCAGACTGGATGCCGCGAAAAATATGCTCAACTTCTTCGTTTCCGCCCGGAAAAACGACGCCATCGGTCTGGTCAGTTTCGGACAGGAGGCCGTTCTCAAAGTACCTCCCACAACAGACTACGGCAGCTTTTTACGACGTCTGGATGAGTGTCATATTATGGAACTCGGTGAGGGTACTGCCATCGGTATGGGTCTGGCCGTTGCGGTCCTCCATCTCTCCGAGAGCCGGGCAGATCAGCGGGTCATTATTCTGATTACCGACGGAGACAACAATGCCGGTGAAGTACAGCCCCTCTCTGCAGCCTCCATGGCCGCCCAGATGGGTATCCGGGTCTATACCATAGGGATCGGTGCCGAGGGGGACATCCCCTTTGAATTCAGAAATCCCGAAACCGGACAGATCCTTTCGGGGGTTCTTAAGAGTTCCTTTGACGAAGACCTTCTGACTGAGCTGTCGGAGATGACCGAAGGCCGGTACTTCAAGGCCACAAGTCCAGGGACCCTGGAGTCGGTCTTCCGTTCCATTGACTCTCTTGAAACCATCGAGGAGCGGGTCAGAATTCAGGTCCGCACGGTGCCTCTGTACAGGATATTTATTATGGCTGCACTTCTTCTGATATTAGCAGATCTCCTGATCAGGAAGGTTCTGCTCCGGGAGGTTCTGTGACTGTAGTATATCCCGAATCCTTCTGGCTTTTTATTCCCCTTGTTCTGCTCATCATCCCCGCCTACTTCAACTACAGAAAGGGGCACCGTCTTCTTGGAAAGCTGGCCGGTCAGTGGAGATTTGACAGAATCTCTCAGATTTATCTGGTCAGAACCCTGATCTACTGGTCCACGGTTCTGCTATTTTTTATCTTTTCCATTCTTGCTCTGGCGGGAATCTCCTGGACCAAAGAGGCTGTCCGGGATGAGTCCGATGGACTGGATATTATCTTTGCTGTGGATATCTCAAGAAGCATGCTGGCTTCCGATGTCTCTCCCGACAGACTGGGCAGGGCAGGAGAGCTGATCAGCTCCATTACCGCCGGTTATCCCTCGGGAAGATTCGGACTGGTTGTCTTCAAGGGGGAAGGCGAGGTGATCGTTCCTCTGACGGAGGACCGCATTATTATGGAGACAGCGGTCAACAGCCTCTCTCCGGCCATGTTTACCGCTCCCGGTACCAATCTAGCCAAGGGGATAAACAGGGCACTAACGGCCTTTCCTGAAGGCTCTCCGGGAAAAAAAATGATTATTCTGATAAGTGACGGAGAAGCCCTTTCCGGTAATGCCCGGACCGCAGCAAGGGAGTGCTCAATTCAGGGAATTGAATTTATCGTTATCGGTGCGGGAACCGCGGAAGGCGCGATGATCTATAATGCCGACGGCTCTGTTGTAAGTGATTCCGAAGGACAGGCTGTTGTTACAAAACTAGATCTTGCGGAGCTGACGGGTATTGCCGAAAGCGCCTCGGGCAGGTACTACGATCTGTCCGATGTAAAGACTCCGGGCCTTGTGCTGGATGATATCTCATCGGTCCTTGGAGGCAGCGGGATTGAAGGAATGCGGCTTCAAAACAGAACCAGTTACCGCGGTTTTCTGATTGCCGCGATGGTGTTTCTGGTTATCAACCTTGCAGCATCAAGGATAAGGTGGTCACGATGGTATTGAAAAAAATCCTTCTTTTGATATCACCACTGTTTTTTATCTCCTGCTCCCTCCTTGAACCCGGATTGTCGGTTCTGAAGGGGAACTACTCCTATCAGCAGGGTAACTATCAGAACTCTCTTCTCTCCTATCTGGACAGAAAGGACGAGGGAAGTCACAGCGAACGGATTCTCTACAATATCGGAACCGTTTACTACGCTCTGGGAGAGGGGCCTTCGGCACTGGATCTGTGGAAGGATTCAGCACTCTCCACCGATGAGGAGGTGCTCTTTTCCTCCAGCTTCAACTCGGGGGTTGTCTACTATCAGAGCGGCCTTTTTACCGAGGCCTATCAGTCATTCCGGCGTTCTCTGGAGCTTAAACCGGGTTCTCTGGAGGCAAAGAAAAACCTTGAACTGACCCTTGAACGTCTTGAGGCGGAATCGGGGAGCGGGGAAAACAGATCGTCCGGGTCCATGCAGGACGTGAGTGATGATGCCCGGCGCATCATGCAGTACATCAAACGAAAGGAGGGAAGCCAATGGAAGCAGCAGGAAAGCACTCCATCTTCAGAACAGGACTGGTAGTTCTCTTTTTTCTGGCCACTCTTTTTTCACTGAGTGCCGTTGAGCCTGAAATCAAGGATCAGATTGTAACGGGTCAGCGCTTTACTCTGAAGTACAATACCGGTTTTCCGGGACGTCAGACGGTGGATATCGAAAGTCCGGTATGGCCCGATGGAATAAGCAGAATCTCCGGGCCCTATACGGCTCAGAGGACAATACAGAATGAGGACGGGAGTTTCTCCACAGTTCTGCAGGTTATCTATACTCTCAGGGCCAATGAGTCGGGCATTTTTGATGTTCCTGAAATCTCGGTTACCGACGGTACTACCACCGAGCGGGGCGGGGCCCTGAGAATTCCTGTTCTTGCCAGGGATGAGTCCTTTCTCTTCTATCCCCTGCAGCTGAAATGGGCCTCTCTTCCCGATACCCTCTATGTCGGGCAGGCGGTGCCTCTGATTCTTGTTATGAATAATATGGAGGAAATTATTCTTCCCGAATCCATTTCAATGAATACTCCCGACTCCGCCCTCCTTGAAGAGGTCAGCGGACTGGGGGATATCGAATTTTCTGTGATGGAGACCACCACTCTCTTTAATGTTCCCATGCAGACCTGGATGCTCACCCCTTCAAGGCCGGGAACCATGACCCTGGGAGCCGCCAGGGTATCTGTACTAGGCCTGAACCGGAGTACAGAGAGTCAGAGTATCACTGTTCGTCCCCTTCCCGAGGAGGCGGCAGTAACCGGGGCAGTGGGTGATTTCAGGTACAGCTATGAACTTTCAGAAGAGAGCTTTACCGTTGATGATCCGGTAACCCTTAAGGTCCGGGTCGAGGGTGAGGGGAATCTCAACTATCTGGTTCTGCCGGAGCCTGAGTTTCCGGAGTCCCTTAATGTAATATCCCGGGAGAGTTCCTCCTTTAGAGCCTCAGAAAGAGGTTTTGAAGGGTATCGTGAGGTGCAGTACACCATCACTGCCACAGGGGAGGGCGCCTTCAGAATCACTGTTCCCCGTTTTGACTGGCTCAATCCCGGGACCGGCAGAACCTCTTCTGCCGCGGGAAGAGAGCTGAACCTTGAGGCGGTCTCTCTGCTGGATTCTCTCCATAATCAGGATCTGGTTTTTACCCTTCTGGGGGAGGATCAGCTTCTTAAAGGAGACCCGGCAGCACTTTACAGGATTCCCATTGCCTATCTGATGCTGCTGCCGGGAATTCTTGTTCTTATACTCTCCCGTTTCCGCCGGATAAGAAAGACATTTCTCATTGCGGGTCTTCTTGTAAGCGGCCTTTTCCTTTCAGCGGCCCTGCCCGAGAGTGACGGCACTCCCTGGATCAGCGAGGCTGCCGCCTCCTATGAGGCCGAGGAGTATCAGGAGGCCCTCTCTCACTACAGGATCAATGCCCCCGAGTGGGAGGAGAACTGGGCCTTTCAGTACAATAAAGGAATCCTGCACTTTATGGCCAAGGAGGATGCCCGGGCTGTGGCATCCCTGAGGAAAGCCCTCTATCTTTCGGGGAACAGAACCGTGGTCAGAGATACCCTTGGAGCCATTGAGAACGGTCTGGGCCTGGAAAACCAGCTGCCTATCTCCTTCTCTCTGCCCCCCAATCTGATCTTTATTCTCTTTGTTCTATCTGTAAATCTCCTGATGATCACCCTGAGTCGTGTTCTCCTGAGAAACTCGGCCCTGCCCGTGCTTTTTCTGCTTATTTTTTCACTGAGCACCCTCACTTCCGGCTTTGCACTGGGACGAAATATATGGCTGCTCAGCCGTAACGAGGCCGTCCTCAGGGGCAGCGCCGGTATCAGAAGGATTCCAGAAGAGGGGGGGAGCACCTGGATTACTGTTCCCGAAGGAACCTCGGTTGAACTGTTGAGCGGATACGGAGATTTCTCCCTTATCAGAAGCGCCTACGGTCTGGAGGGATGGATTCATAACAGTGAACTGATTCTGATCAAGGGAGACAGGCTGTGAAATTTGATGAAATCCTCTCCCAGTGGGACAAGCATCAGCGCTACCGGAAGGCGGAAGATCTGAAGAAAAGTCCCGGGAAACAGAGTCAGGGAAGAGATCCGGATGAAATGAAAGACTGGCTTGAGATGTATCCGCCGGACCGGAAGATGGGGGAGAGGAAAGAGGTTCCCGACAGAATCATTACCCATACCCGGAAGAAAGAGCTGAACCGGATGGATCCCCAGGACAGCCTGGACCTCCACGGCTGGACAGGAAATGAGGCCGTAAGGGAACTTGAAAATTTCCTGAAAAGATCAAAGAGACGGGGATTGAAAAAGGTAATGGTTGTTCACGGGAAGGGGCTTCACTCTCCCGGAGGGAATTCCGTGCTGCGGCCTCTGGTGAAACAGTATCTGGAAAAGTCTCCCCTGGTCAGGGATTACGGCCGCGCAAAAAGCCATTCGGGCGGAAGCGGCGCAACATGGATTCTGCTGCGCTGAAGATCAGCGTTCTCTGTAGATAATTCTTCCTCTGGTAAGGTCATAGGGGGAAAGAGCTACCTTTACCTTGTCGCCGGGGACGATACGGATATAGTGCTTTCTCATCTTTCCGGAAAGGTGGGCCAGGATAACGTGACCGTTGGCAACTTCTACGCGGAACATTGTGTTGGGCAGAGACTCTTTTACTACGCCATCTACTTCAATTGCTTCTTCTTTAGACAAACAAATAACTCCTGTTGTTAATAGTGATTAGCATATTATGAGATCAGATTGTCTTTGTCAACTGATAGGGTATTTCAACTCCTTGACATTTTCCTCTAAATAATACAGATTATTCCGGATATAAATACCCTCTTTATTATAAGGTATGGTGAAATGGATAAAGCGTTTGAAGATAAGATGCGGGCAACTCTTCTGGAGATAAAGGAAGAAGTTCTTCACAATCTTATCTCTGAGAATGAAGATTTCAGGGCCGCAGTTGAAGACCTTGGTGTAAAAGATCTGGCCGATATAGCATCAAATGATATTGATGTAAGAACCCTTGAGGCTCTCAGTTCTCAGGATACTCTCCGGCTGAATAAGGTTGAATCAGCCCTTATCCGTCTGGAAAATGGAAAATACGGTGTCTGTGCCCGCTGCTCCAAGAGAATCTCTCTGGACAGACTCGAGGCGATTCCCTATGCCGTCCTCTGCATTGACTGTAAAAGCGAAAGCGAAAAACGGAGATAATACCTTCGTTTCTCTTTGTTAAAAAAGAGTAAAACAGTTCCTTTATTCTTCCGATAATCTTAACAGTTAGATTATTCAGGAAGGTGGAATGGAACTGAGATCTGTTTCAGGACAGGTAAGCGCAGCTCAACTGGCAAGCATCCGGAAGGATTCAGGAAGCGTAAGTCTTCCCGTGTCCAGAGCCATGACTCCCTATGCACAGTTTAAATACGTTAAAGGCGTTCCATCTCACTCCTCGGGCGGTTCGGTACCAATCAACCGCCTTCGGGTACTCAATACCCTGATCCACTCACTTGTGAGCAGGCAGTCGGATCCCATGCCGGATATGGACTCCTCAAAACTTTCCGATGAATCCATCAAGGCACTGATCGATCAGTACTCTGATCAGCTTCACTCCGCCCTTACAAGCAGTTCCCCCTATGCATCAGCCTCAGCCGGTTATTCAAGCGGTGCCCTGCTCAATGTTCTTGTTTGATGTAACCGATTATCCAGGGCTCGTTCTGGCTCAGATCCTTCTGGCTGCCCTTGTCTTCTATCTGCTTATACCAGTATCAGGAGCCTTCTTCGCCCGGCATAAATGGAGGGTCTTCAGGAAAAACCTGCGCCGTGCTCTGGATATTCCCATGGCGGTTCACTCTGTTACGGCCTTGAACGGAAATATGGGACTTCACCGTTTTCTTGGTGAACTGGAAGCCATCGAGGGAGATGACATCATCTGGATAAGAGGGGCCTCGGGAACCTTAACAGCGGATATGCGGAACGCCACGGTCTACAACATGATCGATTCGGGCGGAGCCGATCAGGTCTACAGCCATCTCTACCCCTTTCCTCTCCCCATGAAATCGCTGGTCCCCATGTCCTGGGACAATGTTTTTTCACTGACCGAAGGAACAAGGCTCTTTCTCTTCGGCTCTCTTGAGGTCAAAAACGGGAAGTACTCCATGAAGTCCTGCCGTGAGATGCCTCTGACGGTAATTATCTACAATGAAGATCCCTTTACCCTGATGACCAGAGCCACCTGGTGCGGAAGAGAGGGGAATGAGTTCTGGAACACTCTTACTCCCTGGTCCGTTGTTACAGGGACACTCCTTCTTCTTATCTCGACGGTGTGGGTTATACAGAACAGCGATAACTACGCCCTTCTGTTTCTGAACCTCTTTCTGGCCCTACTGCCTCTTATTCTTTTTCTTCCTCCGGGAGTGCTGCTGCTGAGTCTCTACCGTTATTTCTGGGATCGGGGACGAAGATGCAGGGCCGAGAGGGACCTGATGGTGCTGCCACTGGGGACCGATGCCCTGCCCAGAGACTGTACGGCGTCGGATGTGGCCTTTACTAGAAGGCCTGGAGGATGGAAGGGGAAAGAAAAGCCCGTCTGCTATCCCGTGCCTCAGAGTCTGGTGGAGATGTCGGATATGAAGATGGCGGGCAAGTGTATCCGCTACCCCGATGAACCCGGGAAACTGGCAAAATTCTGCCGCAGAAGAGCCCTGTATTTCGAAGCTCTCTCTGTGCTGATGTTCTGTTCAGCAGTCTTTGTCAATTTTGCCGTTTACTGGTGGGTTATGATCCGGATGGTCTGAAAAAAGAAGCCGGCGTCGGTCCGGCCCTGTTTGAAGAATTCAGCTTCCCGCTTTTTTCTTTGCGAAGTTAACGGTAAGCTTTCTGCCTCTGTAGTCGATGCCGTCCAGGTTGTCGATGGCATTTTCCGCCGCTGAACGGCTGATGGTCATAAAAGAGTAGTTATCCAAAATCTTGATATCTCCGATGTCCTCGCGGTTCACCTTGCCGGTGTTCACAAACAGATGTACCAGATCTTTGGGGAAAACCTTGCGGTTGCGTCCGATGCTGACAAATACGGATGTGCCGTCGGCAACAGTTTTTCTGCCGCCTTTTTTCTGGCCCATCTCTTTGAGCATATACGCAGTAACCCAGGATCTGAGAGCAAAGGGAACCTGTTTCTTGAAGGCTTTTCTGTAAGCGTTCAAAAGATCGGGATCTTCCTGATTTTTTACCTTGTCAATCAGGTTTTCGATAACAGGTTTAAGATCATCGCTGTTGAAATTGTCCGGTTTACCCATGACTGATGTCTCCTGAAAAAAAATTGTCATTCCGGCAGGAATGACTGAATGGCAGGGAATTCATTGAGGAATGGAAGGTGTGAAAAAGTCCGACGTTCTTTTTACGAAAAAAACTATTACCCTTCAGAATTTCCCTGCAATAATAGTTACAATATAATAGCGAAAGTTTATTTGTCAACAGAATGGAGAAACCCGGGAGGTTTGATTGTTTCGTATAAAAAGCATCTGTTTATATATGGCCCTTGTTCCCTTCTCACTGTCCGCACAGAATTTCATCTTCAATCAGAATGAAGGGATGGAGTACAGGATTGTGTCGGAAGTGAACGAGTCGGTCTGGGCTGACAGTGAGCTTCTGGGACAGTCGGAAATCCTGAACAGGATCTCCGTTGAGGTTCTCTCCTCCGATGAAGAGGCCGCAGACCTCAGGGTTCAGTACAGTATATCCGAGAAGAGTCTTGATACGGGGCTCTATGTCTATGCCTACGAGGAGGAGAGGGAGTTCAGTCGTTCCCACAGGGGACTCTACGGGAATATTCCCGATGATGAGTATCTTCCCTCCGTAAGGAATATTCCGACCTGGCCGGAGAAAGAGGTCCGCCCGGGGAGTTCCTGGGCAGCCATGGCCCTTGAGGTACATGATCTGAAACCCTTTTTCGGAATTGACTACAGACTGCATATTCCCTACCGGGTTTTCTACAACTATACCGGTACCAGGGAGTATGAGGGACGGACAGTGGATGTGATCGAGATCAACTACCACTTTCTCCAGAATATCGATGCCCTCAGCTTTCCTCCGGGAACACTTCCTCCTGCAGGAACGGATCTTCCGGTCGCGGTCAGCGGTGATTTCAGGCAGGTTTATCTCTGGGACCCCGAGGCGGGAATACCCGCTGCAGTGGCCGAGGAGTTTAAAATTGCCTATTCCATGGCTACGGGATTCAGCTATATCTTCAAGGGCAGCGCCGAGGGCCGTGTTATTGAGGCGGATCAGTGGATTAAAGAGGATGTGAAAGAGGAGATCTCAAAGGCCGTGGAGGAGATGGAGGATGTCTCTGTTTCGGTGAACGACGACGGTATTGTGCTGACCCTGGAGGACATCCACTTCAAGCCCGACTCACCGGAGTTTCTTCCGGGAGAGAGGGAGAAACTCTACAGGTTGAAGGAGCTGCTCCTTCAGTTCCCCGAGCATGACCTGATGATTACAGGTCATACCGCCCGGATCGGTTACTCCCCCGATGAGGGACAGAGGCTTTCCGAAGAGAGGGCCGCCGCGGTGGCTTCCTTCTTCCTTCAGGAGGAGGTCCGCGAGGCGTCTCAGATGGTTGTTCAGGGCAAGGGCTCCCGGGAACCGGTGGGAGACAACAGCAGTGAGGAAGGCCGCCGGAAAAACAGGCGGGTTGAGATAACAATTCTTGATAATTGACACGGTTGTTTGTATTGTTATAAGAGTGCCCCAGGAAGGAGAAGACTATGTCCGATATTGATCTTAAAATTGAAGAACTGCGCAGTGAGATGGATGAAAATATAAAGGCCAGAAATACCGTATGGCGGGAGCTGGGACGGATCCTTCTGGATGAAGGCGAAAGCGACGGCGAGTCTGAGCTGATGCAGGAGTACAGGGGTGCCGCTCTGGATGTAAACAGCCGCATCTCTCTGATGGATCAGCAGATTCAGGATATTGAAGAAGCCGATAAAATTCTGAAAAAACTCAAGGCCGGTGATGATGAGCTCAAGGAGAGAAGAACCAGAATCCAGGGGAACCTGAATACTCTGCAGGAGACCCTGGGGGAGGAACTCTTTCATCTGGTCAACTCAAAAGACCTGGATGTGGAGTGGAAGAAGGCCTTCGATCCCCTTATAAAAAATATAGGGAAGATCAGAGACAACGAGACCGAGCTCTATCAGGTAGAGACGGACCTTGCGGGGAAGAGCTTCTTTTCCGGACTGATGAATAAAAGCCGCCGGACGTTTTTGAAAACACGCAAAAAGACCATGGAGGTGTCCCAGTCAAAGCTCTATCAGAAGTGCTTTACCGATGCCTTGATGATGGGCGCCGGCAAGGGGGATGACGACGCCGAGGATGTAAAACTTCTGGCTCCCTGGTTCAGGGCGGACAAGGAGTGGCAGACCCTTCTCTCGGACGAGGAGAAGGCTTCCGGTGAGAAGGAGACCCAGAAGGAGAGACTCAAGGAGCTTTGCGGTGCCAGAGGTCCGAAGAAGCGGATCGAATTTCTTGAGAAAGAGAAGGCCCTGGAAGAGGAGAGACTGGAGGAGGCCCTTCGAAAATGGGGTGAATCCATCACCGGGGATACTCCCGATACTCTTACAAAACATCCCGCGGTTAAAGAGGCCGTCGGTCATATAGACACCCTTACGGAAGCCGCCATCAAGATCAATCTGGAGATTGAGAAGTGGGAGGCCCGCAAGGATATCGAGAAACTGAGTAACGATCAGATCTATATGGAGCAGAAGATTCAGACCCTGGAAGAGGAGATTCAGGCAAGGCGCCAGGAGATCAAGGTTCTGAAGAAGGATATTGCCCAGACCGGAAAGGATATCGAAAAGAAGAGGGCCTTTACGGGGGACGAAGAGTAGCTCCTCCGGGGCGGAGCCGCTCCGGCAGAGCCGCCCCCGACTGAGCGGGGCCCGGCGGGATGCCGCCCGGCACTCTCAGATATGGAAGTACTTTTTCAGAATCCCGTTCTTTGACTTCCGGTAGTGGAGGTAGAGGAGAATCAGGGTGATCGGCTGGGTTGCCGCAAGAACAATCAGGGACCAGCTGACCCGGAAGTGTTCCCAGATCTTCCAGCTGAGCCATATATCCGTCAGCATGCAGAACAGACCTACGGCGATCAGGATAAAGGCGGCGATATTGCCGCCTTTTCTTTTGCTTTTTACCGAGACAGTGACCGTAGCCTGTGAGCAGAGGGCCGCAAAGAAGATAATGGGGTCTGCAATATCCGCCGCACTTGAAGGGATCATTTTCAAAGCCGCCATGGTCTCCATGGCTCCAATCAGTACCAGAAAGCTTATCCAGATCAGAGCCGCAGGACGCCGGCTGAACAGGGCGTTGAGAACAAGCAGAAGACAGGCAATCAGCGAGACTACGGGATAGAGGGACCAGCCGATACTGCCGTTGGAAATCCTGTCGACCGCCAGGGTTATCAGAACAGGCACCAGCATGCCGAAGGTGGTGATTACCGCCGAGAGGTTGAGCTTCTCCTTCCGGTTCATCCGGGGTCTGCGGGATATGGTCAGCTCATCTTCGGGAAAGGTACGGCCGGGAGCGGGGTCCTCATTGAACTTCTGAATGGGTGAACGGCAGAGGGGGCATTTAACCGCCTCGTCATGAACTTCAACTCCGCATCGTGAACAGTAGGGCATGGAATATCTCCTTAATAAAAGCGGTTGCTCTCAATCCTGACATGAATCCCCTTCTTTCTCAGACCCGTAAAGAAGAGGCGCTCCAGCTCCGTTTCCTCAATTAGACTCCCGAAGGATATCCTCAGTTGGTCATTATAACTCAGCACAGTGCACTTTACCTTGTTTCCCGTGCTGGGAGGAGGATAGAAGTCCATGGCCTGTACATGGGGCGCCATGGAGGGAGGGAGGGTAATCCGTCCCAGATTGCTGAATCCGCTGGTATAGTTGTTTTCACCGAGAATCCTGTAGATAGACGGCATAATCAGATTCTTGAAGTGGAGGGGGAAGAGGCGGTTGATGATGTTCAGCTCACCTTTCATGTTTCTGGTGATCTGCTGGTTGAGGAACTTCCTGTCCACCTCATAGCGCATATAGTGGTGAACCTTGGCGCAGATCTCCTGAAATTCATAGTGGCCCAGGCGGGGGTCTATCCAGGGTTCCACCGAGAGGAAGAAGTTGCGCATGGACCTGCTGGGGTAGAGACTCCTCAGGTTGACGGGCACATTCATGCGGATGGGCATCATCTTCTTCCGGGGAATCTCCAGATTCTCCATATGCTCCTGAAAGGAGGCAATCAGCTGGGCAATCAGAAACTCGGTTATGCTGACGTCGTGCTTTTTCGCCTCTGTCTTAACTTCCGCTGCCGATAGGATTCCGGTAATTACATTGTACTGTCCCCGTGGAAGCATGCTCCCCTTCAGGTGCCAGGCTCTGGCACCGCGGGAGGCCTCGGGAATGGTCTTGTCAAAGTGTTTGTGGAAGGCGTCCTCATACTCCAGAGGGTCGGGTGCTTCTTTCAGATCCAGTATTCCCTCTTCCCTGTCGGGTTCAATCTCATGTCCCTTCAGTGTCAGATAGCGGGCGGTCAGGGTCTTCAGGAAGATCAGGGCTCCGTTGCCGTCGCTCAGGATGTGTGAAAACTCAAGAGCGATCCGGTTCTTGTAGATCCTTACCCTGAAGAGGAAGCGTCCCCTCTTCTTCAGGGGCATCTTCTGACAGGGGTAGAGGGAGTCCCCCTCGATCCGGGGGTAGCGGGGATTGCCCTCAAGAAAGTACCAGAAGAAGCCCGGTTTCAGGCTGACCCGGTAGTAGGGAAAGCGTCCGATTGTGTCCTTCAGGGCTCTTGAAATCAAGGGGAGGGATATGGGCTCCTTCAATGTAAAGCTCAGACGGAAGAGGCTGCTGGTGCGCTGGGAGAGGAGGGCGGGATAGATCTTACCGGCATTGTCGAGCTTATACCAGCTGAGATCCCGTCTCTTTCTTTTCCGACTCCCTCTTTTTTTCATGCCCTATGATCCGCCTTAACCGGCTCCGGATTCTTGTGACCGCCAAGCAGGATCACTACAAGGGGGCCGGAGAGAATCAGCAGGGCGGCAGGATAGAAGTAGGACGGGGGAACCTCTCCCAGGATAAAGAAGGAGAGGAGGGCGGCAAAGAGGATCTGGGTCAGGTTGATCAGTGAGACCAGCTGTCCCCTCAGTTTCCTCATACCGTAGTTGTTTATGCTGTGGCCCCCGACGGTACAGAGAATTGCCAGCCCCAGGATGGAGATCCAGTCACCGGAGCTCCGGGGGAGCATATCGGCTCCGGAAAAGAGGGCCAGGAAGAAGCAGATAATCCCTCCTGTCAGATAGACGGGAACCGTATAGAACCACATTCTTGTGTTCTTCCGGTTCAGCCGGGCAAAGGCCATATAGAGGGCCACAAATATCATCCCGAAGAAACAGATAATGTCCCCCTTCAGATATTCAGCGGCAAAGCGGCTGTCCTGTGTTCCCAGGTAGACGGCTCCAGCCAGGGAGAGGGTGCTGCCGATAAGCTCCCATTTAGTAATATGCTCCTTAATCATAAAGAACATCAGAAAGGGCATTACAAGGGGGCTCAGTGTGGTGATCAGGGAGGCGTGGGCTCCGGGAACCATACGGGCGCCGGTTATATAGAAACTGAAGTGGAGTGCCAGAAAGACGCCCGGCAGCAGGGAGGGGTAGATCTGCCTGATATGAAAGGCCTCGCCCCTAGCCTTGAGGTCTCTGAGGAACCAGGGGAAGAGTACAAGGGAGGCAAGAAGCAGTCTGTAGGAGGAGAGGGCCAGGGAGTTGATCGTTCCCAGCTTGATAAAGACCACCGAAGATGCGGCGGTGGCCATCCCGAACATCATTATCAACAGAACCAAATGAATCCTCCCTTCCGATGCTCTTCAAGATACCCCGAGTAAGATGATTTGGGCAAGTTGTGAAACTCCTTCGAGCATATCGACGTTTGCGGCCCGGAGGGCGGAAAAATATTTTGGATATTTTTTTAAAAAAACCGTAACCCGGCTCCACGGGGCGTGTTTTTTCTGTATAACCGTTTCCCAACCGTTTTATTTCGTTCAGCCCTTAAGGTTTTCCTCCTTTCCCTTAAGGGCTTTTTTTTCGTCCCTTCTGCCTGTCCGGTCCCGAAAGGATCAGAATCTGTCCAGTTCCTGAAGAACCGCCAGGGCGTGGTCCTTTGTTTTCACCTTCTCAAAGGCATGAAGTACAGTCCCCTCTCCGTCCAGGATAAAGGTGGACCGGATAATTCCCATATAGGTCTTGCCGTAGTTCTTCTTCTCTCCCCATGCGCCAAACTGCTGAATAACCTCCGCCTCTGGATCACTGAGAAGCTGGAAAGGCAGGTTGTACTTCTCTATAAAATTGCCGTGACTTTTTACAGAGTCTTTACTGATGCCCAGAATCACCGTGTTTCTGTCGGAGAACTGCTGTATCTCATCACGGAAGCTGCAGGCTTCGGTTGTGCACCCCGGTGTGTTGTCCCTGGGATAGAAGTAGACCACAACCTTTTTTCCTTTGAAATCGGAGAGGCTCACGTCCTCTCCCCTGTTATTTTTAAGTGTAAAATTATCAATCTTGTCGCCGGCTTTCACCATGGGTTCACCTCTTCCTGTTTTGATAATAATTATCTTAATACATATGATTCACCAGGGTGGAGGAAATGGGCAAAACCATGGATATTTTTCAAAGCTTCCGGCTGTTATTGACAAAAAAAGAGAAAATGTAAATAATAAATCCATGACAATGGCTATACGCAGTTCAGTAATCAGCGGTCTGGGCAAGGCTCTTCCCCGCCGCAGGGTCAGTAACGATGACCTCTCCAACTGGGTGGACACTTCCGACGAGTGGATCCGTTCCCATACGGGAATCGAGAACCGTTATCTCGCTTCAGAAGATGAAAGCTGTTCCTCCCTGGGGATAGAAGCATCCAGGATTGCCCTGGAGCAGGCAGGCCTTGAGCCCGCGGATATCGGTATGGTCATTACAGCCACCTCCACACCCGATTATAAATCCTTTCCCTCCACCGCCTGTCTTATTCAGGATGGTCTGGGGATACCTTCCGCCGGCGCCTTTGATCTGGCCGCCGCCTGCAGCGGATTCTCCTATGGACTGGAGACCGCCAGAGCCATGATCGGCACAGGCAGCTGCGACAATGTTCTGGTTGTAGGGGCGGAGATCCTTTCGTCCATAGTCAACTGGAAGGACAGAAACACATGCGTTCTTTTCGGAGACGGCGCCGGAGCGGCGGTTGTCTCGGTCTCGAAGGAAACAGAACGGGGACTGCAGTTTTCAAAGCTCCGCTCCGAAGGTTCGGGGCAGGACGCCCTTATTGTAAAAGCCGGCGGCTCCCGATACCCCCTGACCACAAAGTCCATTGCAGAGATCGAGAATCCTGCGGATCTCTACCTGGCCATGGACGGACGGAGGGTCTATGAGTTCGCCGTCCGGGTTATCTGCGAGACCATCACAGATCTGATGGATCAGGCGGGGATTACCAAAGAGGAGCTGGACTGGATCGTTCCCCATCAGGCCAATATGAGGATTATACAGGCTGCCTCAAAGCGTCTTGGAATCCCTCTGGACAAGTTTTTTATGAATCTCCAGAACTACGGCAATACTTCGGCGGCCACCATTCCCATGGCCCTTCATGATATGAGTGAGCAGAATCTGCTTAAAAAGAATGATAAAATCATCTCTGTCGGTTTCGGCGGAGGACTGAGTTACGGAGGAAATTATATCGTATGGTAGACAGTAAGACAGCCTTTGTTTTTTCAGGTCAGGGAGCCCAGTTTCCCGGCATGGGAAAGGACCTCTGGGAAGCCTATTCCTGCGTAAAGGAACTCTTTGAAAAAGCCTCGGATCTCTGCGGCAAGGATATGAAGGCCCTCCTCTTCGAGGGCTCCGCCGAAGATCTCAAGGATACACAGAATACACAGACCGCCGTCTCCCTGGTGAATCTGGCGGTCAGACGGGCCCTTAATGAAGAGGGACTCCAGTCATCCTGCAGTGCAGGTTTCAGCCTGGGCGAGTTTTCGGCCATGGCGGATGCGGGCATTCTTACCGAGGACGACGTTTTCGCCCTTGTTGCAAAGCGGGGTGAAATAATGGCCGCCACCGGGAATGAAGTAATCAAGTCCTACGGGGACGTCGGTATGGGCGCCGTTATGGGACTGGACTTTGAAACAGTCTCCTCGGCCATCGAAGCCAGCGGTGTGAAGAACGTCTATGCCGCCAACAACAACAGTCCCGTTCAGGTTGTTATCTCAGGTACCGCCGAGGGCATCAGCGGCGTACAGGACGCCCTGAAAGAGGCCGGTGCAAAACGGGTCATACCCCTTAAGGTATCGGGTCCCTTTCATACCCCCCTTCTGGAGGGCGGCAAAGAGGCTCTGGCCGGGTTTCTTCAGACCCTGAGCTTCTCTGACCCCGTAAAGGACTTCTACTCCAATGTCACCGGAACCCTGGTGGCCACGGGATCAGAGGCAAGGGAACTGAGTATTCAGCAGATGGTAAGCCCCGTACAGTGGCTGGTTATCGAGAAAAATATCGGCTCTTCGGGCATCGAAGCGGTAGCCGAGTGCGGACCCGGTTCCGTTTTGACAGGACTCTGGAAGAAGTCCGGTATGGAGCAGCCCGTAACGGCCTGCGGAACCCTGGAAGGTTTAAAGACACTGGCCTGAAAGCCGGAACCCGGCGACCGGGATTTCTCCCCCGGAAGCCATGATAATGAATTATACTGTCCCTAAGGGACTGGAGGTAGAGGAATGAAAGGAAAGAGAGTTCTGGTAACCGGCGGATCCCGGGGAATCGGAAAAGAGATAGTAAAAATTTTTCTTGAGCAGGGTGCGGATGTCCACTTTATCAGTACAAGTCCCAGTCCCCATATGGAGGAGCTGACCGCTCTTGCCGATGAAAAAGGGTGTCAGGTTGTCTGGCACCAGGGAAATGTGGCCGATGAGGCACAGATGACCGGGATTGTTGAACCCCTGGCCAAAGAGGGCCTTGATGCGGTTGTCAACAATGCGGGAATCACCAGAGACGGCCTGGTCTTCAGGATGTCCATGGAGCAGTGGGAAGAGGTTATGAAGGTAAACCTGACCTCCGCTTTCCTCGTTTCAAAGATTGCAGCAGCCCAGATGATCCGCAAGCGGACCGGGGCGATTATCAATATGACCTCTGTTGTGGGTGAGATCGGAAACGCCGGACAGTGTAACTATGCCGCCTCCAAGGCCGGCATGATCGGATTTACAAAGAGTCTGGCCCGTGAGGTCGCCACAAGAGGTGTCCGGGTCAACGCGGTTGCCCCCGGATTTATCGACACCGAGATGACACAGAAGCTGAGCGACAAGGTGCTTGATGAGTTCAAAAAGCAGATTCCCCTGGGCAGGACAGGTTCCGCAAGGGAAGTGGCACAGACCGTTCTCTTTCTGGCTTCCGACAGTGCCGCCTATATTACGGGACAGGTTCTGAACGTAGACGGCGGAATGGTAATGTAGTTTCTCCTCCGGTTCCGCCGGAGATGAGAGAACAGTTTATGGAGACTGAGGCTCTCAAATCAGATTTTTTAAGAATTATACTCGCTATATGAGTTGAGGAGTATTACAGATATGAAAAGACGTGTAGTAGTAACGGGCATCGGAACCGTAAACCCCGCAGGAAATGATGTTTCCGCATTCTGGAAGTCTCTGAAAGAGGGAAAGACCGGAATCGGTCCCATCACTCTTTTTGATGCTACTGACTTTCCAGCCAAAGTTGCCGGAGAGGTAAAGGACTTTGACTTCTCTCTCTATCTGGACAGAAAAGAGGCCAGGAAGATGGCCCGGTTTACTGTCTTTGCGGTGGCCGCCTCAAAGCAGGCCTTCGATGATGCCGGACTGAAAGAGGGTAACTTCAATCCCCACAAGACCGGTGTCTGTCTGGGTAACGGAATTGGAGGGTATGAGGTTGTTGAAGAGAATATGAAACAGCTCTTCAACAGAGGACCCTCCGGAATCGCTCCCATGACCATCCCCAAGATGATCAGCAACGAAGGACCCGCGAACGTGTCCATCAGCCTGGGACTCCACGGTTCAACAACCGTTGTGGCCACAGCTTGTGCCAGTGCCACCGACGCCATCGGAATGTCTCTTGATATGATCAGAAGCGGACGGGCCGACTGTATGGTTTCAGGAGGAGTGGAAGCTGCCATTACTCCCTTCAGCATCGGGGGATTCTCCAAGATCCAGGCCCTCTCCACAAAATACAACGACACCCCTGAAAAGGCATGCCGCCCCTTCGACAAGGACCGCGACGGTTTTATCATGGGCGAGGGTGCAGGTATCCTGATTCTTGAGGAACTGGAGCACGCCAAAAAGCGCGGAGCAACAATCTATGCCGAACTGGCCGGATACGGCTCCACCTGTGATGCGGGTCACCTGACCGCTCCGGACCCCGACGGCATCGGCGCCGCCGCCTCCATGACCCTTGCTCTGGAGGATGCGGGATTGAAGCCCGAAGACGTGGACTACATCAATGCCCATGGAACTTCAACACCCACAAACGACCCCATTGAGACCAAGGCCATCAAGAGAGCCTTCGGAGACCACGCCTACAAGCTGAAGGTCTCCTCCACCAAGGGTGTCACAGCCCATATGATCGGCGGAGCCGGCGGTGTGGAAGCCATTGTTTCCGTACTGGCCATCAAGAACAGCTACATCCCCGGTACCCTTAACCTGGAAACTCCCGATGAGGGCTGTGATCTGGACTACCTTCCCAACTCAGGTCATGAGGGCGAAGTAAGAGCCGCATTGAGCGACTCACTGGGATTCGGCGGACACAACGCATCAATTATCTTTACCAAGTACGAGGACTGAAAAATGAGCAGTGAAATGGAAAAACTTCTTCCCCATAGAGCCCCCTTTCTCTTTGTTGACCGTCTTGAAGATGTCAGCGAGGAAGGATGTACCGGATACCGCAAATATACCGATGACGACTTCTTCTTCAAGGGACACTTCCCCGAGTACCCCGTTGTTCCGGGAGTTCTTCTTGTGGAAGCCATGGCCCAGTGCGGCGGCGCGGGACTGAAGAAGCAGACCAATGAGGACGGCCTCTTCTTTCTCGCATCCATCGAAAAGGCGAAGTTCAGACGTCAGGTCCGCCCCGGCGACGAGGTCCGTATGGAGATCGTCAACGAGAGAATCAGCGGCATGATGATCAAGCAGAAGGGAAAGGCCTTTGTGGGCGATGAGATGGCCGCCGAGGCATCCTGGATGTGCATCATGAAGAAGGCCGAGTAGAGCCTTCACCGGATCATCCGGCAGAGCCTGTCGGAATTTTACGGAAAGAGTTAAACTGTTACTGGAGTAGAAATATGAAAATAGAACCGAAGATTATGAGAGGCGTCTGCCTGACCTCACATCCCGAAGGATGTGAGAAGGAAGTGCTTAATCAGATCGATTATGTAAAAGCCCAGGGCCCCGTCGAAATGCCGAAAAGGGTTCTGGTGGTGGGATGCTCCACAGGCTTCGGTCTTGCCTCCCGTATAACAGCCTCCTTTGCCGGCGGCGCCGAAACTCTGGGAATCTCCTTTGAGAAGGGGCCTTCGGCCAAAAGACCCGCCAGCCCCGGCTGGTACAACAACAGAGCCTTCGACAAGGCCGCCGCAGCGGCCGGGATCAAGTCCCACACCATCGACGGCGACGCCTTCAGTGACGGAGTCAAAGACGAAGCCGCCGCCTGGATCAAGGAAAACTGGGGACAGGTGGATCTGATTGTCTACTCCCTGGCCTCACCGGTGCGTGTAGACCCCGATACGGGAGAGACCTACCGCTCCGTACTTAAACCGATAGGAAAACCCTTCACCGCTCAGTCGGTGGATTTTATGACCGGTTCCATCAGCGACGTTACCATCGAACCCGCGGCACAGGAGGAGATTGCTCCCACCGTCAAGGTTATGGGCGGCGAGGACTGGGCCCGCTGGATCTCCCGTTACAAGGAAGCGGGAATTCTGGCAGAGGGAGTCAGGACCGTGTCCTACTCCTATATCGGCCCCGAAGTGACCTATCCCGTATACCGGGAGGGAACCATCGGACAGGCCAAGGAAGACCTGGAAAACAGTGCTTCCACACTCAATGAGATGCTGAAAGATCTCTCCGGACAGGCCTTTGTGTCTGTCAACAAGGCTCTGGTAACCCGTGCCAGCTCCGTTATCCCCGTCGTGCCCCTCTATATGGCCCTGCTTTTCAGGATTATGAAGGAGAAGGGCATCCATGAAGGCTGCATCGAGCAGATGTACCGCCTCTTCTCTGACCGTCTTGTTCCCGGGAAGGATGTTCCCGTGGATGAGAAGGGACGCATTAGAATTGACGACTGGGAGATGAGAGAGGACGTGCAGAGCGCTGTCTCGGAGCTCTGGGACAAGGTAACTACAGAGAATTTATCCGATCTTTCGGATATTGAAGGTTTCCGTGAGGACTTCCTGAAGCTCCACGGATTCAATGTAGACGGAGTCGATTATGACAAGGAGGTAGATCTTTCAGCAGAATAATTATTGGATAATCTTATTTGGCAGTTGTTATTGACATAATGCCGCAGACGGTACGTTGTGCTTTGAGCGGTATACCCTAAAAGAAACTGCGCTTAAGGCTGCTCCTGTGAGGGACAGCCTTTTTTATGCCCGAAAGAGCTGTCTGTCCCGGTAATAACTCTTTATCTCATACAAAAATGCACAGAGTGTCATAGTCAAATGGACGGTGAGAGGCTATAATTGACCCTATGCCTAAGATTATTGATCATGAAAAACGGAAACAGGACATCCTGAAACGGGCCTTTGTTATTTTTGCCCAGAAGGGATATCAGGATACAAATCTCTCCTATATTGCCGACCGCTGCGGGATCTCCCGTCCTACCCTCTATCTCTACTTCAAGGACAAGGAAGAGATCTTCTACTATGCTGTCAAACAGATGACAGAGGGCATGTTTATGGACTACAAGGGCATGCTGGGCGACAGTGAACAGAATGAGCTGGACAAGCTGAAGTTTATCTGCCGGGATATTATCGAGAAGAGCTTCCGGAAGAGGGACTTCTATTCCTCACTGGCGGACTTTCTATTTCAGATGAAAAGGCAGGGGAAGGACTATTCCCGTGAGATCGACAAGAGAACCGTGGGCCTGATCTACCTCTTCTCCATCATTATCCGCAAGGGAATCAAGAAGGGCGAGATCCGCAACGTTCCCGCCAAGGAGACCGCCTACCAGCTCTTCAGTCTTATCGAGGCCTTTGCCTTTCAGATTGCCATGATTGAAAAATTCGAACCCTCGGGAGCCGTGTCGGTGACCATCTCCTATCTGGAAAGTCTTTCCACTGGATTTGATCAGTGAGTTTCAGCTGTGTTTTCAACAGTTCTGTTTCATAACAAGGGACTTGATTTCGACATCTCTTATCCGGCCGATTTTTCCTGAGATTTTTCCAATAATATCTGTATCGGCCTCAACAATCAGTGAAATAAGACGGACTCCTCTCTCCTTGAGGGGTATTCCCGTTCGGGACAGGATTATGGAACTGTTGTCCGAAAGATGTCTGTTCACTTCGGGAACTGCATCAGGGGAATGGACACAAATGGCAATTACGGCATATCTCAAAATCTACTCTCTCCTGTATGGTTTTAAAATGGGCAGCACTCCCTTGCTTGCCTCTCCATCATCATTGATATGGGTATAAATCCTGGCTTCGATACCAAAGGCCTCTCCGAGGCAGCTCTCGGTAATTACCTCTTCTGAAGGCCCGAATATGTGTGTCAGCCCTTTTTTCAACATAAGACAGCAATCGGATATATGGAGGGCATGGGAGGGATCATGAGAACTGAATATAACCGTATAACCCTGTTCATGAGAGAGCCGTCTCAGCAGGTCTACTGTATGATGCTGGTTTATCAGATCAAGGGCGGAAGTAGGCTCATCAAAGATCAAGGCCCTTGCTTCTGTCGCCAGGGCCTGGGCAATCAGAACCATCTGCCTTTCGCCTCCGCTGAGTGTATGAAAGCTCCTGGCGGCCAGAGGGGTTGTACCCGTCAACTCCATAACGTCTCTGATGACCTGCCAGTCTTTTCTCCCGGGTTTTGAAAAGGGCCCGAGGAATCTTGAACGGCCCAGTAAGACCATCTGCTCGACCGTATAGGGGACAGGATTGGCAGTCAGCTGAGGGACATATCCGAAGCTTCTGGTCCGCTCAATTCCCCTGACTGAATTCTGTCCGCGGATACTGACCTCGCCGGAAGAGAAGTCCTGGATTCCGGAAAGGCATTTTATAAGAGTCGTTTTGCCGCTGCCGTTGTAACCGATTATTGAGAGTATCCTGCCCTCTTCCAGGGAGAAGGATATATCCCTGAAAACAGGTGGTCCTCCGGGATAGCTGAAGGATCCGTTTTTTATACTGATCAAAGTGCCCACCTCCCTCTGGAGCGAATCAGGAGTATTACAAACACCGGGGCTCCCACTACTGCCGTAAGAATTCCCAGGGGAATGTCCTGAGGGCTTATGGTCCGGCCGATGGTGTCTATAAGGAGAAAAAAGAGGGCACCTGTTAATGCGGAGGCAGGCAGAAGCCTGTTGTGATCCGGGCCTACGAGCATTCTGCTTATGTGGGGAACAATCAAACCTATCCAACCCACTATTCCGGCAACGGATACTACAGCAGAAATGGTAAGGGTTGTTAATATCAGAACCGCTGCCATCGGTTTTCGCGGATCGACTCCCAGGCCCCTTACGTTCTCCTCACCCAGGGAGAGGATATTTATTCTGTTCCGGATGGACAGCAGGAAGATAGACGAAGGGAGTATCACCGGAAGAGTCAGTGCTGCTTTTTTCCAGGATGCCGTGCTCAGGGAACCCATCAGCCAGTATACGATGGATGGAAGTTTCTCTTCTGAATCAGCGAGAAACTTGACAAGGGTGATCATGGCCTGAAAGAACATATTTATAACCACACCAGCAAGTACAAACACCAGCACTGATCCGGCATCGCTTTTTCTGGCAATCATCCATGTGCTGGCAAGGGCCAGTATTCCGAAGAGAAAACCGAAGGCCTGTGTGGTCATTCCCCAGCCGAAGATAAGAATTGCCAGGGCCGCTCCGAAACCGGCTCCGCTTGTTACTCCCACAACCCCTGGACTCACAAGAGGATTCCGGAAGACTCCCTGAAAAACCGCTCCGCTCACACCCAGACCGAACCCTCCGGAGAGGGCCAGAATCAGCCGTGGAAGTCTTATGTTAAGAAGAACCCGCCGGGGCATAAACAATTCGTCTCCCGGTCCCCCTCCTGCCGGATGCAGCAGGATGTATACCGTGTCCTTCAGGGGGATAGGGTAACGTCCCAGAGAGAGGGAGATAAGTGAGAGTAAAAATAGAACAACCCCCAGAAGAAGGAGTATCAGAGTATAGTTCTCACGGGTTTTCTGCATGATGACTCCTAAAGATTTCCTGATGAGGCGGGATTCAGTATATCCCTGATCTCCTGGTCAGTGAGGTCATAGTAGTGATACTCCCTGAAGTACTCCCGGATTTCCTCTTCCATATGGTAGTCAAAGAGGTCCGGGTAGTTCTTCTGGGCCATCCACTTCAGCATCAGGGGACCGTCAAGGCTGGGTGGATACCATCGGTAGATTCCCAGAGGGATGCGGTAGACTCTGCCCTCCCGTACCGCTTTGATGCCGGACCAGTCCTGTCCGTCTATACTGTTCTCAAAGAGGTCTGAAGGCATTGTATTCTCAAAGTTACTCAGGTAGATGATGTCCGGGTTCCAGTGCATGATATCCTCAAAGCTTCCCATTTTTATCATGGCGGGATGCTTTCCTTTGAGGTCTTCAGCAGCATTTATACCCCCGGTTCTGGCAATCCAGTAGTGGCCGAAGGTGCCGTCTCCTGCTGCAAGAAGGGCTTTTGTCTTAAAGAGGATCAGTACTTTAGGCCGTTCTGCTAGGGGGACATTTTCAATTACCGACATGATTTCCTCTTCGGTTTCACTCCAGATCTCAGATATCTCCATGGCATTGGACTCGTTTTTGTCAAGAACTTCTGCAGTATAGGACACCCAGTCTCTCATGGTTTCCTTGGGGCTGTAGACTGTTGAAGTTCCCTCCCCATAGGAGATTGTCTCCTGCTTCAGGCCCATATAGACCGAAGGAACCCCTGATGCATCGAGCATCTCCATCCCTTCAAGGACTTTGTCTGTAAAAAAAACATCAGGATTGATCCGGACAAGTTCTTCAAGGTTCAGGCTCTGTCCATCCAGATAGCTGCTGTCTGCATTCAGGAAGGAGGGGTACATCTTGCCCAATACGGAAATCTCAGCCGCAGATACGGACATGCTGCTGGCCCCGACGACTCTGTCCAGATCGCCATCAACCGCAGCTATAATATGGGGATGGGGAAGGGGGAAGGTTGCTATCCGCTGAACAGGAAGGTCTATTTTAACGGACTCTCCTCTGTCATCGGTGATGGTCAGGGACTGTTCTTCCTCCACTGCAGACTCCTGAGCCCCTGAGGCAAACAGGAGGGGGGTGGCTATCCATAAGGCAATAAAGCCTATTAAATACCTGAATTTCATTGAATTCTCCTATAGTTAATATGTATTAATTAAATACGCTACAACCTGTTTATGTTTTCAGTCAATAGTAATGTCTAAAAAAAATAGTTAATACTAATTGACTCCCGGGAATCTATGTGTGATGATTCATTATCTGACCGGAAGCATTCTGTGACCGGAGGGATCAAACACCGAGATAAACAAGGATGCTTTATGGAAGGATTAAAGACGGTCATCGTCGCGGGTCCTCCCGGTTCAGGCAAAACATCGGTCATGATCCATGCTATTTCAAATCTGAACAGGATAGGAATCAAAACCGCCGTTGTTAAAATTGACTGTCTGGCCACGGAGGATGATCTAAGGTACAGGGAACTTGGGGTTCCTGTTGTGGTGGGCCTCAGTAACGATATCTGCCCTGATCACTATTTTGTTGTAAACTTTGAAGAGATGCACAGCTGGGCCGAAGACACGGGAGCGAATCTGCTGATTGTTGAAACCGCCGGTCTCTGCCACCGATGCGCTCCCGGTATAGACAGGGCTCTTGCCCTTTGTGTTATAGACAGCCATTCCAGTATTAAAATTCCAGAAAAAATTGGTCCTGTTCTGACAACGGCGGATGCCGTAATTGTAACCAAGGGAGACTCTATCAGCCAGGCGGAAAGAGAGGTTTTCCGCAGCAGGATAGCAATGATTAACAGGAAGGCTGATCTTCTTGAAGTAAACGGCCTAACCGGGGCGGGGTCAGAATATCTTGCAGAACTCCTTTGGGAACGGGCTGAACCGGGTTCTGTTGATCAGGCCCGGCTTCGTCATCCCATGCCCACTGCCATCTGCTCCTACTGCATGGGAGAGATGCGAGTCGGATCGGCTTATCAGCAGGGGGTTGTCTACAAGATGGATTTCCCTGAAACAGATAAAGAGAGGACGGAGGCAGTGCAATGACTGTAGAGTCTGTTACGGTGCTGGGCGGGCAGAACAAGTCGGGACAGCCGGAAAAGGTCGGGCAGCTTGATATTCTGAAAGGGCAGGTGTACAGCGTTGTAGGTTTTACAGGTTCCGGCAAGAGTCAGCTGATAAGCGATATTGAACAAATGGCCTGTAGAGACAGTGTCAGCGGAAGGCAGATACTCATTAACGGGCAGATACCCCTTCCATCCCTGCGGTATAACCCGGAAACCAAGTTGGTTGCTCAACTTTCACAGAATATGAATTTTGTCCTTGAGATGACAGTGATGGAATTCCTTGATCTTCATGCGGGATGCAGAGGCTTTAACAAGGACTCTCTGAAGGATGTTCTGGAGGCTGCAAATACCCTTGCAGGTGAGAAAATCAGGGCAGATGATATCCTCACCCGTCTCTCCGGGGGGCAGTCAAGGGCGCTGATGATCGCCGATGTGGCCTATATCAGCAACTCACCCATTATTCTGATCGATGAGGTGGAAAATGCGGGGATCGACAGGACCAGGGCTTTGAATCTTCTTTCAGGTAAGGGAAAAATAGTCCTTATAGTCACCCATGATCCCCATCTGGCCCTGTCGGGAGAGAAGAGGATCGTTATGAAGAATGGAGGGATTCACTCAGTCCTTTCCAGGACAGAAGAGGAGGTGATTATGGAGCAGCTTTTGGGTTCCTATCAGGACGTTATGACTCACAGCCGTGAGATTCTGCGGTCAGGAGGGACTCTTGACCCCCGTGAACTGATGCAGGAGGTAAAGTGATGGAAAAAGAGATCTACTGGGCCAACTTGTGTGTCCTGAACAGAAAAGAAGCCGAGATGATGGAAGAGGCTTCGTCGGACTGGAAGAATAACCATGATGAGTCCTACAGAATGGTCTATCTGGGAGACACCGAAGAGACAGGTATTCATGATCGGCTTGAGAAGGATCTCTCCCGGGGAAAGGCGGAATTCAGCCTTCTTGTCAGTTCACGTTTTGATCTCTTCTGTTCTCAAAAATATCTTTATGGAATCAGGGAGGATCTGGAGCCCGCAGGGAATCTCCTTCCCGTAAGGGATCTTGTAAGATCATCGGGAGTGATGGACCCCGATGGATTTTTTCAGGTGCTGGCGATTCTGCCTCACTTTATTTTGTACAACAGAGACTGCCTCGGGGGACAGAGTCCCCCACTTTCTCTGGAGACTCTTCTGAAACCATCCTGGGCAGGGAAGGTTTATATCGGGAATACGGATCTTCCTTCGGGGCAGTCGGTCCTCTTCGCCGTCTGGTATCTATTCGGTGATGAGGGGCTCTGTAAGGCGGTTCAGAACTGGAGACAGAAGTCTGCCCCTTCAGCCGTGCGTTTCGGTCTGACCAGGGATGAGATCCCCGTGGGTATCCTTCCGGGTATCTTCTGCTCTGCGGTTCCTGGGGAGAAGCTGGTCCGGGTCGTGCCCGCAGAAGGGGCCCCGGTTCTTCCTTCTTATGGTGCTGTCAGAAAGGGTGATCAGGCAGAAGATACAATGGAGTTTTTTAAAAAATCCGCCGGTTCACAATCATTTCAGAAGTTCTACAGGGATATGGGACGGGCTGTTGTTTCGGATCCCCTCGTACCACTGCCTGATACGGTCTGTGAGGAGACCTCCTGTTTCTTTCCCCCCTGGGAGTGGATTCTGAAGCAGGATATGGATTATTTTTTTCAAATGATAAAGGAAGTTCCTGAAGTTTAGAAGGTTTGTATGAGATCCGGCAGCTCTTCCAGATGCCGGATTTCATAGTCAGGCCTGTGGGGAGACTCGTTTTTCCATCCCCCGGGATTGTACCAGCAGGTTCTGATCCCCGCATTGATGCCGCCTCCGATATCGGAGCTAAGGCTGTCCCCAACCATAAGAACAGAGTTATCCAGTGATATTCCCATTCTTTCGGCGCAGCGTTCAAAGATCTCCTTCCGGGGTTTGCTGACTCCCTCCTTCTCGGATATGACCATCTCTTCGAAGATCTCTCCGTACTTCATGGCCTCCAGACGGGCCTCCTGAACCTTTACCAGACCATTGGTGATAATGGCCAGGCGGTACTCCCCCCTCAGCCCCTCCAGAAGTTCCTGTGAGCCCTCCAGGGGATAGGCGCCCTCTCCCAGGGCTGTCATATAGTACTCCGCAAGATCCTCGGGACTGGCCGGATGATTTTTGGCTGCGGCGAAGCGGCGGAACCGTTCCAGCTTCAGCTCCTCTCCGGTTATCAGGCCCTGTTCCAGTTCAATCCATATCCTGTCGTTTACCTCGTGATAGGCATTTGAGAACTCCTCGGGTGTGGAGGTATCCTCCATATAGACTCTGAGTTTTTCAACGGCCATATCCTCGGCTTTTTTAAAGTCCAGCAGGGTGCCGTCCACATCGAAGAAGATTGTTTTTATTTTCATTTTACTATCCTTGTGGTCAATCGCTCAGTCTGCCGCCGGAGCGGGAAAACTGAAACAGGTGCTGCAGGCAGAGTTAAAAAAAGACCCCGGTCCGCCCGGGGTCTCTCTACTCTATCAGATCAGAAGGGATCAGATAAAGAAGCTTAATACAAAAATAAGCGCGATGGCATATGTCAGCTTGGGAACATCCTTTGCCTTGCCAGAGAGAACCTTCAGCAGAACATAGGAGATGATACCGAATACGATACCTTCGGAGATGCTGTAGGTCATGGGCATCATAAACATTGTCAGGAAGGCAGGGAGTGCCTCTGTCATATCGCTCCAGTTGATCTCTGTTACAGGACTGATCATAAACAGACCAACCAGGATCAGGGCGGGTGCCGTAGCCGCGCTGGGGATCATCAGGAACAGGGGTGATACAAAAAGAGCTGCCAGGAAGAGGATTGCCGCTGTCAGAGCTGTAAGACCGGTTTTTCCGCCCTCTTCAACACCCGCTGCGGACTCTACATAGGTGGTTACGGTACTGGTTCCCAGCATGGCGCCCACAGTTGTTCCAACGGCATCGGCCAGAAGTGCCTCCTTGGCGTGGGGAACCTTGCCTTCCTTGGTGAGAATTCCGGCCTTGGCGGATACACCAATCAGGGTTCCCACGGTATCAAACATATCCACAAGGAGGAAGGTGAAAAGAACGATGAACATATCTACTGTGAAGATCTGTGAGAAGTCGAACTTAAAGAAGATCGGTGCCAGTGAGGGGGGTGCCCAGGACCCGGAGGGGGCCGAAGTGAGTCCCAGGGGGAATCCGATAATGGTGCTGGCAATGATACCGATCAGCAGGGCGCCCTTAACCTTGTAGGCCAGAAGAACAGCAGTGATAATCAGACCGATAATGGCAAGCAGAAAATCGGGGGTCGAGATGGAACCGAGTCCCAGCAGAGTCGCTGAATCACCGATGATGATCTTGGCGTTCTGGAGACCGATAAAGGCGATAAACAGACCGATACCGGCGGAGATCGCCTTTTTGATATTAACAGGAATACAGTTGATGATCGCTTCACGGACGTTCAGGAAGGTGAGAACCAGGAAGATAATACCTTCCAGAAATACGGCAGTCAGTGCAAACTGCCATGAGTAACCCATTCCGAGGCAGACGGTGTAGGCGAAGAATGCGTTCAGACCCATACCGGGGGCAAGGGCAAAGGGCAGTTTGGCAACAAGGGCCATAACCAGTGTGGCAATGGCTGCGGAAAGGGCGGTTGCAGTAAAAACTGCTCCGAAATCCATACCGGCATCTGACAGTATAAGCGGGTTTACGATGAGAATGTAGGCCATTGTGAGAAAGGTTGTAAGACCTGCAAGGATCTCAGTTCTTACGGTGGTGCCGTTCTCTTTCAGTTTGAAAAACTTTTCCATGAAGACTCCTTTTTTTTTACTCCCGAAACAGGGAGTTGATTGAGTGTTATTATATAAGCACTTTGATTGAGTGGGCAATTAATTTCCATCAATTGTGCTGTATACAGGGAAAGCTCTGTATTATAATAAAGTTTACACAAAGGTCAACGGAAAGGTCTGACCTTTTGTTGGAGGAGAGTGTGATGGATTTAAAAAATTTTATCGATGCCGCCGCCGGAAGGAAAAAGGCGGATATCGTTTTCAGAAATGCCAAAATTATAAATGTCTTTACCGGGGAGATTATTGAAGAGTCCCTGGCCGTCAAGGACGGAAAGATCCTTGGATACGGCGCCTATGAGGGGCTTGAGGAGATCGACCTGAAAGGAGCCTACCTGGCACCCGGATTTATCGATGCCCATGTTCATATAGAGTCCTCCCTGACCACCCCCGAGCACTTTGCCTCACTGGTTGTTCCAAGGGGAACCACAACGGTCATTGCCGACCCCCACGAAATCGCCAATGTGGCCGGAGTGGAGGGGATACGCTATATGCTGAAGGCCTCGGAGGGGCTGCCTCTGGAGTGTCTCTTTATGCTGCCCTCCTGTGTTCCCGCCACTCCCTTCGAGAATGCCGGAGCCGTTCTGGAGGCTGCCGATCTTGAGACCCTGGTCGGAGAAGAGAGAGTTCTGGGCCTGGGTGAGGTAATGGATTATCCCTCCCTGATCGGCGGAAGTGCTCCGGTACTGGACAAGATGGATATGGCCCTGAAACGGAACATGCCCATCGACGGTCATGCCCCCATGGTGGACCGGAAGGAGCTGAATGCCTACATCGGTGCCGGTGTGGGTACGGACCATGAGTGCTCCACACCAGAAGAGATGCGCTCCCGTCTGAGACGGGGGATGTATGTCCTGATCCGGGAGGGCTCTGCCGCCCGAAACCTGAAGAGCCTGATAAACGGGGTAAAGGCGGTCAATCTGCGCCGCTGCGCCTTCTGTACCGACGACAAACAGCCCGAGGACATCCTGAAGGACGGACATATCAACTATAACATCCGTGAGGCCATCGACCTGGGGATTGATCCCGTATGGGCGGTGCAGATGGCCACCCTCAACTCAGCAGAGTGCTACGGCCTCAAGGGGAAGGGTGCCCTTGCTCCCGGTTATGATGCGGACATTGTAGTTCTGGAGGACCTGAAATCCGTCCATGTCCGGAAGGTCTACAAGGGGGGAAAACTGGTGGCCGAGAATGAGCAGCCCCTCTTTGCGGTGAAGTCCCGGGTCTCCGATGCGGTAACCAATACCGTCAAGGTCAGAAAGATCACCGCCGCAGACTTCCGTCTCCCCCTGGAGAGCGATGTGGCACGGGTGATCCGGATTCTGCCTCACTCACTGGTGACCGAGCACGCCGTGCGGAAGGTGGAGCGGGATGGTGAGGGCTGTTTCGAGATCCATCCTGAACTGGATATACTGAAAATTTCTGTTATCGAGCGCCATGGAGGCAAGGGAACTATCGGTCTTGGGCTGGTGGAGAACTACCGCCTCAAGGGCGGGGCGGTTGCCTCGTCCATCGGACATGACTCCCATAACCTGATTGTCATAGGAGACAGTGACGAGGATATGGCCATTGCCGTCAACGCCCTGGCTGAGTCCGGGGGAGGTATCGCCGTTGCCGCCGGAGGAAAGCTGGCGGGACTGCTGCCCCTGCCCATCGGCGGACTGATGTCCGACCAGAGTGCGGAGGTGGTCAGTGCCTCACTGAAGTCACTGCTCCACACGGCGGCCCAGACTCTGGGAGTCAATCCCGATGTAGACCCCTTTATGACCCTCGCCTTTATGGCGCTGCCGGTTATTCCCGAGCTGAAGCTCACTGATGAAGGTCTCTTCGATGTGACGAAGTTCGAGTTTGTGGATCTCTGTGTAAAGTAGCGGTTTCCCCCTGCCTCCGGAAGACTGACTTAGATAAAGCCCTTCAGAACCGTATCGTAGGGCTGAACATAATTCTCTTTGTCAAACCAGATTGCCAGCTCCCTCTCCGCACTCTCAGTGCTGTCCGAGGCGTGAACTACATTGTTGATGACGCCGTTCAGTTCGGGAGAACGCCCGTAGCCCATATGACAATAGTCTCCCCGGATGGTTCCGGGAGCTGCTGTACGGGGTTCGGTGTCGCCGTTGAGCTTTCTTACCACCTCGATGGCAAGAGAACCCTCCACACAGAGAGCCAGAGTGGGGCCGGAGAGGAGAAGATCCACCAGAGGGGGAAAGAAACTCTTGCCCCTGTGCTCACCATAGTGTTCCTCGGCCCTCTCTCTGTCGGCGGATACAAAGTTCATGGCGGTAATAACGAGCCCCGCCTGCTCATAACGTTTCAGTACGGCCCCCATAAGGCCTCTTTTTACCCCGTCGGGTTTAATCAGTACAAGTGTTTTTTCCCATGTCATAAAAGCAGTATAGGAAGCCTCGGTAAGCGGGTCAACTGCCGCGGGAGAGCCATCTCCCTTCAAGACCCGGCTCCTTTCAGCCGAAATTTAAATAAT
This sequence comes from Spirochaeta sp. UBA5339, assembly GCA_002408085.1. Classification (GTDB taxonomy): domain Bacteria; phylum Spirochaetota; class Spirochaetia; order DSM-2461; family DSM-2461; genus Oceanispirochaeta. Next base: position 228,331 of record DHQL01000007.1, read on the forward strand.
GAGGAGCAGTCATGAAGCAGACAGTTAACTGTGCTCTGGCGGGACTGGGCAGGATCGCCGTCACTCTTGAGGACGATCCCTTAAGAGAGAAGCCGGCGTCCCATCTCGGTGCCATTGAATACAACAGGATATGCGAACTGACCGGGGCCTCTGATCCCGACGAAGAAAAGCGGAATGCCTTCGCCCGCCGTTATCCCGGCTGTCCTCTCTATGGGGATACCCCGGAGATGATCCGGGAGGTCAAACCCGACATCCTTCATATAGCCAGTGAGACCGATACCCATATGCCCCTTCTAAAGGCGGCCCTGGAAGAGAGAATCCCGGTCATTGTCTGTGAGAAACCACTCTCAAATTCTCTTGAAGAGGCCAGGGCTCTTCTGGATATGGTGGACGCCTCCGGATCTGTGGTTATGGTCAACCATGAGCGGCGCTTTTCCAGGGACTATCAGGAGGTTCGGGGCCTGGTCAGGGACAAGGCCCTGGGGGAGCTGCTCAGCATCAACTGCCGTCTTTATATGGGGCGCACAAGACCTCCCGAAAAGATTCTCTACCACGACGGAACCCATATGATTGATATTCTGCGTTTCATTACAGGTGAGGATCTGACGGTGCTGGGAAGCTGGGGAATTCCCGCCCAGGAGAAGGGAACCCTGATGGTTCTGGCCTCCGCCGGAGAGTGTATGATAAACTTGGATGTTTCAGGGGGACGGGACCATCTGGTCTTTGAACTGGACCTCAGTTTTGAGAGGGGACGGATCAGGATCGGCAACGGTGTCTATGAGATCTGGATCTCCGAAGAGTCTCCCTACTACACAGGATTCAGATCTCTGAAAAAGAGCTGCTCTGAATGGAGCGGCCGGACCGCCTATTTCTCGGATATGATGAACCATGCGGTTCACCTCTACAAAAACCCCGGCGCCCGGTGTCACTCCTCCTTCCGGGACGGCCTCAGAGTCCTTGAGCTGATTGATGATATTCTGAGGCCCCTCATGCCCGTCAACTGAAACACTGCTACTCCGCTGCGGTTCCCAGCTCCTCTTCGCTGTAGGGCATCAGATAGAGGGCTTCGCCCTCTCTGTAGCTGTTTAAGTTGGCATACATCTTCATCAGATTCTGTATATCCTCGGGAAGAGGCAGGTCAGATGATGCCTTCTGCAGGGGCTGCTCCAGGCTTCTGATAAAGAGGTTGGGCACCCTTCCCGGTACCATCTCAAGGAGGCGGACCGTTTTATCGGTCTTGATCAGCTGCTGCATCAGACGGTAGGCATCGGTGATGCCCCCTGTGGCGTCGACAAGTCCCCGCTCCAGGGCCTGTTCTCCGGTCCAGATCCTTCCCTGGGCGTACTCATGAACCCTTGCCTCGGGCATCTGTCTGTACTCTCCCACAAGGGCTATAAACTTCTCATAGTTCTCAGTGATATACTCCCTGATCATCTCCTCCTCTTCACTGCTTAAGGGGGTCAGGGGGTTGAAGGTATCCGTATGCTCTGCGGCCTTTACGGACTCCACAGCTATACCCAGCTTCTCCATCAGTCCCGAGATCTCCGGCATTATAGTGACCACGCCGATGGAGCCGGTAATGGTTGCCGGAGAGGCAATGATTCTGGTTGCCGGGGCGGAGATGTAGTATCCTCCCGAGGCGGCGCTTCCCCCCATGGAGACGATAACCGGTTTGGGATTATCTCCGCTGCTGCAGAGGGCAATCTCCCGGGCAATCCTGTCCGAAGCCAGCACCGAACCGCCCCCGGAGTTAACCCTGAAAATAATGCCCTTAACCAGAGGGTTGCTTCTTGCCGCCCTTATGGCCCGGACCATGGAATCGGCTCCGATGCTGGATCCGGCCATGCCCTCGCCATCGTATATGCCGCCCTCGGCGTAGATCAGGGCGATGACGGGACGGGCCGTCTCCTCCCAGTCATAGACAATCTCTCCCGTGGACCGGGAAGCCCTGAATACGGTCAGCCTCATCTCATGGAGCCGATTGTCGAACTCATCCTCATAGAGGAGACCGTCAACCAGTCCCGATGCCAGGGCCTTTGAGGCATAGATAAAGGGCCCCGAGTCGATCAGCTCCTGTGCCGGCGCATTAAGCTTTCCCCTCCGGCCGCTTTCTATCATTCTATTCATCTGAGCCTGAAGGCTGTCGTAGACATACTGAAGGGCCTCCCGTTCCGCATCGGTCATACCGGATTCGCTGAAGCTGTTGTAGGCGGTCTTATAGTCGTGGGAGCGGAAGTTGTTGACCCTGATTCCCCACTTTTCAAAGAATTCTCTCAAGTAGAAATTGGTTGTACCGAATCCTCTCAGATAGACCGTTCCGGCGGGGCTGAGGAAGATCCTGTCGGCGACCGATGCAGCAAGGGCGTAGGGGAGGTTGTCGATGGAGTCGTAGTAGAAGTAGATCTCCTTGCCCGATGCCTTTACCTCCTTAAGAACCTTCTCAATTTCAAGAAGGTTTGCAAAGCTGGTGGCAAAGCGCTGGTTACGGAAAATCAGAACATCCGTTGTGCTGTCCTGTTTGATTTTTTCCATATCCAGTACGAAGTCGACGATGGTTCTCTGGCCGCTCCGGGGCTGGAAGGGGTTGTATCCCCTTGCCGGGGTATCCAGAATTACATCGGCCAGGTCATACTCCACGGCCTTGTTGAAGGAGTGCTCCACAAAGCTTCTCTGTTTTTTGACCGGTATGGCCGCGGAGAAGGTGCCGTCGTTCCAGCTTCTGTCTCCCGATACATCAAAGGCGGTGCCCAGTTCAAGATAGGAGAATGAGAGGCTCAGACCCACCTGAAAAACCTCGTTCTCAAAGTTGTAGTCACCAAAGATCTTGATACCGTCGGCGGGCTCCATAAAGGCTCCCAGGCTGACACCCTGAAACTCCCCGTCCTGGACTCTGGCATCTCCCGAGAGGGTCAGGCGGGTTCTTAACAGATCACTGAAGAAGAAGGGCCTCAGACCGAAACCCATCTCCATATAGCCGTTGGTGGTAAGGTCCCTTCCCCTTACGGCGAAGGAGAGGAAGTTGACGGGCCGGTAGAGGAGGGAGAGCTCCAGACCTCCCGCGTCGGAGGTGCCGCTGTACCATTGGTATCCGCCCCCGGTATAGATTCCGAGGCCCAGATCAAAGCCGGCAGCAATCAGGTTCTTGTGGGTTCCGTAGGAGTTCCCGTAGCTGTAGGCAAGGTTTCCCAGTGAGAAGATCAGATCAAAGTCTTTTTCGAAACCCCTGTCTGTGGTAAAGCGGTTTATATAGCCGATTCCCTGGGAGTTTCCCACCCCCATGGCGGCGGGATTGGTCAGTACCGAGGATATCTGATCCTGAACGGCAATTCCGAAATCCTGAGCTCCCGCAGATAGGAGAATGGACAACAGCAGAACTGCTATAAGAAGGGTCTTTTTCATAATGGCTTTCACTCCTGTATCTCAATTATCGCGTAGGAACTAGATATTATAGACAAGAACCCGGGAGTTCCGGTCCCTGTTGTACTGGGCCCTCTTCTCCTCGGGCAGGTCCTCCACTCCGGCTGTTTCAAACCCCATATTCAAAAACCAGTCCGAGGTCTGTGTGGTCAGAACAAAGACCCTGCTGTAACCGCTTTTTCCGGCCTCTTCCAGAAGGTAGTCAACGATCTTACCGCCGATCTTCAGATGGACAAACCTCCTGTCCACCGCAATTCCCGCTATCTCTGCCAGATCTCTGCTGTAGCCGTGAAGGGCACCGCAGCCGTGGATCGTACCATCCATGGAGTAGACTACAAAGTCCTCAATCCGGCTTTCCAGATCCTGCCTGGAACGGGGAATCAGGATGCCCTGATCGATAAAGGGCTTCATCAGGCTCAGGACCCCGGATATATCCTTCTCCTTCATCTTTCTGATCCGTTCATACTCATTATTATGGATCATGGTGCCGATGCCGAGGTTGGAGAAGATCTCTTTCAGGACGGCGCCGTCTCTGGTTCCGTCGAGAAGGTGGACACGGTCTACACCCTTTTCACAGGCCGACAGGGCCTGGGCCAGGCGGAGCATGGTTGGAGTCTCGGGATTGCACTTCAGGAGCTGACCGGCCTGAGAGAGGGAAAGCTTGGATATCCGCCCGTCCTCAGCCAGGTTCATCCCTTCGGGGATGGTGCAGCTTTTGTCGCATAGAACGGGGTCTGCAGTGATGTAGAAGAGCTTGGAAGCCTTCATCTCAACGGCTATAACCCTGGCCAGTTCATCGGAGGAAATATTGTAGGGATCTCCCGATGCATTCCAGCCGATGCAGGGAAAGATGGGGATATGTCCCTCTTTCAGAAGAGTCTCGATGGGGTCCTTCATAATCTTATCCACACGGCCTGTCTTCCGGTAGTCCACGCCGTCGATGACTCCCAGGGCTCTGGCCCGGACCCAGCTCCCTATAACCGAAGGGATGTCGTAGGCCGAAAGCTGGGTCATCACCTTGTTGGAGACATCAAAGGCTGCCATCTTGATAAAGTTGATTGCCTCGTCCGAGGAGATCCTGACGCCCCTGCGGCTCTCATAGCCCACATTGTACTGTTTCAGAATCTCATCGATTCTGTCATGGGCTCCGGGGATAATGACAAAGCGTATGCCGTTCTGGTGGAGGAGGGAGAGATCCCTGACCAGAATGGGGAAGTAGGGGTGATCGATGATGGAACTGTCTATCTTGATAACAAAGAGAGAGTCCTTGAAGCGCCTGTTGTAGGAGAATACCTCCCTGATCAGATCAACGTGTTCTCTCAGTGTGCTCTTGTCCATGAATACTCCTATGAAGGAATTATCGGCGGCCCCTGTGGATAATCTGAAGTCCCTTGTCAGCCTTTACTTGCCCGATTCTGTTTTTACAGGTTATATTGAATCAATTCTGTATGATGAGGAAAGATATATGCCGTCTGAAAAAATGTCTGAAGCCGAAAAATTCTGGAAAGCCAGGGAAGAAGCATACGGAGGCAGGATTGAGTTTCAAAGCTACGCCGTCCTTCTCGGCGAAGCCGGTTCGGGACATTTCAACGGACGGGGCGGTCTCTGCTTTGTGATCGGCGGCCGTTTCTACTTTGAGGATTTTGAAAAACAGAATGCCCTGATGGCCCTCTTCGGCCGCAAGGATGCGGACTATGAGAAGACCGAAATATCCTTCCCCCTGGAAGATCTCAAGGGCCTGAAGAAGGTTTCGGAGAAGTGGGCCAGAACCTGCGTCAGTGAAAAGATGGAAGAGGAGCATGTGCCCGAACTGAAAGGGCTTCCCGCCCTCTTTACCAGGGGATACTGGCTGGTTCAGATTGAGAACCGCCCCTCCCTTGTAATGGAAATCATGGATATCGAAAAGTTCAAGGTTTTTCTGGCATCCTGATTTCCTGCCCCGGCCGTTTCGGTGGCTCCTCCCATAGATAGTCCTGCAGGCCCCGGCGTTTCAGCCGGAGCCGCGTGATCAGCCGGGGCCAAATATCAGCCCTTAAACTCCCTCAGAAAAGAGACCAGCGCCTCTATCTGATATTTACCGATCAGAAACTCCGGTGGAAAGCCGTCGATACTGATGGCGTAGAAGTCCCTGTCATAGTTATAGAGCTCGGCGGTGGTCACTCCCGGTGAACCGGCATCCCCCGTATAGCTCAGAGTAAACTCGGGCTCTCCCTCCATGGCGAAGGTTCCGGGAATCTCCCCCTCGAAGAGAAGGTAGAGAACCTCCTGGTACATCTTCTTGAAGGCCTTGTCGTCAACGGGTTCTCCCTGATATGTAAACTCTCCCGTCTCCTCGTCAAGCCAGTTTATTGTACCGGTCCACTCCTCGCCCAGGTAGCTTATCTTCAGCTCTGAAACCTGGTCGATGCCCACAAGACGGACAAAGCGGTCTGCCATATCCACGGGGCGTACATCCATTATGGAAGCTGCCGCAGCGGGGAGGGTTACCAGCTCATCCAGACCGCTGATCCGGCAGTAGACCTCCTGACCGTTTTCGGTTTTGCCACCGAAACTGATGGTCAGCTCTCTGCCGGCGCTGTCCTGAAGGTAGAGGTCCCTGGCCTGATCAAGACCCGTATCCGTACCCTCAGGTACAAAGCTGACAATGCTGTAGCTCCCCGCCAGAGCCTCAAGACTGTCCGAGTACTTCTGTGCGCTTACAGCAACGGGACGCCTGAAGGGTTTGATCATTACATGGGTGCTGAGGGTGCTGGACAGGGCTTCATAGGGAAAGTAGGGGACGATATCGATTATTCGCTCTCCCCCGATTGTCAGGCGGGTCAGGTTCTGAAAGTCCACTCCCGGAAGGGTTCTGTCTCTTAAGAGGTCAGCTGAGTTGAACAGACCCGAAACGGCGTAAGAGGGCAGAAGATAGACCGCCGGGTCTCCCTCTTTCATGGCATAGAAACCGTTTCCCGTGGGAGTGCTGTTTCCCACAGTCACCACAGCAGGGGACCCCTCATTCAGATTCAGGGTCAGCCGGGCACTGCCGCCGTCGGCAAGGCCGTAATCCCCGGGACTCTCAATGGACTCTTCAATCTTTTCAAAGCTTTTCAGGTTGCAAAGAACATAGGCCATGGACGCCGCTGACTGGCGGTTGAGGCGGACTGCCGGCTCATCCTTCAGGAGATATCCCTCCTCTGTTCTGACAAGGGTGAATCCGCCCAGGCTGTTTTCAACACCCATAGACTCCACTTCCTCCTCGGCGAAGTCGGTGAGGGTAAAGACCTCCCGTGCCTCGGCGGGATCTGAAAGGGCCGGAGCCTCATCCTCTCCCCGGGAGATCAAAAGGTATCCCGCCCCCAGGAGAGTGAGGGCTCCCAGGGCAATCAAAAGCTGTTTTTTCTTTTTCAAAGGTTCTTCCTCCTGTAGAGGACCACCGCCGCAGAGATAATAATAATCAGAGGAATCAAGATGACGCAGATTCCCCCATAGATCCAGGCCTGCAGGGCATTAAGACGCATGGGCAGGCGGAAGAGGCTCTTGCTTGGAATATTGATGGACTCCTCCTGATCGCTCAGCCAGTTCAGGCTGTTCAGGAAGAACTCGATGTTCGCCTTGATCTGTCCGATACCGGGCAGAGAGGCAAGTGACTTACCGCTGGCCAGAACGATGATTCTGGCACCCTCTTCGGCGCCGGTGTCCCTGCTGGTTTCGGCAATGGATGCGGCAACGGGGATGGGACCGGGAATATCCGATGAGGTTCTGAACTCGGAGGTGTTGTTCAGATCAGACCTGAGCCAGCTGCTGTCTGATGAGCTCAGGATCGGGGTGAACTTCAGGTTCCGCTTTTTAATCTCCGTCTCCCGGATTCCCATGGAGGTGAAGACAAAGGTGTCCAGACTGTTCTCTCTGAGGGTGTCGGTAATAACATTGTCTTCGGCCAGAGCGGGAGAGAAGAAGAGGGGATTGTTTGACATACCCGGCAGGAGGCGGTTTGTGTCCTTCTCCATAACAAAACCCTGTTCAATAACCAGGTTGTACTTCTCCAGAAGGGAATCGAAGTTCGGGGTGGAGGAACCGGTCATATCAAGGGACAGAAAGAGGGCTCCTCCCGACTGAAGGTAGCTGTCCACGGCAGCCGCTTCGTTCACAGTCAGGTCGCGTTCAGGTGAGAGGATGATCAGGACATCGGCATCTGAAGGAACGGCGCCCTCCCGCAGGAGGTTGAGGGTCTCGGTTCCGAAGTTGGCCTTCTGTACCACCTCTTCAAGCCCTAGGTCCCGGAGGCTGTACTCGTTGTGTCCCTCAAGAACATAGACCTTCGGTTCCCGTCCTGTGGTTACATAGGAGATGGCCGAGGTCACCCTCTGTTCCACTGTCATACCAAGGAGCTGGGGTTGTCCCTGCTGGCTGTAGCTGATGCTGTAGAGATCAAGGCGGGCGATGACCCGGGAGTACTCTCCCGAGGCCACAATAACGCTTCCTGCGGCTACGGTCTGACCCTCTTCGGTGAAGGCGGAAATCAGACCGGGGTTCCTGTCGGGATCGATAATTTTCAGGCTGACCCTGGAAGATGCCGAGTCATAGCGCTGGAGCACCTCAAGGATGTCCTTCGGCTCCTGTCCCGGTTTGGAGAGGAGGTAGATCTGCACGTCCCGGTCCAGATTCTTCACCATACTGACGGTGGTATCGGTCAGGGAGAAGAGTTTCCGCCGGGTCATATCCCACTGGGCGGGAATGTTCTGGAAGAGAAGATTGAAGATAATCAGCGCGGCCAGAACCGCAATATTTGTCAGGGCCGCCACACTGGCGTGACGGGCTTTAAAGTTCAGTTTCAGTTTCATCTTTTTCAGCTCCATCTCTGTTTTTCAATTCTCTGGGTTGTCAGAAAGAGGAAGAATCCCGAGAAGCTCAGATAGTAGATTACCGCATCCAGTTTCAGGATACCCAGAGGGAAGTTGGAGAAGCGCTTTGTCAGAGAGAACCAGGAGAGAGTCTTTCCGATCAGATTGATATATAGGTCCTGGTTTATAAGGTAGACCGCTCCGATAATGATCAGGCCGAAGACGACCGGGATGGCAGCAGCCAGGGGTGTCTTTGTGGCGTTGTACATCCAGAGGGCCGCCAGGGCCGTCAGAATCAGGGCGAAGACTACTCCCGAAAGGGGGGTGACGGGCATAACACTTCCGATAAAGTCAATGATCCAGGTGATGATCAGCACACAGAAGGTGAGGATTGCCGCTCCCGCCTGGCTGTCGGTGAGGCTGGAGATATAGACTCCTATGGAGATAAAGGAGGCTCCCAGAAAGAAAAAACCAATATAGGTTCCGATAATCTGCGCCGTATCCAGCCGGGCATGAAAGGAGAGGAACAGGGGGTAGAGACCGGTGATGATCAGGGTCAGCAGAAAGAGAGACGCCGCCGCAAGAAACTTTCCTGCAACGATTCCCGCTGTACTCTGGGGGGCTGTCATCAGAAGCTGATCTGTCTTGAGCTTCGACTCTTCGCTGTAGGTCTTCATTGTCAGAAGGGGAACAACCAGCAGGAATATCATAATCAGTCCTCCCAGAAAGGAGGGGTAGTCGGAATTCATTCCGAAGATATTGCCCATGGTGAAGAGTATCCCCGATATAAGAAGGAATACACCCATAAAGATATATCCGATGGATGTGGTGAAATAGGTCAGAAGTTCTTTTTTCAGTACTGCAAGCATCAGTTGGCTCCCCCTTCAACGGTGGTCAGGTTCAGGAATATCTCTTCCAGAGACATATCCATGGGCCGCATCTGGAGTATGGGGCACTTCTTTTTGGCCAGAGCGTAGAAGACGTCCTCCCGAATATCCGCATCCTTTCCGGCCTCCACGAGAACAGACATGACACCCTCTTCCCGTGCGCTCTGGACGGTAACGTCCTTCAGCACATCAAGGGTGTCCAGGGCCTTTCTGATCTTCTCTTCATCCCCTTTTACCTGGAGGTGGAGCTTGTGCATTCCCGCCAGATTCTCCGCCAGATTCTCCGGGGTGTCGGATGCCACAATCTCACCCTTGTTGATAATCAGTACCCTGTCGCAGACTGCCGATATCTCGGGAAGAATATGGGAGCTGAGGATAATGGTGTGGTCATCGCTGAGGTCCTTTATCAGGTTCCGGATCTCAATAATCTGCTTTGGATCGAGACCTACTGTAGGCTCGTCAAGAATCAGAAGCTGTGGATTTCCGAGCAGGGCCTGGGCCATGCCAACCCGCTGTCTGTAGCCCTTGGAGAGGTTCTTTATCAGGCGTCCCCGTACATCGGTGATCTTAACCAGGTCGGTAATCCTGTCTATATCGCCCTTCAGATCTGCGGGTTTTATCTTCTTCAGCTGACCAGCAAACTTCAGATATTCCTTTACCGTCATATCCATATAGAGAGGAGGATGCTCCGGGAGATAGCCGATTTTGCCTCTTGTCTTTTCCGGGTCATCCAGAATGTCTTCGCCGTCTACCAGAATTTTTCCGTCGGTGGGAGCAAAGTATCCGGAAATCATATTCATGGTTGTCGATTTTCCGGCACCGTTGGGGCCGAGAAAGCCGATGATTTCACCTTTGGCTATTTCAAAGTTAATCTTGTTGACAGCGGTATGTTTTCCGTACCGCTTTGTTAAATCAATAGCTTTGATCAAGTTATCCTCCTTAGGTGGATTTTATCTTATTTTATGGGGGTCCGCAGGCAGGGTCTGTAACTGATGAACCTACGGGTCCCGGAATTGTAACACCACAATGGCTTACACGCAAGGAAAGTCCATTTCAGCCGCTGATTTTCACTTTTATGAGAAATTAATAAATTTATTGAGGGATACGGATTTCAATATTAAAATGAACACTAATCCATAGGAAAAGGGGAAGCATTATATGAGTCAGTCTATGGAAGTCCGTATTCTGGAAGGCGCCAGCACACTGTTCTATCGTTTCGGATTCAACCGGGTCAGGTTTTCGGAGATAGCCAGAGAGGTGGGGATCACAACAAGAACTATCTACAACTACTTTCCGAACAAGATTTCTCTTTCAAAGGCCGTCTCGGAGTATACAATCCGGCAGGTAATGACAAGACTGAAGGATCTTCTTCTGGAGGATCTGAGTTACGCGGAGATGACGGTCCGCATGCTGGGGGAAATCCATAGGGAGTTGAGCGTCCGTCTGCCCGCCTATCAGAAGGATGCAGGCCATACAGGCCCACCGGATCTTCTTTCTGTGGATCCCGAGATCGCCGATTTTGTAAAATCCATGTTTATCAGGGCCGTTGAGGAGGGTCTCTACGACAGATCTGTTCCCGAGGAGATAATGATGCAGGTCATGCTGGCTCAGGTCAACTTCTGCTTCCCTTCGGAGGGAGGAGAGAAGAGGGTCAGTGAAGAGTACTTTATTGATTCCATGCTCTTTATTATCCGGTCCTGTCTGACCGAAAGGGGCAGAAGGGAGTTTGCCCCCTGGCTGCAGCCGGAAAGGGAGCTGGAGAAAGCCCTTTCCTGAACACTGTCCGGGCCGGGACCCAAAAAAAGGGGCATAATCAGAGACATGCCCCTTTTCTATTTAATCATTCTACATAATGAAGATCTTAAGACCCTCTGCAGGGAACTTTTTCTTTGTATCCTGAACTCCCTTCTCAAGGAGTTCAGCCTCTTCCGCATTGCAGTAGATGATCAGGACCACATTCTCTTCGGGCCAGATATGGTCCCCCATCTTGGGGTCGCTGTTTCCGACGCCGTGGGCCCCGGGGATCTTTGTGTATCTCCGGGCCACCCCATACCTGGCGAAGTTTTCAAACAGGTCTGTCTCGATGGACTGATTGACTATGATCTCAACTCTTTTCATTTGCTCTCCTCCAGTGCGGGCCGGTTGATGAAATCTTCGGAGTCGCTGCACTCGGCTGCGGTCTTATCATGCTTTCTGTTGAACAGAGCATAGAGTACGGGTACCAGGAAGAGGGTCAGGAAGGTACTGGCCGTCATCCCCCCCACAACTGTCTGTCCCAGAGGCTTAACCAGTTCTGATCCCTCTCCGTTGGAGAATGCCATGGGAAGCATACCCAGGATGGTGGTAAGACTGGTCATCAGTACCGGACGGAGTCTGTTGGTACCCGCCTCGATACAGGCGTCGCGGATACACATTCCCCTGTTTCTCAGGAGGTTGGTATAGTCCACCATTACGATACCGTTGTTAACAACGATACCCGACAGCATGACCAGACCTACGGCAGAGAACATACTCAGGGTCTCACCGGTCAGCTTGTACATCAGGATAATACCGATGGGCATAACCAGGATGGTGAAGAAGATGATAAAGGGGTCCTTCAGGGACTCAAACTGACTGGCCATAACACCGAATACAAGGATAACGGCGATCAGCATTACAACCATAAAGCTGAAGCCCATGGCCTGAATCTCTGCAAAGTCACCGGAAAAGTCGATGATAACCGACTCGTCCGCAACGATGTTCTCCTGGATCATCTGCTGGATGCGGGGTTCCACCTCACTGGCTGAGAATCCCGGAGCAATTCCACCTGTTACATGGACGACTCTGGTCTGGCTCTCTCTCTGTATATCAACGGGACCTTCGGTTATTCTGATCTCCGCAACAGAGGAGAGAGGGACCCTCTGACCCATGGTGTTCATCATAAAAATCTTGTCCAGATCCATAATGGTGTTTCTGTCCTTCTCGTCCAGGATCACCAGAATATCATATTCGTCACCGCCGGTTCTGTAACGGGAGGCGGTGATGCCGTCAACGTTGGCACTAAGTTCATTTCCGATGTCGTAGATGCTCAGATTCAGGGCACTGGCCTTCGCTCTGTCTACAAATATCTCCGCCTGAGGAAGTCCCTCTTCGAGACTGACTTCGGGCTCTGTAACCTCGGGCATATTCTGGACCAGCATATCACGGATCTCGTCAGCAAGGGATTTTCCCAGAGTCAGGTCATCGGTTTTGATGATGATATCGATGGGAGATGCTGAACCCATGTTGTTTCCGCTGGAAAATCCGAACTGAGCTGCCGGGAAGCTGTCAAAGTGCTTTCTCAGCTTCTCCTTGATCTCGTCGTTTGTCTCGGTTCTCTCGTCAAACTCCTTGAGCACCAGGGTCATGGACCCCACACTGCTGTCGTCTGCCGCGAGAAATCCGCCGGAACCGGTGGAGATGATGATGTCCCGGACACTCTCTATCTCTTCATCGGCAATGGCGTAGAGCTGATCCATATATTCCTGGGTCTGGCTCAGGCGTGTACCGATGGGCATATTTACATCCAGAACAACAGTTTCAGAGTCGCTGGAGGGCATAAAGTCGATACCGATGGTAGGGAAGAGCATAAAGCTGAATATCAGAAGCAGCAGTATGATGACCACCGTGAGGATCTTGTTGTCCATACAGGCGGTAAGGCCCTTTTTATAGACCCTGTCGAGACCGGAAAAGAATTTTCCCATTCCCCTGTCCAGAGCCGCCAGAGGCTTCCACTTCAGGGGCGCCTGGTTCCGTGTGCTCAGCTTGATGTAGTGGCTGGAGAGTACGGGTACCAGAGTTACGGCGATAAAGAGGGATGAGAGGAGGGCGATGATTATGGTAAAGGCCATCTCCTCAAACATTACACCGATCACATCCAGCTCTCTCTTGAACATCAGGATGGGCAGGAATACACAAACCGTTGTCAGGGTAGAGGCGAAGATGGCTGTCAGCATCTCCTGGGTTCCCAGGATGGCCGATGGCTTCAGCTTGGCTCCCTTCTCCCTGTATCGGAAGATGTTTTCCAGAATTACGATGGACGAGTCCACGATCATACCTACCCCGAGGGTCAGACCCGCCAGAGTCATCAGGTTCAGGGTCAGTCCCGCAAAGTACATACTCATAATGGTGATAAGCAGGGAGATGGGGATGGAGAGTCCGATGATGATGGTGGACTTCAGGCTCCTCAGGAAGAAGAGCAGGATGATCATGGCCATACCCGCACCCATCAGGGCGGAGCTGGTCACCTGGTTGAGAGATCCCTTGATTGTATCGGTGGTGTTGCTGATAACAGCGACATTCATGTCCTCGGGGATGTTTCTGTTGATCGTATCAAGACGGTCAACAACCCTGTCGGCAACCTGTACCGAGTTGGTTCCGCTCTGCTTCTGGACCATGATGTACACACCGGGTTCACCGTTGATATAGACCGTGGATGTAGCATCTCTGTAGCCTTCGAAGACATTGGCGATGTCTCTGAGGCGGATCTCTTTGGTCACACCTCCCGAGGCCTTGTAGGAGACAACAGTGTTTTCAATTTCGTCAATGGTCTGGAACTCGCCGGCTGTCCTGATCAGGTATTTCTTACTGCCCTCTTCCACGGAACCCGCACCAAGCTGAAGGTTCTGGGTCCGCAGCATTCCGGCTACCTGGGTCAGAGTAAGGTCGTAGGCCTCAAGACGGTTCTGGCTTACCTCTACGCGGATAATCTTTTCCCGTCCCCCTGTCAGGCTTGTGGTTGCAACACCGGAAATCTGTTCCAGGTAGGGCTGAATCTGGTCTTCGGCAATCTCTCTGATCTCCTCGGGGGTTCTGTTTCCCGTAACAACCAGGTTCAGGATGGGCATCATGGAGGGGTCGAATTTGAAGATCATGGGACTGTCCGCCTCTTCCGGGAGGTAGTCCTTGATAAACTCGATGGAGTCACGGATTTCGTTGGACGCCTCGGTCAGGTCCGTATCCCAGCCGAACTCCAGAATTATCATACTCATCCCCTCTGAGGAGGTCGATGTGATCTCCTGCAGGTCTGAGACATTGGTCAACTGACCCTCAAGCAGACGGGTTGTTGTCTGCTCTACTTCTTCAGGTCCCGCACCCTCATAGGTCGTCATAACCAGGAGGATGGGCGGCTCGATCTCGGGGTAGAGGTCGATGGGAACCTGGGGCAGTATGTAGAGACCCAGACCGATCAGGATTGAGAACACAATCAGTATGGTCGTGGGTTTGTTAACTATGGTTTTGGATATACTCATGGATTATCCTCTAGTCCAGGGGCTGAACGTTCCGCGCGACACGGACCGCTGATCCGTCGTCCAGAAGAGTCTGTCCCTGGTAAATTATTTTCTCACCCGCACTCAGGCCGTCTACGATTTCTGATACACCGTTGATGCGGATACCCTCTCTGATGACGCGCTTTTCAACGCTCTCACCGTCTGCATTCAGAACAAAGACCATGTCCTCGCCGAAGCGGGAAACGATACAGTCTGTGGGAACCCGGACAATGTCATCCTTCACTTCGGTTATCAGGCTGACCTTGGCGAACATTCCCGCCTTGATCCGCGGGTCCTTGTCCACTAGGTCCAGTTTGATATCCAGGGTTCTTGAGACCTGATCCACAACGGGGCTGATCTCGGTGACCCGGGCCTCAAAGTCGAATCCGGGATAGGCTTCAAGTTCCAGCATGGCTGTCATGCCCATGCTGATCCGTGAAATAAAACGCTCAGGGATATGAGTTCTGACCTGCAGTGTTCCAAGGTCACCTATGGTGGCGATGGGGGTCTGGGTACTGACAGTGGCACCGATATCGAAGGGCAGACTTGTTATGGTTCCGCTGATTGTCGCCCGAACCGGGTTGGCCGCATAGGACATACCGGGGCGGGAGGGGTCTACATCGGCAACGATCTGATCCTTGCGGACATAATCTCCCAGCTCAACACGTCTGCGTATAAGCTTACCGGCAATATCCGAGTACACATCAACTTCGCTTTCGGCGATGATGTCGCCGTTGACATTGAGAAGGTTCTTTATCTGACCCGATACAGCCTCTGTAGTGGTCACTGCGAATACGGTGACCGCATCCTCATTATTCTCTATCTGACGGCCTGCTCTGCTTTTCTGCAGTTCCATAAAGGCAAAGCCTCCGAATCCGAGAACCACCAGCAGGATGATTATAATCGTAACTCTGCCGCCGATTTTTTTCTTTGTGCCTTCCTCGGCAGGGGTATTCTCTTTACTCATTTTTCCTCCAATACACTGGAGATGTCATCGGAATTGATGGCATACTCCAGGTCCAGTAAGGTCGTAATATAGTTATACTTTTCATAAAGTACGTTCTGGGATGCGCTGAGCATCTCGGTCTGTGCGGTCTGCACATCCAGGAGCTCCCGGGTTCCCAGGTTGTATGCTTCTGTTGTCAGGTCGAAGGATTTCTTCGCCAGATTCACATTGAGGGAGTAGGTCTCAATGGTGTTCTGGGAGTTCTGAAGATTCATGACCAGATTGGTAATCTCGATTTCCGAGGCGTCGAAGAGCTGCTGTCTCTGCAGTTCGAGCTGGCTGATCTGATCGTCCAGGTCCTTCAGGGTGACATCGGCAGAGGAGTTGGGAATCCAGCCATCCAGGGGAACCGAAAGCTGTACTCCCACCGTACCCGTATCGTTCCAGTAGTTACGTTGCCATACATCGCTGTTGAAACCGTCGGCCACACTGGTGCTCCAATCAGCTATCAGTGAAAGGGTAGGAGTGCGGTTGTACTGTCCCTGAAGCTTTCTTGTGTTTTTCAGGGACTCGATCTGTTTGTTGATCTGCTGTACATCCATCCGGCCGGCGCTGTAGGCGTTAATAAGATACTCGGCATCGGCCTGGAAGAAGGTAATGTCATCCAGGTTCTCGCTGAGGACCAGCTCTGTGGAACTGGGAACACCCAGAAGAAGTTTGAAGTTCATAAGGGAGTTCTCATAGGAGGTCAGCTGGGTATTGTACCCGGGCTTGGTGTTTTCAACGGTTACCTGGGCCTGGAGCATTTCCAGCTCAGAGATGAGACCGTTCTCGTAGTTCTCCCGGGCCTGCTCGTAGCGTCTTTCGGCAATCTCAATATTCTGCCGGGTCAGCTCCAGGTCGGCAGCCAGGGCGATCAGGGAGAAGTAGGTCTTTCTGACATTCAGATTCAGCTGCTTACGGGCGTCCTCATAGCTCAGGAGTCCCGCCTCATAGTCTATTCTGGTCTGTCTGATTCCGGTTCCAAGAGCGGCGTTGATAGGTAAAGCCGCAGAAAATCCGCCGGTAACAACCCAGTCACGCTCTGTCTGATAGGTGGCCTGATTCATGATCGAACTGCTGTCCGAAAACAGGGGGCCCGTATTCACAACGCCTGCACTGGCGCTGAGGGAGGGAATAAAGGCGTTCCATGCGGTATCCTTACCTCTCTCTCTTATATTCAGATTGATCCCTTCGCTCTGCAGGCTGAGGTTGTTCTCCAGGGCCAGGGCCACGGCGTTGTCCGCCGTAATGGTCATGGTCTCTGCAAAGCTGAAAGTGCAGATAAGGGTCAACAGTAGTATTGAAATTGATCCTCTCTTCATCATTTACTCCTTGAAGTTTCTTTCCGTTCTGACTCCTGAGTGCCGTGGGTCAGCAGCTCCAGCCAGTCCGGGAGTTCCCGGGCCTGAGAGCCGTACTCACCGCTCTCGAAAATTACCCGTTCCAGAAATATAAAAAAACTGAAAATCACCTGATACTCAATTGCGGAGAAGCAGGGTTTCAGTTTGTCTGCCTTGATTCCCTCATCCATAAAGGTGAGAAAGCCGGGTTGGTACACCGGACGGTCCAACTTTGATATAACACCCTTGCCGACGAATTGTTTCATGACTATAAAGGCCTGGGGCTTTTTCGGAAAAAAAGAGCTCTGCAGCTCCAGGTGGGTCAGCAGTTTTTCCTCAAAGCTGTCCTTTTCAGAGAGCAGGGCCCTGTGGAGCTCTATATACTGTTTAACAATCGTGTTTAAGGATTTTGTTAACATTTGATCTTTATTTTCAAAGTAGTTGTAGAGAGTGCTCTTGGACATTCCCGCACTCTCTGCAATTTTCTCCAGTGTTATTCCGGAAAACCCCTTCTCCTGCACCACACCGGTTACAGCCATGATTACAGGTTCCTCCTGTATGGTGCGCTTGAGTCTGTCAACCTGGGCCTGGACTTCATGGTCCTTCTGAGCCGAGGGGACCATGAAATTACCGGTGCCCAGACCATGCTGTACCAGGTCCAGAACCAGATCAATTTTCTCTCTGTCGCTTCTTTCCTGCTGAATATGTAGCATTTCGTGCCATCCCCAGAAGAAGAAACAGTACATCATCACCAGGTTCAGGGTGTCCAGAGATGTGCCTACGGCCTCTTTAAGACCTTCAGCCTGGGCAAAGCGCTGCTTCCTGGTCATTGTGTTACAGCGCAGAGTGTTGAAACTGTCAAACTGGGCATAGCGGTATCCCTTCTTGAGTCCCATTGCGAACCACTCTATAAAGCAGTGAAGCCGGCGTTCTTCAGATATTGAATTGAGTTTTTCAATAAGGGTTCCGATCCAGGCAGTCTCAAGCTCCTGGACATATCCGGCCATTGAATCCAGAAGATCTTCCTTGTTTTTGAAATACCTGTAGAGTGCCGGTTTAGTCATCCCCAGATGCTTTGAAAGGGTGGCGAGTGAGGTATTGCAGAACTCGTCATCGGACCAGACGTCCAGTGCGGCTTCCATTATGGCTATTTTTCTAAGTCTTCGTTTTTCTTGTACGTTCATTTTTTGTTTACGACCGTTCGTTAACAAAAATAGATAAAAAAAACTCTTCCGTCAATATTTTGATGACGAAAGAGTATGAACTTTTTGTTCAGATTGCCCTGAGTGAGGGCTTAAAGCTGTTCAGTAAAGAGTTTAAGTACCCTGGCTGTTACCTCGTCCCGGGGGCCTTCCACCGCCGCTCCGGCCGCCTTGGTATGACCTCCTCCTCCCAGTTCAGAGGCAATTCTACCGACATCCACATGGTTGTTGGACCGCAGGCCGACGATGCAGAGGGTGGGAGACTCCTCCCGTATCAGGGCTACCGCTTCGCATCCGGCTACCGACTGGAGGAGCTGGTAGAGACGGTCAGAGTCCCTGTCCTCAACACCCAGTTCGTCCCTGTCCTCCTTGTTCTCCCAGGATATCAGAATCCTGTCATCCAGATGAAAACGGGCCCTTTCCAGGAGCCGTCCCATAAGGCGCCGGGTTCCCAGCTCTCTTCCGGCGTTGATGCGGCGGTATATCGCGTTGGGTGAGGCGCCGTTGTCGATCATCTCGGCAATCCTGTTGAATACAGGCCCGGTCCCTCCCTCAAGATGACGGAAGAATCCGGTGTCTGTGGCAAAGCCGAAAAATAGAAGGCTGCTGGTTTCGGCATCGGGCTTTTCACCGAACTCGTCCCAGAGGCCCTGGACCAGCAGAGTCGTGGAGGGGCTTTTTGCGTCTATATAGCGGTACTTGCCGGAACTGCTTCCGGCGGCATGGTGGTCGATAATCATCAGATCAAAGGGCTCCAGTTCCTCCACCGGAAAGCCTGTACGGCTGATGTCGGAACAGTCCATGAGTACAAGAAGGGTCCCTGCGGGAGAGGGCCAGGACCAGGTTGTTTCAAAAAGGGGTTCCAGGTCCCTGGTTTCGGGCCTGGTAAAGGGACCCCTGGCAATGACCCTGGTGTTTTTACCCATCCTCTTAAGGAGGGCGGCCAGGCCGAGCTGGGAGCAGAGACAGTCCGCATCGGGTTGTTCATGTCCCATAATGATAAAGTTCTTATAAGATGCGAAACCCTCCCGCATAGAGGAGGGTATTTCAGAAAATGTCATAAATCCTCGTTGTTTTATTGATATTCAATGACCAGTTCTTCAATGGAAAACTCATCTGTCAGGTCTTCATCGCGCAGCCGTCCCCAGCTGACATCGTTGTAGCTCTCGATCAGATAGAGTCTGAAGTGACTGATCTTGCCGTCTTTGTAGTAAAATGTGGCATAGGGATAGTGAGATCCCTGACCGTATACAATCTCGCCGTAACCGGCGGACTTTCTGAACCACTCAAGGGGTGCGTAGAAGACGCCAAGGGTTCTGTTTGATTTTATATATTCAACCTTGTATCCCAGCTGGTGGGGATAAATTCTGTGAATTGCCATTGTCTTGGGATAGATATCGGCCCGCTTGGAGTCGGTCTCCTGTGCACCAATCAGGGATGCAGAAACTGTCATTATAAGAAGTGCGAAAAAAGCAGCTTTTTTAGCCATGGTATGAGGCCTCCTGAATTTCATAAACATCATACTCAATTTATAATCGAAAATTCCACTAATGGCAATTAAGTTTTTTTTCTACCGGTCTTTATTCAGATCCCGGACTGAAGGTTCCTTCAGGAAAAAGCTGTTCCAGGGCCTCTTTGACCGAGGAACTGAAGATAAACCTAAGATCCTCTCTGATCTCTTTGGGTAGATCCTCCTGGTCCTTGCGGTTCTTTTCGGGAAGAAGGATGACCCTGGACTTGTTCCTGTGGGCCGCCAGAACCTTCTCCTTGACCCCTCCGATGGGCAGGAGCCGGTCGGTGAGGGTTATCTCTCCGGTCATGGCCACTCCGGGAATCAGGGCGGTCTTCTTCAGGGCCGACAGAAGGGCTGCTGTCATGGTTATTCCGGCAGAGGGGCCGTCCTTGGGGATGGCCCCTTCGGGGACATGAATATGGATGTCCCAGGCCTTCTGAAAGTCGGCGTCGATGCCGAAGTCCTCTGAGTTGGCCCTCAGGTAGGACATGGCAATCTGGGCGCTCTCCTTCATCACGTCTCCAAGCTTACCGGTGAGAATCAGCTTGCCCTCACCCTTTAAGAGGCTGACCTCAACGGGAAGGGTCCGTCCGCCCAGTTCAGTCCAGGCCATTCCTGTGGCCAGTCCGGGACGGTCCCGGCGATCCGAGTCTTCATCGGGGATGGGGGGATTCCCGAGATAGCGGATCACATCGGCCCCCTCAACCTTCATTTCAATGGCCGACAGGTCGGGAAGGTTGTCTCCCTTGTCCAGGGGGCTTCCGAAAATCTCCTGGTACTGGTGGATTCTCGCGGTATGAATGTTATTACCGCCAGAGCGTTTCTGGTAGTTTTCGATGGCTTCCCGGGTGATCTTCCGGATTACCTGGCCTATCTGGCGTTCAAGGTTACGTACACCCGACTCCATTGTGTAGTTCCGGATAAGGGTCCGCAGAGCGTCATCGCTGATATTGATGCGGCTGGATTTCATGCCGTTCTCTTTCAGCTGCTTGGGAATGATGAATCCCCTGGATATACGGATCTTCTCCTGCTCCGTGTAGCCTGGAATCTCAATGACCTCCATTCTGTCCAGCAGGGGACGGGGAATGGTGTGGAGTGAGTTGGCTGTTGTAATAAACATGACCTTTGAGAGGTCATAGGGGAGTTCCATATAGTGGTCGGTAAAGGTCCCGTTCTGTTCGGGATCCAGCACCTCAAGGAGGGCTGCCGAGGGGTCTCCCCGGAAGTCGCTGCTCATCTTGTCTATCTCATCAAGGAGGAAAACGGGATTGGTGGTTCCCGCCTTCTTGATGGACTGGATTATCTTGCCGGGGAGGGCTCCCACATAGGTCTTGCGGTGACCTCTTATTTCGGCCTCGTCTCTGACACCGCCCAGGGAAATGCGGACGAATTCCCTGTTCAGGGCCCGTGCCACCGAGCGTCCCAGGGATGTCTTACCCGTTCCCGGAGGGCCTACAAAGCAGAGGATGGGGCCCTTCAGGTTCTCTCTGATCTGTCGTACGGCTATATAGTCGAGAATTCTGTCCTTCGCTTTTTTCAGGTCGTAGTGGTCCTCATCAAGGACTCTGGCCGCCCTGGCAAGGTTCATCCTGTCGTCGGACTCTTTGTTCCAGGGGATATCGACTATCCATTCAAGGTATGTCCTGAGAACTCCCGATTCGGGGCTCATGGGCTGGAGGCGGGAGAGGCGTTTCACCTCTTTCATTGCCTTGGCCTTCACCTCTTCGGGCATGGTCATTTCGCTGATTCTGCTTTCAAGTTCGGCAGCACCCGAAGGATCTTCGTTGCCGTCGTTCCCCAGCTCTCTGTTTATCTCTTTGAGCTGTTCGTTAAGGAAATACTCTTTCTGGGTCTTCTCCATCTTCTGGCGGACCCTTCCGGAGATATCCTGTTTCAGTGAGCTTTTCTCTATTTCAAGCTGAACAATTTCCGTCAGGCGGGTCAGCTTTTCCCCGGGACTGGACATCTCCAGAAGGCCGATCTTCTCTTCCGTGGGGATGGTGAGCTGTGAGGCGACAATGCCGATAACCTTTTCCGGGGTCTGGGCCTGTTCCACCTGGTTTTTTATTTCACGGGTGATCTTTTTATTCTTCCGGGCGTACTCGTAGAAGGTCTCCTGAAGGGTCTCCATGCCTACGGCAAGGGTCCTGCCGATCTCACGGCTTTCGGAGATCTCCCTGTACTGGACCATCATAATGTCTTTGCTTTTTACGAGCTTGCTGATCTCGCCCTTGCCGCGGCCTTCCACAAGTATCCGGGAGTTGCCGTCGGGGAGCTTGAGGACCTGAAGGATATGACCCACCGTACCTGTGGAGTAGAGGTGTTTCTTCTGAACGGGAGCATCGGCCTTTTCTTTCTGGAAGGCCAGGAAAATATCTCTTTTTCCCTTCATTGCCTCGTCCACCGCGCGGGTGGAGACGGCATCGGTCAGGAAAAAGGGAGCCACCGTATAGGGAAATATTACCGTGTCGGGCAATACTATTACCGGCAGCTCCGGTTTCTTAAAATTAAGCTGTGATCTGTTTATTCTCATAAAGTGCGTTTTCCCAGGGGGCTTCAATCTCTTCCGGGTCCGTCAGAACCACGGGCAAACTGTCATTCTGGATGACATCCCTGGTAACAATCACTTTCTTCTGTCCTTCCATGGAGGGGAGGTCATACATAATCTCGAGCATTACCGACTCAACGATGGAACGGATACCGCGGGCACCGGTCTTTCTCTCCAGAGCCTTCTCGGCAATGGCGTCCAGAGCGGCTTCCTCGAAGGCAAGTTCAGTATCATCCAGTTTCATAGACTCTTCAAACTGTTTAATTACAGAGTTTCTGGGCTCGGTGATGATCCGCTTCAGGTCCTCTTTCTGCAGGTTCTGCAGGCTGACCTGAATGGGAAGACGTCCGATAAACTCGGGTATAAGTCCGAACTTGACCAGGTCATCGGGATGCATCTGGTTGAAGAGCTGTACAAGGTCCTTTTCATGGGAGAGCTGAACATCCGAACCGAATCCCATGGGATGCTGGGTGACTCTGTTTTCGATAATCTTGTCGAGGCCAACAAAGGCTCCGCCGCAGATAATCAGAATATTGGATGTATCGATCTTCAGCATCTCCTGGTTGGGGTGCTTTCTTCCTCCCTGGGGAGGTACGGAGGCTGTAGAACCTTCGATGATCTTCAGCAGGGCCTGCTGAACGCCCTCACCGGAAACATCTCTTGTAATTGATACGTTTTCACCTTTCCGGGAAATCTTGTCAATTTCATCAATATAGATGATTCCTCTCTCGGCGGCGGCAATATTATTGCCGGCGGCCTGGATCAGTTTCAGCAGTATATTTTCTACGTCCTCACCAACATAACCGGCCTCAGTAAGGGTGGTTGCGTCGGCAATGGCGAAGGGTACTTTCAGCTTTTTAGCAAGAGTCTTGGCCAGAAGAGTCTTTCCCGTTCCCGTGGGTCCGATCAGAAGGATGTTTGACTTTTCAAGTTCCACATCATTGGAAATCTTATCCTTGAACATGATTCTCTTGTAGTGGTTGTATACTCCCACCGAGAGAATCTTCTTGGCGGCGTCCTGTCCCACAACATACTGATCCAGGTAGTCCTTGATCTCTTTGGGTGTGGGGATGTCGTCAACGAAATCAGAGGATACATCCTCTTCTTCGCTCATGATCTTGTTGCAGACCTGAACGCACTCGTCGCAGATATAGACGCCGGGACCGGCAATCAGTTTTTTGGCAACATCAGAGTGTTTGCCGCAGAAGGAACAGACTTTAAGTTCTTTATTTTTAGTTCTGGCCATATTTTTACCTCTTTAAAATGCTGTCAGTCACACCGTAAGCTACTGCTTCTTCGGCGGACATGAAGAAATCGCGTTCCATATCCGAGGCGATTTCGTCGAACTCCTTGCCCGTGTTATCTGCAAAGTACTGGATCAGCATTTTTTTCAGGCGGATGATTTCACGGGCCTGTATACCGATGTCTCTGGCCTGTCCCTGGACACCTCCCCAGGGCTGGTGAATCATTACGCGTGATGAGGGGAGACAGTGTCTCTTTCCCTGTGCTCCGCCTGCGAGGAGAACTGCTCCCATGGAAGCAGCCTGTCCGATACAGATGGTCTGAACATCGGGTTTGATGTGCTGCATTGTATCGTAGATAGCAAGCCCGGCAGTTACGGAACCGCCGGGGCTGTTAATGTAAAGGTTTATGTCTTTCTCGGGATCTTCCGATTCCAGAAAAAGGAGCTGAGCGACAACAAGGTCTGCCGTAACATCCTGAATCTCTCCGTCCAGAAAGACAATCCTGTCTTTTAAAAGTCGGGAGTAGATATCATAAGACCTCTCTCCCGTTCCTGTTCTTTCAACAACAACGGGAACAAGGGTGTTATTCTGAATATGCATACGGGCAGAACCTCTCTGTCTCAAAAATTTATTTCATCAGGTCGTCGTAGTCGACCTTTTCTTCACTTTTCGTGATCTTTGCATTCTTCAGAAGGAAGTCTGCGACCTTCTTCTGTTTAATATCACTACTAAGATACTCTTTTAAGCCGGCTTCGCCAAATGATTTCTTGAGATCTTCCACAGGCATGTTGTACATTTCGGCCTGTTTCTTGATTTCTTCTTCCATTTCATCGTCGCTGACTTCGATTTTCTCGTCTTCAATTATTTTGTTGAAAATCAGCTGGGATTTCAAGCTCTTGGCGGCATTTTCCTTCCAGGACTCAAGCATCTGCTCTTTTGTCTGTCCCTGCATTTCGAGGAACTGGAGCATCTGCTCTTCCTGAACCTGAGACTGCTGGAGGAAGTTTCTCCAATTGTTCTCCTGTTCTGCCTTGATCATGGAGGCGGGAAGGTCGATGTCGCTGGACTCAACCAGTTTGTCGATGATCTGCTCCATCTTGGAACCGTCGATCTTGGCGGCTGCCTTCTCTTTGAGCTGCTTTTTGATGTCCTTTCTCAGGTCATCGAGGGTTTCGAACTTCTCGTTAACGTCCTGTGCCAGTTCGTCATCAAGTTCGGGGAGCTGCTTTTCCTTAACGGCCTTGATCAGAACCTTGATCTTGACGCTTCTGCCGGCGAGGTCTGCGTTTTCGAAGTCCTCTTTGTATCGCTTGGAGATAACCTTCTCTTCACCCTTCTTCATTCCGATAAGCTGCTTATCGATTTTGTAGAGGTTGTAGCCTGTTCCTACGGTGAAAACAAAGTCTTCTCTTTTAGTATCTTCCACTTCTTCTTTTCCGCTTACTTCGACGTAATCGATGGTTACGATGTTGTCTTTTTCAACGGTTTCGTCGGCCTTGTCCATAACAACGGAGTTCTGCTCCTGGATCTTCTCCAGTTCCGCATTCTCGTGTTTTTTCAGGATCTTAACCTGAGTTTCTTCGATCTCGAGTCCCTTGTACTCACCGAATTTAACCTCGGGGAAGGTATCGTAGATCAATTCGAAGCTGAAATCTTCTTCGGGGTTGAGCACAGGTTCGCCCTGTACTTCGGGGTAGTCATATCCAAGGGGCTTTTCTTCAACTTCTTCAATTGCGGCTTTCAGGGCTTTGTCCATAAGGTTGGCTGCAGCTTCCTGTTTGATCCCTTCACCGAATTTTCTTTCAAGTACAGATACGGGCACCTTGCCTTTTCTGAATCCCTTGATCTGTACGTCCTTAGCGTACTTGGTCAGAAGATCCTTGTACTCTTTTGCTGCGTGCTCTTTCCCTACGGTCAGGGAGAGTTTCACGGCTGAGTTTTCCAATTTCTCGACATTTTTACTGGTAATCACAGTACTGTCCTTAATAATGGGATGTTTTGGTATAAAAAAAAGACGACCCGGATAACACCCAGATCGCCCTCACCTTCCGTTTTAGCGTTAGATGAGGCTCAGCCTCATCAGACGAAGTATAATACAGATGACAACTGCTGTCGAAATCTGTCGGACAATTCCAGTCCGTATATCAAGTAAGCGAAAGACGGGACTTGAACCCGCGACATCCACCTTGGCAAGGTGGAGCTCTACCACTGAGCTACTTTCGCAAATTGCACTGCGAGAGAAGGGACTCGAACCCTTACACCGAAGGTACTGGTTCCTAAGACCAGCGTGTCTACCAATTCCACCACTCTCGCAATAACTATTATGAGCCGTAAAGGGTTCGAACCTTTGACCCGCAGATTAAGAGTCTGCTGCTCTACCAGCTGAGCTAACGGCCCGTGTTTAATCAGTCCCGGAAGACTGTTGGATGCCTCTGCAAGTCCAGAGTAATACACAAGTCTGAAAAAATCCAGCCCCCTGTGATTATTACGCCCAGCAGGATTCGAACCTGCGACCTACGGATTCGAAGTCCGGCGCTCTATCCAGCTGAGCTATGGACGCATCCAAAAGGGTGAATGACGGGACTCGAACCCGCGACAACCAGAACCACAATCTGGCGCTCTACCAACTGAACTACATTCACCGCGTTTTTAGAACGTGACGTATAATTATATAAATGCTGTTTTTTGTCAATAAGGATATTTTAATTTTTTAAAATTCACGAATATTCACTTCAGCAGATACTTCCCTAAATTATTATACAGAAGGAGAATGTCCCGTATTCAGGCCTTCTGAAAAACTCCTTTCAGAACAATTCTACGGCTTTTCCATTCCACCCGTGCCCCCTCAAGACGGCTGCGGCAGAATTCGCTCCACCGGGGGGCCGTATCAGGGCCGATGGACTCTTTCATCCGGTTGGCCAGGCTGCCGGACCGCTCCGTATCAAGCCAGCTCTCCAGCTGTTCGGCCGTGAGGATTCTCTCTTCACTGTTTGTAATAATTTCCGTTTCAATATCCGACAGACCCATCTCCTTCAGGAGACCCGCCGCCGCCTCTTCTGATTCCAGTCCGGGACAGGCGGAGAGGTAGATCTCCTCCTCGGTCTTTTTCAGATCTTCCCAGTTTGCAAACTCCTTCTCTCCATCGGTAAGGAAGTCACTGAGTCTGCTGCCCATGGCCGGCAGGGGTTCGCTTAGGACAAGGAGGCTTCCGGGGGCGGCAAGTTTCCTCAGGCCGGCCCACTCCTGCTGTCTGTCTGCCTCGGACAGACGTGATATCCAGTCCCTGACCATGATCACTTCGAAGGGGCCGTAGTGCTCCTCTATGACTGTCAGATCCGCCTCGGCGGATGACGGGTCGCCGCCGAAGAAGAGAGGACGTTCGGACTCGGGGAGACTCCGGGTAAAGTGTTCGCAGAGGTCCAGGTTCCGACGGTCCGGGAACCAGGCGCAGACGCCTCCTTCGGGAACCTGACGCCAGGCCTCCCAGAGGAGGAGGCCGCTGCTCTCCCTCCATACAAGGATCTTGTGGTGGCGCTCTGTTTTCAGAAAACCGAACATTTTTGTGCGCATCTTGTCCAGGAAACGGCTGCTGCTCCCCTTTGTTCTTCTGATCCAGGCCTCACGCTGCTTGTCTCCCGGGGAGTAGGAGAGGTTTTCGGTGCTCTCCTCTATCATTGCCGCCATCTGCAGCTCCCGCCGCCGGATAACGTCCTGCTGTATTCCAGCCTCATAGCCCTGGGCCGAGGGCTGGTAGAATATCCTTCCCTTGAGCCCTTCGGGCAGATAGGCCTGGGCCACCCAGTGATCCCTGTAGGCATGGGGATAGTTGTAGCCCTCACCGTGGCCGAAGCCGTGTTTGTCCCGGCTGGGATCTCTCAGGTGGTTGGGAACCTCCCGGGCGGCTTCCTCCTCAACCACCTTGATGGCATCGAAAAAGGCCAGGGAGGAGTTGGACTTGGGAGCCGTGGCCAGGTAGATGGCGGCCTGGGTCAGATGGAACTGGCCCTCGGGCAGACCGACACGGTCGAAGGCCTGGGCCGCGGCGTTCACCTGGACCAGGGCATTGGGGTCGGCCATGCCGATGTCCTCACAGGCGGAGATCACCATGCGGCGGAAGATAAAACGCGGGTCCTCACCGGCCCTTATCATCCGGGCCATCCAGTAGAGGGCGGCATCGGGATCCGAGCCCCTGATGGACTTTATAAAGGCGCTGATGGTGTCGTAGTGGTAGTCCCCCTCCTTGTCGTAGAGGACCACCTTCTTCTGAATGCTCTCCTCGGCGGTCTCCATGGTTATATGGATATCCGCACCCGCCGGGGGAGGGTAGGAGTCGGGGGTGGTCTCCACAGCAAGCTGCAGGGAGTTGAGCAGACTTCGGGCATCGCCGTCGGCAGTCTTTACAAGGTGCTCCAGGGCTCCCTCTTCAAAGCTCACATTCCACCTACCGTAACCCCTTTCCTTGTCCGCCATGGTCTGACGGGCTACCTCGGTAAGGTCCTTCGCCTCCAGATGCTTGAGCTGGAAGATCCGGCTCCGGCTGACCAGTGCCGAGTTGACTTCGAAGTAGGGGTTTTCGGTGGTAGCGCCCACGAGGATGATGGTACCATTCTCCACCCAGGGGAGGAGGGCGTCCTGCTGGGCCTTGTTCCAGCGGTGGACCTCGTCCACAAAGAGGATGGTTCTTCTGCCGTGTAGATCCCGGAGTTCCTGGGCCTCGGCAATGGCCTCCCTCACATCCTTGACACCGCAGAGGACGGCATTGAGGCTCATAAAGCGGCTTTTTGTTGTTCCGGCGATGACCCGGGCCAGGGTGGTTTTACCGGTGCCCGGGGGGCCGTAGAAGATCAGGGATGAGAGCTGGTCCGCCTTGATGGCCCTTCTTAAGAGGCGGCCCTTTCCCACAATATGGTCCTGTCCCACATACTCATCCAGATTACGGGGGCGCATCCGGGCGGCGAGGGGCTCACTCTGGGGAACGGACTGAAAGAGATCCATGGGCCGGTTTTAGATCATACCCTGACGGATCTGTTCTTTGGCCTGTTTCAGCACCTCGTTGTACTGCTCGTCCATACGGCTGATCTGCTCTGAGAGAAGTTTGAGGAAGTCAGGGTCCTGTTCGGGGGTCAGGTGGACCTCCTGTCCGGTCTGCTGACGCAGCTGCATCTCCTTCTGTCTCAGCTGTGGTTCATACTGCTGTTTCATTCCCTCTTCAAGCTGGTCCAGATTGCTCAGGTACTGGCTGAAGAGCTGTTTGAGCTGATCGAACATGGAGTCGCTCTCCTCCTTCTTGCCGCTGATCACAGAGAGGGCGGCATTCAGGGGGGTGAGCTTCTCAAGATCCGCCTCGAAACGGGGCAGAGTGAGGTTTGCAAGAACAGTGTCCATGGCTCCGGACTTGAACCACTCCTGTTCTTCCTCTTTATAGAATTTGAGTTTATCTATGAAATCGGATTTTTCGGGATTCTCAAGAAATGTGGAGACCGAAACCTTTCCCTCCCGGGTAAGGCTGCTCTTTTTGACGGCTTTTTTATCGGTTTTAAGGTCCGCCGTTTTTTCCAGCGCCAGTTCCAGGGCTGATTTAATCTTTCCCATAATTTGGTCCTTTTGATAAAGCTACACCCAAGATAATATCATAACCGGGGACAATCAAGTACAGGTTTTGATGCTCATCCCCCTTTTGTGCTATACTCCGGGGTACAATGAAATCAAATAGACGAAGCGACAAGAATAGAGCCGATAAATACAGCAGCCGTGCGGCGGCCATGCTGGATCAGTTCCATTACGACAGGGCCGAAAGCCTTTTTCTTGCTCTGATGGAAAGCAAGGCCCTGACCATCGACGAAATAAGAGAGCTCACCTGGGCGCAGGTGAGGAACAGTTACGAGGGAATCATTATCCTCGACCGCCCCGTTCCCCTCAGGGACAAGTACCTGGATGAGGTCAGAAACATTCTGGAGACGGGAATCGACTGCTACGGCAATGAGCTTGCCAGCAGCGACGGCAGCCCCCGGATAATCACCAAAGAGACCCTCAAGGACATTACAAGGGAGCTGGATCAGTTTAAAAGCTGACCCTCCCTCCCGGCTGCACTCTTCAGCGGCCCACCGGGCCGAAGCTGTAGATCCTGCCTCCGCAGCAGAGACCATCCAGCCTGACATCATGCTCTTCCCGGGGAACCTCACCCAGGACCCCGGGAAAGGCAATACCCATGGCAAACTGATCTGTGCTTCTCTCTGAGAGAAAGCGGTCATAGTAGCCTCCCCCCCGACCCATCCGGTATCCGTCTCTTGAAAAAAACAGTCCCGGCACCAGAATCAGGTCCTTTCGTCCCGGTACCGCCTTATAAACAGGCAGTGAGGTCAGGGGCTCTGCCATTCCCATGTCAGAGTGTTCCACGGCCTCATCAGGGTTTCCGGGGAGTCTGTGAAAGAGCATCTTCCGGCCATAGACCCGGGGGGCGTAAATCTCCTTTCCGGCTCTGCGGCTCTCTTCAAAAAGCAGATGCAGAGGAATTTCCCTCTTCATGGCCAGGTAGAGGAGGATGCGGTCGGCCTGCTGCCAGAGGCTGCTCTCTGTCAGGGTGC
The DNA here is from genome assembly GCA_002408085.1 of Spirochaeta sp. UBA5339. Taxonomy (GTDB): domain Bacteria; phylum Spirochaetota; class Spirochaetia; order DSM-2461; family DSM-2461; genus Oceanispirochaeta. The sequence continues at coordinate 258,168 of DHQL01000007.1, forward strand.
GGGAGACCTCATCACCCAGCACTTCCAGGCTCCGGCGGTCCAGGGAGGACCAGATCTTCCGGGCTTCGGCGCGGTGAGCTTTTTTATCTTCAATTATTCCCATATCATTTTCCTCAATACGGCTGCGCTGCCGGCGGACTAATCCAGCTCTCCCATAATGGTGTTTCCCTCCAGACTCTGCTGCTCATCCTTCAGGGCCACACCGCTGATCTTTCTTGTCAGAGACTCCTTCAGCAGCCAGACCAGTTTCCGGGATCCCTCTTCAGGGGTCATCCCCCTCCCTCTGATATTGGAGATGCAGTTTCGTTTATCGTCTCCGGTCTCTCCCGGTTCCGGCGCCCAGGTCAGGTAGACACCCAGGCTGTCGGGAGACGAGAGTCCCGGCCGTTCACCGATCAGAACCACTGATATTTTGGAGCTCTGCAGTGCCGCCACTTCGTCGCCGCATGCCACGCGGCATTGGCGGACCATCACCGGCGGAGCAGACTTGAGTCCCGCCGCTGTCAGTTCGGGCACAAGGGCCTTCAGAAAGGGAATCAGGTTCCCCTCCAGTGCCCGGGCGGAGAGTCCGTCGCCGATGGTCAGGGAGAAGTCGTACTCTTTCCCTTCGCCATCAGCCTTCAGGGCGGCTGCGGACTCCCGGGACAGCCGCCGTCCCAGGTCGGGGCGCTGAAGGTAGACCGTCCTGTCAGCAGCCCGGGAGTCCAGAAGGGGACAGGGCATCTGAAAAATCTCCTCGGCTCCTTTCTTAAGGGCTTCATAGTCGGGAAGCTGATGGACCGCGTCCCTTGCCAGGGCGTGGCTCATCTGAAAGTCCAGATGCTCTGCCGTGGGCAGGGAGGCCCCCGTCCGTCCTAAGGCGATCCGGGCGTCGGTGTACTGCTTCAGTCCTGTCCAGGGATTTCCGATTATACTCACAGTCCCAGTCCTCCCTTTATCTCTCCCAGCTGGAGCCGCTGGTTCTCCGCAGGCAGCAGGTCCGGGGTGAAGATCCCCTTCGCCGTAAGCCACTCTTCAAACTCCGGTGCCGGCCTCAGGCCCAATAGCCGTCTGAGGTAGAGAGCATCGTGGTAGGAGGTGGTCTGATAGTTCAGCATAATGTCGTCTCCGCCGGGAATGCCCATAATAAAGTTGCATCCCGCGGTACCCATCAGGGTCATCAGGACGTCCATATCGTTCTGGTCAGCCTCGGCGTGGTTGGTGTAGCAGATATCCATTCCCATGGGCAGACCCAAAAGCTTGCCGCAGAAGTGATCCTCCAGCCCCGCCCGGGTAATCTGTTTGCCGTCATAGAGGTACTCGGGGCCGATAAAGCCCACCACCGTATTCACCAGCAGGGGATCAAAGGCCCTGGCCAGACCGTAGGCCCTTGCCTCCAGGGTCTGCTGATCCACACCGTGGGCCGCATCGGCGGAGAGGGCCGCCCCCTGCCCTGTTTCAAAGTACATAAGATTATTCCCGCAGCTTCCCCGTCCAATTTCCTCGGCGGCCTGTTTCGCCTCCTTCAGGATAGAGGCGCTGACGCCGAAGCTGGCATTCAGCTTTTCGGTTCCCCCTATGGATTGGAACACAAGGTCCACAGGGGCTCCCTTATTTATCAGGTCAAGGGTTGTGGTCACATGGGTCAGCACACAGCCCTGGGTGGGGATGGCGTTGCCCCGGATGATCTCATCAAGCATTTTCAGCATGTCGGATATGGTGTTCAGGTTGTCTGTGGCCGGATTGATCCCGATAACCGCATCACCGCTGCCGTAGAGCAGGCCGTCGATAACAGAGGCGGCAATCCCTTTAAGATCATCGGTGGGATGGTTGGGCTGCAGGCGTGTGGAGAGCCGACCCCCCAGACCCAGGGTGTTCCGGAAGGCTGTCACATTCCGGATCTTCGATGAGACCAGAATAAGGTCCTGGTTTTTCATTATCTTGGAGACCGCCGCTGCCATCTCAGGAGTGATTCCCGGGGCAGCTTTTTTCAATACTTCCCCGGTGGTCTGTTCCGACAGCAGCCAGTTCCGGAATTCTCCCACAGTCATGGACTCCTGGTCCCGGAAGACTTCCCTGTCACGGCTGTCCATAATGATTCTGGTGACCTCGTCACTGTCGTAGGAGATAAGATCCTCTTTCAGGAAGGTCTTCAGGGGGAGGTCCGCCAGACAGTGCTGGGCTGCCGCCCGCTCTGTTTCACAGGAGGCTGCCACTCCCGCAAGGACATCCCCGGAGCGCAGGGGAGAGGCACAGGCCATCAGTTGTGCAAGGGTTTCGAAGCGGTAGTTTATATATGCTGAACTGTAAGTGTACATTCACATAGATTTATACGGTTTCGGTAAATGTACAAGGGGCAGGGAATAAAAAAAGACCGGAACAGGTCCGGCCTATTTTTGTTCAGCTGATTCTTATCAGCGTGAGAAGTTTACGGATACACCGTTTGTTCTCAGGGAAACATAGTCTCCCTTGAGGGGTGCGTCCGAGGAGAGTTTGAAGGTGTAGGCGTAGTCGGCTCTGAAGGGATCATATACCTTTGCCATTCCGGTGTTGCCGTCGATTACCAGCTTAACGGGGAGCTTCTGGTCCATATTACCGATTACCAGGGGCTCAATGGCAGACAGAGAGATGCTCTGAACAAGGTCCATTCTGGAGTTATTTGTACTCTTGTAGACCTGTGCACTCAGGCCGCTGGGAATGGAGGAGTCCGCGGGATTTTCGTCGTAGTTGAGCCACAGAAGGTAGGAATCTCCCTCTCCCCAGGCCTTTCCGGGAGCGGGCTCGTCAACAAATACATGGATGCCGAAGCCGCCATGGCCGTCTTCCAGACCGTCTTTGTATGCGGCCTTAAACTCGTAGACCATTGTACCCTCCTGGGGAACAGCCATGCTGGCCTTTGCCATGGAGGACTCAGAGTCCGACTGAGCGTCTGAAGATGATACCAGCCAGTCGCCGTAGGCTGCCGTTATGGCCAGAGCGTCTGCGGATAGACTGGTAGAAAGAATGATTGATAAGCAGAATAAAACAGAGAACATTTTTTTCATTTCTTGCCTCTCCCGGTTAGATTTTGATTGATTTTGGAGTTTCAGCTTAACCCCGTTTAAAAGGACAGACAAGTAAAAAAAAGTGAGAAATATATGAGAAACACGGGGGGCGGGAAATTTGAAGATTCTTTGTTACTTTTCAGTATTCCCGTTGTTTATAATGAATTCAGCCGCCTCTAAAAGGTCATCTTTCACCACAAGGCCGGGAAACATTTCTCCTGAAATTTTCTTTTCCGTATTTCTGCCGTCTCCTGTTCTGACCAGCAGAGGGCGGACATTCCCGTTTACCGCACAGTGCAGATCTCCCTCACGGTCTCCTATCATCCATCCCCCCTTTCTTTTCAGATGGAGAAGGGAGACGGCCTTGTTCAAAAAAGATGGAGAGGGTTTGGTCTCACTGGTATCCATATAGTCCGGATGGACCGCCTGACTTCCGGCGCCGCTTGAGAAGTAGATAATATCGGGCTGGCAGTCTGTGGACCCCCCCTCCTTGACCAGAAGGTGGCACATATACTCATGGTTCAGCAGGACCACCGATTCGGGAACATAACCCAGGCCTATGCAGGACTGGTTTGTGTTGACCGCAACCGCATAACCCGCCTTCTTCAGTTTCTTTATCGCCTTGGCCGCACCGGGGATCAGTTTCATTTCCTCGGGACCTGTGGTGTAGGAGGGGAGGGTTACAATTACACCGTCCCTGTCCAGAAAAACCACGGGTTTGTCCTTGTGAATGCTTTTCTTTTGAATTTCCAGACGTTTAATTGACTTTACGCTATGTCCCTCCAGTTCGTGGATGACCACCGGATGGGGACTGCCGCAGAAGGCAGGGGCCGAGAACCAGGTTGTCTTCTCCTCCCGGTAGCTTTTTATCCCCGGATGGTAGTGACCCGAGAGACTGAGGACCACCTTGCCCGACTTTCGGATTTCCCGGCGGAGATTGTCCGCCTCCTTGTAGACATGTTTAATCTTGATCTGCTCAGAAGGGGTACTGACAAAATGCTGCAGATGAACCTGGGGAGGGCTGTCTGGATCTTCCAGCATCCTCTCCATCAGCCGCCTCTCCCTGTCAAAGCGCCGGGGCTGGCTTCCATCCCACTGTCTGTCGTGGAAGGAGACGAAGCGGTAGCCCATAAAGTCCCGGACAGGGGGCTGATCACCCCATACCTCGTCAAAGAGGGCGGGATCGTCTTTGTTGCCGGGAATCACTATCCAGGGAATATCAGCCTTGTCCAGAATGGAGCGGACCGTCAGGTAGTCCTTGATAATCAGCTTCCTGAAGGGTTTTGTAAGGTCCATGTAGTAGTTGCTGTGTTTCAGGATTATGCCCGGTGTGTCGACGATGTCTCCGGTAAGGACCAGAATGTCCACACCCTCTTTTTTGATCTGTTTAAGGGCTTTTTTCAGAATATGGATCATCTCCCGGCTGCGGTTTCTTTGCTTATGGGAGGAACCGGGGATATAATGGCGGAAGTGAAGGTCTGTAATCTGGGCAATTTTCAATGATTTCATCTTATCTGAAATTGTAGACAGATACCCGGTTCATGGGAATACCCGCTTCCCGGTTAAGGAGTAAGTCAAAATGATCCGTTTCTGGTTTTTTTCCGGTCTGCTAATACTCTTTGTGGTCTGGGAACTTCTCTTTCCCGCAAGAAAACAGGGGCGGCTTCTTAAAAACAGGATCTGTAATCTCTCTCTTTCGGCAGTGAATACTCTGCTCCTCTCTCTTCTCCCCTTTTCGGCGGCTACCGCAGCAGAGGCTTCGGGAGGAGGCGGACTTTCAGGGCTGGCCGGAGTGACTGGACCGGCGGTATTTATCCTCACCCTTCTTGCTCTGGATATGGTCATCTATTTTCAGCACCTTATGTTTCATACGGTGCCTCTCTTCTGGCAGCTTCACAAGGTTCACCACGCCGACAGCACCATCAATACCACATCGGCGGTACGCTTTCATCCCGTTGAGATCTTCCTTTCCATGGGGATCAAGGTGGGGGTAATCTTCCTGATCGGTGCTCCCCCTCAGGCGGTTCTGGTTTTCGAGATCCTTCTCAACGGATGTTCCCTCTTCAACCATGCCTGTATCTCCATTCCCCCTGCCGCGGACCGTCTGCTGAGGCTGATTCTTGTGACTCCCGATATGCACCGGGTTCACCACTCGGTGAGGCTGCGGGAGACAAACCGGAACTTCGGATTCTGTCTGAGCTGGTGGGACCGCCTTTTCGGAACCTATCGTCAGAGAACCGTGCAGGACCCGAAGACCTTTAGACTGGGGATATCCTGCTATCTGAAGGGTGAGGAGAGATCACTGGTTAATAGTCTTCTCATGCCCTTTGACGGTAAGGGGAAGGCCTATTCCATACAGGGAATCGGCAAACAGGGGGAGTGAAAGAGGCCTTCCTTCCGGGAAGTCAGGGCTCGGAAACTCAGGGCTCGGGAAGCTCCTTTTCCTCTATAATTGTATAGCGGATAAGGGCTCTTCCTATGCGGTAGAGAACAATCTCCCTTCCCGCATCCTGCAGCATACGACCGAAAAGAGGTACCCCCAGACTGGCCATGGCGGTGGGACTGACCTTCCGGAGCTTCATCAGCTTCCTGGCCTTCAGTACCGGCCGTAGGGCCTTCCAGGAGTCCATTCCTTTAGATTTCAGCAGACTGATCAGGGGCTGGCGGCTGAAGTCTCTGACCTTTCTGAATATATCCACCGAGATTTTCTCCAGGGCAATCCTGCTGCCCGGGGCATTAGAGTAGACAGCACCCAGCCCGATAATGCTCAGTTTGTAGGCGGCCGTGGCCAGCTGACCAATGCTGTAGCACTCCCATGCAGGGTCTTTGCCCGGATAGTAGAGTGCCGGTATATTCCGGTACATCTCCCGGACAATCTCCTTCAGGGGGACCTGGTCGGGGGTGTTTGAAAACTCACCGTTTACGGCAGAAATTGTCTTACGGAAGAAACCGCCCATTACCCCGTTGAAACGGTGCCGCTTGCTCTCGGACTTCTCTCCGGCAGTGTAGTTCTCATCGGGAGAGAGTCCGGCTCTGAGCATGATCTTTCTGTACTCCTCAATCATCAGATTCAGTATATCTTCTTTTCCATCGGCCCCGGGAACCAGTGAGAGCTCCCTGTCGTAGTGACGGTACTTCCTGATGATTTCGGCCTTTGAGAACTGAGCCTTTCTTTCGGACAGCTCCGGGCACTCCCCGCCGTAAAGGTAGAGGATGTACTGGGCACTTCTGAAGAGAAACTTAAGATAGTAGCCCCGGATGATTCCCTCCCAGAAGAGTCTGAGGAAGAGACTGCGGATACTGTAGAGAATAATTCCGGGAATTCCCAGCAGGGGGACAAGAGCCAGCCTGATCAGCTGCGGGATTATCCCCTTGCGGTTCAGAAAACGGAGTATCCTGTTCTGTCTGAGGAACTGCCCCGCCCGGTAGCCGCGGTAGAAGGGCTTGTACCAGCTGACGCTCCGCCTGAGAAAGTAACGGACCAGAGTGCTCTTTTCCCGGATGGTATAGAGATCCTCATAGGCCATAAGGGATATCTCAAGGGCCTTGAGAATGGTGAAGTCGAAGCGCATGGTGCCCTCTTTGTCCGGTGGGGATACCACCGCAAGAAGGGCCTTCAGGTCCTCGCCGGTTCTCATTCGTTCGGAGCTTGTCAGTCTCTTCTTCAAAACAGGCTTCATCAGAGCCAGCCGCTCCCGGCTCTGCTCATCGCTCCAGGAAAAGCCTTTTTTCAGCTCCAGCCGGAGCATAAGGGGAGTGAGGATAAAACGGATTGCCAGGGGGATTATGATAAATGAAAGACTCCCCATAACCCCGGCCGCAATAAGCAGGGAGAGGAACAGCTGGTTCAGGTGCCTTCCTCTTTCAGAAGCAGATCCAGGGTCTGCCAGGCCAGGGTGGCGCACTTGAGACGTACCGGATAGTTGATCAGGCCCTGCAGGGCTATGATGTCGCCGAACTCCTCCAGAGCCTCCGCTGGCTCTTCGGCCCGGAATATTCTGTGAATCTGTTGGGCGGTCTGGATCGCTTCACTGCGGGACTTCCCTATCAGGATTTCCGTCAGCATGGAGGCGGAGGCCATGGATATGGAGCAGCCCTCGCCGTCAAAGAGAATCCGGGCGATTGTGTCATCACTGTCCCACTCAATTTTCAGGGCGACCCGGTCTCCGCAGGAGGGGTTGTCCAGAACGGCACCCTGGTCTTCGGGGGCCAGCTTCTCCCTGTTCCGGGGGCTGCGGTAGTGATCCTGTATTATCTCTCTGTGGAGGTCTTCAAACTGCATCTCTTATCCCAGTACTTTGCTGATCTCTTTCAGAAGCTCATCATCGTTGATCGGCTTCAGAAGGTAGGCCGCCGGCTTGATGGTCATTGCCTTTTTTCTGATTGAGTCGTTGGGGTAGGCAGTCAGGAAAATGACCGGTGTATCCTTCATCATCTTAACCCTCTGTGCTGCATCTATTCCGTCGATAAAACTCTTCAGATAGATATCCATAATAATCAGGTCGGGACTGTGGCTGATAACGGCGGGCATCACACTGTCAGCGTTTCTGACCACTGCCGGAACCCTAAAGCCTGCCTGTTCGAGAGATTCTCTTAGTTCCATCCCGATTATGGGTTCATCCTCAACAATCAGGATCGTTTTTTCTGACATAGAATGTCTCCAAAGTATTAAAGTGATACATTTTTAAATATTTAACAAACCCGAAGGGCCTGAGTTACTCACACCTGCCTTCGGGATGAGCTGGATATATCAATCCGGCCGGTTTAATGACAGTGTACAGCCATAAATCCCGATTTTCGGATAATTCAAGTTAATTATATAAGATTTTACAGTACTTTTACAAAGAAATATTAGAAGAGTTCACTGCCGGCGGTTTCAAGGGTTTCCAGTAGATGGATAATCTCCTCCTCCCTGTTGCAGAAGGAGACCGATGCACGGACTGTGGAGAGGGCACCCAACTTACTGGCCAGGGGGTGAGCGCAGTGGTGACCGGCTCTCAGGGCGAATCCCTTTGAGTCCAGATAGCTGCAGAGGTCGTGGGAGTGGCTCCCCTCTCTGCAGAAGGCGGCGATGCCCCCCCGCTCGGGGGCACGGCCGTAGAGGGTGTAGCCCTTCAGACCCCGGATGCCCTCCACAAGAAGGGCTGTCAGTGCGGCTTCTCTTTTTTCGACGGCCTCCATTCCCCAGCCGTTGAGGTAGTCGATGGCGGCTCCCAGGCCGACGGCGCCGGCAATGTTGGGGGTTCCCGCTTCAAATTTATGGGGAAGCTCGTTCCACTCGCTGCCCTCCAGAGTCACCGTACGGATCATCTCTCCGCCGCCTCTGTAGGGGGGAAGTTCCTGAAGGAGCTCCTCCTTCCCGTAGAGCACACCGATTCCCGTGGGACCGTACATCTTGTGTCCCGAAAAGGCCAGAAGATCGCAGTCCAGATCCTGAACGTCCACCCTCATATGGGGAACACTCTGGGCGGCGTCAACAAGCACTTTAACTCCCCGGGCATGGGCTTCTGCGGTGATCTCTTTAACGGGGTTGACGGTGCCCAGAACATTGGACATCTGGGTCAGGGCCAGAAGCCGGGTCTTTTCGGACCAGAGAGTCTCAAGAACCTCCAGATCAAGCTCGCCTGTTTCGGTGATCGGAATAAATCTGAGTACTGCACCGTGGTGTTCGGCCTGGATCTGCCAGGGAACAAGGTTGCTGTGGTGCTCCATCTCGGTGAGGATGATCTCATCCCCCGGGGAGATAAACCTCCGGCAGAAACTGGACGCCGCCAGATTGATGGAGTCTGTGGTTCCCGATGTAAAGAGGATCTGCCGGGTGGACGGTGCGTTTATAAAGGCTGCGGTCTTTGTACGGGATTCCTCATAGGCACGGGTCGCCTCCTCTCCCCAGCGGTGAATGGCCCGGTAGACATTTGCGTTATAGCCGCTGTAGTACTCCTGTATTGCCTCAAGCACGGAAGCGGGTTTCTGTGTAGTGGCGGCATTGTCCAGGTAGCTGTAATCCGGGTTTCCCGTCAGGATGGGGAAATCCCGGTAGGCGTTCTCAATGGTTCGGTTCATATCTCTCCCGGTTCCAGACTGCCGGCGATCTTCTCTCTCAGCCAGTCGGCAGGCAGTTCGGGGTGACGGCTGATGATGTCCTCAAACATCCCCTCCGTCAGTATCCTGACCGCCTCGCTGCGGCTGATTCCCCGGCTCATCAGGTAGAAGAGCTGGGACGGATCAAGCTTGCCCGTTGTGGAACCATGGGAGCATTTTACATCATCTGTCAGGATCTTTAAACCGGGAATGGCGTCGGCCCGGGCACCGGGGGTTATTATAAGGTTGGTATTGCTCAGATAAGCGTCGGTTCCGGGAGCCTCATGCTCCACACGGATCATTCCCTGAAAGACAGAGCGGCCCCGGCCGCTGACGGCACCCTTGTACATGGCCCGGCTGGATGTGCGGGGGGCCAGATGGCGCTGCTCCAGTCTCAGGTCCTTGTGCTGTCCCTGTCCCGAGGTGAATACAGCACCCGCCTGAAGTTCCGCCCCCTCGCCGCTGAGGTGAAAGAGGCTGTTTGTTTTTACCGCCGAGGCTCCGATCTGAAACTGGCTGTGGGTCATCACCGCATCCCGTCCCAGATCATAGAGGCTGTGCTGAACAAGACGGCTCTCCGGCCCCAGGGTCTGGATCTCCGCCAATTCAAAGTTGCTTCCCTCTCCCGCCTTCAGGCGCACAGAGGCGTTTACCAGTTCCTTCTCCCGGCCAGAACCGTTTATGACAATAAATATTTTTCCCTGCCAGCCCCGGCCGATCCGGATAAAGATCCGGGGGGCCGAGTAGTGGTCCCGGCTCAGGCTGTCCAACTGCAGAACAAAGGGTTTTCTGAGAATCCCGTTGTCCGGAAAACTGAGAAAGAGGGAGTTTGTTGCACCGCTGTCGTTCCATGCGTCGAAGCGGTCGGCCCACTCTCCGGGATAGAAGAACTCCTTCTCTTCGGGAAAGCGATCGACACCCAGGGCCGGAGAGAGAATCTCCGGAAGTCCCTCTTCACTGCTCATTTTGCCGGATATCAGTTTTTTACCCGCATAATGCAGGTGGGCGCCGGTCTCCCCGAAGGGCAGGGGCCTGGCCTCGTTCTCATCAAAGTCCTCCTCCCCGGCACCCCGGGCAAAGCCTTCGGGATCAAGAAGGGAGAGGGGAGTCCGTCTCCACTCTTCGTCTTTTTTGCCGGGCCATGTCATTGTTCCGGCCACCGCCGCGGCGGTCTCTCTATATGTTTTCATTTTAGTTTCCTCACATATTCAGATCTGCCTTCCCGGGCACTCGGGCATTCGGCCCGGAGTCGACAGATCAGATTCTGCAGGCTCAGCCCACAGAGCCCTCCATCTCCAGTTCAATCAGGCGGTTCAGCTCCACCGCATACTCCATTGGCAGCTGCTTTACCAAGGGGTCGATAAAGCCGTTGACAATCATCATGGACGCCTCCTCCTCGCTGAGGCCCCGGCTCATCAGGTAGAAGAGCTGGCTCTCGCTGATCCGACTGACCCTGGCCTCGTGCTCGATGCTGGCGTCGTCGGTGTTGATCTCCATATAGGGGTAGGTGTGGCTCTGGGAGTCGGAGTCCAGAATCAGGGCGTCGCAGACCACCGCCGAGCGGATGTTCTTCACACCGGGTTTAGTCTTGATCAGTCCCCGGTAGGCCGAGGAGCCCCCGTCCTTGCTTATGGACTTGGAGGTGATCACGCTGCTGGTGTTGTCGGCGGCATGAATTACCTTGCCTCCCGTGTCCTGCTCCTGTCCCTTTCCGGCAAAGGCTATGGAGAGGATCTCTCCGTGGGCCCGCTCTCCCAGAAGGAAGACCGAGGGGTACTTCATTGTCTTCTTGCTGCCCAGGTTGCCGTCCACCCACTCAACGGTGGCTCCCTCATGGGCATGGGCCCTCTTGGTTACAAGGTTGTACACATTGGAGGACCAGTTCTGGATGGTGGAGTACCGGACCCTGGCGTTCTTCTTGGCGATGATCTCAACCACTGCCGAGTGTAGGGAGTCGGTTGTAAAGGTGGGGGCCGTACAGCCCTCGATGTAGTGGACGAAGCTGCCCTCTTCGGCAATGATCAGGGTCCGCTCAAACTGTCCGAAGTTTTTCGAGTTGATCCGGAAGTATGCCTGCAGGGGTATGTCCACATGGACTCCGGCGGGGACGTAAACAAAGCTTCCCCCCGACCAGACTGCCGAGTTGAGAGAGGCAAACTTGTTGTCCCCGTAGGGTATGACCGTTCCGAAGTGTTCCCGGAGGATGTCGCCGTGCTCCAGAACCGCCGTCTCGGGGTCGCAGAAGATGACCCCCTGCTCCTCAAGGTGTTCCTTCAGGTTGTGGTAGACCACCTCCGAGTCGTACTGGGCTCCCACTCCCGCAAGAAACTGCCTCTCAGCCTCGGGAATGCCGATGCGGTCGAAGGTCTCCTTGATCTCCTCGGGCACATCATCCCAGCTTCTTGTCTGCTCCTCGGTGGGCTTTATATAGTAGTAGATGTCGTCAAAGTCTATCTCTGACAGATCCACACCCCACTCGGGCATGGACTGCCTGCGGAAGGCCTCAAGGGATTTGAGACGGAAATCCAGCATCCACTCCGGTTCATTCTTATGTTCGCTTATCTGCCGTATAATCTCTTCATCCAGACCCTTTCGGGTCCTGAAGACCGAGCGCTCGGGGTAGCTGAATCCATACTTATAGTCATCTGTTTTCAGTTCAGCCATAAACAGCCTCCCTTATCTCGCCGGCGGTAACGGTTTCGTTGAGCCAGTTGTATCCCTTGTCCTCCAGCTTCTTTATAAGCTCCATGCCTCCGGAGGTGATGATCTCACCCTGGTACATGATATGAACATGGTCGGGTTTTACATGGTCCAGAATCCTCTGGTAGTGGGTGATGATCAGCCCTCCGAAATCCTTGTCACGCTGGGCGTTGATCCCTTTTGAAACAATCTTCAGGGCGTCCATATCCAGACCCGAATCGGTCTCGTCCATTACGGCGAAACGGGGTTTCATCATCATCATCTGGAGGATCTCCATCCTCTTCTTCTCTCCCCCGGAAAAGCCCTCGTTCAGGTTCCGGTTGATAAAGTTCTGATCCATCTCCAGAAAGTCCATGCTGGACCGGAGTTCCTTGATATACTCGGTCATATTCACCCTCTCTTCCGGCCGGAGGGCCTCAAGGGAGCGCTTAAGGAATTTCCCCACTGTTACCCCCGGGATCTCCACGGGATACTGGAAGGCCAGAAAGAGTCCCAGCCGGGCCCGTTCGGGGATATCCAGCTCCAGTATGTTTTCACCGTTCAGCAGGGCCTCGCCGGCTGTGACCCTATAGTCGGGATGTCCCATAAGCACATTGGCCAGGGTGCTCTTCCCCGAGCCGTTGGGGCCCATCATGGCATGGACTTCCCCGGACCTCAGGGTCAGGTTTATTCCTCTGAGGATGGGTTTCCCCTCTATTTCCGCTTTAAGATTTTTTATTTCCAGTATGTTCATACTCTCTCCTTCTGTTTCAGATCGGGTAGCCCATGGCCACCCTCAGTTCTTCTTTGGCGAAGTCGATCTGCCAGGGAGGGCTGAAAACCATATTGGTCTCCACTTCCTCTATCCAGTCGAATTTCCGTTTCAGTGTTTTTTTTATAGACTTGTCCAGTACGGGACCCCAGGGACAGCCGGGATAGGTCAGGGTGAAATCCACCTCAACCCTGTGCTCTCCGGTAACTTCCACCCGGTAGATCAGTCCCAGATCCGTTATGGGCGCCATAATTTCGGGATCGTAGATATCCCCCATGGCTTTGAAGAGTTCATCTTCCGTCTTTTTCCTGTTTTTAAGGGAATCTTCCATGGATTCCTCCTCGGTCCGTAGTATAATTAGTTGTAGCTAATAGATGATTTAAATATATTAGTAAAATAGTAGGGATTCAACTGTAATCTCATCAGTATACGGAAATTCAGGAGAAAATATGGCTGTCTGCCTGGTTCTAGCCCATCCCGAGAGAAGTTCTCTCAGTTATCAGATTTTTCATGAACTGGCTTCGATTCTTGAAGCAGATAATGTCAGGGTCTTTCGTCAGGATCTATATGCTGACGGTTTTGATCCCGTAATGCCCCTGAATGAGATCAAACGGAGGATGTCCCTTGATCCTCTGGTCAGCCGCTACGGCAGAGAGCTGATCGAGAGTTCCGGGGTCGTTGTGATTCACCCCGACTGGTGGTCCTCACCTCCCGCTATTCTCAAGGGCTGGGTGGACAGGGTGTTCCGCCCTGGAACCGCCTATGACGAGTTCCGTGATTTTTCCGGGGATGAAGCCGAATTCCTTCCCGGGCTGACCGGAAAGAGGGCTGCCGCCGTGGTCATCTCACACAAGGCAGCGGGGTCCGAGGCATTTCTGAATTTCTGGAGGAATTCTGTCTTCTCCTGGTGCGGGACTGAGAATTTTACCCTCCATCATCTGGCGGATTCAAGGGATGCCGATGAGGGCAGAACGGGAGACTGGAAGAGGAATACCGTAAAAACACTGACCGAAGCCTTCAGGGAGTGAGACTCCCGGCGGGATTACATGGTTAAAAGGGCTATGGAGTTATTCTGGTCGTCTTTCACGCAGTTTCTCCCCCCTGCCTTGGCATAGTAGAGGGCCTTGTCGGCCCGGATGATGATCTCCTTCAATCCTGTCTCATCCTTCTCCATATGGGCTACCCCCAGACTGGCGGTGATTTTCAGATCAGGGTAGTCAGGAAAGTCCATGGCTTCGATCTTGCGTCTCAGTTCCTCTGCAATCCGCAGTGAGTCCCGGGGGCCGGTACCCTTGAGAAGAACAAGAAATTCCTCTCCCCCGTAGCGGCATACCTTATCGGCGGAACGGAAGGCTTTTTTCAGAACCCCTCCCAGGGCTTCCAGGACACGGTCTCCCGCATCATGACCCCAGGAATCATTTACCGCCTTGAAGTGGTCCAGATCCAGCATGATAATGCTCAGATCCTTTTCATCCCTGCGCATCTCCCTGAAGTCCATCTCCCCTGTCTCATCAAGGAAGCGTCTGTTCTTAAGTCCGGTCAGGCTGTCAGTGCTTGCCAGAGTGCTCAGGTGGGAGTTGTCCTGACGGATAAAGGAGCTGTAAAATCTGATACTTATCATAAACTCCCCTGTGAAGACAAGCAGGTTCAGGCCGAAGAAGAACCTGCCGTATTCGGATGTCTCAATAACAGCTGACGGCAGTTTTCCGAATTCACAGATAAAGAAAAGAACTATGGCAGAAGCAGAGTAGATGTACTTGAGTGCTCCCTTCCGGGGGAAGAGCAGCCAGACAACGGCGGGAATAATCAGCAGATAGAAGTGAAATCCGTAGGATTGGGGAAACATGAAAAGAGTGGACAGTGAAGCATTGGATATATACAGAATCACAAGGGTGTCGGCGGTATAGCGGACTGCACCCCTTCTGCAGAGAAACCACAGCAGCAAGTAGAGGGGGAGGTAAGCTCCGTAAAGGAGAATGGCGGCAGAAAGTCCGAAGAAGGCAAAGCAGGCAATATTCAGTACCGATATACCGGCACAGAGAATCGAGATGAAGCAGACCAGAGCATGCCGCCTGGACCGTTCCAGAACTTCACTGCCGGAAGTATCGGGCAGATCATCGCTTTTCACACCTGAATAATACCAGAGGAACATCGATTCTACAAGATAAGAGAGTATATGTTTATTTCTGCTGACCGCCGGTCCCCTATGGGCGGCCCGGATGGAATATCAGATTGAATTTGTAACATAGTATGAAGTGTGGTAAATTATATATATGAAAGTTTTGATATACCTGTTGCTTCCAATTTTCCTGCTGGGAGCACTGACCGGCTGCAGGACCTATGATGAGTCAGTCAGATGGTCTGATGAAGAGAGCCCTGTAACCCTTGAACTTGATGCTGTTGAGAGGGGAGTTGCCAGCATAACAATGACAAACAGCTCCGAATCTGACCAGTATATAAACATCCTGCCCCAGAGTTCGATTATAGGATACAGGAGATACCTCTCCGGCGCCACACAGCGGAATCTAAAACCCGGTCACCTGAGGGGCGAGTCCAGAATTGTACGCTCCTCCAGCGGCAGTCATATGGACAGCAGATCCTCACAGGATATCTACGGCAGCTTTACCCTCAGCCACAACGGTTTTATTCTTCCCGCCGGTGAAACAAAGACAGTGGAACTGAGACTGGGGAACTGGGACCGGGCAACGGAGAATTTTATCTCCAGAGTCCATGTGATGGTAACCGAAGGGGATCTGAAGACCCGGGTGGAGCTGCAGATTCCCGCAGAGTACTTCTTTGACAGTGCCGTGACCAGCTACGGCAGTTCGGGTCATGTGAATTTCAGCGGATCATTGAGATTCCGGCTCTAGATGGTACAGAACTTCGAATATTAGTGATCCCTTGTTCCTGACCTCCCTTTAGTGGTATTACTGATATATCCTATTCATAACTACCCGGGAGGTCTCATGCATTACTCACAGACATTCAAGATAAGGAACAGCGAGTGCGATATGTCCCTTAAGCTCAGCCCTGCGGCTGTACTTGACTACTTTCAGGAGGCTGCCGGGCGGAACTGCATCCCCTACGGCGTGGCTGTTCCCGAGATTATTACAAAGTACGGCATGACCTGGGTTCTGTCGGGAATTACGGTTCATTTTGATTCCTACCCCTCCTGGCCCGAGGAGATTGTGGTGGATACCTGGCCCCGTAAACAGAAGGGCTTCAAGGCGTTCCGTGAGTTTCTGATCAAGGATACCGACGGAAAGGTTCTTGTCCGGGGCAGCAGCCTCTGGGCCCTGCTGGATGTAAAGACACGCAGACCCTGCAAGACCGACTTTGTGGCGGATCTTCTCCCCCAGGATCCCGCCGAGGCCCTGGAAAATCCTCCTCTGGGACGGGTCCCGAAGGCCGAGAGCTTCAACAGAGAGGATGTTACCTTTCCAGTGACACAGTCTGATCTGGACTACAACAACCATGTAAACAATATCCGCTATCTGATCTGGCTGCTCTCCCATATGGACCACTCATGGACCAGGGAGAAGGAGATCAGCGAGCTGAATATCGCCTTTACCGGGGAGGCCAGGCTGGGTGACACGATCTGTCTCAAATCCTTTCTTCAGGAGGATGATGGGCTCCACTCTTTTGTCCGGGAAGAGGACGGCCGGGAGGTCTGCCGTATGAGCACGGCCTGGAGAAAGGCCGCCGCCGGAGTTCAGCTGGCCTGATGGCCGCCGGCCTGACTGTTCGGACAGCGCCGGTGGGACTAGATTCTTATCCCAAAGATAAAGTTGTAGAATCCCAGTACCTCTCCCCCTGAACCGAAGTCCACCGAGGGGCCTGTATGAAGGGACGAATCATTCCATCCGGGGACTTTGAAATCCATTGTGGCACCCCAGAAGATACCGATTCCCTTCATGGCAACAATGGCCCTCGCCGAGGGAACCGCAGTAAAACTGCTGCTGTCTTTCAGGTCTCTGTAGCTCTGTTTAAACCCCGCATCGATATCGAATTCCAGAAATCCGAAGGGGATACGGCTTCCGATATGGACTCCCCAGGCCATATTGTCGGGGTTCTCAAAGTAGCCGCTAAAGGTATTCCCCCAGTAGAACATGGTGTAGAGATGATTGGTTCCCGACTGGAAGCTCAGATACATTCTGTAGTCGTCGCTGTACTCGTACCAGCCGCCGAAGTCCACCACTCCGTTCCGGGAGATGTTGATCAGCCCCACGGGAACGCCCCGCATCTCTTTTGCTACATTGATCAGTCCCACCTGCAGGCCGTTCATCGTCCCTGCTATATTGAGAGGCGCCGCCTGAACTCCCTTCATATAGCGGCTGTGATTGAAGAGTCCCGCCGCCTGAACTCCGTGAAGTTCTCCGGCAATATTGAATAGACCTGCTCCCTGTACCCCCCCTGAGGGCATTCCCGACATATTGAAGATTCCCGCTCCCTGGACTCCCTTGAGGGCTCCATCGGCCATATTGAATATACCCGCACCCTGGACGCCGAAAACCTCCCCGTCGGCCATGTTGAAGATGCCGCTTCCCTGTACACCTTCGACTCTGCCTCCGGCCATATTGAAGATTCCCGAGCCCTGAATTCCCTGAACTGGTCCGTCTGTCATATTCAGAATTGCTCCCGCCTGGATACCCCGGAGATCTCCTTCAATCATATTGACCCCGTAGTAGGCCCACTGGATTCCATCCAGACTGCCCTCAACCTTGTTGAATCCCAGGCTCAGCTGAGCACCTACGGCATCTTTGCCGGTGACGTTCCAGATCGGGGCAATCTGGGCTCCCTCGAGTTTGGGGGCGTTGGTTCCGACAAGGCCTCCCTGGAAGCTGATCTTATCTCCCTCTGTCAGTTCGGGCATATTGATTCCCGGCCAGGGTGTGAACACCGCCATTCCCGGTCCGTAATCCTCTTCTTCCTCCTCCCTCTCGCCCCTGAAGCGGGTATATTCGGCGTTCAGGAAGCTGAAGTGGCTGCGGGTCAGGTAGAGCTGTGCATTCCTGTTCAGGCTGACCGACGCCGATTGATACTCTCCATTGGAGCCGGCGGCCTGCCGGTTTTCTGACATTCTGATGGTGTACTCTCCGGCGGGAAGGGCAAGCTTCAGCAGATCTCCCGGGGGCTTTGAGAACTCCGCCACAAGACGGTCGGAACTGTTCCGCACAGAGAAGCGGCCTTCCAGTTCACCCGAGAGCTGCAGGGCTGAGGTCGGGACAGTCAGGTCCGTCAGAACCAGATCTCCCGTTCCCGTAAGCTGTATCTCATAGGCCGGGTGCTGGGGCCCGCCAATGGTGGACTCGGTCCGGGAGAGAGTCTCGTCAAAGGTGTGCTGATAGATCTCGTTCAGAGTGACCCGGCCGTCGCCGGTGGTGTCGGCGGCTCCCCTCAGACCCGAGATCAGGTAGTGGGTAAAGAAGGAGGCGGCGATGCTGTCGGACTCCTGGGAGAGCTCGCTGGCGGAGCTGGAGGTCAGAAAGGCGTGGCCCTCCATGGAGGAGGAGTCATCAATCAGGAAGGGGGAGCGCCTCTGTCCCCCCTTGAGACGGGTTATGGCCCCCGAGGAGCAGGAGTCGAGGATGGCGATAATCACATCGGCCCCGGCACTGCTCAGGGAGTCCCGGATCTCTCTGTAGGAGATCATCTCCTCCTTAAGCATGATGCCGCTCTCATCGGAGTGTCCTGAGTAGTAGAACATCACTTCCGTTCTGCGGGCAAAGTTCTGAACACTGCTGATCCTATCACCGATCCGGGAGAGCTCTCTTTTGATCTCATAGGCCGTAGGATTCAGCAGCAGGACAGAATCGGAATCGGCAATACCGCCGATGGCAGTCATAGTTTCGGCCATCTTTGCGGCATCGTCTCCTGCATAGAGAAGCCTCTGTCTTCCCGTGCCGCCGTCATTGGCTCCGATAAAGATTCCGAAGCGCTTAACTTCCATGGGGGCGGCAAAGGCCCTGAGGCTTAAAAGGATCAGCAGACCTGCAGCCAGGTATTTTTTTCTACTGGTCATTTCCATCCTTCCTTATGGGAACGGCGTACTGCCTGAGCCGGGGGGTGCTGCGGGGTGTGCTCTTCTTATAGAGCTTCGGTATATCCAGTACCTGCTCCCCTGCTGCTGCGGCTTCTGAGGTAACATCCATCACCTCCTCTGCCGAGAAGGGGCGGTCTGCGGTGATAAGATAGAAGGTTTCGAATGCCGGAGCATCATCCAGTTCATAGGCGAAGGGCAGATACTGTTCTCCTCCACTCTGAAGCCGCCCTGCATTCTCCGTCTCCTCGGGGTAGTGGCGGGTTACCACTCCTCTGCCGTCAACCGAGAGAATCATGCCGAACTCGGGTTCTCCGGTACGGTAGCTTATCTGAAGAAGGTCGTACTCCCGGGCAATGCTGCCGCTGTCCAGGGATTCGGTGCCGCTGCCGGAGGCCCGGTATACCTTCAATTGCGTTTCTGCGGCTCCCTTGAAGCGTGTCAGTTCAAGGCCGTTTCCAGCCGGCTCCCTGAGGGTCAGGGGCAGAATTACAGCCAGGGCCAGCACCGCCGCCGCTGCCGCGGGGAGCAGTATCCTGCTGCCGAATCTGCGGCCGAAGGGTATTTCATCACTCCCGTTGTCATTACTTTGCCGTTCATGTTTTGCCTTTATGGCCGCCGCCATATCGGCGGGTCTGTACTTCTCCAGTATCTCATCATCCGACTTCTCCAGATCCCTGAGGGCCTCTTTAAGCTTCTCTCCCGACTCCCGGGGAGTCCAGTTCCCGGGAAGCTCGTCAAGTTTGAAAAGTTCCAGTTTTATGTTGTTCTTTTTCATGCTTCCCTCCCTTCCATCGTAAAACCCGCTTCCCTGAGTTTTCTCAGCCGCCGCCGGACACCGGATACCGAAAGTGAGGACATTTCGGCTGTCTCTTCCAGGGTCAGTCCATCCATATAGTGGAGTACTGCAATGGTTCTTGTTGATGCTTTCTGGCTGCTGAAGAGCTGATCCAGAAAGATCCGGTTTACTGCCCTCTCCTCAAGAACCTCGGCACTCATGATTCTGTCCAGTATCTCATTGCCCGAAGACATTCTCTTCTCTTTTCTGATTATGTTCAGGCAGTGGTTGGTTGCAATCGTATAGAGCAGACTCGAGGGGTAGCTGTTTTTCAGACTCTCCTGCCTGGCCATAACCTTTACAAATACATCCTGCATTGCATCCAGTGCAGATTCCTCATCCTTTAACAGTGTTCTGCATCTGCGCAATACCATGGGGCCGTACCTGGTGTATAGTTCTTCGATGTTGAAAGCCAGTCTGGTATCCCTCCGCTTTTCTCTTACTCGTAGTGATAGTGTTTGTCGCCGCAGCGACCCGTGGAATAACTTTTGCCGATAATCAGAGAAACCTGGACCCTCCCGGTACCGGCCATGTCGTAGTTCGTACCAGGAACCTGCCACTCATCCATTCTATAGGACCAGCGCCCCCCGAAGTAGAGACCCTCGCGGAAAACAAGGTTCATGCCGGTTGAGACAAAGGGATAGATACTCATCTTAAGTCCTCCTCCGTCATTCAGATGGACGGTTCCCGCATTTCCGATTCCCCCTTCCAGATAGGGGTCTAAGAAGGATGTGCCCCCGAAGAGATGATACCGTATAAACAGCTGTCCCTGCCAGTCCATCAGTGAACGATCTTCCATGTCTCTGCGGAATCCGGCCATAAGGTCCATGCCGTATCCCATGTTCTGAGGGATGTATTCGGCTTCAAAACCGAAGAGATTGGAGTCTTCTTTGCGGGGGGGCGGGGAGCCGGAAGAGTCGGATTCAGGGAAATTTTTCTCCCAGGTGATCAGTCCTGCACTGCGGTAGGTCTCTGTTGCATAAACTGGAAGGCTGATCAGGACCATTGCAGCGATCATAGCCGAACGTTTCTTATTCATCTCGGATACCTCTTTTTCCGGACAGATTTAACTGTTAAACAGAAAAGAGGGACTGAACTGTCACATTTTTTTTATTAAAATTTACGGGCCCTGGCAGATATAGATCAGCAGCAGGTTTGGTGCTCATGAAGAGCAGGTTCAAATGAGGATCAGCAGAAAGAGAGGGCTTCCTTCCATGAGAGGGGCGGGCTGAAATGATATCCCTGGATCTGGGTACACTGTTCGTCCTTAAGAACGTACAGCTGTTCCAGAGTCTCGACACCTTCGGCAACTGTCTCGATATCCAGTTTCCGGGACAGAGTGATTATTGAGTTGATTATATGCCGGGAGCGGTTCTCCTTGAGCATTCTGTCCACAAAGAATTTGTCGATTTTTACACGGTCGAACTGGAGAGAGTAGAGATAACTCAGGGAGGAGTAGCCTGTTCCGTAATCGTCTATGGAGATTGAAAAACCTCTCTCTTTGAGCCTCCGGGTCAGCTGGGCCAGACCTTCAATCTCTTCAACCCTCATGGTTTCAGTTATCTCCAGGTCCAGGGAGGAGGGATCGGTGCCCAGTCTTTCAATAAGTTCCGTTATATCCTCAAAGAACCGGGGTTCGTTCATCTGACGGATCGAAATATTCACACCAGTCCTGATTCCGGAAAATCCGCGGTCTCTGAGGGCATTGCTGAAGCGGCAGACTTCCTCCAGAACCCAGTGTCCGATGGGGATAATCAGGCCGTTTCTCTCGGTTATGGGGACAAATTCTGCAGGAGAAACCATCTCTCCGTTCTGCCGTTTCCAGCGGAGAAGGGCCTCAAAGCCGCTGACTCTACCGCTCTTCAGATCCATCTGGGGCTGGTAGACAAGATGGAATTCATTCCTGCCCAGAGCTCCTGAAAGCTCCTTCTTCAGGACTCTCTGTCTACTGTTATTCCGGCGAAGGAGTGAGATCTTTTTATGTTGTAAAAAGTTAGTTACCTGCATCATGTAGCCTGTTTACCGAGGGGGAGTATAGATGTTTACCATTAAAGGGGCTTGTATATACTGTGGGCAGGCAGTGGATATATGTGGAGTCTTTATGTTGCTGATTTTATAAAAAACGGACGGCTCCATGAAGGGCGGAGCCGTCCGGTAACAGTTTAAACCCGGTAAAACCGAGTGCTGTCAGCCTTTGGGAATAACCTTGCCCACATAGGGGAGGTTCCGGTGTTTCTGGGCATAGTCAATGCCGTAACCGATTACAAAGACATCGGGAATGGTGAATCCCACATAGTCTACAGGAACTTCAACCTCCCGTCTGTCGGGCTTGTCCAGCAGGGTACAGATCTTAAGGGAGGCGGGGTCTCTGAGTTCCAGAAATTCCTTAACCTTCTCAAGGGTGTATCCTGTATCGATAATATCTTCAACGATGATGACATGGCGTCCCCGGATATCCTCTTCAAGGTCCTTCTTGATCTGTACATCCCTTGATGAGTCCATGGAGTTGCCATAGCTGGAGACAACCATAAAGTCGAACCGGGCATCAAGGTTGATGTGTCTGGCCAGGTCAGACAGGAAGACCGTAGATCCGCGAAGAAGACCGACCAGGATAACCTCATCGGTCTCTTTGAAGTCCCTTTCAATAGCCTTACCTATTTCCTCGACCTTATCTGCCAGAGTTTTTTCATCAATCAGAACATCAATTGAGTATTCCATCATTTGTATATTACTCCTGAAATTGTAGTGTAACCGTTACATTTCCTTTCTCTCATCGAATCGACTACAATTATAGACATAATCTCTATTCCGGATACCCCAAAGGAGCGGTGTATGTTTAAAATAAAATACAAGATTGTGGTTTTAGTTATATCCAGTCTTTTGATCCTCGGTGCTGCTGTTGGAGGTATCTCCGTTTTCAATGTTCAGAAGCTGGCGGGTACCACAGTAGACACTCTGGAGTCGGTACTCCGTTCCGACTTTGATAATCTGGCTGCCAGCCAGGTGGAATCGGCCATGGCCATTGCCGAGCACTACTATGGGCAGAGAGACCAGTTTGGAGATGAGCTGGCTCAGGAAATTGCACTGAATGCCATAAAGAGCATTCGTTATGGAGAGTCCGGGTATATTTTTATCTATGATTCAAAAGGAATAACTGTCTCCCTGCCCGATGAGTCGGTGATTGGACAGAACCGCTGGGACCTGCAGGATGCCAACGGGACATACATAGTCCGGGATCTGATTACAGCTGCCATGGATGGTACGGGCTATACAAACTACTGGTACAATAAACCCGGTGAAGATACGGCATCTCCCAAGAGATCCTATACGGGCTACTTCCAGCCCTGGGACTGGTGTATCGGCACTGGGAACTATGTTGATGATATTGATGATATGGTCGCCCGTGAGGACCGTGTTATCGAGAGCACCATCGGCAGGATTATTATCATCATCGCCATAGTCGATATAGCACTTATCGCCCTTTTCTGCATTGTCGCCTGGCTTATGGGCGGTAAAATCGCCAGGCCTGTTGAGCAGCTGGCCGCAGATGTCAAGAACATTGCCGCTGGCAACCTGGATATTGATTTTCAAATCACCTCCAGGGATGAGACCATGATCCTTGCGACGGCCCTGCAGGACATGGTGGAGCGTCTGCGGACTACGGTGGCCGGAATAATCGAGGGAGCCGATGCAATAAAGATGAGCGCCCAGGAGGTGGCCGGCGCCTCACAGCAGGTTGCTTCCGGTGCCAATGAGCAGGCCTCCAGCGCCGAAGAGATCTCCGCTTCCATGGAGGAGCTCTCGGCCAATATCCAGCAGAATACCGAGAATTCCAGAGAGTCCAATACAATCGTGTCCCAGGCTGCCAATGATGCGGACAGCAGCGGCACCGCCGTTGAGGAGACGGTCAATTCAATGAAGTTTATTTCTGAGAAGATAAGCATTATCGAAGAAATCGCCAGAAACACCAACCTTCTGGCTCTGAACGCGGCCATAGAGGCTGCCCGGGCCGGAGAGGCGGGCAAAGGGTTTGCAGTGGTCGCCTCGGAGGTCAGAAAGCTCGCCGAGAACAGCCAGAACGCGGCCAATGATATCACCCAGGTCTCCGCCGAGTCCGTCAGAAAAGCCGACGCCACCCTGGAGCTGATGAGGAGCATTGTTCCCAATATCAAGAAGTCAGCAGAGATTGCCGAGGAGATCTTCGAAGGCAGTAACGAGCAGGCCAGAGGCGCCGAGCAGATCAACACAGCCCTCCTGCAGATGGACAAGGTTATTCAGTCCAATGCCGCCTCTAGTGAACAGATCGCCTCAATGGCAGAGGATCTTAAGGATAAGTCCCAGATTCTTTCGGAGCTGGTTAACTACTTCAGTATCAAGGGGCTGGACAAGACTGTCTCAGAAAGGAAACAGGTTCCCCCGCCTGCTCCCCGAACACCCTCCGCACCCGTCCACTCTGCGCCCGCCCCCAGGAGCATTCCGGCGGAGACAGAGAGCCTGAAGGATTCAAGCACCATGATTGTTTCATCAGAAGATGATTCGGATGACGACTTTACAGAATTCTGATACTGAAACCTCCCTTCAGGGGTAAATTTCAACCTTTTGGTTGATTTACATCCTCCCTTTTTCCGGCGACTATTATTATGGAAACTTAGCCGGAATTGGGGGGACTATGTTACAAAATGCAATTTTAAAACAGGATGAAGATCAGGTATGGAAGGAGCAGTGTGATCAGGTACTGGAGTACCTTCCCAGTTACAGGAATTTTGAAAATCGGATCAGGCGCAATAAAGTCGCCAGGCTGATTGCGCAGCTGCCCTATCTTGCCGGAACCGAAAGACCCGAACGGGACGGGATGAGTAATCTTGTTATCTTTATTCTTTCAAGCTATGGAAGCACAAAGAAACTCTTTCGACATGTTCCGGAGGATGACAGCTCTGTCTTTGAACGGCTCAAGCCGATTATGAATTTCACCGGAGGAAATGAGAAGATCCTTGACCGGGGAATGAGCCTGATTGCCATGGTCCTTGTAAATGACTACCGCCGGGATATGGAAGAGGACCTTGCAACAGGACATTATAATCCCCTGAACTCCGGGCGCTGGAACTATGAAGAGATAATCAGGGAACTTACAGACCGTATCCGTGCAGTACCCTGCCCTAAGATGGACAGGATACTGGGGCTGGAATCCATTCCCTTTGTGGTCTGGAACAGCTGAACAGGTCCAGGACCTGACTAAGGGTCAAAAAAAAGCAGCACTCCCGGGAGGCTGCTTTTTTTATCGGATAAATCAGTACTTTTTATCGGCGTAGCCGACCCATCCGCCATGGTCCACCAGAGTCCGGTCAAATCCGGAGATGGTAAAGCTCAGGGTTTTTGACTTGCCCGAGGCGCTGCTCAGGGTAAACTCGCTCTTTTCGAGGTCCGTGGAGATTGTGGTCTCCTCTCCTGAAAACTCGCTGAACAGGGCGGCAATCTCATCGGAAGAGAGCTCAACGGCCATCATCCCGCAGTTGTACATGTTCTGACGGAAGATCCGGGCGAAGTTCTCGGCAATAACCAGATTGATTCCGTTTACCTCAAGGGCCCAGGGGGCGTGCTCTCTTGAGGAGCCGCATCCGAAGTTGCTCTTTGTGATGATAACGCTCTTGCCATCCAGATCCTTTGAGGGATCGAAGCCCTCCATCTTGAGGTCCTCCAGAAGGTAGGGCTTCAGGGCTTCTTTTGTAATCTCCGTCAGATACTTGGCGGGAATAATCTCGTCTGTATTGATATCGGAGCGGTCCAGAAAGAGGACCTTTCCATTAAAATCTTTTACTGCTGCCATTGTCTTACCCCTTGTAGAGTGATGAGTTTGTGATATATCCGCTGATTGCTGCGGCTGCTGCCGAGGCGGGGCTCATCAGATGAACCGTGCCGCCCTTTCCCATTCTTCCGTTGAAGTTCCGGTTGGTTGTAGAGGCGCATACCTCTCCGTCCGCCAGAACACCGTTGCTCATGCCCAGGCAGGCACCGCAGGTGGGGTTGGTCAGACAGACACCTGCTTCCATAAAGATATCGATCAGTCCCTCCTTCAGGGCCTGTTTGTAAATATCGGGAGTAGCGGGGGAGAGAACAACCCTTACCGAGTCGGCTACTTTCTTGCCGTCCAGAACCTTTGCGGCCTCTCTGAGGTCTTCGATGCGGCCGTTGGTACAGCTTCCGATATAGACCTGGTTCACGGGAGTTTTCTCCAGTTCGGCGATGGTCTTCACCTGATCTGGCTTGTAGCCGAAGGTGGCCACCGGCTCAAGAGCGCTTATATCCATATCGATTACCTCGGCATAGGAGGCGTCGTCATCGGAGTTCCACTTGCTGTAGTCAGCCAGGGCTGCCGCCTTGTCGGCATAGTCCTCTTTGATAAAGTCCCAGAGATAGTCCACTGTGGTGGCATCGGGGGGACAGATTCCGCAGGTTCCGCCGGCCTCGATGGCCATATTGCAGACGGTCATGCGCTCTTCCATGGAGAAGGCTTCCACAACGGGACCGCAGAATTCGATAACCTTGTTGGTGGCGCCGTTAACGCCGAGTTTTGCGATAATGGAAAGGATCACGTCCTTGGCATAGACGCCGGGCTTCAGCTTTCCGGTGACATTGATCTTGATGGATTCTGGTGCCTTGAAGCTGCACACTCCCTTGAGTATCCCAACTTCCAGGTCTGTTGTTCCCACACCGGCGGCAAAGGCTCCGAAGGCGCCGTGGGTACAGGTATGGGAGTCTCCCATAATAACGGTGAACCCGGGGCGTACAAATCCCTTTTCCGGGAAGATGGCATGGCAGACGCCGTTGCGGCCGATATCAAAGAAGTCATTGATGTTGTGGCGGGCGGCCCACTCTCTCATAATCTTGCCCTGCTCCGCGGTCTTGGAGTCCTTGGCAGGAGTCACATGGTCGATAACAGCCTTGATCTTGTCGGGATCGAAGACCCTGTCCATTCCCCGGCTCACCAGATCGTTAATGGCGATGGGGGTTGTGATCTCGTGACAGAAGACCCTGTCCAGGCTGAGTACGGAGATCCCTTCCTCAGGGCTGTCCACACGGTGGGCATCAAAAATCTTTTCTGCAATGGTTTTTCCCATTTTCTTCTCCTTATACCGGCAGGACCGGTTTTATTTGAATTCCGGCTTCCCGGGGGGGCCGGCATCATATGTTCAGGTTCAACCTTCTGATTCAGAAATCAGGCTATGTAAAAAGCCGCGGCGGGCTGATAATCCAGATCGCCTTGAGCTCCTCTTTTCCGCTGTTGATCAGGATATGAGGCACTGCTGAAGAGAAGGAGAGGCTGTCTCCGGCCTTGAGCTTGTACTTCTCGGTTCCGTAGAGGAGTTCTCCCCTTCCGGAGAGGATGATTCCCATCTCCCGCCCCGGGTGGCCGTAGTCCTCGCTGCCCTTTTCCCCTCCGGGCTGTATGGTCAGCTCCATGGTTTCCATGGTCTCACCCTCTTCGCTGAGGCCTGGAGGTGTGAGAAGCTCATACTGTACAGCACCCATACTGAGGCGGTTCCGCTCCTCCTTGCGGACCATCTTGAGCTTTCTCTTCTTCCGGAAGTCCCGGAAGAGGTACTCCGGATCGATATCAAGGATGTCCGCAAGGTTCAGAAGGGTGTCTATGGAGGGGGACACTTTGTTGTTCTCTATCTGGGAGATCAGGCTGGCGCTCACGTCCATCTGCCGGGCCAGTTCCTTCAGGGTTATCCCCTGGCTCTCCCTGACGCTGCGGATCTTCTCTCCGAATCTGTACTCCGGACGTTTCAAAGGACCCTCCTTCGTTTCAGTTATACTGAACTCATGAAAGTATAATTAAATTAATTTTAACTATTTGTCAACTTCGTACAGTATTAGTTAACGAAAGAGGTTTAAAAAAGCCGGCCCTGCAACGAGGGCCGGTGAATATATCGGGTTCAATTACCTGTTATGGGTAGTGTTGGTGTGGAAGTCGGGAGCCTCGGGAACCGGGAGATCCGGCACGTCCAGGCTCAGGGCTTCTTTCAGCACCTGCTGAATATTCTCAACACCCACGACCTTCAGGTCACCCTGGATCTCTTCGGGGAGATCCTTCAGATCCTTAACATTGTCCATGGGAAGGAGGACCTTTCTGATACCTGCTCTATGGGCGGCAAGTACCTTCTCCTTCACTCCGCCCACGGGCATAACGGCCCCCCTCAGGGTTACCTCTCCGGTCATGGCCAGTTTCGGGCTGACGGGAATGCCGGTAATCAGGGAAGCCAGGGAGGTCATCAGGGTCACTCCCGCCGAAGGTCCGTCCTTGGGTACGGCCCCCGAGGGTACATGGATATGAATATCCTGCTCCTTGAAGGCAAAGTGACTGGTAAACATGGTGAGTCTCGAGCGGATCAGGCTTAAGGAGATTCTGGCGGACTCCTTCATCACATCTCCCAGCTGGCCGGTTATGGTCAGGCCCCCGGAGCCGGGCATATTAGTGGACTCCACAAAGAGGATCTCTCCTCCCACGGCGGTCCAGGCCATTCCGGTCACTACACCGGGAGGGTTGATCTCACCGATCATCTCATGACGGACCTTCTGATTGTCCAGGTACTCCTCAATATCCTCCTGCCTTACACGAATCGGGACGGCGGAGGGATCGGCCACGACCTTCTCCGAAACACCCCGGGCTACCTCGGCGATCTTCCGCTTCAGTCCCCGGACTCCCGCCTCTCTTGTGTAATTCTCGATAATCTCGTTTACAGCACTGTCTTCCAGTACCATCTGCTCACCCGTAAGGCCGTGGTCCTCAAGAACCGAGGGAAGAAGGTGATTCCGGGCTATATGGAACTTTTCGGGGTTCGTATAGCCCGACAGTGTGATCACCTCCATTCTGTCCAGCAGGGGGAGGGGGATGGTCTCAAGGGAGTTGGCTGTGGCAACAAAGAACACGTCCGACAGATCGTAGGGGACCTCCAGATAGTGGTCTGAAAAGCTGCTGTTCTGCTCGGGGTCCAGAACCTCCAGCAGGGCCGCAGAGGGATCACCGCTGAAGCTCTGGGTCAGTTTGTCGATCTCATCCAGAACAAATACGGGATTCCGTGTTCCCGCTTTCTTCATTCCCTGGATAATTCTGCCCGGCAGGGCGCCGATATAGGTGCGCCGGTGTCCCCTGATCTCCGCTTCATCCCGGAGACCTCCCAGACTGGCCCGGACATACTTCCGGCCCAGGGATTCGGCAATGCTCTTTCCGAGGCTGGTCTTTCCGGTTCCCGGAGGGCCTACCAGAAGGAGAATGGAGCCCTTCTTCTCGTTCTTCAGCTTCATTACAGCAAGATGCTGGATAATTCTCTTTTTTACCTTCTCCAGGCCGAAGTGCTGGTCGTCCAGAATGGTGCGGGCTCTTGTAAGATCTATCTCTATTGTCTCTTCGCTCTCCCAGGGGAGTTCCACCAGAAGGTCCAGATAGTTCTGAATGATTCTGGTCTCAGGGCTGTTGGGGGGCTGTTCCTCCAGTTTCTGCAGCTCCTTCAGGGCGGTCTTTCTGACATCATCGGGCATGGCGGAGTTCTCGATCCTTTCCTTGTAACCCTCTTCATCCTCCTCGGAAGACTCCGAGAGTTCCGCCTGTATGACCTTGAGCTGTTCCCGGAGTACATTCTCCCGGTAGTTCTTGCTTGCCTTTTCTGTCATCCTGCCTGCAATTTCGGCCTGTAGCTTGAGGGACTCCCGCTGGGCAATCATGGCGTCGATGACCTTGAGGCCCCTCTCCTTCAGAGAGGATATCTCCAGAAGGGCCTGTTTTTCGCTCCGGCTGATACTCAGATAGGGGATGATGCCGTACATCAGGGGGCCGGGATGGTAGATCGCCTCAAGCTGTTTTACCGCGCTTTCGGTGCCTTCAAAGAATCCGGCTATCTCTCTGGCCAGTTCTTTCATACTGTTAAGCATGCTCTCCTTTCCGGGAACATCCATATCATCAATGTCCGGCAGGTTTTCCACCCTTGCGAAGTGAAGGCGGGACCTCTTTTCCACATGGCTTATCTTTACCCGCTGTACACCGCGGAGATTGATTTTCAGTTCATCGTTCCTGTATTCCGAACTCTGAATAAAGGCCAGGGTTCCTACGGAGTAGAAGTCGCCTTTTTCCAGATCCGAGAGATCAAAGTTCTTTTTCAGTGAAACCGCAACGGCCAGGCCGCTGGGATTGCCGTCGGCAAAGTGGTTCTCATCTTCCGCCAGGCCGCTGATTCTGACGGTACTGAGACCCTCGGGAAAGAGAATTGATCCTTTCATAGGAACCAGGGGAAGTTCTTCCGGTATTGTTATCATTTCATTCATCATTAAATACCTCTTTAGATTGTTAAGATAATCACTAGCCATCCGGTAGTAAAGAAAAATAGGGAAATAATATATAGGCGCTCTTCTATTTTTAGATTAGTTCCAGGGAAAATAATTTACCATGTAGTTTGTTTGTAGTTGCGTTTTTCTCTAGATGATGTTTCTATGTGGCATTATAATTTCTACTTATCAGCCCCAACGGGTAATTTCGGAGTTTTAAATGCATCGTTTCCTTAAAAGTATTCTTTTCTCATTTCCCCTGATCCTGCTCTCCTGTGCGGGACAGACCGGCCAGAGCATTGCCGAACCGGAGTGGCTCAGCCTTCCTCCCTCTGATCCGGACTACTATTTTGGAATCGGCGGTTCGGATACCGGAAACGAGGCGGACGACAGAGAGGCTGCCATTGCCAGAGCCCAGGCAGACCTGGCCGCATCCATTTCGGTAGATATCATCTCCGAATTCAAGCTGGAGGAGAAGCTCTCCGGCGGTGTGAGCAGCGAGACCCTGGAAAACCGGATCACCCAGAGCGTCAACCAGAGTCTTGTAAATCTGGAGACCATGGACAGCTGGTATGATCCGGACAGGGGGTACTGGATACTTGTAAGAATGGATAAGTCGACATGGGAGGAGCAACGGGCCGCGGACCGCCGGATGTCAGTACCGCCGCCGGCGGGGCTGGATATCAATTCAGGGCTGAATATCCCCTTCCTGGCCATTCTATCGGGCAAGAACCTTCCCTACAGCATCCTTCCGGGAGGCAGAAACACCCCCTATGAGTTCACCCTGGACTGGGTGGTTTCGGATTTCCCGGCCCTGGACGATGCCGGGGGAATCTTCTTTTCCAGACTTACGGGAGTGGTAAGCTTCAAACACTACGGAATCATCCTTTTCTCAAGAGAGTACGGCCCCTTCAAGGAGGGCGGTCTCAGCTACGAGCAGGCCCGTGAACGGGCGGCCCTCAAGGTTCTGGAAGAGTTCAGAACCGACAGCAGTTTCACTGACGATCTCGCCGGAGCCCTCTAATGAAAAGGCTGCTCCTTCCCGTCTTTGCTTTTCTGATCTTATTGAGCCCTTCCGCTCAGGAGCAGCCGACCGGTCCGGGTGCTGCGGAGAGTCCGGTTCTGTCGGTCTTTCATTTTAACAATACAAGAGGGCAGGATGAGGATCAGTGGATGTCCCGGGCCTTTGCGGACGGTCTGAATACCCGTCTGGCCTCTGCGGGGCTGACCCTTGTGGAGCGGGAGGACCTTGAGGAGATACTGAAGCAGCAGAAGCTCTCCCTGTCGGGGCTGACCGAAGAACCCATGGAGCTGGGAAAGATCCTCAATGCCACTGATCTGATCCGGGGCAGCTATCTGGTTCTGGACGGACGGCTTCAGGCAGATGTGAAAGTCAGCAGTGCCGAAACAGGAGAGATCCTTTTCACCTATTCCGCCGAAAGCCCTCCCGGGGAGTACTCTGATCTGGAGTATGCTCTGGCCGCCGCTCTGGGGAATTACTACTCCGTGGAGAGCGGTCAGAAGGGCGTCTCTGAATCCCGTGAGGCTCTGAGACTCTACTACAGGGGGCTTCTCTCTCTGGATGAGGAGTCCTATTCCCGGGCCCTTGAAGAGTTCCAGGCTTCCCTGGAGGAGGACCCCCTCTTTCAGGCCCCTCGTGACAGCATTGAAGAGAGCTATCGCTTTCTGAGGGACTTCCGCAGGGCCCGGTACCAGAGAGAACTGAACAAACTCTACAGGCAGGCCGCCAATCTGCTGGAACAGGCTTCGCAGGAACCCTTTGTCAGCTGGGGCGACAGGGTTACGGCCCTGGCTCAGGCCGGAGAGGATAT
Organism: Spirochaeta sp. UBA5339; assembly: GCA_002408085.1. Lineage (GTDB taxonomy): Bacteria > Spirochaetota > Spirochaetia > DSM-2461 > DSM-2461 > Oceanispirochaeta. The sequence goes on from DHQL01000007.1 coordinate 289,753, forward strand.
AACTCCCCTTATGGAACAGGTTGAAAGGGAGCCGGAACTGACCTGGGGTTCCACCCGGGCCGAGGTCCTCTGGCACGCCCAGACGGTGATGCAGGATATCGCCCGGTATTCGGTGGAGTACTTTGAGGACCATGAAGAGGCCTTCCGGATTGAAGAGCGGATTATCGCCCTGTCAATGGAGGCCAGGGAGGAGATGACCGATGATCCCTTTCTGCCCGAACTGATCTATCAGGAGCTTCTGGTCCGCCACGGCCGCCGGGAGTGGGAGGCGGTGAAAACTGTCTGCGAGACTCTTATGTTCGGATGGCCCGACTACCGGATGATGTGGGCGGTTGAGGATTTCTATGAGAATGCTCTTGAGGGGGAACTTTAGCTCCTCTTTTTCCTCTGTCTGTGACGGGGCTTTTTCTTCTTCTTTTTAATCGAGTAGCCGAAGTGACCCAGTGGCTTCTTAAGACCGCAGTACTTGCCGTGGGCACTGGCAATGAGCCCTGCGGCATGCATATCAAAGGCGCCGGTGTCGGGGTCCATATACTTTTCATCCACACTCACCGAGAGTACTTCCGCCAGAAACATGTCATGGCTGCCCAGCTCTTTGATCTCCGTGACCCGGCACTCCACGGCCACCGGCGATTCGGCCACAATGGGGGCCTTCACATGGGAGGCGGGGAGGGCTGTCAGGCCGCACTCCTTGAATTTATTAAATTCCCTGCCCGATTTCACACCGCACCAGTCGGTGGCCCGGGCGGTCTCTTCGGTGCTCAGGTTGATAACAAATTCCCTCTCCCTTGAGATGATTTCGTGAGAGAGCCGTTCTTTTCTCAGTGATATATAGCAGAGGGGGGGATTGGTACAGATTGTTCCTGTCCATGAGACGGTTATCAGGTTGTACTCGTCCTCACAGCCGCCGCAGCTGACAAGGGCCGCGGGAACGGGATAGATCATGTTTCCCGCTTTCCAGTCAATTCTTCCCATTTATGCCGTTTTGATGCAGAGGTGCTCTGCAAATTCCACGGGTACAATGCACTCCCTGCCCTCCAGTTCAATTGTCATCTCCCCGGTGGTGGAGCCGATCACTTTCAGCTTCTTTCCGGGCATGAGTTTCAGACCATAGCAGAAGGGGAGAAGACCGTCTACATTTTCCCCCACCTCTGTGATTCGTATAAGAGTCAGAGCAGTTTCCGGGGGGACTTCGGTAAGACGTTTTGCCTCAAGAAGCTCCTTTTCCAGGGAGGAACCGGGAAAGGGGTTGCCGTGTGGACAGGTTTCGGGGCGGTTGAAGTATTCAAAGAGGTACTCCGTAAACTCCTCGGAGAGGGAGGACTGAAGCCTCTGTGCCTCATCGTCGGACTTATCCCAGGGGTAATCCAGTTTTGAAATCAGAAGATGCTCCACCAGATAGTGCCGTCTCAGGACAGCATAGGAGAAGCGTTTACCCTCATCGGTCAGGGTTATGTCTCCGTAGGGAGACTGTTCGGCCAGTTCGAGTTTTTTCAGGCGTCCCATGGCCTGGTTTGCCGCCGGTTTGGAGACTCCCATGGATGAGGCCAGAACGGAGTTGCCCACCCTGCCGGCTTCCCTCTGTATCAGTGTGATGGTGGTCAGGTAGTTGAGGGCTGAGGGAAATTTCTTCTGAAGGTCCAGGATTTCCTGGTCGGTTATTGTATAGGTCATCTTAATTTAAAATTGTATACGAATGTCGGGCAATAAACCAGCACTTTAATCCGGTTAAGGAAGGTTAACTGTTGACACTTTTCAGACTGCTAAGTAAACTTTGATTATTAAACTTAGTGGTGCATAAGTAAAAAAGAAGTCACTCTTTTGAAGGAGAAATCCCTTGTCAGCAGAAATCAATCTATCCGAAATCCCCAAGGGGGGACGGTTTATAATCAGCGGTTTTGAAAACCCCGGTTCTGAATACTCTGAAAAACTAATGAAAATGGGATTTGTTGAGGGTACAGTGGTCGAACGGACCGGTGCCGATATCAACGATCCCATGGTCTTCAGCCTCCGCCACAGCCGTGTGGCCCTGAGGAAAAAAGAGGCCAGAGTCATTCTTGTGAAGGAGTCGGATTAATGGATCTGAACAGCATTGCCATAGCGGGGATTCCCAACTGCGGCAAGACCACTTTATTTAATGAGCTTACCGGTTCCCGCCAGAAAGTCGGCAACTGGCCCGGTGTTACCGTGGAAAGGGTTGAGGGGAGCATCAGTTTTATGGGAAAGAAGGTTACCCTTATCGACCTTCCCGGTACAAACAACCTCAGTCCCGACACGGAAGACCAGAAGATTGCCGAGAGGGTCATCCGTCAGCAGGAACATGATCTGATTATCAATGTGGTGGATGCCTCCAACCTCTCCCGCAACCTCTATCTGACCCTGGACCTTCTGGCGAGAACACCCCATGTGGTGGTTTTCCTCAACATGATGGATATGGCCGAGCAGGAGGGAATGAGGGTTGACCAGGCTGAGATTGAGAAGGTTCTGGGAGTCCGTGTTATCCCTGTAATCTCCGTTGATCCCCGTTCTGTTAAGAACGCCCTGTCGGAGCTGGAAAAACACCTTGAAGAGGATACGGAATTCCTTCATGACAGGGAGACTGCCTCATCCTTTATAGGACTCAGCGCCGAGAAGGCCTATAAGAAGATCGACGATATCTGTAAGCAGGTTATCAGTTACTCCACAAAGGAGAATGAAAGCCTTACAGACCGTGTGGACAAGATCGTAATGAACAAGTTCGCCTCGATCCCCATCTTCTTCGTCTCCATGTTTCTCACATTCTGGCTCGCCATCGGTGTGGGCTCCATCTTTATCGACTTCTTTGATATTCTGGCAGGGCTGGTCTTTGTGGATATTCCGACCCATCTGCTTGAGATGATCGGCTCTCCCGAATGGCTGACGGTCTTTGTGGCCGGGGGGATCGGTGCCGGTATTCAGACCGTGGCCACCTTTATTCCCGTCGTCTTTTTTATGTTTCTCACCATTGCCATTCTCGAGGATGTGGGCTATATGGCCAGAATCGGTGTGATTGCAGACAGGGTTATGCGGAGGATAGGTCTTCCCGGAAGTGCCTTTATTCCCATGGTTGTGGGATTCGGATGCACTGTCCCCGCTGTGATGTCGGCCAGAACCCTTGGCTCCAAACGGGACAGGTATATGACCATCTTTATGGCACCCTTTATGTCCTGCGGCGCCCGGCTTCCCGTATATGCCCTCTTCTGTGCGGCCCTTTTCGGCAAGTCTTCAGGGCTGGTTGTTTTTCTGATCTATCTTTCAGGTCTTTTTATGGCCATCTTAACGGGACTGCTTCTGAAGAACAGTCTCTTCAAGGGAAGTGTATCGCACTTTGTAATGGACCTGCCCCTCTATCACAAACCCAAGGCGTCAAATATTCTGAAATCCGCCTGGATCAGACTGAAGCTCTTTGTCAAAAAGGCGGGGGTTGTTGTGGTAATCGCCGTCTGTATCCTGGGGGTTCTGAGCTCCATGGGCCTTGAAGACGGGAAACTCACCTTCGGAAACGAGGACTCTCAGGAATCGGTTCTGGCCTATGCCGGAAAGGCTCTGGGCCCTGTCTTCGAACCCATGGGCGTCAGCGAGGAGAACTGGCCTGCCTCTGTTGCCCTCTTTACGGGACTCTTTGCCAAGGAAGCCATTGTGGGTACGGTGAACGCCCTCTATTCCGCAATGGATATGGCCGAAACCGGCGCTATCGAGGAAGAGGAAGAGGGAGGACTGGATATCGGAGGCGCCGTTGTTGAGGCCTTTACCACCGTTGGTGAGGGATTTATCGGCATTATCAGCTCCCTTGATATACTGGGTGTCGGTCTTATTTCCGAAGACAGCGAAGTGATTGCCGAAGAGATTGAGAGTGATACGGCGGTGTTCCGTCATATCGCCAGAAACTTTACTCCCATGTCGGCCTTCGCCTACCTTCTGTTTGTACTGATGTACTTCCCCTGTCTGGCGGTAGTTGGTGCGGCACGGCAGGAAATGGGAGGTTTCTACACCTTTATTCTGGTGGCCTATACAACCATTCTGGCCTGGTCCGTATCCACCCTCTTCTATCAGATAGCAGAGGGACACCACCTGGTTTACGGAGTGATTTCCGCCGGAGTACTGGGGCTCCTCTATCTTGCGCTGGTGCTGATCGGAAAGAGGGAGCACGATATGAAGTCTGTTCCCGATGCACCGGATAAATCATCCTGCTGCGGATAAGATAAAGATTTCTAACCTGAGATACGCCGCCTCCCTGTGAGGCGGTATTTTTTTCAATTTTGATTTAATCCCATCCATATTTTAGACTTATGGATAGAGGAAAAATGGCACGTTTCAAAACTCTATCCATCCGCCTGAAACTGTTTCTGGTCTATTCCCTACTCTTTTTTCTACTGGTATTTCCCAGCTACACTGTTCTGACGGCAGTAATTCATTCCCGACTGCAGGAGACGGTGCAACGGGAACTGGAAAACTCAATTGATTCCATAATCGAAATGCTCAGAATCAACGCACAGCTCTCCATCCGCAACCACCTGGAAAGTCTTGTGGACTCCAGGCTCTCTGTTATCGAAGCTCTCTATTATCAGTATCGGGAAGGCCTTTTTACCGAGGCCGAGGCCCGGAAGAGGGCTGAAGCATCTCTTCTTGCCGTATCCATCGGTGATGAGGGGTACTTCTATGTAATCGATCATAACGGCCAGGTTCTGATTCATCCCTTTAAGGACCTTATAGGAGTCAATTTCAGGGAGTTTGATTTTGTGAGGCAGCAGACAGTAATCAGGACGGGATATCTTGAGTATGAGTGGAAGAATCCGGGAGAGGAGGAGAGCCGGCGCAAGGCTCTTTCCATGGGGTACTTTGAACCCTGGGACTGGATAATTACAGCCTCTGCATACCGTGATGAACTGGCCTCCCTGATTCAGCTGAATGATCTGAAGCAGGCCATAGCCTCCATGCCCAGCGGTAAGAACGGTTACCCCTTTGTGGTATCTCTTACAGGGGACATCGTTATTCACCCGGAATTTGAGGGGAAGAACATCTATTTTTCAGAGGATCTGGATGAGGAAGTTGTAAACCTGCTTATGAAGATTATTGCGGACAAGTCGGGACAGGTCCTCTATGACTGGCAGGATCCGGGTGAGGTGATCAGACCCAAGAAGGCCTACTACCGCTATATACCCGAATACGATTGGATAATCGGTTCTACGGTCTATCTTGATGATTATGAGGATGCTCCAAGAAAGATGCTGTATTCAATACTTGTCCTTCTGATAGCCAGCATTCTGATCTTCCTGGTTATCAACAGCAAGATCGTAAGGATGGTAACCACCCCCCTGCTCTCCCTGGTAGATTTTATTGAACAGAGCCGGGAGAGGGGAACAGACCTCTCTATGCGTTTTGAATACAGCGGCAGTGATGAGATTTCCCGGCTTGCCGAACAGTTCAACAGTTTTCTGGAGGATCTGGAGAATGAGAGGGTTCAGCGGCAGAATACTGAAGAAAAGAACAGTATTCTGGCCCAGTTTCCAGAAGGAAATCCCTCTCCTGTAATCCGGATGGACGGGGAGGGGAGAATCCTCTATGCCAACCCTGCAGCAAGGAATCAGATGTACCTTTGGGGGCATCCGGATCAGGAGTTTATACCCGAAGATCTGAAGTCCAGAATCTCTGATATGCAGGAGAGGATGGAGGTGTTTGAGTATCAGCCCGAAGGGCTTCACTATGAGGTGCAGATCACATACTATCCTTCTCAGAAGGCCTACTATCTCTTTTTTTCTGATATTCGAGAAAGGCGGGAGGCCCAGGCTCAGCTGCTCCTCTCGGAAAGTGTCTTCAGCAACTCCCTGGACGGCATTCTGATTACAGATCCCGATGCTGTCATCCAGAGGGTCAATGCAGCCTATATCGATATCAGCGGTTACAGTGAAGATGAGCTGATCGGGAGAACCCCTGGTGTAATGCGTTCGGACAGGCAGGACCGCCGGTTTTATAATTCCATGTGGGAGTCTCTGAAGAGGAACGGCTACTGGTCAGGGGAGATCTGGGACAGACGGAAGAACGGAGATGAAATCCCCCTCCTTCTTACCATAAACAGCATCAGCAGTGAAGAGGGCCGGCTGGCATACTATGTGGGTGTTTTCAAGGATATTTCCGACCTGAAGAAAAGTGAGGAGAAGCTCAGGCATCAGGCCTACTATGACGGTCTGACGGGTCTTCCCAACAGGTCTCTTTTTCTGGACCGCCTGACCCAGGCAATAGCCTTTGCAGACAGAACCGGTACTCAGATTGCGGTTATGTTTCTCGATTTGGACAACTTCAAGAATATCAATGACTCCATGGGCCACAATGTGGGTGATCTCTATCTGAAGAAGATCTCTGAACGCCTGCGGCAGGGCTGCCGTGATGAGGACACCGTCGCGCGCCTGGGGGGCGACGAGTTTCTGGTTATGATGCCCGGAATTGACTCCCGTAAGTCAACGGAGTATGTGGTCAGGCGCTTTCAGAAGGCCCTGCATAAACCCATCTCCATTGAGGGGCTGGAGGTTCATACAACAGCCAGTATGGGTATTGCCTGCTATCCCTCAGACGGAACAGATCCCCTGCAGCTGATGCAGAATGCAGACATGGCCATGTATCAGTCAAAGAAGAGGGGGAAGGACTGCTATACCAATTTCGAAGAGGAGATGAACAGAAATGTTCTTCTAAAAGTGGAACTGGACGGCAGGATGCGCAAGGCTCTGGTTCTTGATGAGTTTGAAGTGTTCTATCAGCCCAAGGTTGAGGTCAGTGACGGAACCGTAAAAGGGGCAGAGGCTCTGATCCGATGGAACAGTGCCGACGGCAGGGTCATCTCACCAGCCGACTTTATTCCCCTTGCCGAGGAGAACGGATTTATCCTTAAGCTGGGCGACTGGATACTGGAACGGGTTCTCCTGGATCTGAGGGATATGAAGGAGGTTGCTGCCGGTGATTTTCAAGTGGCCGTCAACCTCTCAGGAAGGCAGTTCCGGGACCGGGATCTTCTGAAAAGGATCAGCCGGATCATCGACTCCTCGGATCAGCCCTATGAGTCCATCAATTTTGAAATTACCGAGAGTGTGGCCATGGAGGATTCTCAGGCTACACTGGAAATCCTCGAAAGCCTTCATAAGCTGAATGTGGGAATCTCCATTGACGACTTCGGAACAGGGTACTCCTCCCTCTCCTATCTGAAACGCTTCAAGACTCATATTCTGAAGATCGACAAGAGCTTTGTTGACGAGCTCCCAGAGGACCGGAAGGGCTCGGCCCTGGTGCAGGATATTATCCATATGGCCCATAACCTTGATATGAAAATTGTCGCCGAGGGTGTGGAGGAAAAAAAACAACTGGACTTTTTAAAGGACGCCGGCTGTGATACCATCCAGGGATACTATTTTTCCAGACCACTGGGTAAAAAAGATTTTCTGAACTATCTGGAAAATCACTCCGGCGGAATTCTTAAGCACTCCGGATCATAAGGATTTGTCTCCTCTCTCATATCCGTTGTTCTCTCTTGAATCTGATTTGGGAAAAAATAAGTGGAAACGTTTACATTGCAGTGGTATACTGGGTGAATATTCCTTGAGTTCAAGGTGAGGTGTTAAGTGGGTGAGAAGGTTACAATCAAGGATATTGCCGCAAAGGCGGGTGTCGGAATCGGAACGGTCTCCAGGGTTCTCAACAACAGTCCCAATGTGAAGGAGAGCACCCGGTCCGAGGTAATCAGAATTGCCAGGGAGCTGAACTATGTTCCCAACGGCGCAGCCCGGATGCTGGTGAAACGCTCCCACTCACAGGCCACCGTGGCCCTTCTTCTTCCGGTTGTGGAGAACCAGTTTTTCTTTGAACTGATCAAGCATATCCATGGAAGACTCAAGGCGGAGCAGTTCAATATTATGATCTTCAATACCGATCATGGCCATGATTCTGTGGTTCACCATATTGTGGAACAGAGGCTGACAGCCGTACTGACTCTGGGAGATCCTCCCCTTACTCAGGCAGAGCAGGAGGTTCTTGAGATTCATAAGATTCCCTTTCTATATGTAGACTATCATGACCCCGAGTCCAGTTATATAACCTACGACAGCGTAAAGGGCAGTACTCTGGCGGCAGACTACCTTATCTCCAGGAATTGTAAGAAGATAATGATGATCGGGCTAACCGACAGATCCCAGCAGCAGGTGGACCGTTTCGAGGGATTTCGACGGTATATTGAGAGTATCGGGGATATTCAGGTTTCCGAGCTCTGCATCAACTCCGAAGAGGAGTGCTACGATATTACCCTGAGCCTTTTGAACGATAAATCCCTGGACGGTCTCTTCTATTTTTCCGATACCCTTGCCTACGGCGGAATCCAGGCACGCCTGGAGTCGGGACGTGATGTGTCCATTGTCGGTTATGACGATATCTTTCCTTCCAAGTTTATGAAGCTCTCCACCGTAAGACAGTCCTCGGAGATTCTTGGTACCAGAGCCGCTGAGATGGTTGTTGAGCTGGTCAGGCAGCGGGAAGAGGGGGAGGAGAGCCGTGTTCTCCAGACCGTTCTTGAACCCGAGCTTGTAGACCGGAACAGCTGAGTCTCAACCGGTAATTGTAAAATATTATAAAACTACCATTAAATTTACCATGTTCACACCGCTCCCCGGTCTGGTAAGGTTTCAATTAAAATGGAAACGGTTCCGAAAATTGAAAAAAAACCTTGACAACTGGAATAGTCGGGATATTATGATACATACCAATGGAAACGTTACCACGGATTCCATTCTTCAAAAAATATGGAGGATATTCATGAAACGAGTTCTTACAGTACTTCTAATTCTTGCGGTTTCTACAGCAGCTTTTGCTGCCGGATCTCAGGATGGAGGAAAAGGCGGATCTGTAACTCTGATGCAGAACAAACCTGAAATTGATCCCCAGCTTCAGGCATACGGAGCCCTCTGGGCGGAAAAAACCGGCAACAAGGCGGTTATGAAATCCATCGGCGGAAGCAGTTCCGTAACAATGGGACAGCAGTTGAGAGCCGACTACGCGGCGGGAGAGATGCCCGACATCTTTATCATTGCCGGTATCGAAGACTTTGCCGAGTGGGAAAGTCTGATTCTGGATATGTCTGATCAGCCCTGGGTCAATGATACTTCAGTCGCTTTCCAGGTTGACGGCAAGACCTACGGTTTTCCTGTAGCCGTTGAAGGCTGGGGAATGGCCTACAACAAGGATCTTCTGGACAAGGCGGGAATCGATCCCTCTACACTGACAAATTACGGGGCCTACAAGGCGGCCTTTGAAAAGCTCGACTCCATGAAGGACGAACTGGGAATCATCTCCGTTGTTTCCATGGCAGCCAGCGCCGAGATGGGATGGGTAACCGCACACCATAACTTCAACTCCCTTCTTTCCAACGGTCTTCCCTACGGAGATCTCTCTGTAACCAATGATCTGATTGCCGGAAATGTTGATGCCAAAAGACTCGGTGAGTACGCTGACTGGGTTGAACTGCTCTTTGAATACGGTGACAAGTCCATCCTGACAACAGGGAACTACGATGCTCAGGTCGGCGCCTTTGCCACCGGAAAAACAGTTTTCCTCCACCAGGGTAACTGGGTAGATCCCAATATGGAGCAGGCCAACGCCACCTTTACTATGGGTTATGCTCCCCACGGTTCAATGAAGGCCGATACCGACGGTATCTTTGTTTCGGCTCCTTCCTACTATGTTATCAACAAGGACTCAAAAAACCTGGAAGCGGCCAAACAGTTCCTGAATGATATGGTTTACACAGCAGAAGGTCAGAAGTTTATGGTTGAAGAAGCCGGTATGCTCCCCGCTTTCGGTAATATCACCCTTCAGCCCGACGGACAGCTTTCCAAGTCTGTACAGCAGTACAATGCTGCTGGCAAGGTGTACTCGTGGAATCAGTACAACTTCTCCGGAGACTTCAGAGATCAGGTCCTGGCTCCCATCTACAATCAGTTTGCCATCGGCGCAATCGACAAGGCTCAGTTTGTTGAACTGCTGACTGATGCCTTTGAAAACAGACAGTAACAGTTTTTGACCCCTGAGGGACGGCTGCCTCATCTGAGGCAGTTGTCCCTGTCTTACCCGTCAGGGTTTATTTTTAGGATTTTATATGACAGACAAACAGGAAAACAGAATAGTTTTCTGGGTATTTTTAACACCAATTCTCTTTGCCTTTCTTATGGTTATTATTATTCCCTTTTTCATAGGTGCCTTTTACTCCTTTACCAACTGGAGTTCAACGGCCAGGGCCGGTGCAACTCTGGACTTTGTGGGTCTTACCAACTTTACCGAGAGTTTCAGGGACCCCTCTTTTATCTACTCATTCCTTCTCACCCTGATCTATACGGTGATCAACATGCTTGCCATCAATGTAACAGCCTTCCTTCTGGCTGTTTTTGTTACAAGCAAGCTTAAATTCAAGAATATATACAGGGTTGGTTTCTTTATTCCCAACCTGATCGGAGGACTTATCCTCGGATATATCTGGCAGTTTATCTTCAACAATGCGATTCCCTCTCTGGGGGACATTCTCCCGGGGCTGAGCTTTCTGGGAGATCCGGGAAATCTGGTTCTTGGGAACAGATCTTCAGCCCTTATGGCCCTTGTTACAGTGGGAACCTGGCAGTACGCCGGTTATATAATGATGATCTATGTGGCCGCACTGGAGTCTGTACCTGCCGAGCTTCATGAAGCAGCCAGGATTGACGGTGCGAGCAATGTGGAGCGTGTACGCCATATCACCATCCCCATGATTGCCCAGGCTTTTACCATTACCATGTTTCTTACACTGGTTCAGTCCTTCAAACAGTTTGATGTGAACGTTTCTCTCACAGCGGGAGGACCCTCGTCCATGTTTATGGAGACCCCCCTTCTGGGTACGGAGCTTCTGGCCCTGAATATCTACAACACGGCATTTGTCCGTAACAGAATGGCCATGGCCCAGGCTCAGGCGGTAATTTTCTTCCTGGTACTGATTGTGATCTCTCTGGTACAGGTCAGTATCAACAAGAAGAAAGAGGTGGAAATGTGATGAAGAAGAGTTTTAAACACCCCATTGCCCTGGAGATAGTAACGGCTCTGATCTTTCTGGCCTTTCTCTTTCCCTTTTTCATAGTGCTTATCAACTCGGCGAAGGATGCCTTTCAGATTACCGTCGATCCCCTGGGAATGCCCCAGAGCTGGTCTCAGATTGCGGTGAACTTCGGCAAGATATGGTCCAATACCAATATCCGCTATCCTCAGTCCTTTATGTCTTCCATCATAATCACCTCCCTCTCTCTTGTGGCCATTACGGTGCTTTCCAGTCAGGCCGCATGGGTACTGGTACGGACAAAAACAAAGCTCTCCAACGCCATCTTTCTGCTCTTTGTGGCAGCCATGGTTATTCCCTTCCAGATAGTGATGTTTCCCCTCCTTTCCTGGTTCCGGAGCATCTTTATGGTAACAGGAATCAGGCTGCTGCGGACCTACTTCGGAATGATCCTGGCCTATGTGGGATTCGGCTGTTCCCTGTCGGTCTTCCTCTATCACGGTTTTATCAAGTCCATTCCATTTGAGCTTGAAGAGGCCGCCAAGATCGACGGATGCAGCCGTTTTCAGACCTTCTACATCATTATTTCACCCATTCTGAGACCCATCCATGCCACGGTGGTTGTGCTGAACGGCATCTGGATCTGGAACGACTACCTTCTGCCCCTGCTGGTGCTGGGTGTGGGAAACAGAATCCAGACCATACCTCTGGCTGTAGCCAACTTTGCCGGTGCCTATGTGAAGCAGTGGGACCTGATTATGACGGCCATTCTTATGGCGATGATTCCCATTGTTGTTTTGTTTCTTGCAGCCCAGAAGCATATAATCAAGGGTATGGTGGCCGGATCTATCAAGTGATTCCTGTGAACTGTTAATTCTGAAGGCCCCGGTTCGGGGCCTTTTTGCACTCCATGGGAGTGTATTCCGCCGGGGCCTGTATAATACAGAGGCCGGCAGCAAAGAGGTTTTATATGAAAAACGGCATTCAATTAATCACATATCCCGACAGTCTCGGGAGCAATCTCAAGGATCTGAAAAAGGTCCTGGACGGTCCTCTTTCCGGCTGTCAGACGGGGGTCCATATACTGCCCTTCTTTCCCTCCTCCGGGGACCGGGGATTTTCTCCCACCGGGTACAGGGATATTGATCCCGCCTTCGGCAGCTGGGAGGATCTCAGAGCAATAAGCGGCAGCTACGACCTTGTGGTGGACTTTATGATCAACCATCTCTCCCGTCAGTCCGCCGAGTTCAGGGACTTTGCCGAGAATGGAGATAAAAGCCCCTGGGCGGAGCTTTTTCTGCCTGTTGACCGGGTCAAAGCGGATGGAGATTTTACAAAGGAAGAGCTTGCTAAGATCTACACCCGTAAACCCCGTGCTCCCTGGATCGAAGTCACCCACAAAGACGGAACCCTCCGCAAGGTGTGGTGCACATTTTCCGAGGAGCAGATCGATCTGGATGTGAACTCACCGGTAGGGCGGAAGTATATCCGGGAGAGTCTGAACTTTCTGGCGGACCAGGGTGCGGCGATGATCCGTCTGGATGCCTTCGCCTATGTGACCAAGAAGGCGGGAACCTCCTGCTTTTTTCTGGAGCCGGAGATCTGGGAGATCCTCGGTGAACTGCGGGACGAACTGGGAGAGAGAGGCGTGGAGCTTCTTCCCGAGATTCATGAGCACTACTCCATCCCCCTTAAGCTGGCGGAAAAGGAGTACGGCGTCTATGACTTTGCCCTGCCCATGCTCCTTCTTCATGGACTCTATACGGGCCGGGCCGACCGCCTGGGCGAGTGGTTTGATATCTGTCCCCGCCATCAGTTTACAACCCTGGATACCCATGACGGCATTGGCGTTGTGGATGTGGCGGATCTCCTCACCCCCGAAGAGGTGGACGAGACCTGCAATGCCCTCTATGAGAAGGGCTCAAACGTCAACCGCCGCTACAGCTCCGAGGAATACAACAATCTGGATATCTACCAGATCAACTGCACCTACTACTCGGCCCTCGGTGAGGACGACGCAGCCTACCTGCTGGCCCGGGCCATACAGTTCTTTGCCCCCGGAATTCCCCAGGTCTACTATGTGGGCATGCTGGCCGGGGCCAACGATATCGATCTTGTGGAGAAGACGAAGAACGGACGGGACATCAACCGTCACGGCTACACTCTTGAAGAGATCGGGTCCGAGACGGGACGTCCCGTTGTGGCGGCCCTTAGCAGGCTGATGAAGCTGCGCAACAGCCATCCCGCCTTTGCCGGGGAGTTTACTCTTGAAAAGTCCACGGCCGAAGGAGAGCTGGAGATTGTAAGAACTCTTGAAGGAGTGTCAATCAGACTGCAGGCCGATATGAAGGCAAAGAGTTTCACCATCTCAGAGAACAGCGGCAGCGGCTGGAGTGAAGTGAACTGGTAGTAATGTCTGCCTCCCCGGATCTGTGATCCGGGAGCATGGCGGAACAGGAGTGACCCGGCGGGACAGAATTGCCTCGGCGGGTCTCTGTAATCAGCCCGCCGCCGGGCTTGGCTCCGGATCTCCCTCGGACTTGAGGAAGAAGGCGGATGTCGCGATGCCCAGAACAGGGAACAGTGAGAGGATCTGGAAGAGTACGGTGTAGTTTGTCATCTCCAGGACCCATCCTCCCAGAAAGCCCCCCACAAACAGAGAGAGTCCCAGGCCCAGGGCCGAGTAGAGGGACATGGCCATTCCCCTGTTGTCCGGAGCAACATAGCGTGTGATCAGGGTGACGATACAGAGGTGGTTGAATCCGAAGGCGGCGCTGTGAATCAGCTGAACCAGGTAGAGGGGCAGAAGCCCGCCGGCCAGGGAGTATACCTGCATCCGGATAAAGCCTGAAGCCAGTCCGATAATCCAGAGAGTTCTTATTCCCAGCTTTCTAAGAAGATAAGTGGAGAAGAAGAAGAGGGGAATCTCCAGCACGGGACCTACCGCCCAGAGACCTCCCACATCGCTGCGGCCGAATTTGTTGCTGATCAGCAGTGAGAAGAAGGTGTAGTGACCCGACATTCCCAGCTGGTTGAAAAAGGCGATTATCAGCCCGATCCAGTAGACCCGGGGAAATGATCTGATGCCTGTCATAAAAGATGGACCCTTATGCTCCGTCCGGTGCTGCTCCGCCCTGGGCAGTAGGGGCAGGACTATCATAGTCGAAACAATCATCAGAAGATAAACGTAAAATACCGTCAGGGGTCTGGAGGGGTCTACAACTCCCGTAAGCTGAATTCCCAGAGCCGTCAGGGAGTAGCCGATACTGCCGAAGAGTCTGATCTTGCCGTAGCTCTTCTCCGCATTCGGGACAATCTGCCCGTAGTGGGCATCCAGCAGGGCCGAGGGTGATTTGACAACAAATCCCAGGGCCAGGGTCAGGGTAATAAGCAGTATGACCGAGGCTGTACTGGAGATCAGATAAAGTGTCAGGGCCGCCAGAAAACATATAGTAAATATTGTTCTCCGGGGAGAACGGAAACGGTCGTAGAAGTGACCGATGACCATGAGTCCGATTATGCTGAAGAGTTCATAGCTTCCCAGTAGAAAACCGATTCGAGAGGGTGCCAGACCCTTGCTTTGAAGGACCAGGGGAAAGAATGGTATAAGAGTGGCCAGGGCTCCGAAAATAAAAAAATAGCCGAAGCCGTAGAGCGCCAGGTTCGCTTTCAGATTTTTCATAGCTCACTATAGTGTCCTGATGTCGTCTGTTCAATAGGCGTCAGGGGAGATCCCTTGTTCAGGCGGGGAAAAATCCCCGCCTGACAGGTCCTCTGGAAGCCCGACGGAGCAGGAGGTCCTGCAGGACCTCCTGTATTGCTGGACCGCAGGTATTGCAGGGGCTAATCCCAGTAGAGCAGAATCTTTCCCGCCTGACCGCCGGCCATAATCTCGAATCCCCTTTCAAACTCGTCCACCGGCATCCGGTGGGTGATGATCCGGGTGATATCCAGACCCGAGCGGATCATGGCGGCCATCTTGTACCAGGTTTCAAACATCTCCCGGCCGTAGATTCCCTTGAGGTGGAGACCCTTGAAGATAATCTGGTTCCAGTCCACCGATGACTCTCCCGGGGGAATCCCCAGCAGGGCGACACGGCCGCCGTTGTTCATCCGTTCAAACATATCCCTCTGGGCCGCAGGATTTCCGGACATCTCAAGTCCCACATCGAAGCCCTCGAGCATATGGAGTTCGCTCATAACATCCTGAAGATTGTCCCTGGCCACATTCACTGCACGGGTTACCCCGAACTGGCGGGCCAGATTGAGGCGGTACTCGTTCACGTCTGTGATAATGATGTACCTTGCTCCCGCATGACGGGCCACAGCGGCTGCCATAATCCCGATGGGGCCGGCTCCGGCAATCAGAACGTCCTCACCCACAAGGTCGAAGGAGAGGGCCGTATGGACGGCGTTGCCGAAGGGGTCGAAGATCGCCGCTGCCTCGTCGGAGATAAAGTCATCCAGCTTGAAGGCGTTGTCCGCGGGGATAACCAGGTATTCGGCGAAGCAGCCGGTACGATTGACGCCGATTCCTTCGGTGTTCCGGCAGAGGTGGCGCTTTCCGGCACGGCAGTTCCGGCAGTGGCCGCAGGTGAGGTGACCCTCTCCTGTGACCCTGTCGCCTATCCTGAAGCCCGAAACTTCGCTTCCCAGGGCCTCAATGGTCCCCACAAACTCATGTCCCGTGATCATGGGGACGGGGATTGTATTCTGAGACCACTTGTCCCAGTTGTAGATATGCACATCTGTCCCGCAGATGGCGGTGATTTTGATTTTAACAAGAAGGTCGTTGGGACCATACTCCGGCATGGGAGCGTCGATCATCCAGAGACCGGGCTTTCTTTCTGTTTTGGCAAGTGCTTTCATTTGATGACTCCCAGATCCTTTCCGCAGGCTATAATTTGTTCGATGGCGTACTCCACATCCTCCGCGCTGTGGGCGGCGGACATCTGGAAGCGAATCCGTGCCTTGCCCATGGGCACGACGGGATAGGAGAAGCCCACGGCGTAGATACCCTTCTCAAGGAGCATATCCGCCATCTTCCCCGCCAGAACGGCGTCTCCCAGCATCAGGGGCACGATGGGGTGCTCTCCCTCCACAATGGTAAAACCGGCGTCCTTCAGGGCTGAGCGGAAACGGGCTGTGTGGCTCTTCAGTTTCTCTCTCAACTCACCGCTCTCTGTGAGAAGCTCGATGGTTCTGATGGCGGTGGCCGTCATCACCGGGGCCAGGGAGTTTGAGAAGAGGTAGGGCCGGGATCTCTGGCGAAGCCAGGAGATTATCTCCTGACGTCCCGAGGTGTATCCTCCGGAGGCGCCGCCAAGGGCCTTGCCCAGGGTTCCGGTAATGATGTCCACCCGGTCCTGAACGCCGCAGAGCTCGGGGGTTCCCGCGCCTGTGTCGCCGATAAAACCCACGGCGTGGGAGTCGTCCACCATCACAAGGGCGTCGTACTTCTCAGCCAGGTCGCAGATTCCCTTCAGGTCGGCAATGGTGCCGTCCATGGAAAAGACGCCGTCGGTGGCGATAAGACGGAACCGTGCGTCGGAGGCCGCCTTCAGCTGTTTCTCCAGATCCGCCATGCTGTTGTTTTTATAGCGGTAGCGCCGGGCCTTGCAGAGCCGTACGCCGTCGATAATGCTGGCGTGGTTCAGCTCGTCGCTGATTACTGCGTCCTCGGGGCCCAGGAGGGTCTCAAAGAGTCCGCCGTTGGCATCAAAGCAGGAGGAGTAGAGGATGGTATCATCGGTTTTCAGAAACTCCGAGATCGCCGCCTCCAGCTCCTTGTGTATGGTCTGGGTGCCGCAGATAAAGCGGACTGAAGACAGGCCGTAGCCGTACTTCTCCAGAGATTCCGATGCAGCTTTGATCAGCTCCGGATGGTTGGCCAGACCCAGGTAGTTATTGGCACAGAAGTTCAGAACCTCGCCGCCTGACCTGACGGCAATCCTGGACTGCTGGGGAGTGGTTATGATTCTTTCATTTTTATAGAGGCCCTCTTCTTCGAGGGTTTTGAGTTCACCCGACAGGTGATTGAGTAGCTTTCGGCTCATGAACAGCCTCCTGTCCTAAAAAGTATAACCCATAGGACAGGAAAGGGCTGATTAAATCAAGACTAGAGGACCCGGTTTTCCTTCATTACAAGACTGTAATACTTTCCCGACTCCTTGACTGTCCGTTTCTGGGTGTCATAGTCCACACGGATCATGCCGAAGCGGCGGCTGTAGCCGAAGGCCCACTCGAAGTTGTCCATCAGGGACCAGAGGTAGTAACCCTTCAGGTTGGCTCCCTCTTCAATGGCCCGGTGGCAGGCGCGCAGGTGGGTTCTGAGGTATTCGACGCGGTCGTAGTCCCGCACAGTACCGTCCTCTTCCATCTTGTCATCGGCGGCCATACCGTTCTCGGTGATGTAGACAGGGGTCTCGGGGAAGAAATCCTTCATATACATCAGGTTCCAGTAGATGGAGTCGGGGGTAATGGGCCAATCCATCTCGGTCCGGGGATATTTGGCGGGAACCTCGGCCACCTCGTAGCCCGCCTCGTTGTCCGCGGCACGGACGGGGGCGCAGCTGTAGTAGTTGACTCCGAAGTAGTCCACAGGAGTGGAGATGATCTTCATATCTTCATCTGTAAAGTCGGGGAGGGGACCGTAGTGGCGCTCATAGGCTGTCTGGTCATACTCACCGGTCATCATGGGGAAGAGGCGCTGGGAGTTTCTCTCCTGCCAGGCCTTCCGGGCGGCGGCACGGTGTTCCTCGGTATCCATAACGGGCCAGGGGCATTCGTTATTGTCTACCAGTCCTACGTAAGCGTCCTTGACGTTCTCCTTCAGGACCCTGGCCGCAAGGCCGTGTCCCAGCAGGGCGTTGTGGACGGTCTGATTGGTGGTCTTTGCATCTTCCAGTCCCCCCGGTGCGTGGTAGTCATTTTTGTGGGCCAGGGTGGTGAAGCACATGATCTCATTGATGGTGGCCCACTTCTTTACCCGGTCTCCCAGGCTGCGGCTGACCACATCACTGTAGTCGGCAAAGAGCTCCGCCGTCTTCCGGCTCTTCCATCCGCCGTAACGGTCCTGAAGAACCTGGGGCAGGTCCCAGTGAAAGAGAGTGACCAGGGGCTCAATTCCCGCGCCGAGAAGCTCGTCGATCAGGCTGTTGTAGAAGTCCAGTCCCTTCTGGTTGACCTTGCCCTCTCCCTCGGGGAGTATCCGGGGCCAGGCGATGGAGAGGCGGTAGTTCTTCAGTCCGATCTCCTTCATCAGGGCCACGTCGGACTTGTAGAGGTGGTAGTGGTCACAGGCCACATTACCGGTGTCTCCGCCGACGGTTTTTCCGGGTCTGCGGCAGAAGCGGTCCCAGGTGGATTCACCCCGGCCGTCTTCCTGCCAGGCTCCCTCGATCTGATAGGAGGCGGTTGCCGATCCCCAGATAAAGTCCGGGGGGAATATATAGTTCTGTTTCATCTCTTCTTCCTTGGTTTGATTATTCTATATTATAAGCTATTTTATTCCTCTGGATTTGATCTTATCTAACGAATATATGATATATTATTATACATATTTGATATTTGCGGGAGGTCTGCAGCAATGTCCGAGGTCAGGCCGGTACAGCTTTCAGAAATCAGACCCTACAACTATGCTCTCTACAGGATCAGAAGCGGAAAGTCCTGGACCTATCCCCGGCACAGGCACAGGGATGTTTTTGAATTCTACTACCTCTTCGGAGGTGAGCTCCTCCACACCTTGGACGCCGGTAGGATTCAGATGCGGGAGGGTGATTTTGTCTCCATTGCCGAGGAGGAGTACCACAGTCTCAGCGGCAGGAACTTTGACTTCTTTAATCTGATTCTGCCGCTGCCCTACTGGACGGGAATTCTGGAGATGCCGGGAATGGAGAAGGCCTTCGGATGGACAGCCGGGGCGGAGCAGGGAAACCGGCGGATCAGCACATGCTTCCGGGGAAGCCGTCAGGTCTGGATCACCGAACAGCTGGAACAGCTCTTTCTCTATCAGAAGAGCGAGTACGGCGATCTCCTTCTGGGCGGGTTTCTTATGAATCTGGCCGCCGAACTGATGGGGCCTCCCGAAGGAGCGGGGGAGGCCAGTGACGAATATCCCCTCTGGCTGAAGGATCTGATTATGGAGGTGGAGAACAGGATGGCCGTGGAGGTCCTTACTTTGACCGACCTAGTGAGGCTCTCCTCCCGGTCAGCCGAACACCTTGCCAGGACCTTCCGCCGCTGTCTGGGGACAACACCCTCGTCCTGGCTCAACTCACTGAAGCTGGAGCATGCAGCCCTGATGCTGGAGCATTCCAACACGGCGGTTCTGGATATAGCCCTGTCTCTGGGTTTTGAGAACCTGGGCTACTTCTACAGGCTCTTCAAGGAGAACTACGGTGTTCCCCCAGTGGCCTACAGAAAGGAGAGGGGACTGTTTTAAGGTCCTCCCGGTTTTTGCACTGCCGGGATCAGGGAGTCTGATGAGGCTCCTCGCGGTGGAGCCCCTGATAAATATCGGTCCTCCAGATGGAGTAGTTCAGCCGCCAGTTCCAGTCGGAATCGCACTCCATATCCAGCCGGAGTTCCGACTTGTCCAGATCCAGTTTGAAATCCTTTCTCTCTCCGGCAGGACAGCTGTACTCCAGAATCTGCTCCTCTCCGTCATAGATCAGACGGATCTTGGCAAGGCCTTCTCCCTCGGGGCTTTCAAGAAATGTAATGTCCAGAGTGATCTCGTAAACCTTTCCCTGTCTGTCGGTAAATGATGCTTCATGACTTGCCTCGGCAGGCTCATTAGAACCGGGTTTTATCTCAATCCTCTCTCTGATAACCTGCTGCATGTCGTAGAGGATGGAGTTGAAGTGGTTTGTTCTGTCTTCAAGAACCAGAGTCTGTCCCGGTTTCAGGGTGAACTCATGACTCCAGTCGGAGAAGATTATTTCGGGAGTCTTGACAACTCCGAAGTTCTGAGTCAGGTGGGTCCGGATGCTGTGCCTGCCAGCGGAGAGCACAATCTCATAAGGGATAGTGGCGTCTCCGGTGGTGTAGCCGATAAAGTCTCCGTCCACATAGATCCGGGCATCGATAATATGGGAGAAGAGGAGGACCCGTCCAGGCTCCTGCTGGCTCTTGGCAATGATGGAGCGCTCCCCTCCGTCTGACTGCAGGGTATACTCCCGGCCTGTCAGATGACTGAGAAGTTTCTCTGTTATGGCATGAACTATATTCTCCCGGTAGCCCCGTTCGGAGAAGCTGAAGCTCCTCCCTGTTTCGGTGCTGATCAGGTCCAGGTTAAGAAAGAGGTCTTCTCCCAGAAAAACATAGCCTCCCTTAAGGATGTACTCGGCGCCCACAAGGCGTCCGGTTTCGATAATGCTCTCGTCGTCCATCACACCGGTAAACTGCAGCTTCTGTTCTTCAAGCACCTCGTTGAGGTTGTTACGGTCAACCAGGATAACGGCCCCCGAGTCGCTCAGGTCCTGCCGGACAATGGAGCCGATAAGGCCCGAGAGATACTCCTGCCGGGGGTCTTTGTTCATATTCTCAAAGGGAAGGACCGCAAGGGATATCTTTTTATCACTCTGGGAGTTCTGGGCTGCCAGGGGGAGGGTGAGTCCGAATATAAGAATTGCCGGGAGAATCAGCCGGATTGCGTGGTGTTTGATCTTCATGAAGCTATTATACATTGTGTTTACTTTTTTGTCCTGAAGGGCTTTCTCTTGTGATATTCATATGACCGGTGGATAATGTAGTAAATTACAGAGAGGATTAAAACAATGAAAATTGTAGTTTTGGACGGATATACCCTCAATCCCGGAGATCTCTCCTGGGAGGGAATGGAAAAGCTGGGTGAGTTCAGCTGTTATGACAGAACCGAAGAGAAGGATATTCTCAGCCGGATCGGTGATGCCGAAGCGGTGATTACCAACAAGACCCCGCTGACGGCCGAAACAATCAAGGCCTGCCCCGGAATCAAATATATCGGTGTTCTAGCCACCGGGTACAATGTTGTCGATGTGGATGCGGCTGCCGCGGCGGGAATCCCCGTTTGCAATATTCCCACCTACGGAACAACCGCTGTTGCCCAGTTTGCCTTCGCACTGCTCCTCCACATCTGTCATCATGTCAAAGAGCATGCGGATACGGTAAAGGAGGGCAAGTGGACCGCCTGCGCCGACTTCTGCTACTGGGACTTCCCCCTTACCGAACTGGCGGGAAAGACCATGGGAATCATCGGATACGGTCGGATCGGTCAGGCGGCAGGTAAAATTGCCCAGGCCTTCGGCATGAAGGTTCTCGCCTTTGACGAGTACCAGAACAAGGACTTGGTCTGCGACACAATGGCCTACGGCACCCTGGACGAGGTTCTGACTCAGGCCGATGTGATCTCCCTCCACTGTCCCCTATTTGAGTCCACAAAGGGGATGATCAACAAGGAGAGCATCGCCCGGATGAGGGACGGCGTGATTATTATCAACACCTCCAGGGGACCCCTGATTGTTGAGAAGGATCTGGCAGAGGCACTGAAGAGCGGAAAGGTCCGGGCTGCCGGGCTTGATGTTGTTTCAACGGAGCCCATTCTGGATGACAATGTGCTGCTGACGGCTCCCAACTGCTACATCACACCCCATATCGCCTGGGCTCCTCTGGAGTCCAGAAGCAGACTGATGAATATCGCCGTGGACAATCTGAAGTCCTTTATGGATGGAAAGACCATCAACAGCGTGAACTGAAAACCGGCCTGCCGGGTCTCAAGAAGATACCGGCGGGCAGCTTCCTGCGCGGAATTCGGTACCGCCGGAGGCAGAAGCTGCCGGCTTCTACTTCCCGGGTGCCTGAGACTTTTCTGCTTTGCCCGGAGACGGACTGAATCGGGAGAGCACCGAAGCAAGCAGCACCAGAGCAATTCCTGCCGTCTTCAGCAGGGTCATATCCTCTGCCACAAAGAGAATTCCGAATACCACACCGAAAAACACCTCAATATAGGTCAGGGCGCTGTACTGAAAGAGGGGCAGACGCTTGAGGGCGAAGAAGTAGAATCCCCATGCCAGAATCCCTACGGAAAGTCCGTAGACCAGACCAAGTCCGATCTCTGCTGCCGGAGCGCCGACAGACTCGGCAATCATAAAGGGCAGGAACACCAGGGCCCCCAGGGCATTCTGGAAGTAGACAACCTCTCCCTCGTCATGATCCTTCAGGGCCTCCTTGAAAATCAGGGTAGCCACCGAGAAGATCAGTGCCGACAGGATCATACTGATATTTCCGAGCATCGCCTCTCCGGAGAAACTGAATCCCTTCTGGAAGTTCAGCAGGACGACCCCCCCGATTGCCAGAAGAATCAGCACGATTTCCCGGAGGTTGGGCTTCTCCCTTCTATAGATGCCGTTGATAATCAGGGCGAAGAGGGGCCAGAGGTAGAGGAGGACTACCGCGCTGGCAATGCTGGTAAGTTTATAGGCCAGCACATAGAGAAGCATTCTGATTCCGTTGAGAACCGATGCAATGACAACCTGCTTTCTTCTTCTGGGAGGGCCCAGGGCGACCTTTCTCCGTATCATCAGAGGCTGTAGACAGAGGAAGGGGATGCACATTCTGTATCCTGTCAGAGCCAGGCTGGAAAAGGGAAGGGACTTGATATAGAGTCCGCTGGACGCTCCGAGAGCGGCACCCCCGATAATGGCGGCAATGGCAATGATTGAACTGTTCATAGGCTTGGTGAAAGACTCCTTATTCCCGGCCCCGGGGCCGTTGAAAGGTATTATGACAGATAAGAGGTTCCGGGAGAAGTGCAAGCCGGAGGGATCCGTATCTCCGGATTCTTTCTAACTGTTTTCCATCCCTGAAATTAGATCTGTTTCTTCTGGAAATGCTCTGGAAAAAGGATGTAATCTATAGTAGGTTGATATGTCCTTTTCAAGACTCCCGAAAGGGTTGTACCGCTGGAGTCTTTCAGGATGGAATGGAATAAATCCGAGGAATGACAGATGATATTCAGCAGCAGTGAAGAAAATATTAAGAAAGCCGCCGAGGTGATTCTTGCGGGGGGCCTTGTGGCCTTCCCTACAGAGACGGTTTACGGATTGGGGGGGAACGCTCTTGATGCAGAGGCTGTAGCCAGGATCTTTGAAGCCAAAAAGCGACCCAGCTTCGATCCCCTTATTACCCATATAGGGAATCTTGCAAAGCTGGATGAACTGGCGGATATCAGAGACAGCCGGATCTATGATCTGGCGGAGAAGTTCTGGCCCGGCGCCCTGACCCTGATTGTTCCCAAACGGGAGATTATTCCCTCTCTGGTTACTTCCGGTCTGGATACCATGGCCGTCAGAATGCCCGACCATCCCATAGCCCTGGAACTGATCAGGCAGTCCAGCGGAGCGGTAGCGGCCCCTTCGGCAAACTCCTTCGGATATCTCAGCCCCACCGAGGCCTCCCATGTGGAGGAGGACCTCGGCAGCCGGATCGATATGGTCCTTGAGGGGGGCTCCTGCCGGGTAGGTGTGGAGTCCACAGTTCTCGATCTGACCAGGGAGACTCCCATTATTCTCAGACCCGGCGGCCTGACCCGTCAGGAGATCGAGGCGGTCCTCGGTCCTGTGGATCAGTTTAACCGGACCACAACCTCACCCACGGCTCCCGGACAGCTGGAGATGCACTACTCACCCCGGACACCCCTTCATATTGTTGACGATCCCTCCCTTGTTCCTGACAAGGCGGGTGCAGCTGCCCTGATCTACAGTGATCCTTCCCGGGGCGAAGGTTTTGCCTTTTCAGAGGTTCTGACTCCCGGGGGAAATCCGGTGGAGGCGGCATCACGGCTCTTCTCGGCCCTCCATACCCTGGATCAGTCCGGAGCGGAGTGTATCTACGCTGAACGTATTCCCGAAGAGGGCATCGGACGGGCGGTTATGGACCGTATCTATAAGGCCTCGGAAAAGTAATCTGTATACCGGAATCCTGTAATCAGTAAAAAAATAACTTGAATATATTACTAGTTAGTATTATGTTTGAGTCATGGAAAAGATTAAGTACGGCGACGAGAGTGATATGAATTTGAAGCTGATGATAGCCCTGTTAAGATCGATGCAGCATCTGAGGAAGGGTGAGATGGAAAATATCAGCGCCGCCGGTCTGACAATTTCCCAGTTCGGTGTACTTGAGATGCTCTATCACAAGGGGGACCTCAGAATCTGTGAGATTATCGAGAAGACCCTCTCCACCGGGGGCAATATGACTGTTGTGGTGGCCAACCTTGTAAAAGAGGGACTGGTCCTCCGGAGGAAGGACCCCGATGACGGGAGGGCCAGTGTTCTTAGTCTGAGTGAGAAGGGCAGGGAGAAGATGACCGCCCTCTTTCCGATTCATGTGGAGACTCTGGACCGTCTCTACTCACCCCTGAAAATGGAAGAGAAGGAAGTTCTTCTGGGGCTGCTGAAAAAGCTGACCGGAAGAGAGTGAACTTCAGTAAGAAATGCCGGGTTAGGCGGCAGTTAAAATCTTATATTACTAGTTAGTTATATTTGGAGGTAATTAAATGAGTGCAATTTTCGACAGACGTTCTGTCAATTTTTTTGATAAAGAGAAGGATATCAGCAGTGATCTCCTCAGAGAGATTATCAACACAGCGGTAAAGGCTCCGTCTGCCTTCAATCTTCAGCCCTGGGATATTATTGCTGTTTGCTCTGATGAGGCAAAGAAAAATCTTTATGAAAATGCCAATCAGCAGCCGAAGATTCTGGAGGCACCGGTGACCCTGATTGTTGTGGGAAACCGGGAAGCCTATGATGAAGATAATCCCCACTGGACCTATATGAAGGAGAATTTCGGTGAGGAGAAGACAAAGGGAGCCATGGATGCGGCAGCCTTCCTCTACGGATCATCCGAGGAGAGGCAGATTAAATTCGCCGAAAGCAATGCGGGTCTTCTGGCCATGTCCATCATGTATGCCGCCAGGGACAGGGGTGTCGACTCCCATGCCATGAGCGGCATTGACTTCGACGGCGTCAAAAATGCCTTCCATATAGATGGTGCCAGGGATGTTGTAATGCTGATCAGTCTGGGTTATCACGATACCGGGAAGTCCCTCTTTCCCCAGAGTCCCAGAAGGGAGTTTGACGAGGTTGTAAAGATCGCCTGAAAAAGAAAACCGGCCCCTTCGGAGAAAGAGGCCGGTTTAGTAAAGAATACAAATTATGAGCTACAAGCGCATATTAAGAGGCGTTATTAAAGAAGGGCTACCCACTCTTTGATGCGGTCTTCGGACAGGTGTGACTGGTTGTCCTCATCCAGTGCAAGTCCCGCAAAGGAGTCGCCGTCCACGGCTGTGGAGGAATCGAAATTATATCCCTCAACGGGCCATGCACCGGAAATAGAGCCTCCGGCTGCTGTAATCTTGTCCCTGAGGGTTCCCATACCATCAACAAAGGAGTCGGGATATCCCTCCTGGTCTCCCAGTCCGAAAAGGGCTATGGTCTTGCCGCTGTAATCGATGTTTGCAAGCAGGCCGATACCGCTCTCCCAGTCGTCCTGAAGATCGCCGATTCCCCATGTTGAGGTCCCGAAAATAAGACGGTCAAAGGAGTTCAGCTTGTCTGCGGTGCAGCTGCTGACTTCAAGAACCTCTGCTCCTCCCAAAGCTTCGGCAATCTGCCGTGCTGCGGTTTCTGTATTTCCTGTTGTGGATCCGAAAATTACTGCTGTCATTTTATCTCTCCTGTAATTTATATTGCCTCGACGGCACTGTTTCCATTTTCAGTGTTTTCTCTTTTTTCGAGAAAACGGCTGCACTGAAGCTTCAGGTCGTAGCCCAGAAGGGTTCCCAGGATAAAGTCCTCCTGATCTGTGATCCGGTGGAGTTTCAGGGTACTGAACTTCTTAAGGACTTCGATGCAGACCTTCTCTCCGAAAAAGACATTTACCTTGTTGGCAGATACGGGGTGGAGCAGGTAAGAGATATTGTCTTTGCTCAGTTTTGCTTCCACAAAGGGGATCTCTTCAGTCAGACAGGTGTGCAGAACCAGTCTTCGCAGCCCCTTTTTCAGTTCATAGATGTGATGGATAAATACCTGCATTTCTCACTGCTCCCGATGTAAGGTATGTATTACTATATAAATTAGCTATCACTAATGTCAATAGTTAATATGTGTGAATAATTATTTGTCTGTCCCCGGGTTTCCTGTTGTGATATTATTTTCGAAAAAGGAGGGATGAATGACTCTATACCATCTGATCTATTTTATATCCGCCCTTACGGCTGTTTTTATACAGTCCAGAAGCCGGTCTCTCCAGGATCTGCCCGAATCGGCCCTTAACGATGAGCTTCGCAGAGAGCTGAACCGTTTACTGGGGATCAGGCGTTTTATGAGTCCCTTTATCGCCGGCCTGACGGCTCTGCTGATTCTCCTTATTACCCTGCGTTTCGGCCTGTGGAGGGATACTCTTCCCCTTACCTTTATTCCCGTCTGGGCTCTGGCCTCCCTGGGAGATGTGTTTATCGAGGGAGCCTACTCCATCAGGGACAGGAAGAAACAGGACCGGTTCTACCTGATCGGCATGGTGATCTTTATGGGGATGACCGTTCTGCTGGGTCTGGGGCTGATAGCCAACGCCCTTGTTTCCGCGCTCCCCCTTTATGCCCATATTACGGCGGTGGCCCTTCCCGCCCTTGTGGGGGTCGGTGCCTTTACCACCCTCAAGCTGGACAAGGATACCCTGGGGCCGATGATCGTATACGATCTGGCGGTGTCGATGCTCTTCTGCGGAGGCCTCTACTCCCTCTTTGCCGGGGAGTATCAGCTGGCCTATATCGGTATAGGCTACTTTATCTCCGACTGGCTGGTGGGACTGCGGGATTTCGGCAAACGGAGGCCCCGCTTCCTGGAGCGCTGGAATCTGCTTCTGATCCTTCTGCTCTACTACTCCATTATGATGATGTCTGTGGATGCGGTTCTGAAACTGGCTCTGTAGACATCAGTCGTCGGGACTGAAAATATCCTGTTCCACTCCGTCCCAGAATACCCGGATATGCCCGGTGGACTCTGAGATCACCACCGATGCCACAGGTGCCACAAGGGTTATCCCCAGTGCCGCCGCATGCCGGGCACCCAGTCCGGGCTGGAGCTTCATCCTGTGAGGGGGAACGGAGAGATAGGTGCCTCCTGAGTGGATGTAGCCGCTGTTTCCGATAATGTAGGCGCCGTCGATTTTGGAGAACTCCTTGATGGTCTCTGAGAGGCCGGGGTCGAGGATGCTTCTCTCATGCTCTTTCAGCCCCCCGAAGGGGTTGATAATCAGCTGCCGGCAGTAATCCTGCATCTGTTCGTACTCACCCACAACAAAGATGGTCCCC
This sequence comes from Spirochaeta sp. UBA5339, assembly GCA_002408085.1. GTDB lineage: Bacteria > Spirochaetota > Spirochaetia > DSM-2461 > DSM-2461 > Oceanispirochaeta. The sequence goes on from DHQL01000007.1 coordinate 317,172, forward strand.
GCCGGTTTCCCCTCCCGGCCCTGACGGGAGAGTTCCGATGCCAGGGAGATGACCCTGCTCAGTATCTCCAGGTTGATCTTGTGGGGTATGGTGTAGTTCAGAACTCTTGCCTCATCGTAGAGGTCTCCGGGAATGGAGGAGATTGAGATGCCGTGGGCCATGGTATCAAACTCAAATCCCGACAGTGTAATCGCCACATCTCCTGTTTCCAGAATTTTGTCGGACCACATCTTCTTCATAATCTCCTTCTGGTCATTGATAAAGCCCTGCACAGAATAGACCCGGCTGAAGAAGGGGGCAAGGATATTCTTCCGTTCAAGAACCCTCTCCTTGCTGGTAACCAGAATCATCTTCTGACCCTTCATTGTTTCGGTGAGGGCCATTATCTGTATAAAGGAATTTGAAAAAAGAATAATCTTTGCCTCGGGGAGCCTGGAGGCCAGGCGTCCAGTCTCTTTGAGCAGGGCGTCTGTAATATTCTCCTTCTCCCCGGATAAGCTTTTTTCCTTTCTTCCCTGGGCTGTGAGGAGGATCTGGCTTACCTCATCGCCATGATCAGCCTGTTCCAGTTTGTCCTGGACACCGGGCATCTGCAGGATGGATGCCAGTTCCGAGAGGGTGGAAAGGTGGTCCTCTCTGTTGCAGACCAGCATAATAATGATTCTGACCCTGTCCCCCGAACTGTTCCATGGTACACCCTGTTTCGAGAAACAGCAGAGAACCCTGGGAGTCACCCTGTCCTCCAGTACAGCATGGGGGAAGGCTATGCCCTTACCCATCATTGTAGAGGCTTCAGTCTCTCTCTTCAGGCACTCTGTGAGAATAAGGTTCCGGAAATTTTCATCCTCCTCCTTGAAGTAGAAGTGGACTATCTCCTTTAAAAGAGGCTCTTTTTCCTTCAGTCGGCTTTCCATTACTCTGCCCAGATCCATTAACTCACCTCCGGATGTTGTAACATAGGTTACATTATAGAGTAATCTTCCGGTTTCTGATTATTTTATTGGTTCTTTTCTCATTGACCCCTGTTATTTTATTTAGGTATTCTAGTACCGAAATAAATGCCGGCTGGACCGGCAGTGTGGAGGGGGATATGAACCTGTTGATCAATATATCGGAAGCCGCATCCCTGGGGTTTCATGGCCTGGCACTTATGGCGGAAGAGGCGCCCCGCAGGATTAATGTAAAAAAGGCCGCCGAAGCGCTTCATGTGTCCGAGGCCCATCTGGCCAAGGTTTTTCAGACTCTGGCAAAGGCCGGATTCATCTCCTCTCAAAGAGGGCCGGCAGGGGGATTTATTCTGAACAGGCCCGCCGATGAGCTCTCCTTTCTGGATATCTATGAGGCCCTTGAGGCTCCGGTTCATCTGGAAGAGTGCCCCCTGGGCAACAGATTCTGCGGCTTTCATAAATGCATATTCGATAAAAAGCTCAACGACCTCAGCCGGGAAATTATCAAGACCTTTGAAGGGATCAGACTGAGTCAGTTTCTCCCTTCAAAGGGGAGCCGGGAAGAGGGCAGTCCGGAAGACGATCAGGCAGACAAAGACAAAAAGAGCAGCGGGAAGTGTGATTCCCGGAAGGAGATATAGATGAGTTCCATCAGCCCCGGCGATACACTCTACAAGATTACCGAGGAGTACCCCGAAACCATTCCCGTATTTGTATCCAACGGTTTCCCCCAGATGGAGAACAGGGAAAAGCGGGAGAGCTTCGGCCGCTCCATTACCCTGGAAACAGCCCTGATGCTGAAGGCTCTGGATCTGAAGATATTCACAAAGCTTCTTGAAGAGGCGGTGGAGCAGAAACGGAATTCTGCCGATGTCACTCTCAATGATGGAGAGTTCAGCGAGGACGCCCTGAATATAGCGGGACTCCTTCCCTGTCCCGTGCGGCTGCCCCTGATGGAGCAGTTCGGCACTTTCCTGGAGAAGTATAAGGAGACTCATAACACTCCTGTCAATCACGAGCTCAAGGCGGCGTCCATGGGGCTGGACTGGGTTCAGGAGCATATCGAAGGCGTTGAAGACTCCGCAGACCTTCCGGACCTCTTTATCTCCGCCGGTTTTGATATGTTTTTCGATGAGAATAAAATCGGCAAGTTCAAAAAAGCGGGGGTCTTCGAGGATACAACGGGTCTTGAGAGTTTTAATCCCCTCTTTGACGGACTGGACCTGAAGGACCCCAGGGGGCACTACGGAATGATCGCCGTTGTACCCGCCGTCTTCCTTATCAATACGGATGAGCTGGGAGAAAGGCCCCTGCCCCGGAGCTGGGATGAAGTACTCTCTCCTGAATTTGAGAAGCGGGTCTCCCTGCCCGTGGGGGACTTTGATCTCTTTAACGGCATCCTTCTGAATATTCACAAGACCTACGGCGACGAGGGTGTCCGCCGGCTGGGACGGAGCCTGCTTGAGTCCATGCACCCCTCTCAGATGGTAAAGTCGGACCGCAAAAAAGACGAGAAGCCCATTGTTACCATAATGCCCTACTTCTTTACAAAGATGGTCTTTCCAGGCGGACCAATGGAAGCGGTCTGGCCCGAGGACGGCGCTATTATCAGTCCCGTCTTTATGCTGGGGAAGAAGGAGAAGAGAGACGCCCTTCAGCCTGTGGTTGACTTCTTTGCCTCCAGGGAGGTGGGAGAGGTGCTCTCCCATAACGGCCGTTTCCCGTCGGTTCATCCGGAGGTGGACAACAGGGTTGACGGAGACAAGAAATTTCTCTGGCTCGGCTGGGACTACATCTACTCCAACGATATCGCCGCCCTGATCAGCCGCTGTGAAGAGATCTTTAATGAGGCTGCGGGAATTGAGGGCTCGCCTCTTCCCGACCTGAACAGTCCGGCCGCAGCTGCCGGGGAGGAGTGTGTATGAATCTGGTTACCATTTCCGGTCCCCCGTCATCGGGAAAGACCTCGGTCATTTTAAAGACCATAGACTCCCTGAAACAGAGAGGTCTGAAGGTGGGAGTGGTCAAGTTCGACTGTCTCTACACCGACGATGATGTTCTCTATGAAAAGGCGGAAGTCCCTGTCCGTAAGGGACTCTCCGGGGCCCTCTGCCCGGACCACTACTTTGTGAGCAATGTGGAAGAGGTGACCCAGTGGGGGCTGACGGAAGGACTTGATGTGCTGATCTCCGAGTCCGCGGGACTATGCAACCGCTGCTCTCCCTATATAAAGGATATCAAGGCGGTCTGTGTGATTGACAATCTGAGCGGCATCAACACCCCCCGTAAGATCGGTCCCATGCTGAAATCGGCAGACATTGTTGTGATTACCAAGGGGGACATCGTCTCCCAGGCGGAGCGGGAAGTCTTTGCCAGCCGGGTGAATCTGGTAAACCCCTCGGCTGTCATTATAAATATTAACGGACTTACCGGACAGGGAAGCTACGAGCTGAGTACCCTGATCTATGATGAATCGGAGAACATTGAAACCCTTGTGGGCAGGAAACTCCGCTTCTCCATGCCTTCGGCCCTCTGTTCCTACTGTCTGGGAGAGACCCGGATAGGCGAGAGCTACCAGATGGGAAATGTTCGTAAGATCAACCTGGAAAATAAAGATACCGGAGGTGCCCTGTGATATCAGCAGAACGCCTTAGAAACAGATCCATACTGGAGATACTGGAGGATTATCCCTTCACCGAGTCTTTCTTCAGGAACAACGGCATTGAGCCCGGTGAGGCCGGAAGCCGGCCGGAGATACTGAGCCTGGACTGGCAGGGCTTCTTTGACACCATTGATGACGAGGAGAGGGAGCACCGGGCACTGGACCCGGAGCATCTTCTCGTACAGCTGGCTGAGTTTGTAAATCAGATGCTGGAGTTCCTCGATGAAGGTCAGCAGATCCACTCCCTGACCATTCTTCCCGGCACAGACAAATCGGGAAGTCCCGAGGGTTTCCGGGAGCTTGTAGTCCGCACCGGGGATGTAATATCCATCGTCGGCCCCACAGGTTCCGGGAAGAGCCGGCTTCTGGGGGACATCGAATGGGTGGCCCGGAAGGATACCCCCACGGGACGGGAGATCCTGATCAATGATGACAGCCCTGATCCCTCCTGGCGTTTTTCCGGGGCCAAGAAGCTGGTGGCCCAGCTCTCACAGAATATGAACTTTGTAATGGACCTGACGGTAAGGGAGTTTGTGGAACTCCATGCCGAGAGCCGGATGGTTGAGAACAGAGCCGAGACGGTGGACAGGATTATCGCCGAGGCCAACTCCCTGGCCGGAGAGCCCTTTGAAGCAGGCACTGCCATAACAAGCCTTTCCGGGGGACAGTCCCGGGCCCTGATGATTGCCGACACCGCCTTCCTCAGCCACTCTCCTGTCATTCTTATCGATGAGATTGAGAATGCGGGGATAGACCGGAAGCGGGCCCTGGAGCTGCTGATCCGTCAGGAGAAGATCGTCCTCATGGCTACCCATGATCCTGTTCTTGCCCTGATGGGGGACAGGCGGATTGTGATCCGGAACGGCGGTATTGCAAGGGTTATAGAAACAAGTGAGGAGGAGAGGTCCATTCTGAGTGAGCTGGAAGAGCTGGACCGGACCCTTCTGAGTTACAGAACAAAACTGAGGCAGGGCGAGAGCCTTCTGGCCTGACCCTGCCGGATCAAAGCTGCCGCTGCACGCTTCAGCGGCCTATTTTAATTTCAGGAGAAATTTATGCACGATGGATGTTCCGGTAGTTTTACCGATGGAAAACAGGTGGTGGACAAGGTAAGGATGATGGGGTTTGCCGGGCAGCCCATGCCCGTACCCCTGCAGGTGAGCTGCGCCCTCTGCGACAAACCCTTTGAGATGACACGCTTTGAAACAAGCTGTCCCGAATGCGGTGCGGTTCACGCGGTCACCCCCTGTCACGCCTTTGATCCGGCCAATGTGATGAGCGCGGGGAAAGGGTATTAATCAGGGAGGGCAGCCCCGGGGGCTTGTCAATCTTCGTTGCCAACCTTATTCTCATGGCTTACAATAATTAGGTCGGAAGGGGAAAAGGTCGTGGACGAATTCTATAAAATGATACTGGTGGATGATGAGGATGAGGTCCGGGGAAGGATCTCGTCTAAAATCTCCCACGACAGCGGCTTCAAGGTGGTTGCCGCCGCAGGTAACGGTTATGACGCCCTGGAGCTGATCGAAAAACACAACCCCCATGTGGTTCTGACAGACATCAAGATGCCCTTTGTCGACGGCATAGAACTGGCCCGGACCATCAAACGTGACTTTCCCACCGTAAGGGTCGCCTTTATCACCGGCTTTGACGAGTTCGAGTACGCCCGGGAGGCGGTGGAGCTTCATGTGACAAGCTACCTGACCAAACCGGTAACCCAGAATGATATCTCCAACTTTCTCGACAAGCTGAAGCTGGAACTGGACGAGGAGTTCAAGGAAAAGTACAACCTTGATACCCTCCGCCAGCGCTACGAGCAGAGCCTTCCCCTTATTATCGACAACTACTTCACCTCCTTTCTGGTCTTCTCACAGAGCGGCCGGAACGAGGATATCGAGAATCTGAGACACCACGGCATCTCCCTGGACGACAGGGAGTATATTATGGCCTTTGTTCAGACCGAACGGGACCAGAACAATCCGGATGTGGTGGAGTATGAGAAGCTGAAGCTTTCGGTGCGCTCGGTGATCCAGTCCATTCTGGAACGGCACGGATATACCTTCTACAGTTTTCACTTCAACAACGGTATTGCCCTGGTGATCAAGGAGAACAGCCTGAACTTTCTGCGGAAGGTGGACTCTGTGTTCTACGAGATGGTCAAGATGGTGGAGCAGTATCTGGGTGTATATATCGACATTGGGGTCAGCAAGCTCCACAAGGGATTTTCCGAGCTGCGAACCGCCTATGAGGAGTCCAGTCAGGCCCTTGGTTTCAGCCGCTTTCTCAATGCCGGAAGAATCGTCTATATCGATCAGCTTGAGAAGGACAGGCCCAAGATCCTCAGCCTCAGCGATACGGATATTAATGACATTGTCTATAATGTGAAGTTCGGCTCCGACAGGGATATCCGGAATGTTATGGAGTCCGTAAAGCTCAATGCCCTGAGGGACAGCAAGACGGTGACCAACTTCCGGCCCTACATCATCACCATGGTGAATATTCTTGTAAACTTCTGCGATTCCACAGGTGTCGATCTGGATGAGGTTCTTGAGGAGGATGTTCTTGAGAAGATGACCCGGTTCAGGAACCTGGAGTCCATGTTCGACTGGGTCCTCTCGGTGATTCTCAAGCTCCGGGAGCTGAATTTGAAAAACAAGATGACAAACTCCCAGCGGATGCTGGACAATGCCATCAACTATATGGAGAAGAATTTCACAGACCCCAAAATCTCCATGGAGTCGGTCTGTGATGAGATGGGAATTTCCGTCTCCTACCTGAGCCTTCTCTTTAAAAAAGAGAAACAGACCACCTTCGTCAAGTATCTGACCATGATCCGTCTGGAGAGGGCCAAGGAGCTTCTGGGCCTGACCAGTGAGAAAATCATCGATATTGCCGGAAAATGCGGATACAATGAGGTCTACTATTTCAGTCACAGTTTTAAAAAGTATACCGGAGTGTCCCCCAAAAAGTACCGTGAAGAAGTTAATTCGAATTGATCTGTCCATAGGTCAGAGTATTCTGATCTCAACCCTCACCATTGTTACCGTTGTCCTGCTGGTCACGGGAACGATCTTCTATTCCACCTTCAGCCTCAGGACCGATGAACTTGTGGAAACCCAGTCCCGGGAGATCAACAAGCAGATCGTTCTCAACTTCGAGAACTACATAAACTCTCTGATTGAGACGGCAAACTATATTCAGACCTCTTCTCTGAACCTGGATCTTCAGGAGAACAGAAACCGTCTGCAGGAGATCTATGTGCTGAGCCGGGAGGGAAAGAGGGATGTGATCTCCATCTTTCTCTTCGACCTGGAGGGTAATGCCCTTCTTGGAGGCTCCAGCAGACGGAACCGCTTTCTCCGTCCGGATATGGAGCTCTGGTTTCTCAACGCCCTGAGGGATCTGGGAATCTTTCACTTCTCTCCTCCCCACACTCTGAATTCCCAGGATGATGAGGAGGTTATCTCTGTTTCCAAACTTGTGGATTATCTGGACGGCGGAGAGCAGAAGAAGGGAGTTCTCCTTCTTGAACTCAACTTCAGAACCATTACCAGTCTGGCGGAGAAGTCCAACCTCGGGGAGGGCGGCCATATTCTTATCCTCGATGACAATGACTCCCTGATCTACACCTCCACTGAGGGGCAATCGGCTGCCCTTGAGAGCCTGAGCCTGGCCCGGCGGCAGAACCTGGGGGGATTCAAGGCATCAATCAACTCCATTGGAATGTACGGAAATATCAACACCCTCTCCCAGACCCGCTGGCGGATTGTGACCATGTACAATATCGACGAGATAGGCCGTGCCAAGAAGCAGATGTTCTCGGTTCTCTCCTTTATCCTTCTGGGAAGTATCGGTATCACAATGTCTGTGGCCATCTTTATCTCCAGACGAATTTCCGGTCCCCTGAATCAGCTGAAAAAGTATATGCTCCGCATTGAGCAGGGTGACTTCACCAGCCGTGTGGAGGTTTCCGGTCAGAGGGAGATCGTCCTTGTGGCGGACTCCTTCAACGATATGATTGACGAGATCAGGTCTCTTATGGACCGTCTGATTACCGAGCAGAGGGAGAAGAGGAAGAGTGAGCTTGTGGCCCTGCAGAACCAGATCAATCCCCACTTCCTCTACAACACCCTGGATTCCATTATCTGGCTGGCCGAGAACGAACGGAGCGATGATGTTATTACCACGGTGGTGGCTCTGGCCCGTTTCTTCAGAATCAGCATCTCCAAGGGACAGAATTTTATTCCCGTCAGCGATGAGATAGCCCATATCAGAAACTATCTGACCATTCAGAGCATCCGGTACACAGGGAAATTCGAGTATCATTTTGAGATTAATCATGAAATCCTCGGCAATAAGGTTATGAAGCTGATCCTCCAGCCCCTGGTGGAGAACGCCATCTACCACGGTGTGGGCGAGGAGACGGGACTGATTACCATCCGCGGGTACCGGGAGGGGGAGTTTATTATTTTTGAGGTGGAAAATACCGGTTACGGCATTCCCGAAGAGAAAATTGCCCAGCTCTACCGTATTCTGAACGGCGAAGAAGAGGGGCAGAGTGTGGGACTGAAAAACGTCTATCAGCGGCTGAAGCTCTACTATGGAGACGAGGCGGATCTGGTGATAAGCAGTGAGCTGGATGAGATGACCAATGTCAGGGTCCTTATACCGGCGGCGGTGCCGGGAGGGGTAAAACAGTGAGAAAAATCTTAATCCTGCCGATCCTGCTGGCGGTGCTTTCGGGCTGCAGCAGTCACAAACCACGGGTGGCTCTGTTCCTCTACAATGGTGAAGACCTCTTTATGCAGAGCTTTGCCGATAAAATTGTAGCCATGGCCGGCATGGATATCGAGCTCTCGGTCTTTGATGCCCAGAACTCTCAGCTCCTGCAGAATGAACATATCGAAAATCAGATCAAGGAGGGATGTGATCTGATGCTGATCAATCCCGTGGACCGTCTGGGTGCCTACTCGGTGATCAGGAGGCTGAAGAGCGAAAACATCCCGGTGATCTACTTCAACAGGGAGCCTCTTTTCAAGGACCTCCTCCTGTGGGAGAAGACCTGGTATGTGGGAGCTAAGGCCAATCAGTCCGGTCAGATGCAGGCTGAGCTGGTTATGGAGCTCTTCGGAAATGACCCGGGCAATCTCAACAGGTATGACCGCAACGGGGACGGCCGGATTCAAACTGTCATACTGAAGGGGGAACAGGGGCATCAGGATGCTGAAATCAGAACCTCCGAGGTGGTACGCAGTTTCCGTCTTATGGGATTTGATCTGGATATTCTGATTACCGAGGTGGCCAACTGGGACAAGGATGAGGCCTATGAAAAGATGGATGACATTATAAAGACCTACGGTCATGATATGGAGCTTGTCCTAGCCAACAACGATGCCATGGCCCTGGGGGCTATCAGGCGAATGCGTCAGAAGGGAATGTTCAAGGATAGTAACGGCAATGGCCGAGTCGATATGGATGATGACTCCTGGATTCCCGTTCTGGGGATTGACGGGCTGGAGCAGGCGGTTCAGATGATTGAAGAGGGCTATCTCTATGGAACCGTTATTAATGATTCTCTTTCCATGGCCCGTGCCATGCGGGACCTCTCCGAGGCTATCCTGAACGGGCGCAATATTTATGACCTGCCCTACAGAATTGAGGATAACAAGTATATCTGGATTGATTATCAGGCTTTTATTAAAAATCACTGAAAAATATTATAAATATTGGAAAATCTTATAAAAACCAGAGAATATATCACATTGTGCTCTCACGGATCGGTGTTACCATTTCTTCAGAATATGATATTTCAGATATCAAAGGAGTAATTATTTTATGAAGAAAGCAATTCTTTTTTCACTGATCGTACTGATGTCCGTTACCGGCCTTTTTGCTGAAGGACAGAAAGACACTGACGGCAAGATCGTTATCGGTGCCAACATTTACAACTTCCAGGATAACTTCATGAACGGTGCTATGAAACCTGTTCTCGAAAGCTATGCTGCAGAAAAAGGTGTAGAAATCCAGATTGTTGACTCTGAAGGTCAGCAGGCTATTCTTAACAACCAGATCGATATCTTCATCACAAGAGGTGTTAATGTTCTGGCTATCAACCTTGTAGACCCCGCTTCTGCCGAGTCTGTAATCGAAAAAGCAAAAAGAGCTGACATTCCCCTTATCCTCTTCAACAAGGAAGGATCTAAAGAGGCTATGTCTACTTACGATAAGGTATGGTACGTAGGTACTGACTCTGCTGAATCTGGAATCATCCAGGGACAGATGATGGTTGCTGACTGGAATGCCGGCGTTATCGCTGACAAGAACAACGATGGTGTTCTCCAGTACGTAATGCTGAAAGGTGAGCCCGGACATCCCGATGCTGAAGCCAGAACAAGAGAGTCTGTAAAGGCTTTCACAGATGCTGGTATTCAGGTACAGCAGCTGGCTCTCGAAGCTGACCAGAACTGGTCTACACAGCACGGAAACGACAAGACAGCTGCATGGCTGACTTCTTCCTTCGGAAGCGACATCGAAGTAATCATCGCCAACAACGACGGTATGGCTTTCGGTGCTATCACAGCTATGAAGGCTGCCGGTGTAAGACTCCCCATCTACGGTGTTGACGCACTGGACCAGGCTCTGACTCACATTGCTGAGGGCGAGCTGGACGGAACAGTTCTGAACGACGGTGAGAACCAGGCTAAGGCTACAATCGACCTGGCTATCAACGCAGCTATGGGCAAGCCCGTAACTGAAGGTACTTCCTGGGTTCTGACAACTGACGGTTCCAAGGCTGTACGTGTAGCTTACGTTGCCGTTACACCCGAAAACTACGAGGACTTCAGAAAATAATCATCAGGTTTTCACCTGTAGTCTATTAAAGTCAGAAGCAGCCTTGGTTTACGAGGCTGCTTCTGTAGTGTTATTTGATTTTAAATAATGAATTTGTATGATATTTTAAACTGCCGGGAGGCAGCAAATATCTGTATTTCCAGAGAGAGGTGGTTCTTTTGCAAGAAGAATATTTATTGAGAATAAAGGATGTCAGCAAGTCGTTTTCCGGCGTTACAGTACTGAATAAAGTATGCCTGAATATACGTCCCGGGACAGTTCATTCTCTCATGGGGGAAAACGGAGCGGGAAAATCCACCTTGATGAAATGCCTCTTCGGTATTTACAGACAGGATGAAGGCCAGTTTTTCCTCGATGGTGAGGAGTTCAACTTTGAAGATCCCAAGCATGCCCTTGAAAACGGGGTATCCATGGTGCATCAGGAGCTGAACCAGGTTGTCCAGCGGACAATCAACGACAATATCTGGCTGGGCCGTTATCCCCGTAAACGGGGTTTTGTTGACGAAAAGAAGATGTATGCCGATACCAAGGCCCTTTTTGAAAGACTGAATATACATCTTGATCCCAGAATGCTTCTGGACAAGCTGTCCGTATCCCAGAGACAGATGGTGGAGATTGCCAAGGCCGTATCCTACGATGCCAAGATCATCGTACTCGACGAGCCCACATCTTCCCTTACAGACAACGAAGTTAAAATGCTGTTTGACATTATCGGCGTCCTCAAAAAAGAGGGTGTAGGTATTGTATATATATCCCATAAGATGGAAGAGATCTTCGAGATCTCCGATGATGTAACCGTACTCCGTGACGGAAGCCACATCGGAACAGAAAAGATCGAAAACCTGACCATGGAAAAGATCGTAAACATGATGGTTGGACGGGACCTGGAAGAAAGATTCCCCCCCAAGACCAATGTTCCCGGTGACGTTCATATGACCGTTAAAAATCTGAGCACCAAGTACGCTCCCTTTGTTCAGGATGTCAATTTTGACCTCCATAAGGGTGAGATCCTCGGTGTGGCCGGTCTGGTTGGAGCTGGACGTACCGAGATGGTGGAAGCCCTCTTCGGCGCCAGAACCCTTGAGAGCGGAGAGATCCTGATCGACGGAAAGAAGATCGACAACTCCACTCCCCACAAGGCGATAAACAACCGCTTTGCCCTCCTTACCGAGGAGAGACGGCAGACAGGTATTTACCCTGTTGCGGACATTACCTTCAACTCCACAATCTCCAATGTGAAGTCCTACAAGAACAAGTTCGGCTTCCTGGTGGATCACAAGATGAAGGAAGACACCGACAAGCAGATCGGCGCCATGCGCATCAAGACTCCCAACAGAAAGGAGCTGATCCGTTCTCTGTCCGGTGGAAACCAGCAGAAGGTTATTATCGGCCGCTGGCTTCTGACCAACCCCGACGTTCTTCTTCTGGATGAGCCCACAAGAGGTATCGACGTTGGTGCTAAATTTGAAATTTACCAGCTGATCATTGATCTGGCCAAGAACGGTAAGTCGGTAATTGTTGTTTCTTCAGAAATGCCCGAGCTGCTTGGTATCACCAACAGAATTATGGTTATGAGTAACGGAAGGGTTTCGGGTATCGTAAATACCGAAGAGACCACACAGACAGAGATTTTTAATCTCTCTGCTAAATATCTGAATAATAATAGAGAGGCTGAAGTATGAGCAGTTTAAGCACGAAACTCTTCAAGAAAAGCAAAGAAGAGTGGATGGACTTTTTCATCAACAATGCAATTTATATCGTAATTTTCGCAATCATCCTGATTGTTGTAATCAGGGAACCCAAATTTATCTCCGTACCCGTACTGAGAAATATCCTGACCCAGTCTTCTGTTAGACTGATTCTGGCCCTCGGGGTAGCGGGCATCATTATCCTTCAGGGTACTGACCTCTCCCTCGGCCGTTCCGTTGGTATGGCAGCTGTTGTTGCCGCGTCACTTCTTCAGAGACCCGACTACGCGTCACGTTTCTACCCCGAAATGGCTCAGCTTCCCCTGTTTGTTCCCCTTCTGGCATCAATGCTGGTTTGTGGTTTCTTCTCTGCCATCAACGGATGGGTTGTAGCGAAGTTCAAGATTCACCCCTTTCTGGCGACCATGGGTATGATGATTACCCTCTACGGTATCCTTTCCATCTACTTTGCCTCCGGTGCTCCCGGTCCCCAGCCCATCGGTGGACACGACACCCGCTATGTAGATCTGGTAAACGGTAATGTTCTCGGTATTCCCAACCTGGTAATCATTGCCGGTCTGGCTGCCGCCTTTATCTGGGTTCTCTGGAACAAGACAACCTTCGGTAAGAACATGTACGCCGTAGGTGGAAACCCCGAAGCGGCTACCGTTTCCGGAGTTAACGTAATGTCTACAACCGTTCTGGTTTACATCCTGGCCGGTGCCATGTACGGTCTGGGCGGTTACCTCGAAGCGGCCCGTATCGGTTCTGCCAACAACGGTACAGGATTCGGTTACGAACTCGACGCCATTGCGGCCTGTGTAGTAGGGGGTATCTCCTTCTCCGGCGGTATCGGTAAGGTTTCCGGAGCCATCGCCGGTGTTCTGATGTTCACCATCATCACCTACGGAATGACCTTTATCGGACTGGACCAGTACTACCAGTACATCGTTAAGGGTGTAATCATCGTAGTTGCCGTATCTCTGGATGCGAAGAAGTACCTGAAGAAAGTCTGATCTTTCAGAATCCCGTTTTAAGGATTCTTTAATGAAAACCGCCGGCAGTCCCGGCGGTTTTTTTCTGCCCGGAGCCTGTGACCGGCACCGTTTACCCGAGGCTGCAGGGGCTTGTGACGGAAGCTTGATCCGGGGATACTTACATTATGCACACACCCTTTCTGGTAAGTTTTCTAACAATTCTCGCGGTCTTCCTCCTGAAGGAGAAGGGCTTTATTCCCGCCGACAGCAGCAAGGTCCTCTCGTGGATCGTAATGCATGTTACCTTTCCGGCGAGTATACTCAGTTCTCTTCCCGCGTCGGAACTGAATCCCGAGTACTTCTTCCTGCCCCTGATATCCATCTTCTTCGCCTTTTCCAGTCTGGCCATAGGGCTTGTTCTGTTCAGAAATCTTTCCCCCGAATACAAGGGGCTGATGCTGATGGGCAGCATAGGAATCAATATCGGTCTCTTCGCCTTTCCCATGATTGAGGCGGTCTACGGCCCTCAGGGAGCCCAGGTGGCGGCCCTGATGGATACGGGGAATGTGGTGATGATCTTCGGCCTATCCTATATGGTGGGTGACAGATGGTCTCCGGCTTCAGAGAGCCATAAGAGGGGAGTCCTGGGAACCCTGAAGCTGCTTGGAAAGTCGGTTCCCCTTCTGGCCTATCTGACGGCCCTGGCCCTTAACCTTCTCTCATTGCGGCTCCCTGAGTTCCTTCAGTCCTGGTTTACAGTGGTTGGAAAGGCCAACCAGTTCCTGGTTCTGGCGGTTCTCGGCCTTGTACTGAACTTCGACTGGAAGGGGCATGCCTCCCGTTCCGGTCTGCCGCGGCTTCTGCTGCTGCGCTATCTGCTGGGGCTGGGACTGGGTGTTCTTGTCTGGTTCTTCCTTCCCGGAGATATTCTGATGCGGAAGGTGGTGGCTCTCTGCCTGATACTGCCTGCGGGATTCGCCGTGGTTCCCTATTCCATGGAGTTCGGGTATAACAGAAACGCCGCCGGGGCCGTGGTGAACCTGACCCTGATCATCAGCTTTTTTCTGATGTGGGTCATGGCCGTTTTATTGTAGGCGGCGGTCAGTTGTAGTCATCGGGATTGCCGGAGTATCTGAAAAAGGATTTTCCTCCGATATTGACCGCCTGTTTATGGTCAAGTTCATCGGGTAGCTGTCCGGGAACCCCTGAAATGACTTCCCAGGCCTTGAGCACGGGACTTACTCTCAGAACTACCTCTTTACGGCACTCTTCGGTGACCTCTTCACTGCTTTCCCACTGGTATCCGAAGGCTCCTGAGCTTTCATACTTTCCGCCCTCCCTGTACCTGACTGCTCTGAGGATCGTCAGTTTTACCGTATTCCCCTGAAACGTGTACTCCCCCTCCAGGCGGAGTATAAGGGGCAGCTCTCTCATCTGGCTGTAGTGGAAGATAAAGCGGCCGTCGGGATAGAAGCGGAAGGTATCTGCGAATCCCGCTGCCATGACCAGAGACTCATTCCAGACCCCCGTCAGAGCCTCCACGCTGCCAGTCTGTTCCTCCATGCCCGGGTTTCTACGCTCAAAACTGCTGATCTGCTCTATCTGTGATTTCTCAAAACTGCTCAGAGTAATTCCGTCACTGTTTTCTGTGGGAGTGTACCACTCAAATGAGGAGAAGAAGTCTGCCAGATCGGAAGAGCTGAACGTGTAACCATGACGGGCATAGATCATATTTCTGAGGATTCTCAGCTCACTGTTGTTCAGGCTCCCGAGGGCAAAGATGCTGAGAGGGTAATCCAGAATGGTCAGGTCTCCGGCCGGAATGGCATCGGAAATATCGAGTCTGGCTTCGGCTCTGCTACGGGTCAGCTGTTCTTCAGGGGGGTCAGAGAAAAGGGGAGACAGGGCGGCAGTGAAAAAAAACAGTGCCGGAATCAGTCTATTCTTCATGATCTTCCTCTTGTGATTTTAAGGTGTTCGAGTTACTCAGTTACCCTAACACTTTCATAACTGTCTGTACATGATTGTACAGAAAAGGATTAATACCCCTTATAATCGAAACGGGAATTTTCAAAATTGTAGCGGGGAACCTCCTCATGTTCATCAAGATTGAGAACCCCAAGATAGTGGACCGAAAGATTGCTGAACTCAAGGATGCTCTCCTTCAGGGATTCAACAGCCGGATTTTCTCTTCCGGGACCAGAGGCAAAGCGGTCAATAAAACGGTCGCACCGGCGTCTTACATCGTAGAAGTATTCGTCCAGGGTTGTGTAGGGCAGATGGACTCCGGGTCGGGAGGCCTTGCTGAGCAGGTCGATATAGAGCCGCGGGTCGGCGGAGTTAAGGCGGCGGGCCTCCATAAAGTAGTCGGGAAATCCGGCGGGATGGAGTATCCATCGGTCCAGAAAGGTCAGGATAATCAGAACAATACGCATCTGCTGCCGGGAAATGATTCCCCGGTCCAGAAAGTCTTCCACCTCCCAGAGGATCATATTGATCTGCTCCAGATAGTAGGCTGTCTCTATGGTTTTCGGAGGCTTCAGTGTCCTGTCCGAAGGGGATGGTACGCTGCGGCTGCGGAGCCAGCTGCTGGTTTCAAGAAAGCGGTCATACTCCTTTCTGAGATCACTGCTGCTGAGAACCTTATAGGCATTCAGGATGATCCTGTACACCTCGTTTGATGCTCTGGAGTTATCATTTCTATCGGGATGATGATTCATTGAAAGGCGGCGGAAGGCCTCCCTGATCTCCTCCGGCGGCGCCTGATGTGTTACTCCCAGTATCTGATAGTGGTTTTTATACACCATACCTGATATTCTACACTGACTTTAAAAATATTGAGAGGACTTCAGCCATGCCTGAGCAGAAAAGCCAGACCGAATTCTACGGGCCCTTTGCCCATATTCCCGGCCGCTACGAGTGGTGCCGGATACACAGCCCCAGCCACGGGAGCTTTGATACCTTTATCGTCATTGAGACTACAACCGATGCCAGAGTCACTGTCTATGTGAACAGTGAAAACGGCGAGGCCTTTATGGCTGACCGCTACCCCGAGAGCAGCTGTATCCGGGTTTCGAAGGATGACCTTGTTCTGGCCACTTCCGCTGACGGACATATGGTTACCGGTTCCCTCTCCGCTTCAGAAGGTCCCGTGCGTGATGCGTCAATGGTCTTCTTAAGCCCCTCGGAAGCCTCTGTGTCGGAGTCGGACTACGGCGGAGAGAGTTTCCGGGTCTGGGGAAGCAGATGGGCCTGCACCGGTGTGGATCTGGAACTCAAGGCCCTGTGCAACGGCAGGCTCAAAGAGGAGTCCGGCGAGCAGATCTTCAAGGGAGAGGAAGGGGTTATTACCCTGGGCAGCTACGGACGGATCGAGCCCTTCGGAGAGGGAGCATAGACTACCGGGGGCCCGTTATACCGGGGGAGACTGCTCTCCCCGGCTCCAGAGCATTCTGTTTTCTTTGAAGCTGTAGTCCGCCAGACCTCTGTCCTGCAGCCATGTCAGGAAGGAACGGACCGTCGATCCCGCAAGGGCGTACTGACCGGCATTGAGTTTGATGTCGAAGGAGTCGCATACCCCTTTGAGAATCCTTTCAAATCCTGACTCCTCTGAAAGAAGTTCCAGAAGCCGGGACTCTATCTTTTCCACAAAGTGAAGGTTTTTGTCCGCCAGGGGGGCTATGTCGGAAACAACCGGACCATGGGAGGGCACATACCAACGGGCTTCCATATCCCGTATCCGATTAATGGTTCCCATATAACTTTCCACATCATAAATAAAGGGAATGCCGTACTTTTCCAGGATCTCCTCGCCGAAGAGGCAGTCCCCCAGAAAGAGAACTCCGTCGGGAGTGTGGACTCCGGCCATATTGAAGAAGTGACCCGGGAGGCTGATAATCCGGCCGGCCCCTTCTATCTCATCTCCCTCTTTTATGGCTCTTGTTACCGATGACGGTTTTGCCCGGAAGAATTTATTCCGCAGATCCTTCGGGGCATAGCCGCCCCATAGGAAGGCCGCCTCCAGTTCGGGATGCTCTGTAAAGGATCTCTCCACTTCGGGAGTCCATATCTCACAGCCCAGGTTCCTCTGGAGGTAGTCGTTCCCGCCGATATGGTCCGCATTGGAGTGGGTGTTCAGCACAGCCTTCAGTATCCACTCCCTCTCCTTCAGAAGCTTGTTCAGCTTCCGGCCCGACTCCTTATCGTTGCCGCTGTCCACAAGGACGGTACTGTTCCCGGTAACGATAAAACCGATATTGGTCGGTCCCTCCTGTATCCATGTTGATTCTCCCAGCTGTTTCATTGCGTACTCTCCTGCCTCTTAAGGCTGTTATCTATACTCCAGCAACTTCGATTCCAGTTCCCTTCTGAGTTCCCTGATGCCGTCGGGGATGTCCTGATCTTTGGCGATAATGGTGAATATTTTCTGATCCACATACTCGTCTATGGCCCTGTACCACTTGAAGTTGGGGTCAAGGTAACTGTTGCGGATCACCGAATCAATAAAGGGAATGTCCAGTGTTTTACTGTAGGGCTCCTCTTTTGCAAGCCCTTGATAAATTTCTGAAATTACCTCCCTGTTGGCCGGTAGATTATTGGTCATATGCCAGATCTCCTTCTGGAACTCGGGGTTCGAGGCCAGGTACTTCATGTAGGAGTAGGCCTGCTTCTTATGACGGGACCGGGAGCTCATGCCCAGCTGTACCGTATAGAGCTTGGAGGCGCTCTCTCCCCCGGGACCGGCGGGCATGGGGATGGCTTCCCAGTCGAAGTCGGTGTACCGGATGGCGCTGTAGGGAAAGGAGCTGTAGGTCCGGTACTCGGAGAAGTTAAAGATCCGGAAGCCCACAATCCCCCTCTCGAAATCCTTCTCTGAAACGGTCTGCCCCTTGTTCAGGCGGTGCATCTTCTTCAGGAATTCCAGGGTTTCCTCCATCTTACCGTCGTCAAAAGCAAGCTCGTAGGAGTCGGGGCTGAGAAGGGTTGTTCCGCTGGAGTAGAGGGCCTGCTGCCAGTCATAACCGTAGACGCCGAACTGATCGGGCATGCCGTCTCCTGTCAGGTCCCGGGAGAGTCTGCTGCAGATAGTGTAAAACTGCTCCCAGTCCCAGTCCTCCCTGTCAATGGAGATGCCGTTCTCTTCCAGAAGGGACTTGTTTACTATCAGAAAGGAGGGAACCACCGATATGGGAAGGGAGTACTGATCTCCCCGAAAGGAGCCGGCCTCCAGAGTCATGGCGTGGTAGTCCTGTCTGTGGAAGTCAGGGTCTGAATCCAGGTAGGGGCTCAGGTTCTCCAGAAGACCGATAGAGGCATAGGTATTGAAGTCCTCCTCCACCATAAGGAAGAGGTCCGGTTCGTTTCCGGTCAGGATATTCCTGGCCAGCCATTCTGAGTAGTAGCGGTAGAGATTTCCCGTCTTGTACTCAATAGAGATATCCTCATTTCCCGGTTCCGAAAGAAACATTTCCGCCCCCTTGTCATAGATGGCATAGGCGAAGTTCTGGGGGACACCCCAACTGTTTCCCGTGTAGAGGCTCATTGTTATAACCATGGGTCTGCGGGAGCGGATCTCACCGGTGATCAGAAGAGCGGCAGCCGCCAGCAGTAGAAGAATCAGTACAATAGAGCGCCTCTTTCTAGTCATGGAACTCCTTCAGCATGATTCCCGACTGAATGGCGAAGATGGCTATCTGGGTTCTGTCCCGCAGGTCGAGTTTCTTCAGTATATTGCTTATGTAGTTTCGGACTGTACCCTCCGAAAGGTGGACCTCTCCGATAATCTCCTTGTTGGAGTATCCCTGGCCGATAAGCTGAATGATCTGTTTCTCCTGGGTGCTCAGTTCCTCAAACTCCCCCTCTGACCGGGCTGTGAAAAAGGACTTGGCCATCTTGCCGAAGATCTGGAAGACCTTCTGTGTAGTCTGGGGCTCCAGGATGGCTCCGCCGTTGTAGACCGTTTCAAGGCTCTGGATCAGGTTTGCTTTGGAGATTCCCTTGAGAAGAAAGCCGTCGGCTCCGTTTTTCAGGGACTCGTAGATGTAGTCGTCGCTGTCGAAGGTTGTGAGCATAATGATCTTTACACTGCGGTCTCTCTGTTTTATCTGTTTGACGCACTCTATGCCGTTGAGCCCGGGCATACGTATGTCCATAAGAACCACGTCGGGTTTCAGTTCGGCGGCCAGGCGGCAGGCCTCGTTGCCGTCCTCTGCGGTGCCTGTTACCTCGAACCGTTTATCCGATGAGATTAGAAGCTCAAGGCTGTCCCGGATCAGTTCCTGGTCATCGGCTATCAGTACCTTAATCACTTCGGGCGCTCCTTAAGGGGATGGTTGCTTTTGTATAGAAGCCCTCTCCCGGCCGGCTCTGGTGCGCCAGGCTGCCGCCGAGGATGGCAATCTGTTCCTTCATATGAGAGAGTCCGAAGTGTTCGACAATCTGATCGGCACCGCTGCCGTTATCCTGGATCTCAATACTCACTTCCGTCTCTTTCAAATAGAGAACCACCACAATCCTGTCTGCCCTGCCGTGGCGGATGGAGTTGGTCAGGCTCTCCTGTATCATCCGGTAGATTGTCAGTTCCTCATCGTGGTCCATGACTCTGGCCTTTCCTTCGATGGAGAGCATAACCTTCTGTCTTCCCGGAATATTGATGTTCTCCACAAGTTCCTTAAGGGAGGGAATCAGAGAGCTGCCGCCGATGGCATCCTCTTTGAGTTCATTTACCGAACGTCGGATGTCCTTCAGTCCCTTGTCAGAGAGTTTTTTTATCTTTCTCAGCTGCCTGAGCAGGAGGGGCGGGCTTTCGCCGGCCACTTCCAGACTGGCTTCCAGTCCTGTAGAGATGCAGGTCAGGGAGTGACCGAGGATGTCATGGATCTCATGGGCCAGACGGTTTCTCTCCTTCATCCGCCCTGCTTCCTCAAGTTTCCCGTTGGCGATATTCAGCTCCCTGAGGTTCTTCTTCAGGGCGTCATTGAGGCGGATAAACTCCTTGTTTTCCCTGATCTTGCTGTTAATCAGAATGTAGAAGTGGAGGATGATCATCATCAGATTGATGGAGGTGAGAATACTCTTGATGCTGTAGAGATAGATTCTCCTCTGGGGGCTGTGATAGTCCACATAGTCCTTGAAGGAGAGGAGGTTTACCCGGACCGAGAAGAGATCATAGTCGAAGATAATAAAGCAGCCCAGGGCCAGGGTCAGAATCAGCAGGCGCATGGATATTCCCGTGGGATGGAGGAAGAGTCCGGCAATAATATAGAGGTAGATGACATTGTAGCTGAAGTTCAGGGAGTAGGAGATCAGGGTAAGCAGAAAGAGGTCCAGCAGGTAGAGATAGAGGAGCCAGAGGGAGTCCTCTTTGCCGAAAAGGAGCTTCAGAACCTCCGAAATTCCCAACACCAGAAAGAGGAGGATGCTGTAGGTCGGAACCTTCCAGGCCACATGGGGCAGATAACGGGCCTCCTCCAGAAAGGTCCGGGCCATACCGTCGGCATTAATCTTGTAGATGGTAAGGCAGATGGTCAGTGAGATAAAGAGTATGATGATCAGGTTTAAAGCATAGAGGGAACCGTAAACCAGGCGGACCTTTTTTTCCATTGGAGTCATTCTATCCCGAGATTATCGGATTTTGGGAAAAATATACACTGTTATTTGTCAGTTGAGAAATGACATTTGTCATTTATTTTGTGACATTTTATTGTTTGTCAAAAAACAGATTCCCCCTTTATTCTGTGTTTACGTTTGGAGCAAGGCGCCACCGGACAAAGCGCGGCCGACGGGCCGGGTAATTCTTGAAAAAGTAGAGGAAATTTGATGAAAAAGATTCTTACTGTCGCTCTGATCCTTATGATCAGTTCTGTTTCTCTTTTTGCCAACGGACAGGGAGAGGAAAGCTCCGGTTATACCTTCGGCTATACCTGTATGACCATGAACAATCCCTTCTTTATTGCACTGGAAAAAGCCATCCGTGATACAGTGGAAGCCAACGGTGACAAGCTGATCACCATGGACCCCGCCATGGACGTCGCCAAGCAGATCAACCAGATCGATGACCTGATTGTTCAGAATATCGATGCCATATTCCTGAATCCCGTAGACTGGGAGGGAGTACGTCCCGCCCTGGTTGCCCTTGAAAGAGCGGGTATTCCCATTATCAACTTTGATACAGAAGTAAAGGACATGCAGTATGTCACCGCCTATGCCGGTTCAGACAACAAGAACGCCGGTTATGTCTGCGGTATGGACCTTGTCAGCCGCTACCCAGACGGCGGAAACATTGTTGTTCTTGACTCTCCCCTGATGAACTCTATCAATGACAGAATCTCCGGTTTCATGGATGCCATTGACGGCCAGGGTTTTACCATCGTAGCCCAGCAGGATGCCAAGGGTGATCTGCCCACAGCCATGAAGCTGATGGATGATATCCTCCAGGCACAGACAGATATCGTTGCCATTATGGGCGGAAACGACCCCACAGCTCTGGGTGCTCTGGCAGCCTGTAAGGCAGCAAACAGAACAGATATCCTGATCTACGGTGTTGACGGATCTCCCGAAGCCAAGGCCGAGATCGCTTCCGGAAGCCAGTTTACCGGTTCCGGAGCCCAGTCTCCCATCTCCATCGGACTCGAGTCTGTTGACCTTGCCTATAAGGTTCTCAAGGGTGAAGCCTATGACGAGAGAGTTCCTGTACAGACATTCCTGATCAACGGCGACAATGTCGGTGATTACGGAACTGACGGCTGGCAGTAATCAGTCTGACTGTAAAAGTGAATTTAGAGGGCTCCGCCTTCACTGGATGAAGGCGGAGTCTTTCGGTTTTTATGAAACAGTAGTGAAAAGGAAAAGATTTTGAGTCAACAAACATTGCTGGAAATGGAGAGTATCAAAAAGCATTTTCCGGGAGTTCTGGCCCTGAACAATGTCAGTCTGGAAGTCCGTTCCGGTGAGGTTCACGCCCTTCTGGGAGAAAACGGTGCAGGCAAGTCCACCCTGATCAAGATTCTCGGAGGGATTTACTCCCTGGATGAGGGGAAGATCTTTATCGAAGGAAGTGAGGCCCATATCAGGAATGTCCATGACTCCCAGCTTCTGGGTGTCAGCGTTATCCATCAGGAGCTGGTACTGGTTCCCAAGATGACGGTGGCCGAGAATATCTTTCTTGGCAGGGAGCCTGTCAAAAACGGTGTTGTCGACAGGAAGACCCTGAACGACAACACAAGAGGACTGCTGCAGAACTTTGATCTGGATATAGATCCCGATCAGCTTGTGGAAGAGCTGACCATTGCCGAGCAGCAGATGGTGGAGATCACCAAGGCACTCTCCTTTAACTCACGTATTCTGGTGATGGACGAGCCCACATCCTCACTGTCGGACAAGGAGGTGGACTTTCTCTTCTCCATTATCCGCCGCCTGAAGGAACAGGGAGTGGGAATCATCTACATCTCCCACAGAATGAGTGAACTGCAGCAGATCAGCGACCGGGTGACTGTTATGCGGGACGGAGAGTATATCGGAACGGTAAATACCGCCGAAACAGACAATGACCAGCTGATCGCCATGATGGTCGGCCGGCAGCTGACCAACTACTACACCCGGACCTATAACGAACTGAATGAGAAAGTACTGGAAGTGAAGGACCTGGGAGACGGCCGCTTCCTGAACAATATCAGCTTTGACCTCTACAAGGGGGAGATTCTGGGCTTTGCCGGCCTTGTGGGCGCCGGGCGGAGTGAGGTGATGAAGTGCCTCTTCGGTCTGGACCCCATCGAGACGGGAAAAATACGGGTTAACGGCAGGGATGCAGCCATTGCCAATCCTTCGGATGCCATGGATCTGGGCTTTGCCCTTGTTCCCGAAAGCCGGAAGGAGGAGGCTCTCTTTCTGGTACAGAACGTCAAGTTCAACACCTCCATCAAGGTCCTTAAGGAGTTTATCCGGGGAATCTTCGTCAACGAGGGCAAAGAGGAACAGATTGCCGAGGAGTACATCAACAAGATGTCCATCAAGACCCCTTCGACAATGCAGACCGTGGGCAACCTTTCCGGAGGGAACCAGCAGAAGGTTGTTATCGGACGCTGGCTGGCCACCAGGCCGAAGATTCTGATCCTCGATGAACCCACCAGAGGTGTGGATGTGGGAGCCAAGGCCGAGATCTACGCCATTATGAATGATCTTGTAAAACAGGGACTGTCCATAATTATGATCTCTTCGGAGCTTCCGGAAGTCATCAATATGAGCGACCGGGTCATGGTCATGGCGGGCGGAACCATTACAGGCTGCCTGAACCGGGACGAAATGGATCAGGAAAAAATAATGCATCTGGCTACTCAGCACTCTAGCGAACAGGGAGAATAATTGAAATGAAACAAGATGCTTCAGAAGCACTGACTCTGAAAAAGAGAAACTATCTGACCCATAATTTCCTGGCCCAGTTTGTTCGGGAGAATATGGGAATCCTTATAGGACTTGCGCTGCTCTGCCTTATTCTGGCCATTCAGTCGCCGGTATTCCTGTCCAAGAACAACATGCTCAATGTTCTGCGCCAGGTGGCAACCAACCTCTATATCGCCTGTGCCATGACAATGATCATCATACTGGGCGGGATAGACCTCTCGGTGGGATCGGTCGTTGCCCTGTCGGGGGTTATTACCGGCGGGATGATCGCCTTTGACGGCGCTCCCATCGTTCTGGCAGTGATCTGCGGTCTGGGTGCGGGTCTTCTGGTAGGAGGTTTCAACGGATTTGTGGTCTCCACCACAACGATTCCTCCCTTTATCGTAACTCTGGCCACCATGAATATCGCCAGGGGTGCGGCCTATGTCTACACCGGCGGTCAGCCCATCCGGGTTATGTCTGACAGCTTTAACTTTATCGGTGCCGGCTATGCGGGAGAGATTCCCGTTCCCATTATCTACCTGGTAATTATTGTGCTGGTCTCATTCTTTATTATGAGCAAGTCCAAACTGGGACGTCATATTTATGCCGTGGGAGGCAATGCCCAGGCGGCACTCTTTTCGGGAATCAAGACAAAGCGGGTGATCTTCTTCGCCTATATCTTTTCGGGTCTGATGTCCGCCATCGCCGGTATTGTTCTGGCTTCCCGTATGTTCTCGGGACAGCCCACCGCAGGGCAGGGGGCCGAGATGGATGCCATCGCCGCTGTTGTACTGGGTGGAACCAGTATGAGCGGCGGTTCCGGTAAGATCGGGGGAACCGTGATCGGTGCCCTGGTAATCGGAATCTTAAGCAACGGTCTGAACCTTATGGGAATCAACTCCTTCTGGCAGTACATCGTCAAGGGTGTTGTTATTCTGATCGCCGTCTATGTGGACTACTTCAAAAAGAGCAGGAAGGCCTGATTTTCACTCTTTTTACAGGTCTCTTGATGTGATATCCCCCTGCCGGGCAGCTTTTTCCGGCAGGGGATTTTTTTCAAAAGGCTGTGATTCGATCAGTCCCTGATTTCTGCGGGTTCTACCGGATATAGTGAAAGAGCATAAGGGGCAGCTGAATCTCTTCGGGAACGATCAGCAGTTCTGTTCCCAGGGGAAGCAGAAGATGAGTCCGGACTTTCGGAACCTGATAGGAGCATTCTTGAAATACGGTCAGGATTTACCTCTCCGGCTTCAGCCGGAAGTGAGAGCAGAAGAATCATTGATGCAAAGAGCAGGGATGTAAAGGCTTTCATTATTTTTCCAATACTAGATGTATATAAATTTACTATAGAGAATCTCCAATAGGCGAAAGCCATTCATGGTTTGAACTGGTGAACGTTTATGAGCTTATATGCTTGTAAGATGATCGTTCCTGGTGCACAATGGATCTATCTGGGAGTATAGTATGAAGATGGATATTCCGGCGGAACGCCGGGCCAGGATTCTCCAGCTCTTGAAGGAGAAGGGGATTGTCCGTGTTGATGAACTCGGCAGAGAACTGGAAGTTTCTGTGATCACCATTCGCAGGGATCTTGCCTCCATGGAGAGCGAGGGGCTTCTGGAGCGGACCCACGGTGGTGCCATCCTCTCCAGCCGCAGGGTGAATGAACCCAGTTATCTGGCAAAGGGACAGCAGAATGTTTCGGTGAAGACCAGGATAGCCCGGAAGACGGCTTCCCTTATTGAGGCGGGTGAGACGGTCTATATCAACAGCGGCTCCACAACGGCCCTGGTTCTCAGGGAGCTGGCCGAAATGTCCAGACTGACGGTGATCAGCAATAATGCTGCTGCCATATGCAACCTGGAAACCGCATCAGGTTGTGAAATGATCCTGACCGGCGGTACCCTCCGATCCGCCACGGGCTGCCTTGTGGGAGAGGAGACCCTCTCCCGGCTCAGTCTCAGCTATCCCACCACAACCATTATCGGCATCGACGGTATCTCTCTGAGGCGGGGATTGAGTTCCAACAACAGCCATGAAGCAGCAGTGAGCCGGAAAATGATAGAACAGACGGCGGGACGTGTGATAGTAGCGGCCGATTCAAGCAAGATCGGCTCTCTCTCCCTTCATCATGTGGCATCCATATCTTCGGTCACCACCTTGATCACAGATGCTCTGCCGGATCCCTCCATGAAGGAGGATTTTACTGCCGCCGGGGTAGAAGTGATCGTTTTAGATGATCTTGAGTGATTGAATATGATCGGTATAGTTCATAGATGCATTTTTAGTTAAATAACGTGCTGATTCGATCTTTAAAATTGACAAATAGATCAAAAACGATCTATCATGTATTACAGTTAACGACAGTTTTTTCAAGGAGTGGGTATGGGATACGCTGATGCATATAAAGATTGTGAATGGATGGATTTTCCGGTCCTTGAGGACTTTATGAAGCAGGCCCTGCAGAACTGCGGTATACCTGAAGCCGATGCGGATATCATTTCGGATGTTCTGATCGAATCGGACAAGCGGGGGATAGACTCCCATGGAATCGGCCGTCTGAAGCCCATCTATATTGACCGCATTGATGCGGGCATAATGAATCCCCTGACTAAAGTGGATGTTATCAAGGAAACAGAAACAACTGCGGTTCTTGATGGAAATAACGGCATGGGGCATGTTGTCTCAAAGCAGGCCATGCAGATGGCCATCGACAAGGCAAAGGCCCATGGAATGGGAATGGTAGCGGTGCGAAACTCCACTCACTACGGAATTGCAGGCTACTACACCTCCATGGCCACAAAGGCTGGGATGATCGGTATGACCGGTACAAATGCCCGCCCCTCCATCGCCCCCACCTTCGGTGTGGAGAATATGCTGGGTACCAATCCTCTGACTATCGGTCTGCCCACGGACGAGGAGTTTGATTTCATACTGGACTGCGCCACCTCGGTATCCCAGAGGGGTAAGCTGGAGGTTTACGGACGGGCGGGAAAGGATCTGCCTCCCGGATGGGTTATCGATGAGAACGGAAAGACCCGGACAGACACCCAGCAGGTTCTTGTGGATCTTACAAAGGGAAAGGCTGCCCTGGCACCTCTGGGGGGGCTGGGCGAGGAGACCGCCGGTTACAAGGGCTTCGGCTATGCAACTGTTGTGGAGGTACTGTCTGCGGCCCTGCAGGACGGAAAGTTTATGAAGGACCTCAACGGCTTTGATGCCGACGGCAACAAGATTCCCTATCCCCTGGGACATTTCTTTATCGCCATCAATACCGAGGCCTTTATGGGTGAGAAGGTATTCCGCTCTGTGGCGGGAGCCATTATGCGGGGACTGCGGGAATCGAAGAAGGCACCAGGAGAAGAGCGGATCTACACCGCCGGTGAGAAGGAGTATGTGGCCTGGAACTACCGTAAGGACCACGGCTGCCCCGTACCCCTTCCCCTGCAGAAGCAGATGAGCGAGCTCCGTGACCGCTGGAACATGGATTTTAAATTTTCCTGGGATGCCTGAAATCCCGGATAAAGATATTAAGGAAGTAAACGCTATGGAAGATATGAAAACCAGGGCTCTTGAGTACCACAACCGGGATGGAAAACCCGGTAAACTGGAAGTTGTGGCCTCAAAACCCTGCGCCACCGCCGATGATCTGACCCTGGCCTACTCTCCGGGAGTAGCCCATCCTGTTCTGGAAATTGCCGACAATCCCGGTGATGCCTACAAGTACACGGGAAAGGGAAACCTTGTGGCCGTTGTTTCCAACGGTACCGCCATCCTGGGACTGGGAGACAGGGGCGCCCTGGCTTCCAAGCCTGTAATGGAGGGAAAGGGTGTTTTATTCAAACGCTTTGCCGATATCGACGTCTTTGATATCGAGCTGGATACAAAGGACCCGAAGAAGATTATCGAGACCGTCAAGCTGATGCAGCCCACCTTCGGCGGTGTGAACCTTGAGGACATCGGAGCCCCCGAATGTTTCGAGATCGAGCAGACCCTGATCAAAGAGTGTAATATTCCCATTTTTCATGATGATCAGCACGGTACCGCCATTATCGCCACAGCGGGAATGATGAATGCCTGCGAGATCAGCGGCAAGAAAATGGAGGATATCAAGGTTGTTGTCAACGGTGCCGGTGCCGCCGGAATCAGCTGTTCCAAGATGTTTATCGCCGCAGGTGTAAAAAAGGAGAACCTTCTTCTTCTTGACTCCAGAGGTGTTCTCTACAAGGGGCGGACCGAGAGGATTACCCCTGAGAAGGAGGAGTTCCTGGCTGACACCGACAGAAGGACCCTGGCCGAGGCCGTGGACGGCGCCGATGTGTTTATCGGTCTCTCCGTGGCAGACTGTCTGACTGCCGATATGCTGAAGACCATGGCCCCTCATCCTGTAATCTTCGCAATGGCCAATCCCAACCCCGAAATCAAGCCTGAGCTGGCCCTGGCCACCCGGGACGACCTGATTATCGGTACGGGGCGCAGCGACTATCCCAATCAGGTGAACAATGTGCTGGGTTTTCCCTTTATCTTCAGAGGGGCCATGGACGTGAAGTCCACCAAGATTTCCGAAGGCATGAAGATGGCCGCCGCCCGTGCCCTCGCCGATCTGGCAAAGGAGCCTGTTCCCGAAGAGGTTGTAAAGGCCTATGGACGGAACTTTGAATTCGGAAAGGAGTATGTGGTTCCCAAACCCTTTGATCCCCGTGTAATTGAGTGGGAGGCTGTCGCTGTGGCAAAGGCCGCCTGTGAAGAGGGACTGGCAGGAGAGCCTGTAACCGACTGGGACGGCTACAGGGCATCCCTGAGGAAAAGAATGGAGAAACACTGGAAATAGATCCGGTCTCCTCCTTATATACCGCAGATCCGATACGCGCCGGGTCTGCGGTTTTTTTTGGCTCTGTTGGTATGATTTTGTTGCATGGAATAAATTGGTTTAAGGGTTTCAAAGAGAGGCTGTATGGGTTTATAATGGCTCCCTGAAAGGAGCCGGATATGATTGGACTTGGTATTGTGGGAATCGGGGGATATGGACAGAGCTATGTAAACACCATCAGCTGTCTGAAGGGACTCTGCACACTGGAGGCTGTGGTCGTTCAGTCTCCTGAGCAGGACCGGAAAGAGCTGGAGGCCCTGCGTGCGGACAGGCCTGAAGTCAGGGTCTATTCTTCTGTGACCGAACTTCTGGACGCCGAGAGGGGAGTGGGTCTGCTCTGCATTCCCACGGGGATTCCCAGCCATTTCGAGTATGCCTCTCTCTGTCTGAACAAGGGTGTCCATGTACTCTGTGAGAAGCCCGTGACCGGAAGCTATGAGGAGGCTCTGGCACTGGCGGAACTCCGCCGGAAGTCCGGACTGGTTCTGACGGTGGGGTTTCAGAATATCTTTACCCCCTCCATCCAGAGGATCAAGGCCCTGATTCTGGGGGGCTCTCTGGGTGCTCTTCAGGAGCTGCGGGGAATCGTTTCATGGCAGAGAAACCGCGACTACTTCCGCCGGAACGGCTGGTCCGGCCGGATCTATTCGAATGGAACCTTTGTCTTTGACTCTCCCCTTCAGAACGCCGCCTCCCATGTGCTGCAGAACCTTCTCTATCTTGCCGGGGATACTCCCGGCGAGACGGCACAGCCCGTAAAGGTTTATGGTGAAAACTACAGGGCCTACAATATAGAGTCGGCGGATACCCAGTTTATCCGGGTTCGATGCTCTTCGGGGGCTGTCATCAATATGGGGGCCGCTCTGACAGCCGGAGAGAGCCGTTCCCCCGGGATGCGTATTCTGCTGGAGAAGGGGGAGATTCTCTGGGATATGAAGGAGGGCAGGACAAGGGTGACGGATTCTGGGGGGGAGGTTCTGGAGGAGTTTGCCAACGAAGGAGAAAATCCCAAGGAGCTTGTCTTCAAGGATACCATCAGGGCCATAGAAGAGAAGGATATACCCCTGTGTTCAGTGGATAACTCTCTGGCCCATACTCTTTGTCTGAGTTCTCTCTACCGGGCAATGCCGGATATCAGGCAGATTCCTGCATCGGACTCCGCAGGAGGCAGCCTGCTGACGGTTCCCGAGGCTGCTCCTGCCCTGGACCGTCTGCTTCAGACGGGAGAGAGCTTTTTTGAGCAGAATATTTCCTGGGCCGCTGAGGGCCGGGAAGTGGAGGTTGAGCCGTGAAAGTAGTAATAGTCGGAAACTCAGGCCATAAAAACTATGTTCTTGATGCCTTCTCTCCGGCCTTTTCCATTGAGGGAGTCGCACCGGGTGTAGAGGGGGAGTCCATGGACTCCCTTATGGGTGATCCCCGTATAGACTGCCCACTTTATGCAGACTGGCACGCCCTGCTGGACAGGGTAAACCCGGATCTGGTGGTGAACAACACCTGGTACGGCCGGGCCGCTGCTGTTACCGCCGAGTCCCTGAAGCGTGGAATCCATGTGTTTGCGGAGAAACCCCTTGCGGGGAGCCTTGAGGAGCTGGATGAGATCCGCCGGCTCTGGCGGAAGGGAAGCGCCGTACTGGGGGGGATGTTCGGCATCTCCTACAGCGCACCCTTTGTGACCCTCAGGGAGTATCTGAAGTCAGAGGGAATCGGCAGGCTCAGAATGATCAATGCCCGCAAGTCATACAAGCTGGGAGAACGGCCGGAGTTCTATAAGCACCGCGACACCTATACGGGAACCATCCCCTGGGTGGGAAGCCACGGTGTGGACTGGATACTCCGGTACTCGGGTAAGAGGATTCTTGAGGGCTATGCCCTGCATTCGACAGAAGAGAACTGCGGTCACGGAGATCTTGAGCTGACGGCCCTCTGCTCCTACCTGCTGGAGGACGGGATTCAGGCCTCCCTGTCCATCGACTACTGCCGGCCCGGAGCTGCCTCAACCCACGGTGACGACAGACTCCGTCTGGCCGGTACCGAAGGGGTTCTTGAGATTCGGGAGGGCCGGGTTTTTCTGATAGATTCCGGAGAAGAGAGGGAGATGCCTCTCCTGCCGGCAGAGAGTGTCTTTTCTTCATTTCTTCAGGCCTGTCTCAGTACTGAATCGGGCCGCATATGGGGGGATCATGCCCTGTCGGTCAGCGAAATCTGTCTGAAGTCCCGGGATGCGGCCGATGGATGCCGCCGGTTTACCCTGTAATTGAATCTTCCTGATTTTTCCGTAAAGAGCTGAAACCCCTTTAGAATGGTGTTTCAGCTCTTTTTTTTATGTGACAGCTCAATATATGTCCCCCCATCGCAAAGATTGTTCGTTTACAGGAAAAAGAATTGTACCTGATAATGATCATTGTTCATGTATAAGTACAGTAACCGGCCATAGAGGCCGGTCCCTATTCTGACAATCCTCTCCATGAGATTCATGGAATCTGACATTGCTTAACCAACGGATTTATCCGTTTAAAATATTGGAGGAATTACAATGAAAAAACGATTTTTTTCTGCAGCTTCTGCTCTGCTTCTTTCTGCCGGTATGCTCTTTGCAGCCGGTCAGGATGACAAGGCGGCAGCGGAGGTCGGCTTCAACGCCACGGGTCTTCCCATTATGGAAGAGAAGGTAGAGTTTGAGATGATGGGTATTCTTATGAACAATACCCGTCAGGGACGCCACGATCAGACTGATCTGATGCTTTGGCTGGAAGAAGAGACCAATATGAAGATCAACTGGACTCTGGTTCCCCAGGCCTCATGGCAGGAGAAGAAGAATCTTGTCATTGCATCAATGGATCTTCCCGATGCCTTTCATGCTAACAAGAGCCTTTCGGCCGATGAGGTTCAGAAGTATGGAGCCGACGGAGTCTTGATTCCCCTGGATGATCTTATTGATCAGTATGCTCCCAACCTCAAGGCGGTTATGGATCCCATGTACCACGCCTTTAACAAGAGCATGGATGGAAATACCTATGCCCTGTCTTCGGTAATGGATACAGGATGGGATTCCTTCAATGCCTCCATTATCAATACTGAGTGGCTGGATAATCTGGGACTGGACATGCCTACCAATACAGACGAGTTCTACCAGGTTCTCAAGGCCTTTAAGACACAGGACCCCAATGGAAACGGCAGAGCCGACGAGGTTCCATGGTCCTTCCTCTATATTGAGAACCCCCCTGTAAGAGAGGTTAAGAGAGAGCACTACTGGATTTTCCCCGCCTTCGGTATTCAGGACAATCCCCTTCATATAACCATCGCAGACTCAGGTGAGCTGATGTTCACAGCGAACAAGCCCGAGTGGAGAGCCGCCATCGAGTATATGGCCATGCTCTACTCTGAAGGTCTGATCGATCCCGAGGTATTCAGTCAGGACAGAGCCACTCTTACCAACAAGGTCAGAAACCAGGGTACAGTCGGTGTCTATACAGACTACAGACTCCGTCAGTCCATCGCCTCTCCCGAGGTTGAGCATAAATTTACCACCATGCCCCCTCTTGTAGGACCCAGAGGCGATCAGGGCTGGATGAGAGCCATGATGGGTTATGTTGAGGGTGGATTTGCCATTACCAGCAGCGCAAAATATCCCGAAGCTTTAGTCAGATGGATCGACTATATGAACATGGAAGAGCACGCGGTGCAGTTCTCCTACGGTATGTTCAAGGAAGCCGGATATTCCGAGGCGGAAGCACTTATCCCCTCTGTCAACCAGCCCGGAAAGTGGGTGGTTAACACTGATCTGAGACCGGAAGATGTTAAGCCCAGTGAGTGGCCCTTTACCTCACCCATCTCCATTGCCGTTACCATGATGACCGCCGAAGTTAACGACAAGTATGTCGAGGTTAAGGATAGCGCCGTGGCCAAGCATGAGGTATGCGATGTGTACAGACCCTATCTGTCCAGGTATCCCTATAACTACCCCTTCAAGTTCAGCGCCGAAGAGATTGAAGAGCTGAGCCTGATTCAGACAGATCTTCTGAACTTTATCTATACAACCCAGGCTAAATGGATTGTAAACGGATTCAGTGACTCTGACTGGAACACCTATATAAGACAGCTCGACAGACTGGGGATCGCCCGGTATGAAGAACTCTACAATATAGCCTACGACAGACAGAAATAATCCTCATCTGGAGTGATATACCGCCGGCAGAAGCAGTGATTTCCGCCGGCTTTTTTTTTATGAAACCAGTTCAAGTGGACTTTTCCGGGTACCGGAAAAGAAATAAAAGATTTTTTTATCGAATTAATTGATCCGTGATTTTTTCAATCAACAGGACTTGAAAGTCCATTTTCAGGGGGTTAGAGCCTGGAACTGGACAGAATTCGTCCTGCATTCAAAAATTGTCCCCGCCGGATAAACCAGAATTGTCCCCGCGGAGCAAAGATTGATTGTTTACAGATTAATGAATAGCCCCTGACAATGGGGCATCGAAAAAATCTGTTAATCATTATTAAAAAGGTATAGACAATGGAGAAACAAAAAGACCTTGCTTTGAAAGGTCAGCTTCCGTCGGGCACTGTCTGGCAGCGGATGAAGTGGAAGTTCATCAACAAGAAAGAGTGGCAGCTCTGGCTTCTTGTTCTGCCGGTAATCGTGTTCTTCTTTATTCTGCACTATATTCCAATGTACGGAATACAGATTGCATTCAAGAACTACAGTATATCCAGAGGTATGGGCGCCAGTCCCTGGGTCGGGTTCTCTCACTTTGAGAAGTTCATCACCGGACCGATGTTCTTCAAACTGCTGAAGAACACCATCGTTCTGAGTTTCTACAACATCATAATGGGATTTCCTGTTCCCATCATTTTTGCCCTGCTTCTCAACCATCTGCGTCTGAACAAACTGAAACGGTTCTCACAGACAGTTACATTCGCGCCCCATTTTATCTCACTGGTTGTAATGGTCGGTATGCTCTATCTCTTCCTCTCTCCCTCTTCGGGAGTTGTAAACTCGGTGATCGAGAGAATGGGCGGAGACAGAGTCTTCTTTATGGGTGAACCCGGATGGTTCCGTCATATCTTTGTTCTGTCATGGATCTGGCAGCACTCGGGGTATGAGGCCATCATCTACCTGGCGGCTCTCACCGCAGTTGACCTCTCCCTCTACGAGGCGGCCACCATCGACGGCGCCAGCAAAGTCCAGAAGATCTTCAAGATCGATATTCCCGCGATTCTTCCTACCCTTGTGACAATGATGCTCCTCAAGGTCGGAAGAATGCTCAATATCGACTATCAGAAGGCCCTGCTGATGCAGACAGCCCTGAACCAGGACACTTCTGAGATTATCGGTACCTATGTGTACAAGACAGGATTGATCAATGCCCAGTTCAGTTACTCAACGGCAATCAACCTTTTTCAGACGGTTATCAACCTCATTCTGATTATCGCCGTCAACAAAATAAGCAGGAAGGTAGCAGATGAAAGCCTTTGGTAACAGTTCATTAGTCCGGGCAATGACCCATAAACAGACCAAGTCGGATATTCTTTTCAATGTCCTGACTTCTTCAATTATCCTGGTAGGATGCTTCATCGTACTCTATCCCCTCTACTTTATCCTGATCGCCTCCATCAGTGATCCGGATCTGGTAATCGCCGGTCAGATCTCCTTCTTTCCCAAGGGGCTCACCTTCAGCGGATATGAGCGGATCATCAACTACAACCAGCTCTGGATTGGTTACAGAAACTCAATTTTTTATGCCGTGGCCGGTGCGCTGATCGGAGCTACATTCTCCCTCTTCGCTGCCTATCCCCTCTCCCGGAGCGATTTCAGCGGTAAGAAGTTCATTACCATCTTCCTGCTGATCACCATGTTCTTTGACGGTGGTCTTATTCCCACCTATATCCTGGTAAGAGGTCTGGGACTGCGTAACACATACGCCTGTCTGCTGGTTGTAAGGGGGATTCAGGTGATGAACATTCTGATCGCCACTTCCTACTTCCGTTCATCCAATATCGACTCCCTCTATGAGGCGGCTCAGATTGACGGATGCAGCCACTTCGGTTACCTCTTCAAGATTCTGATTCCCATCTCCACACCGATCATCATCGTAATGCTCCTTTTCTACGGTGTATTCCAGTGGAATGACTTCTTCAGGGCCATGATCTATCTGGATAAGCCCCAGTACCAGCCCCTGCAGATCGTATTGAAAGACCTGTTGGCATCGAACCAGGTTAACTCGGAGGTCATGGAGATGATGTCCGACGATATCAAGGCCATCGATGAGATGATAAAGGCTGCCGAATCCATGAAATACGGCATTATCATCATGGCCACCCTGCCCATGCTTCTTCTCTATCTGGTACTCCAGAAGTACTTTGAAAAGGGAATCACCATGGGATCTGTTAAAGGTTAATGACGGATTCTATCCGTTTAATTTTAGGAGGAAATATAATGAAAAAGAGAGTATTCGCTCTTGTATCCGCAATGGTTCTTTCTGCCGGTATGCTTTTCGCTGCAGGTCAGAACGAAGGCGGTTCCGCATCTGATGTCAAGTTCAATCCCCAGGGACTGCCCATTCTCGAGGAGCCTGTTGAGTTTGAAATGATGGGTATTCTTATGAATAACACCCGCCAGGGCCGCTACGATCAGACAGAAATGATGAAGTGGCTTGAGGAGCAGACAAACGTCAAGATCAACTGGACCATGGTGCCCCAGGCTTCATGGCAGGAGAAAAAGAACCTTGTTGTTGCTTCCATGGACCTTCCCGATGCCTTTCATGCCCAGAAGAGTCTCTCTGCCGATGAGATCCAGAAGTTCGGAGCCGACGGTGTTCTGATTCCCCTGGACGACCTGATCAATGAGTATGCTCCCAATGTGAAAGCCAAGATGGACCCCATGTACGATGCCTTCTCAAGAAGTCTTGACGGGAATCTTTACGCCCTGTCCGCCATTCAGGACTACGGTTTCGATTCACTGAATGCTTCCATTATCAATACAGAGTGGCTGGAAACCCTTGGTCTGGATATGCCCACCACCACCGATGAGTTCTACCAGGTTCTGAAAGCCTTCAAAACCCAGGACCCCAACGGTAATGGAAAGGCCGACGAGATTCCCTGGTCCTTCCTCTATGTTGAGAATCCCCCTGTAAGAGAGGTTAAGAGAGAGCACTACTGGATCTTCCCCGCTTTCGGAATCCAGGACAACCCCCTGCATATCACCATCACCGATGACGGCGATGTTGTCTTCACCGCCGACAAGGCCGAGTGGAGAGCTGCTGTTGAGTACCTGGCAATGCTTTACTCCGAGGGTCTGATCGACCCCGAAGTATTCAGCCAGGACAGAGCCACACTGACCAACAAGGTTAGAAACCAGGGAGCCGTTGGTACTTACACTGACTACCGCTATCGCTACTCTATCGCCTCTCCCGAAATTGATCACAAGTTCGGTCTTATGCCCCCCCTTGTCGGACCCAATGGCGACCAGGGCTGGATGAGAGCCATGCTGGGATACTCTGAAGGTTCCTTTGCCATCACAAGTACAGCCAAGAGTCCCGAGGCCCTGATGAGATGGGTTGACTTCATCAACGAGGATGAGAACTGTGTTCAGATGACCTTCGGTATGTTCAAGGAACCCGGCTACGCAGATGCGGAAGCAATGGTACCTGCAGCAGGCGGAAAGTGGGAAGTAAACACAGAGCTGAGACCCGAAAGCGTCAAGCCCAGTGAGTGGCCCATGTCCTCTCCCCTGGTTTCCGCGGTAACCATGATGACAAGCGATCTTTTCGACAAGTATGTTGAAGAGAAGGCCAGTTATGTTGCCAAGTCCGAAACCTGTGATGTGTACAGACCCTATCTGTCCAAGTATCCCTACAACTATCCCTTCAAGTTCAGCAATGAAGAGATTGAAGAGCTGAGCCTGATTCAGACAGACCTCCTGAACTTTATCTATACTACTCAGGCGAAGTGGATTGTAAACGGATTCAACGATTCTGACTGGAATACCTACCTGAACCAGCTGAACAGACTGGGCATCAACAGATATGTTGAGCTCTATACAGCTGCCTATGCCAGACAGAACTAATATATAAAAACACAGTAAACCGGTGGCGGTATTTCCACCGCCGGTTTACAATGCCCTATGACCAAAGTTCTCGCTCACCGGCCTTTTCTCAAAAAGTTTCTGATCTCCTATCTTCTGATTCTTATGATTCCCTTTGTCCTGAATATTCTGACCTTCCACGCCAGTTCCGATGTGGTAAAGGATTACGCCGACAGATCGAACCGGGCCCTGATCAATCAGGTCCGTTTTGTTGTGGATCAGCGTATCTCAAGTCTGGAAAACCAGGTATTTCAGATCAGTCAGGATAAAAGGATGGACTCCCTGAGCAAGCAGGAACTGCCCCTGAACCCGGAGTTCCACCTCGATATGGTGGCTGCCATGAAACGGCTTAACTCCTTTATGATGCTTGAGAATAATATTGCCGAAGACTATTACATCATTTTTCTGAACAGCGGATATGTTATGGACGGAACCACGGTAATTCCTCTGGAACTTTTCTTCAAGTACAACTTCCGCTACAGCGACTGGGCTGAAGAAGAGTGGAGGGAGTTTCTGACCTCCCGCTATCACAGCGGTTCTTTCCTGAAGTCCGATGAGATCCTGAGCAAGAACGATATCTTTCAGGGTATACCCTTTGTAAAAACCATACCCTTTTACTTCAACTCCACCAATACCGCCTTTATCCTCTATACTATTCGGGAGCAGGATCTCTTTGCCTACTATTATCCCGAGAGTTCCAGCT
Source organism: Spirochaeta sp. UBA5339 (assembly GCA_002408085.1). Taxonomy (GTDB): domain Bacteria; phylum Spirochaetota; class Spirochaetia; order DSM-2461; family DSM-2461; genus Oceanispirochaeta. The sequence continues at coordinate 354,337 of DHQL01000007.1, forward strand.
GGAGGGGCGAACCATATCTGGAGAGCCGGGAGACCGGAGAGCTTCTGGCAGGGAGCAGAGAGAACCTCTTCGGGAGGGGAATCGCAATTGAGTCGGTTTCAGAGAATTACGGGCTGACCTTCGGGCTGACCGTTCCCTATAAGGATGCCTATGAGAGGCTGGTTATGATCAGAAAAATCATGATTGTCCTCTATGCTGCAGTGTTTGTTGCAGGCTGTCTGGCGGCCTTCCTGCTGGCCCGGCGCAATGCCAATCCTCTCCACTCCCTCTATACCATGGTGCAGGGAGATGTATCAGGCGGGAAGAAGGACGGCTACGAAATACTCAACTCCTCGGTACAGGCCCTGATCAGCAGCAACAACAGCCTGGAGAACACACTGGTGGATCACCGGAAGGTGATTGGAGCTGAGTACTACTACCGTCTTGTCAAATACGGGTTTGAAAGTCCCGAGGAGATGGAGTCCCTGCGGCTCTATCTCAATAAACCTCTGCCCCGTGGGCGCAACGGCATCCTCCTTCTTAATATCTTTGAAGGACAGTTTGTTGACAGCAGCAATATGCTGGCGGAGATCAAGAGTCTGAAGCTCAGCATCATTGATCTGCTCAAGGATCAGAGCTCCTATCCAGGCTGCTGGCTGGATCTGGACAACCTCTCCATCGGCTACATCTTCAGCATCGGCTCCTATGACAGGGACAGCTGGTTTGAAGAGATGTCCCGGGAAGTGGCGAAGCTCCAGTCCCTGCTGGATGAGAGCGTGGATCTGCCCTGTTACTGGACCGTGGGGAACCCGGTAAACGATGTGTTCAATCTGAACAGCTCCTACCGTCAGGCAAGACTGATGGCCGATGAACTGGCATCACAGGAGAAGGGTAAAGTCTATGAGTACAGAAACTTTTCTCCTTCCTCAAGTGAGTCCTCCATGCCCATTGATGTGCTTCAGAAGCTGGTGAATCTGGGGCGCTCGGGAAACGCGGAACTGGCCCTGAACCTCTTCCGGGAAAACTGGACTGAGAATATGGAGGAGAAGCAGCTGAGTGTCAGAAACCGGCAGATCTACTTTATGGAGCTCCGGAGTCTTCTGGTCAGAATCAAGCCGGATCTTTCGGATAAGCCCGACTTCTTCGACTTTCATCTGAAACCGGCGGAGCATGTTTATGAGACGGTCTGCAGGGTTCTGCAGAAGACGGCCGAGGAGGTCAAACGGGACAGTCAGAAGAGTCAGGATGAACTGAAAGAGAAGCTGAAGGGCTATGTGGAGAATAATTACCTGGATGAGTCCCTCAGCCTCAGCAGCATTGCTGATGCCTTTGGAAAGAGTGAGAGCTATATCTCCCACTTCTTTAAACGCTATTGTGACGAAAATTTTTATACCATGCTGGAGAGACTCAGGATGGAGAGGGCAAGAACCCTTTTAACCACCACAGACCTGCCTATACGGGAGATCTCGGCGGGGTCGGGATATTCCAGCATGCACTCCTTCCGCCGGGCCTTCAAGAAGGTCTACGGTGTAAGTCCCTCTTCGTTCAGAGAAATCTAAAAAACTAAAGTTACTTAATCTGGAGAAAAAAAATGAATCAAATCGATATTACAGCCCTGAAGGGTGAGGATCAGAGTTATACGGAAGCCTTTAAGCAGGCCTTTGAGATCTGCAGGAAGCAGGGCGGTGGGACTGTCCATGTCCCTCCCGGGAAGTATATTTCCGGTCCCATCGAAATGTGCAGCAACTCCACCCTCCACCTGGATGCAGGGGCGGAGATCCTCTTTACAACCAACCGTGACGGCTTTCCCCTTGTGGCAGGCCGCTGGGAGGGAAAGGTCATGGACTGCTACATGCCCCTGATCTACGGTAAGGGTCTTGAGAATGTTACCGTCTGCGGACGGGGAGTACTGAACGGTCAGGGCGCCGGATGGTGGAAGCCTTTCAAGGCGGGAGAGCTGGACCATCCCCGACCCAGGTTTATCAGTTTTGAGGACTCCGAGCGGATTCTGATCGAGGGGATCAAGCTGGTTGACTCTCCCTCCTGGACCGTAACCCCCGTAAACAGCCGGAACATCACCATCCACAATATCTCCATCAGGAACCCCGCGGACTCTCCCAATACCGACGGGATCAACCCCGACTCCTGCAGCGAGGTAAGAATCTCCGACTGTCATGTGGATGTGGGTGACGACTGCATTACAATCAAAAGCGGCGTTGAACAGAACCCCGACAGAATTCCCTGTCAGAATATCAGCATCACCAACTGCACCCTGGTCCGGGGTCACGGCGGAGTTGTTATCGGCAGCGAGATGAGCGGCAGTGTCCGGAACGTGGTGATCAGCAACTGTATCTTTAACGGAACCGACCGGGGTGTGCGCCTCAAGTCCCGCCGGGGCAGGGGAGGAGTTGTTGAGGATATCCGCATCAGTAACCTGATTATGGATGATGTGATGTGCCCCGTTGTAATGAACCTCTACTACTTCTGCGGTGAGGGAGGAAAGGACAAGAAGGTCTGGGACCCCGCCGCCTATCCCGTGGACGAGGGAACCCCCGCCTTCCGCCGGATCAGCATCAACGGCCTGACAGCCAGAAATGCCCGATCCGCTGCCATGTTCCTGAACGGCCTGCCCGAGAGTCCTCTGAAGGAGCTGAACTTTTCAGACCTGCGGATTCATATGGCCTCCGGTGCCGAGCCCGAGTATCCCGCCATGCGGGACAAACTGGAGCCCATGACCGGTGAGGGTGTGATAGTGGAGTATGTGGAGGACAGCAGCTTCCGGGATGTGACCGTTGAAAACTGCTCCGGTGAAGTATTCACTATGAACCATGTAAGGGGCATCCGGGGAGAGGTTTCCGCCGCAGCGGACTCCTCAATCCCGGGCTGATATTCGGCGGCCCACCACCGGAGCCGGTATCAGATTTCTTCTGTCCCTTCTGAACCGATGTGGTCATGAAGGGCGCAGAAGAAGCTGAGGGCCAGTCCCTGCCCCCAGCCCTGAATCCTCTTTTTGGGAACCCTGTTGTAGTCCTCAAGGGTCCGCATCACCGCGGTTCCCGCGGATACGTTCTTCAGCATCCCTCTGGAATCGATATTTTCCTGAATGCCTTTGTAGGCCGCCAGAGCCGCCTTCCTGTGGAGGGGGTGCCTGTTGATTACAAGGGCGGCGGCGATGCCGCAGCTGGCTGACACCTCTTCATAGGTCTCGGGATTGTCCAGTACTGTATGCCAGAGGCCCTTTTCACTCTGCAGACGGACAAGGGCACTGAGCTGATCCCGGAGGGAACAGTCGATGGCCATAAACTCGGGGTAGAGGTAGTTGATATAGTTTTTGGCTTCCGCCATGGTCAGGGCGGCCCAGGCATTGGCCCGTCCCCAGTAGATTCCTGACATATGACCCTTTGTCTGATCGTCATAGCCGTGGTAGAAGAGGTTGCTTTCGGGGTCCTGAAGAAGCTCCTCATGCATCAGGTACTGGTGAAGGGCATCCTGTTCGTAGGCCTTCTCACCGGTAATACGGCTGATCCGCAGGAGAAAGTAGGCTGCCATAAAGAGGGTATCCGCCCATGCCTGGCCGGGGAAATCATCGTCGGCGCTGACGGTGTGCTGGAGAACCCTGTCGCCGAAGCGGGTGGCCTCGTTTCTCAGAAATTCCGCCTTTTTAACGGCAAGGTCCAGATACTTTTTATCCTGGGTATACTCGTAGACAGAGAGCAGCGGGTGTCCCATGCTCATTGTATTGACCATAAAGACAGGCAGGCCGATGTCCATATACTCGTCGATCCATCCCTTCAGATAGTCCATATATTCATCCCTGCCGGTGCACTCCCAGGCCCGGGAAATTCCGTAAAATGCAACCCCGCAGGGCCACTCCCAGGTGAAGTCCATATCCATGGTCCTGGTTACCACCCTGTGGATGGTCTCCTCCAGCTCTTTTTTATCGATCGACTGTAGTATATCTGCCATTATTCTCTCCGTAACAACTGGGCTTTGCATCATAAACTGAAACAAAGTGTCATATTTGTTGAACAATAGTATCATTTCTTTTGACATCTGGCAAATTCAATGAGATACTATTTTTAAGAGGCAGTGATGGCGACAAAAGACGACATAGTATCCCTTTCAGGGGTATCGCGGAGTTCTGTATTCCGTTTTTTTCGGGGTGACAATGTCAGGCCCGATGCCCGGGAGAAGATCCTTTCTGCCATTCAGCAGCTGAACTACCCCTATAAACCAGCAGATGCCGAGGGCTGCAGCGGAACTTTTGTTATCTCTGTCAGAGAGGACTTCAACTACTTCAAGGGTTACGGTCTCTCAATTACAGGGTTTATGAACAGAGCCGGCAGTTTCGGCTGTACAGTGGAACTGAAAACCGGCGGTACCGATGATCTGAAGTCCGGTACGGGACCCCAGGGGGTTCTGATTCTCGGAAAGACAAGCGGTGAAGAGGAGGAGGAAGCCCGGAGCCTCAAAGAGCGGGGTATCCCCTATATCCTGGTAAACAGGATCTTTAATGACAGGCGGACAAACTGGGTCTCTGTGGATCTGGAAGCCGCTGCGGAAGAGGCCGTCGGTTATCTTATTGATCTTGGCCACAGGGAGATCGGTTTCTGGGGGGCCACAACTGCCTACCAGATCGACAGGCATAAGAAGAGGGGCTATGAAAACGCCTATCACTCCAGGGGGAAGGCACTCCCTGGCTGCCTGTTCAGCGACAGGGATGGAGAATTCGAAGAGGTCCTTCAAAGGCTTATTGATGAAAAGAATCTGCCCGGTGCCTGGTTTGCGGCAACCGATGAGCTTGCAATGCGTTTTAACAGGGTGGCCAGAGAGAATGGAATCCGCATACCCGAGGATGTCTCCCTTATAGGCATGGATGATGTGGAGCCTGCCGCCTTTATGACACCCCCTCTCACCAGTGTACACATTCCCTACCAGGAGTACGGCGCGGCGGCCTTTGATGCCCTGCGCTACCAGATATCAAATCCGGACATAGGCTGCCAGCAGATTGTGCTGAAGCACAGGCTGGCGGTCAGGGAGTCCTGCAGTAATGTTTAGGTATTAAAACGGCTCCTAATCAGAGCCGGTTTAAATAAACGGAGGTCTAAATATGAAAAAAGCACTTTTGCTGTCGGTTCTGCTTATTGCTGTCGTATTTACAAGCTGGGCAACAGGTGCCCAGGACGGAGGCGGTGACGGTACCACCGAGCTTCGGATTGCCTGGTGGGGAAATCCCACTAGAGATGAGCGTACCCTGGCTGTGATCGATATGTATCAGGAAGTGAACCCCGATGTTATCATTGAGCCTGAAACAGTGGGATGGGGCGGATACTGGGACAGAATCAACACCCAGGTTGCTGCGGGAAGCCTTCCCGATGTTATGCAGCATGACTACGCCTATCTTCTGCAGTTTGCATCCCGGAAACAGGTTGCCGATATGACTCCCTTTGTGGATTCCGGTATTATCAACCTGGACGGTGTAGATGAAACCTACCTCTCTGGAGGACGGGTCGACGGCAAGCTCTATGGTATAAGCCTTGGAACCAATGCTGTGGCCATGGTTTATGATCCCGGCATGCTCAAGGCAGCCGGTGTGGCCGAGCCCACTCTGGACTGGACAATGGATGATTTTGCTGCTGCAGCCCGCCAGGTCTTTGCCAGCACAGGTGTACAAACAGTCCCCTTCTTTACAACAGATCCCAAGGTCGGATTTGAAAACTGGATTCGCCAGACCGGTTACCCCATGTTCGATCCCTCAGGAAAATCTATCGGATTTAAAAACATCAGTGAGCTGGAAGCATTCTTTGCCCTGCAGGTTCAGCTGATCGCAGAGGGTGTTATGATTCCCGCGGAAGAGTCCTTTGTGACCCTCTCTCCCCAGGAGGGATTTCTGGCACAGGGCGGAAGCTGGGTAGACTTTATCTGGAGCAACCAGTTTGTATCCACCCAGGACGCTGTTGATCGCCCCCTCAAGATGACTCTGGTACCTGCCATTGCTAACGGCGATCGGCCCGGTACCTATCTGAAACCCTCCATGTTCTTCTCCATCCCCGAAGTATCCGAGGAGAAGGAAGAGGCCGCGAAGTTTGTTGATTTTTTCCTCAACGATCCTGACGCCAACATGGTCCTTCTGGGAGAGCGGGGTGTTCCCATCACTCCCGAGGTCCGTGAGATCGTGAAGGCCAATGTTCCCGGAGCCATGCAGCAGATCTTCGACTTTATCTCTCTGGTCGGTAACGGCTACGCCAGCCCCATTGATCCTCCCGATCCTGCAGCATCAGGAGAGTTCCTGAAGATGTTCCGTGATGTGACAATGGAGACCCTAATGGGTATTGTCACTCCCGCCGAGGGAGCAGCCAAGGTTGAAAGTCAGGGCAACTCAATTCTGAGCCGCTAATCTGACACCCTGTTTTAATTGAAAAACTTTACCGCCTCAGAGGCATCGGGGCGGTAATATCACCGCAATTATTAAGGAGAATAATATGGGGTTGAGCACCACAGGAACCCGGTCCTTTGCAGCTAAAAAAGAATTGAAGAAGACCATTGCCGGGTACTGTTTTATTTCCCCCTGGCTCATCGGGTTTCTTTTCTTTACAATGCTGCCCATCCTGACATCCGCCTACTATTCCATGACCAGCTATGATATTCTGGATGATCCGGTCTTTATCGGATTCGGCAACTTTACATCAATGATGTCAGATGAGCTTTTCTGGAAGTCCATCAAGGTTACTTTCACATACGTTTTCTTTTCCGTGCCTTTGAGACTGGCCTTCGCCCTCTTTGTGGCGGTCCTTCTCAACCAGAAGGCGCGGTTTCTGAGGTTTCATCAGACCCTCTACTATCTGCCCTCCATTCTGGGCGGAAGCATCGCCGTGGCCGTTATGTGGCGGCGCCTCTTTATGGCGGATGGAGCCTTTAACGCAATTCTGGAAATATTCGGTCTGAACCGGGGAATCTCCTGGATCGGCCGTGAAGATACTGCACTGATGACCCTCGTGGTCCTGGCTGTCTGGCAGTTCGGATCGTCCATGCTGATCTTTCTGGCGGGGCTGAAACAGATCCCCCAGTCCTACTACGAGGCGGCACGGATAGACGGTGCCCGAAGGGATCAGATGTTCTTCAAGATCACCATCCCCTACCTCTCGTCGGTGATCTTCTTTAACCTGATTATGCAGCTGATTGCCGGATTCACCGTCTTTACCCAGGCCTTTGTGGTCTCGGGAGGGTCCGGAGATCCCCTGAACAGTACTCTTGTCTACGCCCTCTACCTCTATCAGCGGGCCTTCAAGTACTACCAGATGGGATATGCCAGTGCCATGGCATGGGTTCTGGTTCTGATTATCGGAACCTTTACGATTGTCCTCTTCAAGTCACAGGGAAAATGGGTCTTCTATGAGTCCAAGGGGGGGAAGTAAAATGGCTTCAAAAAGTAGAAAAGTTGCAGGGAAGATCCTCTTTCAGGTCCTGATGTTCGCCTTCGGCCTGATTATGATCTATCCCATACTCTGGATGATCTCAAACTCCTTTAAAACCACCAATGAGATTTTCGGGTCCGCGTCACTGCTTCCCGAAAAACTGCTGATCGACAACTATGTCAGGGGCTGGCGCTATGTGGGTAGACTGACATTTACCCAGTTCTTCAAAAACTCACTCTTTTATTCGTGCTTCTCCACCATAGGTGTGGTTGTCTCCAGCGCTTTTGTGGCCTTCGGCTTTGCCCGTATTCCCTTCAAGGGGAGCAAGTTCTGGTTTGCGGTGATGTTTCTAACCATGATTCTGCCCTATCAGGTGATCATGGTGCCTCAGTTTATCATCTTTCAGAAGATAGGCTGGATCAACACCTTCAAACCTCTTATTGTACCGATGTTTATGGGGCTGCCTTTCTTTATCTTTCTGATGGTTCAGTTTATCAGAGGGATACCGGTGGAGCTTGATGAGTCCGCCTGGATAGATGGATGCGGCTACTTTGCCATCTTCACCAGAATCATCGCCCCCCTGATGAAGCCTGCGGTGATTACCACAACAATCTTCAGCTTCTACTGGCGGTGGGAGGACTTTCTGGGCCCCCTTCTTTATCTGAACAAACCGAAGCTCTACACGGTCTCCCTGGCCCTGCGGATGTTTTCGGACCCTCAGACTTCAACCGACTGGGGAGCCATCTTCGCCATGGGAACCCTCTCCCTTATTCCCGTTCTGGCAATCTTTATCGCCTTCCAGAAATACCTGGATCAGGGGATTGCAACCACCGGTATGAAGGGCTGATTAGAACCTTTCTTGACTGCGGGTCCAATATTTTGGCTGATTTACGATTTTAATTGCCAAGGGTCCGCAGTCAAAACATAATGGTCTGATACCTGTCGGAGAAAAAATTATGAAAAAAATAAACTGGGGCCTCAGGGCCCATGACCTTGGACCGGCTGAGCTTGATGAGCTGGCCCGAAGAATCAGATCAAAGGGATTCACACACATCCACCTTGCCCCGGGCAAGGCCATCGAAGGGTTCAGTCCCGCAGCAGGACGGCTGACACCGGGAGTGGGGCAGATCATCAAAAATGGCTTCGGAAAACATGGTATTTCCGTTTCCATTCTGGGCTGCTATATCAATCCCGTTCATCCCGATCCCGCCGCCAGAGCCCGGGAGGTAGCTAAATTTGTGGAGCACCTGACCTATGTCAGGGACTTCGGATGTTCCCTGGTTGGTACAGAAACGGGATCCCCCATGCCCGATAACAGCTTCAGTCCCGATATCTACTCCGAGGAGTGCTTCCAGACCTTTATGGAGAGCCTTCAGACCATGGTGGACGCCGCGGAAAAGGTCGGTTCCATTGTGGCCATCGAAGGGGTGGCCGACCGGCATACCATTCACAATCATGAGCGGATGATGAGGGCTCTTGAAATGATTCCCTCACCCAACCTGAAAGTTATCTACGATCCCGTCAACTTCCTTCCCTCATCCCGGGTCAATGACTCAGACCGCCTGATGGAGGAGGCCTTTGAACTCTTCGGCGACAGAATCTGCGCCGTACATGCCAAGGACTTCCGTTTTGAGGACGGTCAGGTCAACGGCACCTATCCCGCAGGGCAGGGGGAGTTCAACTTTCCCCTTCTGGTTGAGCTGATCAACCGGTACAAGCCCATGGTCCAGGTGACTCTTGAGAACAACAGTCCCGAAACCATTGACGACACAATCAAATTTTTAAAGTCCGTAAGCGAGTTTTACTGAATATGAAACAGGAAGAGATCTACCTGATGGTAGACAAATATATTGATGAGATTCTTGAGAAGGGGAGTGCCGAAAACCCCGTATGGAACCAGGAGATTCTAAGGCAGGGGAAGAAGCCCCACTGGAACTATATCGACGGCTGTATGATGACCGCCCTGATGCGGCTCTATGACTCCACAGAGGACAGAAAGTATCTGGACTTCTGTGACTCCTTTATCGACCACTACATTGCCGAAGACGGCTCCATCCTGGGATTCAAAGAGGAGGACTACAACCTTGATAATATCAAGGAGGGGACAGTCCTCTTCAGGCTCTATGAGCTGACAGGAAAGGAGAAGTACCGGAAGGCCATGGATCTTCTCTATACCCAGCTCCAGAACCAGCCCAGGACAAAGGAGGGGAACTTCTGGCACAAGCAGATCTATCCCAATCAGGTCTGGCTGGACGGCCTCTATATGGGGCAGCCCTTCTATCTGGAGTACGAGAAGCGCTTCAATTCTAAAAAGAACTATTCTGACATTCTGGCCCAGTTCAAAAATGTCTATGAGATCATCAGAGACCGGGAGACCGGACTCTATAAACACGCCTACGACTCCTCCCGGGAGATGTACTGGTGCGATTCAGAGACGGGACTCAGTCCCCACTACTGGCTCAGGGCCCTGGGCTGGTATGTAATGGCCCTGGTGGATGTGCTGGAACTCCTGGACGAGAAAGAGGACAGTGAGTTCTACGTCTTTATCAGCAAGGCCTTTGTGGAGCTGGTAGACTCTCTGCTGAAGTACCAGCAGGAGGACGGCATGTGGTATCAGGTGGCTGACCGCCCCGAGGCGGAGAAGAACTACCCCGAGACCAGCGGTTCCTCTATCATCTGCTACGCTCTTCTCAAGGCCGTCAGCCTGGGCATCCTTCCCGGCAGTTATGCCGAGGCTGGACGCCGGGGATTTTCGGGAATCTGTGAAAAGTATCTCTACAAGGATGACAAGGGGGACATGTGCCTGGGCGGAACCTGTCTGGTTGCAGGACTCGGCGGCGCCCGGAAGCGGGACGGCAGTTACGAGTACTATATGTCCGAGCCCGTTGTGGAAAACGAGGCCAAGGGAATAGCACCCTTCCTCCTCGCCTACATCTACCTCAAAGAACTCGAAAAATAAACTTTTACACCCTGGTGTTTCTCCACTTTCCTCTAGAAAAATAGATAAAGAAGAGGAGGAGCATCAGGTACTTCTCCAGGGCCGCTGCAATCCATGCACCGTTCAGGCCCATTCCCACACCCTTGATCAGAAAGAATACCAGAGGCAGCCGCACAAGGAGCAGGCCGCTTACGGTGATAATCAGAACCCTCTTTGTGTCTCCCGCCCCCTTGAGGGAGCCGCTGTAGACAAGAAGAGTGTTCTGGGCCGGGTTGATGATCGCCAGGGTGATCAGCACCGGCACAAGAAGGGATATAACCGACATGTCCGAGGTGAATATTCCGGCAATTTCACGGCCCTTTGTCAGGAAGAGCAGGCTCACCCCGAGGCTGATGGTCAGGGCCAGGGTAAAGAGGGTCTTTACGTAGGCCTCGGCCCGGTCCGCCTTTTCGGCCCCCAGATATCGTCCCGTAAAGGATGTTGAAGCCATTCCCAGGGCGTGGCCGAAGTTGGTGGAGAGGTTCGAGATGCTCAGGAGTACCTGATGGGCTGCGAAGGAGGCGGTTCCCAGCTGGGCGATGGTTCTTGTGTAGAGGAAAAATCCGAAGCGCAGGATCAGCTGCTCTATGGCCGATATCATCCCTATCCGCCCTATTCTGTAGATAACCTCCCTGTCAAGTTTCAGATCAATCTCTCTGAATGTGATCCTGATGGGCAGAGGGGTGAGGAAGAGGGTCGCAAGGGCCAGAACCGCCGAGACAAGTTTGGCGGTGGTCGCCGCCATGGCAGCTCCTGTAACACCCAGTTCAGGGAATCCCAGACGGCCGAAAATCAGAACATATCCGGCTCCCAGATTGATCAGGTTGGCCAGTATATTGATGATCATGGGAGACCGTGAGTCCCCCGCACCCCGAAGAAGGGAGGAGACAGCCAGGGGGATGACCTGAAAGAGGGTGCCCGCGGCCATAAACTTCATATAGATGGTGGCCTCCTGGATGACCTCTGCCTCACCCCCCATGCCGATCACAATGTTCCGGGCAAAGAAAAAGGCGGGAATCGATATGGCCAGGGCCATCAGGGTGCTGAGACTTATGGTCTGGAAGATCACCTTCTTTGCCATCTCGTAGTCCCCGGCTCCTGCAAAGCGGGCGATCAGGGCGGTGGCTCCGATATTAAATGAGACAAAGAGGGCGATAATCATATTTACCGGCTGAACCGAGAGGCCCACCGCGGACATGGCCCCTGCTCCCAGGCGTCCCACCATGGCCAGGTTGGCCACGGAGATCAGTGAGAAGAGAACCAGCTCCATCAGACAGGGAATGGTGAAGGCGCCGATCTCCCTGAGGGCCCGGGCATCGATGGTCGACTCGGATATCTCTCTGCTTCGGATATCAGTTTTATCAGGCATCGTTTCTCTGCATCTCCAGAAAGGGGTAGGCCGTGGCCGGCTCAAAGCGGTGTTCCCCGTCGAATTCGGAGAACTCAAAGTTTTCGGGGCAGCCTGCGGCAGTGTAGGCATCGCGGACCTTTACAGACAGCTCCCTTGGGCCTTCAATGCCCCGCCGGCCGTTCAGAGGGTCATTCACCCCCTTCTGAATCATCAGTGGCCGGGGTGCGATAAGGGCGGCTGTCTCTCCCAGATCCGTTTCTGTGTTGTAGCCGGGGATAAAGTTGCAGCCGCAGAGGTTGGTGTGGAGGTGGCAGTCTTTGTATTTGAAGAAGTAGCCGCTGACAACGGCGGCCTTAACCCTGCTGTCCATGGCAGCGAAGTAGAGGGACTGAAGGCCGCCACCGGAAAAACCGCAGACCGAAACATTCCCTCCCTGCTTCCGGGACACAAGGAGATCCATAAGGGCCATAAGATCCCAGACCCAGGCGCCTGCCAGACTCGCCCCCAATGATCCCAGGGCAAAGCTCAGGCCGTTGCAGTCACTGGACAGGAGGGTTTCTATATTTTTTGAACTCGTCGCTATGCTCACTTTATCACCAATGCGGCGGTCACCTGAGCCCCGGGCATCGGGGGCAATAACCATATACTCCTGTTTTACCAGCTGTACTCCCAGATCATGGGAGTAGCGCAGGCGGGTCTCTGACATTTTGGAGTGGCGGTCGATTCCGCAGACCCCGTAGCGTCCGTCGCTTCCGTGGCCGTGGGGTACTATGACAGTCTCCATGTTTTCAGGAAGATTATCCCAGGGAAAGCCGGTTCCTGCGGCAGAAGAGATGGACGAAGCCACGGGGGCAGAGGGAAGGGCCGAGGCGGGAAGCAGTAGAAAGAAGGGCATCACAACCCCCGGTTCTGTCTCCAGTTGAAGATCAGCCTGAAAGTACTCTCCCCTGTCTTCCAGACTCAGCATCCAGCACTCTCCGGAGGACTTTGTGAAGTGTGAGAGTCCCAGCAGCCCCATTAGATGTTCTCTACTCCCCCGGGTAACCGGGACTGCATGAACAGAGGGCTCGGCAGGGTTGTGGGGTAGTCCGGTTACCATGGCGTCGGCAATATTATTCAATTTATCTCTCCTTAAAAGGGAACTGGCTGTAAATATACAGAAACGACCGGATGACTGACCTAGTGCTGTGGATGAATAAATACAGGCTTCGGGTGATAGATCCGCTAATATCCCCTTATATCAGACTTTTATACCATGGAACGGGGATTCCGGTCTTTGCATGACTGATCATTTGAATTGACGGAATCGCTCATTCGGATCTATTCTGAATCATGCTCTACCACTGCGCCTACGGAAAGAGGAATTACTTTCACAAACCTGTAAGGATCTTCAGAAGGGCCTATTGGGAGTTTCAGGTCTTCCTGGGTACCGACGGCTGTCCCGTCTTTTCACCTCTCCCGGAGTGTCCTTCCGCCGGAAGGGGAGACAACTTTTTTATTATCGGTCCCGGATGCTCCCACGGCTGGAAGGACCAGGTGGACAGGGATTGTGAGATCGGCGTCTTCCACTTCAAGGACATCCCCTTCTCCCTGAAGAGTGTGGTGGACAGGAACTCCTGGGTCTCCTGCCGTCTGGATGAGAGTCTGGTTAAAGAGATAATCTCCCAGGCCCGGGAGATAGTCCCGGAGGTTAAGTCTCCCCTGACCCACAGCCTGGTGAATTTTCAGTACTGCCAGATCTGGCTCACAAAGATCTTTCTGGATAAACGGGAGCAGAACCGTCCTCTGGCCAGCCGGGAGGAGCATATTGTGGATGCCGCCACCGCCTGGTACTCCATGCATATGGATGAAGCCGTAGGAGTCAATGAGTGCGGCCGGGATATGGGCTACAGCGCCAGTCATCTGAGACGGCTCTTTGTCCGGATCAAGGGTCACTCACCGGCCCATGAGTTTCTGATTATGAGGATGAACCGGGCGGCGGAACTCCTTACCGAAGGCAGCTCCATTCTGGAAACCGCCCTGGCCTGCGGCTATGAGAGTCACAGCAGTTTTACCAGGGCTTTCGGCTCCTGGTACGGATCGAGTCCCCGTCTCTGGCTGGAGAAAACCCGGGTTCTGTGAAGGGTTTCAGCAGATTCTGTGTATGATTGGTACAGGTCCGGATTTTAAGTTGACAGAGGCATTTTTATCCGTCCAAACTGAGCCCTTTAATGAAGGACGGAAAGGTGCTCTCTCATTTGGAATATATCATTATACTGGCTTACTATCTCTATGTTCTGGGGGCTACGGTCTATCTTATACTGGACAACCGTGATCCCGCGGCAACCCTGGGCTGGGTTCTGCTGATAACCTTTGTACCTGTGGCGGGATTTATCGTTTATCTCTTTACCGGGAAGAACAGCCGTATCCACAGAAAACAGCTGAAGGCCTATCAGATGCCCGGTGAGGATTTTATCAGAAGGAACCACCCGGGTTATGAAGAAGACCACCGTCTGGGAATGAAGAGCATCGAGGCAACAGATGCGGCAGGAGCCAAAAGCAGACTGGCCCGTATCCTCTACTCTTCCGCCGCCGCCCAGATCAGCACAAACAGCAGTGTCGAAATCATTCATAAGGGTGACCTGAAGTTCTCAGGCCTCCTCCGGGACATCGAGAATGCATCGGAATCGATCCATCTGGCCTATTATATCTGGTCAAAGGATCCTGTTACCGAGGTGATCCGCAAGGCCCTCTTCAGAAAGGCCGCCCAGGGGGTGGAGGTCAGGATTCTGGTAGATGATTTCGGACGTTTCGGTCTGGGGGAGAGGACCAAGAGGCTCTACCGGAAAAACGGGATCAGGGTCCACAGCTACGCCCGCTTTCTCTCTCCCACAAAAATTCATTTTGTGAGCTACAGAAACCACCGGAAGATAGCCGTAATCGACGGCAGAATTGCCTATACCGGGGGCATGAATATGTCCGAGAAGTATACCACCCTCTGGCGGGATACCCACCTGAGAATCCGGGGGCATGGGGTGAGAACCCTGCAGCAGATATTTCTTGTGGATTGGCTCAATACGACGGGAGAGGAGCTCTCCTGCGAAAAATACTGCCCTGAAGCGGAAGGAGTCTTCGGGCGGAAACCCCTGCAGATAATCACTTCCGGGCCCATCTCCCAGTGGCCTTCTGTAAGAAAAATGTTCTTTGAGATGATAAGCAATGCCCGCAGGAGCATCAGAATCCAGTCTCCCTTCTTTATTCCCGATCAGGGACTTCGGGAAGCCCTGGAGAACGCCGCCCTGTCCGGGGTGGAAGTGGATATTATGATCTCCGGAAAGCTTCTGGACTCCCAGGTTCCCAACTGGGGCGCCGATACCTATTTCAGAAGTCTTCTTGAGGCAGGCTGCCGTATTCACCACTACGGAAAGAGCCTTCTTCATGCCAAGACCATTACCATCGACGGAGACTATGGTGCCATAGGAACGGCCAACTTCGATGTCCGGAGTTTTGTTCTCAACTATGAGCTGATGGTTGTCTATTACGACAGGGATATGGCCATAAATCTGGAGAGTACCTTTGCAGAGGATCTGACACACTGCCGTACACTGACCCTGGAAGAGCATAAATCCCAGAAAATCTGGATTCGTTTCCGGAATTCCCTGGCCCGCCTTTTCTCTCCCCTTATGTAAGATCGCCGGGCTGTTCGGATTTTCTGAAGGCCGCCGGGGTTGCACCCTTTATACGGCGGAAGCTGCGGATATAGTAGTTGACGCTGCTGAAGCCGCACTCCTCGGCAATGGACGCCAGTGAGAGGTTCCTGTTTTTCATCAGCTCTACCGAGCGGCCTATCCGGAAGAAGTTCAGATACTCCACGGGTGTCATATGAACTGTTTCGGTAAAGACCCTGGTAAAGTGGCCGGAACTGAAGCCGGAGACCCCGGCCAGTTCCTTCAGGCTGATTCGTCTCTGGTAGTTACTCTGAATATACCCCAGCACCTCTTTAACAGCATTCTCCCTGCTGCTTCCCGACTCCGGCAGCTCCTGAACCGGCAGTCTGCGGCGGAGTACCCTGTTCAGACAGAGAAAAATCTGAAGCAGGCGAATTTTAACCTGCAGCTCCCGATGCTCTTCCTTTTCCGTAAAGCCGGAATAGAGCTCTTTTATTTTTCTCAGCAGTACCTCCTCTTCCGGGTTCTCTCCGGTAATCAGGGGATTCATATACTTCAGGCCCTTCAGTACCGGATCGATCTGCTTCTGCTGGATAAGGTCCTTTCCGGCGCTCCTGATCAGATCGGGGCTGAAGACGGAGGCTTCAAAGGAGCAGTTCCTTCCCGGCAGGGTCCGTCCGCTGTGGAGGCAGCCGCTGTGGATTATCAGTGCCTGACCCCGACGGACCTCGTAGAAGTCGTCTCCAAGATGGAAGATTCCCCCTCCGTCGGTGATCATCAGAAACTCTACCTCCGAGTGCCAGTGGCAGTCCAGAATGATCCTGTCCGCATCAAAATCCATTCTGTAGGCGGCATAATGAAAGAGACTGTCTCCGTGTTTTTTAGCTTCAAGATCAAAAAGCTTATTCATATGTACCTTTGTATATCATAATTGTGCTATTAAAAAGCATTTTTGGACAACATCGGAACAGTTGTTGATAATATTATGCCATTATATCTGTTGGAGGATGTTTTACTATGAAATTTTCAAATGGTTTCTGGCTGCTTCAGGATGATGTGACTCTTACCAGTCCCATGGAGGTCAGAGATGTCAGGAAGCAGGACAAGGGCCTTACACTATATGGACCCGCAAAGAAGATTGAGACCAGGGGAGATACTCTTAATCTGCCCCAGATAACAATAGAGCTTTCGGCTCCCGCAAAGAATGTGATCAAGGTCAGAATGTTTCATTTTGACGGAGACGCTCCCGCCCGGCCCCAGTTCATCCTCAGAGATGACGGTTATGATGGCGCTGTGGCGGAGTATGATGAGAAGAGTGTTACTTTCCGCTCGGGTGATCTGGCCTTTGAGATAAGGGACCGTGGAACATGGAACCCGGTTTTCACCTGGAAGGGTTCTGTTATTACCGGAAGCCAGAGGAAGTCCGCAGGTTATATCAAAAAGGATGACGGCTCCGCCTTCTTCAGGGAACAGCTGGATCTGGATGTGGATGAGACCATCTACGGACTGGGCGAACGCTTTACTCCCTTTGTCAAGAACGGTCAGGTTGTGGATATCTGGAACGAGGACGGAGGAACCAGCAGCGAGCAGGCCTACAAGAGCATTCCCTTCTACCTTTCCAGCAAGGGCTACGGCGTTCTTGTGAACAATCCCGGAAAGGTCTCCTTTGAGGTGGCCTCTGAAGCGGTTTCAAGGGTTCAGTTCTCCGTTCCCGGCGAGGAGCTGGAGTACTTTATTATCGGCGGTGACTCTCCTAAAGAGGCCCTTTCAGGCTATACCGCCTTAAGCGGCCGTCCCGCACTGCCTCCCGCCTGGTCCTTCGGACTCTGGCTGACCACCTCCTTTACAACAAGCTATGACGAAGATACGGTCAACTCCTTTATCGACGGCATGGCAGACAGGGATATTCCCCTTCAGGTCTTCCACTTTGACTGCTACTGGATGAAGGAATTTCAATGGTGCGACTTCCAGTGGGACCCCGATGTCTTTCCGGACCCCGAAGGAATGCTGGCCCGTCTGAAGAAGAAGGGCCTCCACACCTGTCTCTGGATCAACCCCTATATTGCCCGGAAGTCGGTTCTCTTCGATGAGGGGAAGGAGAAGGGATACCTAGTCAGGAAACCCGACGGGGGAGTCTGGCAGTGGGATATGTGGCAGGCCGGCATGGCACTGGTGGACTTCACCAATCCCGATGCGGTCATGTGGTTTCAGAGCAAACTGAGACCTCTGCTGGAACAGGGGGCTGACTGCTTCAAGACAGACTTCGGCGAGAGAATCCCTGTGGATGTCTGCTGGCATGACGGCTCAGACCCTGAACGAATGCACAACTACTACACCCAGCTCTACAACAAGGCGGTCTTCGATCTCCTTGAGGAGGTACGCGGAAAGGGCGAGGCCGCCCTCTTTGCCCGCTCTGCCACCGTGGGGGGACAGCAGCTCCCCGTACACTGGGGGGGCGACTGCAGCGCCAGTTACGCCTCCATGGCAGAATCCCTCAGGGGAGGTCTCTCTCTCTGTATGTCGGGCTTCGGTTTCTGGAGCCACGATATCGGCGGGTTCGAGCAGACCGCTACCCCCGACCTCTACAAGCGCTGGGCGGCCTTCGGTCTTCTCTCCACCCACAGCCGCCTTCACGGCAGCGAGTCCTACAGGGTACCCTGGAACTTCGATGATGAGGCCTGTGATGTTCTGCGCTACTTTACAAAGCTCAAAAACTCACTGATGCCCTATCTCTTTTCCTCCGCCTGTGAGACCTCCGAGACCGGAGTGCCCATGATGCGGCCCATGATTCTCGAGTATCCCGAAGATCCGACATGCGCCTGGCTGGACAAGCAGTATATGCTGGGTGAGAGTCTTCTTGTTGCACCCATCTTCAATGACCGGGGACAGGCAAGCTACTATCTTCCCGAAGGTGTCTGGTTCAGTCTCATCGACGGTTCCGGGAAAGAGGGGGGACGCTGGTATAAAGAGGACCACAGTTATATGAGCATTCCCCTCTACGCCCGCTTCGGAAGCATTGTTGCCCGGGGACAGGAGGACCGTGCCGACTACGACTACACAAAAGGACTCACCCTGGAGATCTACGGTATTGAAGAGGGAGAGGTCCTTTCCACTGAGCTGCGAGACGGTAAGGGGTCTATGGCTGTGACCGTAAGCGCCGAAAGAAAGGGCTCCGAGGTTCTGGTCCGCGCCGACGGTGCCTCCGGTGATTTTACTGTCCGTATTTTCCGTCAGGGCAGCGATGCTGTGGAAGCTTCTGGAAGGGGAGAGGTCAGAGTCTCACTTTAGTACTGCAGCAGAATCCTTATCTTGAGGTTTTTTCAGGCTGTCCGCCGGTCCTTCGGGGCCGGTGTTTACGGAGCTGCCGCCGAGAGGCCGGCTACTCCCGCCGGGGCATATGGCTGTGAAGAAGCCTCAGGAGTTCAATTCCCGATGTCTCGTCAAAGTCGGAGCTGCAGATCAGCTCCCGGGGAACATGGGCGGCCCTCTTTTTAAGCTCTCTGCCCTCAGAGGTCAGGGTGATGGTCACCCTTCGCTCGTCACCGCTGTCTCTCTTCCTTGTGATATAACCGATGGATTCCAGCTTCTTTAGAAGGGGAGTGAGGGTTCCCGAGTCCAGATAGAGTCTTTTCCCCAGTTCTCTGACGCTGATATCGTCTCTCTCCCAGAGGGCCATCATTGTAATGTAGCCTGTGTAGGTCAGGTTCAGAGGATCAAGGAGGGGTTTGTACTTCCTGATTATCTCCTTGGAACTCACATAGAGAGCAAAGCAGATCTGATTGTCCAGTTTCAGAATTTCATCATCACTAATTTCATCTATGTTCATGCCGGTCCTCAATAATCAATTATACAATAAAATTATGCGCAGTTAAGATCCCTTTAGTCAATTCAGGATCTTGACCTCAAATAATGGTTGTGTAAAATAATATTGTGCACAATTAAAATAAAGAGGTAATCCAATGATTTACAATTTCAAGGTTAAAGATTCAAAGGGCGGGATTGTATCCCTTTCCGACTACAGAGGAAAGCTTATGCTTATCGTCAACACCGCCACAGGCTGCGGATTCACTCCCCAATACAAGGGACTTCAGAAGCTCTACTCCGGCTACAGGGATAAGGGACTGGAAATTCTTGACTTCCCCTGCAACCAGTTCGGGAACCAGGCTCCCGGAAGCGATCAGGAGATCACCGATTTCTGTGTAGGACGTTTTGCAGTAGACTTCAAAATCTTTTCAAAAATTGATGTAAACGGCAGCAGTGAAGAGCCTCTGTTCCGCTATCTCAAACGGGAGAAACCGGGTCTTATGGGAGGAGCCATCAAGTGGAATTTCACCAAATTCCTGGTAGACCGTGACGGCAGGGTTATCAAACGCTATGCACCCATGGTTACCCCCGAAAAGATCGAAAGTGATATTGTTTCCCTCCTGAGCTGAAAGGAAAAGATAAAAATGTTGCGAATAACCGGGTCTGCCTTTAGAATTTGAAGCAGGAAGCCCCACCTGGGACTGCTTGAACTTTTCTTTAGGAGGCACTTATGCAGGTTTCAAAGAGAATGACGGGAAACCCGGTTACCGTATCACCGGATACCCCTGTTTCTGATGCCAGGGTCAAAATGAAGAGGGAGAATATTCACAGACTTCCTGTCATAGATAAAAACGGCCATCTAATCGGAATCGTAACGGAAAAAGATATACTCTATGCTTCACCCTCACCGGCCACCTCTCTGGATGTATACGAGATCCACAGCCTGATGGGCAAACTTGAGGTTCACTCGGTTATGACTAAAGACGTTATCACAGTCGGTCCCGATACACCTCTGGAGGATGCCGCAAGAATCCTGGCAGACAACAATATCGGAGGGCTTCCCGTTGTAGAAAACAGTATTCTTGTAGGGATCATTACCGAGTCCGATCTCTTCAGGGTGTTTGTGGAGCTCTTCGGGGCCAGGGAGAAGGGCATACGCCTTACGGTTCTGATGCCCGAGAAACGGGGAGAACTGGCTGATCTGTCCAAGGCCATTGCCGATGCAGGAGGGGATATCGTCTCTTTCGGCAATATGCTTGGTGAAAACGCCACAAACCGCTACGCCATTATCAAAATCAAGAACCTGAGTGAGAAGGAGATCATCAAGGCCATACAGCCCTTTACCGAGCGGATTGCCGACGTCAGGGAGATCTGATTTTCTTCTACCGGCGGATAGAAATCATGCCTTTATCCCTTTTCTTTCGGGATAAGGGCTTTTTTTATATTATTTCTCAAGACCATAAAGATTTTAAGAAATAATCGCCCCGATGATCACTATTTCGGTGAAATCAAAATTGTATCTCTCATCCGAAAGTACTAGAATGGCATGAGTTTTTGATTATTTTTACGTTTTCCTTACAACTTTCTGACAGGGAATTCGAATGCAGGAGGCAGAGCATGTATGAAATAGATTCCTATATGGACAGTCAGAGTATATGTTATTCAAAGAGCAGCAGAAAAGAGCAGCTTCTGGATGAGCTGGTAGAACTGAGCTACAAGAACGGCAAGATCAAGGATCTTGAAGGATTCAGAAAAGCCATTCAGGACAGAGAGAAGATTATCAGTACCGGAATCGGCCTGGGAATCGCCGTTCCCCACGCAAAGCTGGCTGGAATCGATGAGTTTTTTATTACTGTCGGTCTTCCCGAAAAGCCTGTGGAGTGGGAGTCCATCGACGATGAGCCCGTTTCCTTTGTCTTTATGATCGGAGGTCCCGCGGACAGACAGAACGACTACCTGGGGATTCTCTCCAAGCTGGTCCTCTTCTCGAAGAATGAAGCCAGGAGATCAGCCATGCTGAGCGCCTCATCTCCCGAAGAAGTCATCAGACAGTTCGTATCAAAGGACTAAAGCCCATGGAGATACCCGTATTTCTCTATCTGGGACTTATCTTCCTGGCGGCCCTGATCGCCAAAAAGACAACTGAGCAGTTCAAGATTCCCGAAGTTACCGGATATGTGCTGGCCGGGGTTGCCCTTGGAGTCTCCCTCTTCGGTATACTCAACGATACGGTGGTGGAGGACCTTTCCGCCCTCAGTACCGTGGCCCTGGGAATCATCGCCTTTATAATCGGAGTGGAACTCCGCCTGGATGTTATTAAGAAGCTGGGCAGATCGGTTCTGCTTATCGTGATCTTCGAGTGTCTTGGCGCCTTTGCCATCGTCTATACGGTGCTGATGCTGGTCTTTCCCGGGAATCCCAGCCAGTCCCTTCTTCTGGCTTCGGTTGCTTCGGCCACGGCACCAGCGGCGACCATCGCTGTTATCAAACAGTACCGGGCGAAGGGTCCCCTTACATCGACAATTATTGCCGTAGTAGGTATCGATGATGCCATGGCCCTGATTATCTATGTATTTGCCTCGAGCATCGTTAAGGCTCAGCTTACAGGGGGAGAGGCCCATTTTATCTCCATTATCGGAGCAACCCTCCTCTCAATTGCCGAGTCCCTGGCCCTGGGAGCCTTCAGCGCCTTTCTCTTTAAACAGGTACTGGTGCGGCTCAGGGGGAATGAGTATGTTCTCCTCTTTCTGGCAGCTGTGATAATGGCCCTTCTGGGCTTAAGCGAGATGCTCGGAGTCAGTGAGCTTCTCTCCATAATGACCTTCGGCTGTGTTCTGGTGAATATCTCTCCGGCCATCGCCAAAAAGGGAACCGTCAATATAGAAAACTACTCTCCCGTCTTTCTGGCGGCCTTCTTTATTCTGGGGGGTGCCCACCTCAACCTGAGACTCCTGGGACAGATCGGCGTTATGGGACTTATCTACTTCGCCGCCCGTGCCGTCGGCAAGATGGGAGGAGCATCCCTGGGGGCGGTGCTGGGTAAGGCTCAGCCTCAGGTGAAGAAGTTTATAGGTTTTACCCTGCTGCCCCAGGTCGGTGTGGCCCTTGCTCTGGCCCTGTCCATCAGCAAGGAGTTTACAAAGCCAGTCTACGGAAGCGCCGGTATGGAGATGGCGACCACCATTATCAATATCCTGCTCTTTACAACCATAATTACCGAGATTATCGGCCCCCTTCTGACCCGTTTTGCCCTCCACAGGGCTGGCGAAGCGGCACCGGAACTTAATGATTGAGGAGAATAGAATGTACTTTCTTGTAATAGAGATTTTTGATTCAAACTATAAAGAGGAGATCTACCTGGCTCTCCAGAGCGTGGGCATACAGAAGGCCGTGACCTTCGATGCCAGGAACCTCAATTCCGCCCTCTCCGATGAGCAGACCTTCTTTACCGGTTTCTTCCGTTCCGACAAGATCGGCTCCGGCGCTGTTGAAGTGATTCAGGCCAGGGTATCCGAAAAGGGAGCCGCCAAGGAGTTTCTCTCCAACCTCAAGGAGTCGGGAGCCCCCGTGGAGAAGGAGAATATCGTCGCCCTGACACTCTTCCCCGCGGCAGCCTCCTTCACCTCTGAGACGGGGCTTCAGGAGTCCTGATTCCCTCTGTCCGGAGAGTCCGGTCCTTTATGGTCCAGACCTTTCCGGGCAGTGTAAACTCCCTTTCATGACTGACCATAATCACGGCTCCCGGAAACTCCTTCAGGGCCTCCTCTATCACCTGCATGGAGAAGATATCCAGGTGGTTGGCAGGTTCGTCGAGGATCAGCAGCTCCAGATTATCTAGAAACGAGAGGGCCATAAGCAGTTTCTTGTATTCCCCGGGGCTTCCCTCACCCTGTTGAAGCAGCTGATCCGGGTCCGAGCCCATCCTGGAGAAGTAGGCCAGAACCAGTCCCTTCTCCATTTCATCCAGTTCGCCTAATCTCGCGGTCAGTTTTTCTTTCTCATCCTGAGAGAGCTCCTGGGGAATCCAGCCGAATCTTATTCCGCCGGGCAGCTTCTTGCGGATCAGATTCAGCAGTCCCGTCTTGCCGCTGCCGTTGTCCCCTTCCAGGATGATCCTGTCCCGGGGAAGGACAGTAATCTGTGGAAGATCCAGGTACACATCCGGGAAGATTCTGTATCTCCCCGAGGGGAGTTCCAGCAGTCTGTCTCGATGGCTGACCCTACCCAGGACCGTCAGACCCAGCTTTCTGAAGGTATCAGACCGGGTCTCCTCCAGCTTCTGACGCTCAGCCTCCATCCTTCTCTTCTGCTGAGTGACTCTGGCCCGTGAGGAGGCTCCCGAAGAGGTGATCCTGGCCAGATCAATGGCGGCTTTTCTGTCATGATCCTTAGCCGCCAGATCCCGCTTGCTCATATTGTCACCGGTTTTCCGTGCAAAATTTTCATAGCTGTTCAGTTTCTGCTGCTCTTTCTTCAGATCTCCCTTGATGCGGCTCCTCTCCCGTCTTATCTCAGCCTCACCCTCCTCATAGAGGGTCAGGGCCTTTTCAAAGCTTCCGCTGTACTGCCGGCCCCTGCCGCCCCTGAGGAGGAGGGTGGAGCTGCAGAGGCTGTTCATCAGAGCCCTGTTGTGACCGATGATAATGCCGATCCCTTCAAATTCCTTCAGGGCCTTTCCGATCAGGTCCAGATTCCTGCGGTCCAGATGATTTTCCGGTTCGTCCAGTATCAGTACCTCCGGTCTGCTGGACAGGGCTGCTGCAATCTGCAGGCGCCTCTTCTCTCCCCAGCTGATATCCCGGTTCCAGATCCACCCCTCGTCCAGTTCCATCAGGGAGGCGATGCGGCGGTTTTCATTTTCGGGACCGTAGAAGAAGTCCAGCAGACCCTCCTCTGAGAAAACCGGATACTGGGGAAGAAAACAGATTGACTCCGGGCCGATGACCTCCCCTGTCCACCGGAGGCCGGCGGGACAATCGTGATGGGGGCTGCCTGTGAGGGAGCTGTAGAGACAGTGGGCCAGGCTGGTCTTACCGCAGCCGTTGGCGCCGCCCAGGGCGGTCCAGCCCTTCCGGAATACGGCGGACAGACCGGTAACAAGGTTTTCGGAGTAGAAGAGATTAAGATTGCTTATTTGGATTTGAGTCATGATGACCTCCAGATATCGGTATCCGGAGCGAAAGGATCATAGAGTCGGAGAGTGCTCCACCCTGGTAACGCAAAGGTTGTACTGTCTCCTCTCTAGTCTATTTTCATTTCTCACCTCAAAAATTGATGTCTTATTCTTGAACGGTATCTTTTTTCTGTCAACACTTCCAGACATTACTTCGTTTATGTCTGTTCGATCATGAAAGTGAACACAAAGAAAAACTACTGTGAAGGTCATATTTCGTATATATGAACATTGAGTAATCGATTACATTGCTTAAAACATAGAAATCTGTCCAAAAAAGCCCTGAAACCCCCTTAAAATTTAGTTTGACAGATTAGAAAAACCGGGTTTATCATTCAAAAACAATCAAACACAAAAGAACAGAAACAAACATTTGAACCTTGAGTGATTTGATTGATGGATAATGCGTTATCGATAACGCGAAATCAAAAAAGGAGCGGTAAAATGCTAAAAAAATCAGTTATCCTTATTATGATGGTTCTGCTGTCTGCTGGTCTCGTCTTTGCTGAAGGTCAGAAAGACGGCTCAGGCGATCAGGGCTACATCGGTGTTGCCATGCCCACACAGTCCTCACAGAGATGGATTCAGGACGGCGGAAACATGAAAGAGCAGCTGGAAGCTTTAGGCTACAAGGTAGACCTCCAGTATGCGGAAGATATTGTTGAAAACCAGGTTTCCCAGCTGGAAAACATGATCACCAAGGGTGTTGATGTTATGGTAATCGCCTCTATCGACGGTGAAGCCCTTTCCAACGTTCTGGCCATGGCTGCGGACAACGATATTCCCGTAATCGCCTATGACAGACTGATCAGAGGAACTCCCAACCTCACCTACTATGCTACATTCGACAACTTCAAGGTTGGTGTACAGCAGGGCGCCTATATTGAGATGGCTCTCGGTCTGGACAAGGGAGAGAAGGGACCCTTCAATATCGAGCTTTTCGGCGGATCTCCCGACGACAACAATGCTTACTTCTTCTATGACGGCGCCATGAGCGTTCTTCAGCCCTACATCGACAGCGGTGTTCTGGTTATTCAGTCCGGTCAGACAGGAATGGACAAGGTTGCCACCCTCAGATGGGACGGTGCTACCGCTCAGGCCAGAATGGACAACCTCCTGACAGCCTACTACGCTGACGGTGAAATGCTGGATGCCATCCTCTCTCCCTACGACGGCATCTCCATCGGTGTTCTCTCTTCTGTTAAGAACATCGGATACGGAACACCCGGTCAGCCCCTTCCTGTGATCACAGGTCAGGATGCGGAGCTTCCCTCTGTTAAGTCCATCATTGCCGGTGAGCAGACTCATACCGTATTCAAGGATACAAGAGAGCTGGCCCGTGTTGCTGTAGGTATGGTTGAAGCCATCCTGAAGGGCGGAGAGCCCGAAATTAACGATAACAAGACTTACGACAACGGAGTTAAGGTCGTTCCTTCCTACCTTCTGGAGCCTGTATCTGTAGATGTTACAAACTACGAGGAAGTTCTGGTTGGTTCCGGCTACTATACAGCTGATCAGCTGAAATAATTCCATTTATCCCAGGCAGTTGCCGGAATTGACCGGCGCTGCCCGGAAGTTTGAATTATAGATCAAAATGTTAGGAATCTTCGGCGGCAGACCCGATGGTCTGCCGCCGGTTTAATCGGTAAGGAGCCGGAAATGTCAGATACAATTCTGGAAATGAGGAATATTACAAAGCTGTTTCCGGGAGTGAAAGCACTTGATAATGTAAACCTCAAGGTAAAGGAACATGAGATTCATGCTCTTGTAGGGGAGAATGGTGCCGGAAAGTCCACCCTTATGAATGTCTTAAGCGGTGTTTACCCTGCAGGCAGCTACACAGGTGATATCGTTTATAAAGGCGATGTGTGTGAATTCAAAACAATCAAGGACAGCGAAAAGAAGGGGATAGTCATTATTCATCAGGAACTGGCACTGGTTCCCTATCTCTCCATCGCTGAGAATGTGTTTCTTGGTAATGAGCAGCAGTCAGGCAAGGGGGTCATCAACTGGGACCTCACAAGAAACAGGACAATAGAACTGCTTAAAAAGGTACGTCTTACAGATCATCCCGATACCAAAATAAAGGATATCGGAGTGGGTAAGCAGCAGCTGGTTGAGATCGTAAAGGCTCTGGCAAAGGATGTAAAACTCCTGATCCTGGATGAGCCCACAGCTGCATTGAATGAGGAGGATTCGGACAACCTTCTGAATCTTCTGCTTGAACTGAAAGATCATGGTATTACATCAATTATCATATCCCATAAACTGAACGAAGTGACCAAGGTGGCCGATGAGATAACCGTTATAAGAGACGGAGCCACCATCGAAACTCTGAATAAGGAGACCGACGAGATAACCGAAGACCGGATTATCAAGGGAATGGTCGGACGTGAACTGACCGACCGTTTTCCCGGCAGAGAGTCTCATATAGGGGACGTGATGTTCGAGGTAAAGGACTGGAATGTCTTTGATCCCATGGACAGCGAGAAGAAGGTTATCAACAACGTTAATCTGAAGGTCAACCGCGGTGAGGTTGTCGGTATTGCAGGACTGATGGGCGCGGGCCGGACAGAACTGGCCATGAGCGTCTTCGGCAGGAGCTACGGACAGCATATCAGCGGAACCACCGTCAAGGACGGCGAAGAGATTCATATGAAGTCCGTAAGCGATGCCATTAAAAACGGTCTGGCCTATGTGACCGAGGACCGGAAGACTGCCGGTCTGATTCTGATGGATGATATCAAGAACAATATCTCTCTCACCGCCCTGGACAAAATCAGCAGGAATCAGGTGATCGACAAGAACAAGGAGATCCGGGTAGGAGAAGAGTACAGGAACAAGATGAATATCAAGTCCTCCAGTATTCTTCAGAAGACCGGGAACCTCTCCGGAGGAAACCAGCAGAAGGTCGTCCTGAGCAAGTGGATCTTTTCGGAACCCGATATTCTGATCCTCGATGAACCGACCAGAGGTATAGATGTAGGTGCCAAGTATGAGATCTACACCATCATCAATCAGCTGGCGGCGGAGGGAAAATCGATCATTATGATCTCTTCGGAACTTCCTGAGATTCTGGGGATGTGCGACCGCGTTTATGTTATGAACGAGGGGAATATTGTGGGAGAGCTGGACAGGAAAGAGGCATCCCAGGAAAGTATTATGAAATGTATTATGCAGAATAAAAGGGAGAGTGCGTAATGGATAAGATCCTCCATACATTAAAAACACATATGCGCCAGTATGCCATGGTTGTGGCTCTGGTGAGTATTATGATTCTGTTTCAGATCCTCACTGAGGGAATCCTGCTGAAACCGCTGAATGTGACCAACCTGATTCTGCAGAACAGCTACATTCTGGTTCTGGCCATCGGTATGCTTCTTTGTATCCTGACCGGTGGAAACATCGACCTTTCAGTAGGTTCGGTGGCGGCCTTTATCGGCGCCGTATCGGCCACCTTTATCATCAATATGGGAATGCCCGTATGGATCGCTCTGATTCTCTCACTGATTATCGGCGGGCTTGTAGGTGCCTGGCAGGGGTACTGGATTGCCTATGTACGGATTCCGGCCTTTATCGTAACCCTCTCGGGAATGCTCGTATTCAGAGGATTCACTATGGTACTGCTTAAGGGACGGACCCTGGCTCCCTTCCCCGAGTCCTACCAGAAGATCGCCTCTGGTTTTCTTCCCGATTTCCTTTCAAGCGGAGGCGGTCTGCATATCACTACCATTGTCATCGGACTGATCTGTTCCGTTCTCTACCTGGTATCCCAGTGGAAGGACAGGGCAAGCAAACAGAAATATGACTTTGCCGTATCCTCCTTCCCTGTATTTATCGGAAAGATGGTAACCATGATGGTTGTTATCAACCTCTTTACTTACTGGCTGGCCAAGTACAAGGGTATTCCCAATGTTCTGGTACTTCTTGTTGTTCTGATTCTGGCGTACTCCTTTATGACCAACAAGACCATTGCGGGACGCCATATCTATGCATTCGGCGGAAACGAAAAAGCCGCAAAGCTCTCGGGTGTTAAGACCAACAGAGTTCTCTTCTGGGTCTACGTCAACATGAGTGTTCTGGCTGCCCTGGCGGGTATTATCTTCGCCGGCCGTCTGAATGCGGCAACCCCCAAGGCTGGTAACCTCTTTGAGCTGGATGCCATTGCCGCCTGTTATATCGGCGGTGCTTCGGCAACCGGCGGTGTAGGAACCATTATCGGGGCTATTATCGGTGGTTTGATCATGGGTGTACTGAACAACGGTATGTCCATTATGGGTGTAAGTATTGACTGGCAGCAGGCGATCAAGGGACTTGTTCTCCTCTTTGCAGTTGCCTTCGATGTTTACAGTAAATCAAGATCAAAATAGTTTCTTCATGATTCGGCAGCTTTAGCTGCACTCCTTTGCCCTGTTCCCGCCCCTTCATCGGGAACAGGGACTTTTCCCCGCTTTTCAGTTTTTCTGTTTATCTTTAGAATGGTGTTTCTATGTTCGCGTTGGAAAGAGTCAAAATAATAAAAAAGTATCTCATTGAGAATCACAAGGCCGAAGTTGCCACTCTCAGCGACCTCCTCAATGTCACAGAGGTCACCATCAGACGGGACCTTGAGAAGCTGGAGAGAGAGGAATTTCTCAAAAGGATACACGGCGGGGCCATCCTTATTGAGACAGAGGAGGAATCCTCAATTCTCAAGGTTCCCGAAGACCCTTTCCTGGAAGACAAGCAGGAGATAGGCCAGATTGCCAGTCTCCTTGTCGAGGACAACGACGTGATTATGATCACCCAGGGACCGACCTCCCTGCAGCTGGCCAGGAATCTGGGCGGAAAAAAGAATTTGACAGTATTAACAAACGACCTGATGATATCACTTGAGCTGAGTTCTCACAGGGATATCAAGGTCATTCTGCTGGGTGGAGATCTTGAGCATCAGTCAAAGGGTGTATATGGAAACTACACCATCAACAGTCTGAAGAATTTTTTTGTAAGCAAGACCTTTTTTGAGGTGGAGGGGATCAACCTGAATTCAGGACTGACTGTCTCCAGTATCGAGAAGGCCAATCTTATACAGGAAGCTGTGAAGATCTCCCGGGAGTCTATCTGCCTCTGTTCGGGGGAGAACTTCGGGAACATCGCCTTTTATCCTGTGGGCAGGATCGGTATGGCATCCAAACTGGTTACCAATCCCGCCATCAGCGATGAGTATAAGAGCTTTATCTATGAAGAGGATATTCAGCTGTTCACGTCGATTCATATGTACGAGGGTCATGCCTGATAAAGCGATTCTGGAACTGAAAAAAATACAGAAGATACTGCCCGGGGGCTTCTTCCTGAAGGATATTGATTTTGATCTCTATCCCGGGGAGATTCATGTCGTCATGGGTGAGAACGGTTCGGGCAAGAGCTGTCTGATGCAGATTATCAGCGGTCTCCTTAAACCCGACAGCGGAGTGATGAGGGTTCTTGGAAAAGAGGTGAACTTCTCAGGCGCCGATGATGCCGCCAACAGCTCTGTCCTCTATATTCAGCAGAATGCCAACATCCTGAAGCACCTGACGGTGGCGGAAAATATCTTCTACCATCAGATGCCCTATAAAAGCAAACTTTTTAAAATCATCGATCACAACCTGCTGAACAGGAGGTGCGCTGATATTATCCGGGACCTTGAGCTTCCCTTCGCTTTGGAGGATCAGGTCTCGAAACTGGGGCTGGCTCAGCGGCAGATCCTTGGTTTCAGCCGGGCCTATGTGTCCGATGCGAAGGTCGTTATTCTGGATGAGCCTTCGGCTTCCCTGACTGAACACGATCAGAAGATCCTTCATACCATTGTAGACCATATCAAGGCCAGGGGAGGGGGAATCATCTATATCTCCCACAATATCGATGAGATCCGTCAGTTCGGCGACAGGGTGACCGTACTCAACAAGGGATCACTGGCGGGGACACTGGATCTGAAGGATCACAGCGACGAGGATATTATCCGCCTTATGTCCGGTGCCGCCGTTAAAAACAGATATCCCAGGCTCTGGGTCAGTCCGGGCAGGGAGCTGCTGAGGGTTGAGAATCTGAGCGCCGAGCCCGTACTCCATGATATCAGCTTCAATCTCCGCAAGGGTGAGATCGTCGGTCTTACGGGACTGGCGGGCTCGGGGCGTACCTACCTGGCTCACTCACTCTTCGGGGCCAACAGAATTGACCGGGGAACCATCTCCCTGGGGGGAAAGAGAGCTGCAATCAACAGCCCCGTAGATGCCATCGGCAGTGGCCTTGCACTGATACCTGAGGACAGGATCAGCGACTCCCTGGTCAGCTGTCTGGATGTGGCCGACAACGTCTCTTTAAGTTCCTTGAACCGCTTCTCCCGCTTCGCCTCCATTGATACCACCTTTCTGAACCAGGTGGTTCTGGACTACATTCAGAAATTCAATATGGAGACCCTGGTTTACGACAAGAACATCAGTGACTACGGCATGGGTAGCCAGCAGAAGGCGGTCTTTGCCAAGTGGATTATGAAGCGGTCCAGAATCTTTATTCTCGATGAACCTACCCGGTCCCTGGATATACCCACACGCATCGATATCTACAACTCCATGAATGATCTGGTCCGTAAGGGGGCGGGGGTTCTCTTTATCTCCTCGGACATTGAGGAGATTCTGGGTATGTGCGACAGGGTTCTTGTCCTGCATAACGGAGAGATCGTCTGTGATCTGAACCGTCATCAGGCCACTAAGGAGCTGATTCTGGCCTATGCCACAGGGGAGGCTGCCCACAGGCGGCTGCCGGCGGGTTCACAGGATGAGCGGGCGGCGGGACAGACCGGCTGAACTTCTCCGCCGGGCATAACGGCCTCCTGCATACCGGACCTGCTGAGACAGTCTAGGCGTATATCACCGACAGCAGAATAATCACCGCCACCGAAACAATCGTACTCAGAGAGAGGGTGTTGTTCACATAGTCCAGGTTCTCCCTGTCCTCCTGCTTCATATAGATGGAGATTACAAAGGGGGGCGGCAGCATAAACATTGTCAGAAGGGCCATCTCATAGATCCTGCCAAGACCCATATAACCCCGGATAAAGAAGCGGTTCATCATCAGGGCCAGGATCAGAAGAAGAGCCTTCCTGAAGAGGATCGTCCTCAGGGCCCGGGCCATGCCCTCCTTTCTCAGACTCAGTTCATAGCCGATCATCAAAGAGATCAGAGGGACCGTCATATTCCCCAGCTGCTCAATAAACCGGCTCAGACTGTCGGTCAGGGCATTGGGCTCCACCACCCGTTTCAGGCCGCTTACGGCCAGTCCCGCAAAGATGGCGATTATAACGGGGGAGGTGACAAAGGATTTCAGAAGCTCTCCGGGAGAGCTGCTTCCTTCCCTCTCCCTGATCAGCAGGGCCATAAGGACAAAGAAGACAAAGAGTACCTGACCCAGGTCCATCAGGGCAATCTTTGAAAGGTGCTCGTTTCCGTAGATTGAGAGAAAGAGGGCGTAGCCGAGCATACCCATCTCGAAGCCCCCCATCATCAGGGTCCAGTAGGGGGAGTGTATTTTAAAGATCCCCGCGGCGGCCCGGCCTGCGAGAAGCATAAGGCCGCAGAGGGCAAAGATCAGGACGATCAGAATAAGATAGCGGGCTTCCATCTCCATGGAGGCAAAGGCCTGGAAGAGGAGGGCCGGAAGGGCCAGTCCCGAAACGATTTTTTTGATGTCGCTGCTGCTTCCCTCTTTCAGAAAACCCGAGAGCTTCATGATGTAGCCCAGGAGGAAGAAGAGGAGCACAGGGAGAACGCTTAGAATTGTATTGAACATGGGTTTACATTAACAGGGGCAGGGCTTTTTGACAAACCTTTTTCGCTGTCAGCCGCCGGCGGGCCGGCCTGGCTGGCGGTTCTGGTGAGTCAGACTGCCGGGGACATCACCAGGACGGTTAGCCGGTACGGGGAGCCGGGACCTGATGTTCAGCCCCTCCGAAAGATCAGTCCCGGAGTGTCAGCTTCAGCCGCTGTAAGATATTCCGGCTGCTGTTTCCAATCAGCAGTGTAAAGTCACCCGCCTCGCTGATCCATCCGCCCTTTTCGGGGTTGTAGTACTGAAGGTGCTCTTCGGTAAGGGTAAAGCTGACGCGGCCCGATTCACCGGGTTTGAGGCGGACCTTTTCAAAACTCTTGAGCTCCTTCTCCGGGCGGGGCAGGGCGGACTTCTCATCCCGGATATAGAGCTGGACAACCTCCGATCCCTCCCGGGAGCCTCTGTTCTCAACATCCACAGTCACCCGGCACTCTCTGTCTGCGGCCAGGGAAGGTCCTGTCATGGAGGCTCCTGCCATGGTCTCAGAGGAGAGTTCCGCCCCGGTTATGGCAAACTCGGTGTAAGAGAGGCCGTGACCGAAGGGGAAGCGGGGCTCAACCCCGTTGGTGTCGAAGTGTCTGTATCCCACCATCAGCTTCTCGCCGTATTTCAGGGTCCATGGTTTGCGCAAAGCGGTGGTTCCCTGGGGACCGAGGATGCGGAGGGGGGAGATCTTTCCGGGATTCTCCACATAGTGCTTTGCCGATTCAAAGTCATCCAGGCATCTGGCCATGGTAAAGGGGAGTTTCCCCGAGGGATTAACCCTGCCGAAGAGGATCTCCGCCACCGCCTGTCCGGCCCTCTCTCCCAGATAGAAGGTGTGAACCAGGGCCTTGACTCCGCCGATCCAGGACTCGGTTTCCACACCGCCACCGGCGGTAAGAAGGACTATTGTGGAGGGGTTGAGGTCAGTGCACTCTCTTATCAGGGCATCCTGGCGGAAGGGAAGCTCCCAGCTCCGGTCAAAGGACTCGCTCTCTTCGGCTGTGCTGAATCCGGCGGCCACGATAACCGCATCGGCCTCCCGGATAAAGCGCTTCTCCTCTTTGGAGAGACGGATGGGTTTCTTCTTCTGTGCCATCAGCCTGATCTCCGCGGATTCAGGAAGCTGTTCCCGGATGCCGGCCTCAATGCTGACCTTGTCGTAACTCCTTACGCAGCAGGAGCCGCCTCCGCAGGTTGTGGTTCCCGAGGCATTGAAGCCGAGAAGGGCTATCTTTTTCACTGCCTCGGGCTTAAGGGGCAGGATGTTCTCCTCGTTCTTCAGAAGGACAACGGCCTCCCGGGCTCCCTCAAGGGAAATCTGCGAGTGCTCGGCGCTGTATTCGGCAAGGCCTTCGTCCTTCAGCTTACGGCTGTAGGCTCCAATCTCAATAAAAGCCCTCATCATATTCCTGACCCTGGTGTCGATCATCTCCTCACTGACCGTGCGGTCTTTTATCAGGGGCAAAATCTTTTTGAGGTTCATATACTTCCCGTAGGGCATTTCAAGATCCAGCCCTGCCTTGAGGGGCCCTTCGGTACTGTAGACGCAGGTCCAGTCGGAGATAACAAAGCCTTTGAAGCCCCACTGCTCTCTAAGTATTTCTGTCAGAAGTTCACGGTTTTCACTGGCATAGACACCGTTTACCGGATTGTAGGCGCACATGACCGACTTGCTCCCGCCCTTCTGCACTGCTACTTTGAAGGCGGGAAGGTAGATCTCATGGAGGGTTCTCTCATCCACTTCGGAGTTCATTCTGTGGCGGTCGTAGTCGGAGTTGTTGCAGGCAAGGTGTTTTACGGTGGTGATAACCCCTCTGCTCTGAACACCTTTGATATAGGGAACCGCCATCTCGGCGGCCAGATAGGGGTCCTCTCCCATATACTCGAAGTTCCGGCCGTTGGTGGGAACCCTGTAGATATTGACTCCCGGTCCCAGCAGAACCGAGACACCCTTGGCCCGGCACTCCTCTCCGATGGCTTCTCCGGTCTTTCTCTGAAGCTCACGGGACCAGGTAGCCGCCATGGCAACGGGAACGGGGAAGGCCGTTGACCGTCCGAAGCAGCGTACACCGGCGGAGGCATCAGTGCACCATACATCGGGTATATTCAGACGGGGAATCCCCCGGATACCGAGGTTCTCCTTGCCGCCGATCATGGCAATCTTCTCCTCCAGGCTCATCTCCCTGATCAGAGCCTCAATCTGCTCCTCTGCACCCTCACCGGTCAGTTCCGGGACAGTAGAGCTCTGGTCCAGTACCTTGCCTGCCATGGCAAAGGAGCTGTCGTTCTCGGAGTTCATGACTCCGGCTACAAGTTTTCTGATCAGTCTGTCAAACATATATACCTCCGGGAAAACCGATTTTAACTCTCATTCCATGATCCGTCAAAGGCCATTTCAGGACCGGAAAGTTTAATCAGGTTAGATTATGAGTAATTACTCACTTCTTTGCTGGTGGAAATATTAGCAAAATGCTAGTGTCTGTCCATGAAAAAATATTACTTCCTGCTATTTGTGTTTTTAACGGCTGCCGGTCTCTGGGCCGACGCTGCCGAACCCGCTGCTGCCTTCGATGCAAGATTTATCCGCGAGATTATAATTATACAGAATGAACCTGTCCGGACCAGAGAGTCCGCTCTCCGCCGCTTCCTTGATCTTGAGGCGGGGCAGGTATTTGAGACTTCAGAGCATCTTGATGAGGCCGTTGGGGATCAAATTCAGGAACTGAACAACACCAGGTACTATGACTTTGTAGATGTCACTTTTCAGGAGCTTGATGCCGTGGAGGGTATGGTTCCCGTTGTGGTTACTGTTACTCTGACAGACGGCTGGACCCTGGTGCCCATTCCCTATCCCATTCCCAACTCACAGATCGGTCAGAACGGCTGGGAGTTCGGGTCCGAGCTTCACTACAACAACCTCTTCGGGACCATGTATGACTTCTACTTCGACGGTTATGTAAAGATGGCCTTCGGTGAAGAGGACAAGGTAAAGCAGTGGGAACTGAATCCCGTCCTGAGCAATATAGACTTCGGAAGATTCAGCATGGATATCGAGTTCTCCCAGATGTACGAGACCGTACAGAAGGAGCAGGCCGAGAATCTCGGAGAGTATGATCAGCTCTATACAAAGCACTCCAGTTTCATCTCCCTGGCTACAACTGTGGATATTGTGGGGGACCTGAGCTATGAGTTTATTCCCGCTGTCGGCTTCAACTATGGTTATGACTGGCAGGTTCTCGAGGGAGGCAATACCCACGCCACCGACGAGAGTGGAAACTATCTGAACCGCGAAGACATCTTCAGCCTGAAGTTCGATCACGGTCTTGTATACGGTCGCATAGACTGGGACGGACCCTACAGAAACGGATATCAGCTCAAGCTGGCCAACAACAACCATATGAATGTTTCACAGGCTGCCGAGTCCTCGGACAGGCAGCTCTACTTTATCACCGATATCGAAGCAACCGCCTCATGGTACAGGCACTTCTGGAAGCGCCTGAACTACTACACCCAGGTGCAGGGATTTGTTGCCTTTAATGATATCTATACAGACCTGGGTGAGCGGATGAGGGGGGTCAAGAACTCCACAATGAGCGGAAATGCCGGTGTCTTCTGGCAGAACTCCCTGGGAATCCAGCCCTTCAGGGAGAGACGGGGTTTCAACTTCCAGCTCCATCCCTTCCTTGATGCGGGAGCCACCTTCGATTACAGAGACCTGGACGAGTTTAATGAGCTTCTCCGCCTGGGTGCGGGTTCTGAGTTTATCTTTACCGTGGCCGCTGTTGATATCAGAGTGGTTCTGGGCTACGACTTTACTTCGGGATTTGTTGATTTCGGGTTCTATACGGATCTCTGTTACTAGGTTAAATCTGTATTTTTCATAAGGGTCTCTCCATGGCGGAGGGACCTTTTTTTATGCTTATCATTTGGAGAAACTGAAAAAGAGACAAAATGAATTAATATATATTAACTAATTATTGGGTCTGTGGTACTGTTAGGCATAGCTAATATATTGAAAAATATCCGGAGAGACTGATGAAAATCCGATACAAATTATCACTGCCTGTTTTAGGACTGATACTCCTTTTTTTTACAATAATCCTTTGCATTGTTTCCCTTGGTTTAGACCGTTACAGCAGAATGGTCCACTCGGATCTCAGGGAGACCCTCGTTGAAGGTCACAGAAAAGAGCTGAAAGCCGCAACGGAAATAGCCTCTTCTCTGATCTCGGAAATCTTCAGAATTGAGGGGTTGGGAGAAGAGGAAAAAAAAGTACTGGCCAGAGAAACTGTCGGACCACTTCGTTTCGGAGATGAGGGATACTTTTATGCCTACAGGAAGGGGACCGGAGTAAATGTAATTCATGGTCTGACCCCTTCAAATCAGGACAGCTCACTCTGGGATCTGCAGTCTCCTGATGGTGAACAGTTTATAATTCGGGATCTGGACATGGCCGCCGCCGAGGGAGATCTATTCGTGGAGTTTTTCTGGTCCAAACCCGGAGAAGATCCGGATGAAGTCTTTCCCAAGCTTGGAACGGCATTGATGGTTCCGGGAACGGATATCTGGGTCGGGACGGGTGTCTATATGGATAGTGTTGAGGAGGAAATCTCTTCGATCAGTTCCCGATTGACCGAGTCGGGAATGGCAGTAAAGAGTCAGCTCCTGGTTATTATGCTGACCGCGCTGGTACTTATGTCTGTTCTTGTTCTCTTTCTAATCAGAGGAATCGTTGCTCCAGTCTCATCACTCAGCACGGTGGTTTCAGAATCCGGAGGGACAGACTTTTCTACCCTCCCTGAAGTCAAAGACCGCTTATTCCCCGATGAAACAACAGTTCTTGAGGAGAGTGTTTCTACACTCTTTCTGCAGTTCTCGGAGCTATTAAGGGAGGTAAAATCATCGGTCAAAGTTTCCACTGGTTCCGGTTCTCATCTGCACAGGGCCATGAATGAGATCAACGAGGCACTGGAAGAGTCAGGACTCGCCTTTAAGGGAATTGCGGCGGCGGAGACCCAGCTTTCAAGCGAGGCAGCTTCAAACCTCACATTGAGTGTTGATCTTCGGGATTTTGTTGAGGAAACCGCAGCGCTTGCATCAGAGCAGACCGAGTCCGTAAGGGAGGCAGCAGCGTATATAGGTTCTCTTCAGAATCGGGTTAAGATGATTGCCGTAAATATCGAAGGCTATAAGGGGTTGACCACCGAGCTTGACAGTTCCGCCCGGGACGGGGAAAAGACCATCACTGCAGCCGTTGAGCATCTGGAGGCTGCTGATGATGCGGCAGGTAATATCAATAAGGCCATAGTATTGATAGGCGATATTATTGAGCAAACCAATATACTCTCCATAAATGCTTCCATTGAGGCGGCAAGAGCCGGAAATGCCGGAGCAGGTTTTGGGGTGGTCGCCAATGAAATTAGAACTCTGGCGGAGAATTCCAGAGGTAATATGGAGCAGATTGCAGCCCAGCTTAATGAGATTGCTCTGGCCATAGCAGCCAGCCGGGAGTCAACGGCACAGGCGGAAGATACTTTCAGGGCTATCGGTCTGCTGTCGGGCAGGATCATCAATGGAAATACCAGCCTGTCAAACCACAATGCAATAATTAAAAAAATGAGTGGAGAGATAGACGGAGTTCTGGGTGATCTTACAGCAAAATCGGAGAAGACCGGGAAATCATCGGTTCAGGCCCTGGATAAGGTGCAGGAGCTCTCTTCTTCGGCATCGGAACTGACTCAGCTGTCACTGAATTTACAGAACACAATGGGAGCTGTTGAAAAGAGCTATGAGAGTATCAGGGGGAGGTCGTCCCTCATTCTTGAAAAATCAGCAGAGAACAACATCAGTCTCAAGACTCTTTCGGAGACCGTTGACCGGTTCAGGCTGGCTGACGATGCCCCCTGATTTATATATTTTTTTCTGCCTGCTTTGAGTACTTCTTCAGGTAGACAAAGCGCATCAGCGCCGATTCCAGGGCGCTGATCTTGTGACCCCCTCCCAGAATCCATGACTCAACCCAAGCCTGGCAGGCCTTCTCGCTTACCTGACAGACCGCATGAGCATCATCCAGGCTGCCGGCACCGCAGAGGGCTCCCCCGTCCCTGATAAACACGGTGTTCCTCTTCTTCATGGCTGAGCAGAGGACACTCAGTTCCTCCTCAGATGCTCCTGCCGGTGCGGTTCTGATGCTGGTTCCCACAATCTGGGCCATATCGTCAAGCATGGGTTTAACGGTTTCTCCGGCCTTTGAGCAGCAGAGTACCGATGATGAAGATGTGTGTACCAGGGCGGTTATATCACTCCTGTCTCTGTATATCGCCATATGGCGCTGCTGAGCCGGAGAGGCTTTCCCGCCTTCCCCCAGGCTGCCGTCTTCAATGCTGATAACTATCAGATCATCAGCATTCAAAGTCGAAAAATCGGCTTCAGGAGGAGTGGTCACCATGGCAGCTCCCTTTCTTATGCTCAGGCTTCCTCCTTCAGACAGAAAGCCCTCGGATGCCAGTTTAGCGGCTGTGGTGCACAGAGCGTCGGCAATCTCTTTCATTTTCGGCCTTCCTTTGTCTTCAGGTAGTAGTCATGCATTTTCTGAAGGGTGAATTCGCTCTCTCCCGAGAGTTTCAGAAACTCATTTTTCACAAAGAGGGTACAGACCCTTTCCAGGGCCGTGGCCACATCAAAGGCCTCATCCATCGTCTTTCCGTAACAGACCGCACCGTGGTTGGCCATCAGGGCGGCCTTGCTGCCGCTCTCCTTCAGGGCCGATGCGGAGGCTGTTTTCAGTTTCCTTGTACCCGGCAGACCGTATCCGGCACAGGGGACGACGGGCCCGATAAGTCCAACTGTCTCTTCGTCAATTTCCGGAAGCTCCCCGAGGGGAATCTCCCTTCTTGCCGCGGCTACTGCCGATGCATTCTGCTGGTGGGTGTGGATCACCGCTCCGGCACTGTCATCCAGCTTATAGACCTCCGCATGGAGACCCTTCTCCGAGGAGGGTTTCACATTTCCGCTCCATTCGAGGTCCTCGATCTGTACCTGGACAATGTCCCCGGGGCTCAGGTCTTCGTAGTTTCTGCCGCTTGGAGTAATAACAAAACTCTTTTCATCCACCCGGCAGCTGATGTTGCCCCAGGTTCGGGCCACAAGGCCCTCTTCGGCCAGTTTCAGTCCGGCCTGACAGACAATTTCACGTGCCTGCTGTAAATCCATTTTTCCTCTCCCCTGTATCAGACGCCTTCAATATTTTTGAAAACCCGTTCGAAGCGGGCAAGGGCATCGTCAATGATTTCATTGCTGCAGGCGGCGGAGGTGTACATCCGGCTTCCCGCCAGTGTTACTATCCCTTCGGCCATATAGGCAGCTCCCATATGGGTCATAACATCCTTTCTTTTATGGATCTCCTTCAGCTTTGCCGGGATCTCCCAGAATTTCAGAAGGCTGATATCAAAGAGCATGGTTCCCACTGTTTCCAGGTGGCAGATGGAGCCCTGGTTGTAGGCCACAAAGGGGAGGTCGTACTTTCTGATCAGATCCTGGAGTCCCTTTGTGAGCCGGTCTCCCGCTTTTCCCGCCGCTTCGGCGGCGCCGGTCTTTTCCATCTCAAGGATTGTGTAGTAACCGGCAGCGGAGCTTAAGGGGTTGGCAGCCATGGTTCCGCCCACATGGGCCTTCTTTCCCTTCTTTCCGCCCACACCTCCAGCCAGGAAGGCCATATATTCATCCCTGCCTCCCAGTCCGCCGGCCGAGGGATAGCCTCCTGCTACAACCTTACCGAATACAGTGAGGTCCGGGGTCACACCGAAGTAGCCCTGTGCACCGCTAAGGCCCAGACGGAATCCGGTAACAACCTCATCGAAGATCAGAAGGGCTCCGTATCTGTCGCAGAGCTCTCTGACCTGGGCGGGGTACTCTTTGGGAATGGGGCGGGTTCCGCTCTCGGGACCGATGGGTTCAAGGATGACACAGGCGGTTCCACCGCGAAGCTGGTTCCGTTTCAGGACCCGTTTAAGGGCCTTGATATCACCGGGGAAGGCCTCCTGGGTGTGTCTGTAGCAGGATGCTGGAATCCCGTGGGATTCCAGTCCTCCCACACCGGGGATTCTGTTTCCGTAGGAGAGCTGATCGCTCCATCCGTGATAGGCTCCTCCCATCTTTACAACATTTCTCTTTTTTGTGGCCAGACGGGCCACCCTGATTGAGGCCATACAGGCCTCTGTTCCGGAGCCGAGCATTCTGAACTTGTCCACACCGGGGTAGTGTCTGACAATCTCTTTGGCCAGCTTCATCTCATACTCATGGAAGAGGCCGGTCACAGGACCCGTTGTGTTCAGAACTTCTATAACCTTGTTCCGGACAGATTCGGGATTGCTTCCCAGAACCGTGGGGCCACCTGCCTGAAGGAAGTCGATGTACTCATTGCCGTCGATATCCACAAGCTTTGCACCCTCGGCCTTTTCAAAGGCCAGGGGAAAGGGGTAGTTGAAGGCCAGGTTGTGCTGCACACCCCCCTTGATATACTGCTTTGCATCCTCAAGCATGGCTTTTGATTTGGTGCACTTTGTTTCAAAGTAGTTCAGGTACTCTTCCAGGGCCTCTTTTTTTAATGTTCTGATGGGCCGGGAGATCAGCTCCTTCAGCTCTTTTACTACCTCTTCGGCGTTGTGATAATCGGAAATGGCAAATCCGCTGCTCATATTTTAAATCCTCCGGGAATTTTGATCTTTAAAAAAAGTGAGTAGCTACTCACTATGGATGTAAATTATATCACGTTTAATATTTATGACAAGTTAAAATCATCTGTTTTTCCTCGATCAGGAGTCAATTGTTTACTTAATGTACGGCCCCCGGAGTTTCAAAAGAGAACTCTTGTCCTATCCCTGCACTTGGAGTACTATTGGTTCATGCCTGCAAAATACAACAACGACAGTTATGACAGAATTTCACAGGATAAACGGGACCGGATTATTGCGGTAGCCCTGGAAGAGTTTGCCACAAGAGGCTACAGCAGCGCCAATACCAATGTGATTGCCGAGAAGGCAGGGATTTCGGTGGGCTCTCTCTTCAAGTATTTTGATAACAAGGAAAATTTCTTTTTAACGGTTGTAAACTACGGCGTCTCCCAGCTGGAAACGGTTCTCGGCGGCATTGCGGCTTCGGACTCCACTCTTGAGGATAAGGTTGAGGAGATCCTCAGGATGATTCTCAAACACAGCCGGTCAAACCGGAATATAGTCAAGCTCTATAACGAAATGACCTCCGAGGGAAATGCCGAACTGATCAGAAGGCTCTCATCAGACATGGAGACCATCTCGGCAGATACCTATGCCCGTCTGATCGGACAGGCTAAAGAGGAGGGGCGGATCGCTCCGGATATAGATGAGAAGGTTTTTGCCTTTGCCCTGGATAACCTCTTTATGGCCCTGCAGTTCTCCTACTCCTGTGAATACTACAAGGAGAGGATGAAGATCTATGTGGGGGATGATGTCTTTGACAAGGATGAGCATATAATCTCGGAGATGATGAAATTCATAACCCGGGCCTTCTCTTTCTCTTCCTGATAAGTGAACTGAATCAGGGTCATCAGAACAGTAAAGTTCATTTTCGCCTCTTGCAAGGAATAATAAATCTGATACAATGAAGTGAGTGACTACTCACTTTTTTAAACTATCCCGGAAGGTTCAACATGGCTGAAAGCTCTTATGTCATCAGTTACGATATCGGTACAACAGGAAACAAGACCTGTCTCTTTGAGATCTCAAAAGGCTTCAGACTGATCGCCAGCTCCATGAGGGAGTACGGCCTTCAGGTTCTGGAAAACGGCGGTGCGGAACAGAACCCCGACGAGTGGTGGCAGGGCCTGACCGAAACTACAGGGGAGGTTCTTGGGGCTGCAGGACTTGATGCTTCTGAAATCCGGGGTATCTCCTTCTGCTCACAGATGCAGGGACTTGTTCTGGTAAACAGTGAGGGGAAGGCCCTCCGTCCGGCCATGAGCTATATGGACCAGAGGGCCGGGAGTGAGAAAGCAGCTTCAGTGGGCCATGGTCTCCAGATTCAGGGGATGAATATTATCAAGCTCCTGAAAAATCTGCATATCTCCGGGGCAGCCCCGGTCAGCGTGAAGGACCCTGTCTGGAAGTATAAGTGGGTTCAGAAACATGAACCCGATATCTTCGCCTCCTGCCACAAATGGCTCGATGTAAAGGAGTATCTTATCGCCCGCTGTACGGAACGCTTTGTAATGACTGAAGACTCCGCCTTTGCCAGCTTTCTCTATGATTCAAGAAAGGGCAAGAACCGCTGGAGCCGCAGCCTCTGCCGGACCTACGGCATCAGCTATGACCACCTTCCCGATGTTGTTCAGTCCACCGATGCGGTGGGAACCCTTACAGAAAGGGCCGCCGCTGAACTGGGCCTGACAACGGATTGCCTTGTGTTCGGAGGAGGGGGAGACGCCACCCTGATCGGTGTGGGAGCCGGGGCCGTGGACAAAGGGGATACCCATATCTACTCGGGTACATCGGGCTGGGTTTCAACAGTCTCCGACAGAAGGGTTATCGATGTAGACCATATGCTTGCTGCCGTTATCGGTGCAGAGAAGGGACGGTTTAATTACTTCGGCGAGCTGGAAACCTCCGGCAAGTGTCTTGAGTGGGTCAGGGATCATCTGGCCCTTGATGAGATAGACATATACCTGAAGAAGCAGAGGGTTTCCGAGGGCCCCGAGGCGGTAAGAAAGAGCCTTTATGATCATATGTGCGAGAGTCTGGCTGAGACCCCTTCAGGTTCCGGGGGGGTGATTTTCACACCCTG
Organism: Spirochaeta sp. UBA5339; assembly: GCA_002408085.1. Taxonomy (GTDB): domain Bacteria; phylum Spirochaetota; class Spirochaetia; order DSM-2461; family DSM-2461; genus Oceanispirochaeta. The sequence goes on from DHQL01000007.1 coordinate 397,328, forward strand.
GCTCCACGGCAACCGCTGTCCCTTTGAGGACTCCTCGGTTCGGGGAATGTTCTTCAATATCAGCCTTGATACGGGGAAGAGAAAGCTGATTCGTGCGGTGATTGAGGGGATCGCCTATCACACCCGCTGGATGCTTGAAGCCTCGGCCTCAAAGCTGCCGGTTTCCGATACCATCCGTTTTGTGGGCGGCGGGGCTCTGAACCCCCTTGTCTGCCGGATTATGGCCGATGTTACGGGACACAGGATCGAGACTGTGGAGAATCCCCAGAACGCGGGTTCCGTGGGGGCTGCAGTCTGCTGCGGTATCGGCCTTGGACTGATCCCCGATTTCGACTCTGTAAAGGATTTTATTCCATCCAGCGCCGTCTATGATCCGGACCCGTCGGTCCGGGAGATCCACAACAGAAACTATAAAGTTTTTAAAAGACTCTACAAGTCAAACAGAAAAAACTACCGTCTTCTGAACCAGGGCTAGACCCGTGCGGTTTCTCTGTTCTCTGAGCTCGGGGCGGCATTAATCGGTGATGGAAGGGGTACGGTAAACACCATATGCTCTTCAATTCCCAGGCTGTCGGCGGCCTGACGGGCGCAGAGATGGTTCAGCCAGTTGGGCTGGTGGGCGTCGGAACCGATAACAAAGCGGAATCTCTTCAGATGTGGAGTGAAGAAGGAGATATAATCCTCTGCCTTCCATATATAGCGGTTGTTGATCTCCAGAATACACCCTGTGGGGACCTTGTTCAGGTCGGCGCCGATGGCGATGGGATGGGAGATAATAACCGGCTTTCCCGTTTTCAGAAGGTTTTCGGCCCCCTTGTACTCTGAAGCACTGTCTCTGCAGTGGTAGATGTAGTAGTCAAAGGGATAGGTGACTGCCTCAAGAGCGTCCCTGCTGTCGTTTACCTCACAGCCGCAGTAAAACCCGTGATGGTGTACTTCCGCTCTGTACCCGTCGAAGACCGAACCGGCCAGGTATTCAAAGTGATCGCTGATTCCCCTGATACGGGCATGATTCAATGTGGCAATGTACTCCACAGTCTGCTGGGGGACTATCGCTCTGTCACCTGTGGAGTAGGTCGTATGGACATGCAAGTCCTGATTTAAAATATCCTTCATGATGAAATAATCTTAAGGGATTATTTATTTTTAATGAATCCTTCCTTTGAATCCTGTATGGAATACACTCTTTCGTTGCCGAAATACCCCGCCTTTTTGGTAAATTCAGGGGGGACAGGGGTTTAATAGCTAATTGTTTATCGATAAATTATTATATACATCTGGGTCATATACTGTTACTATTAATTGCATTCCAATGAGGGAGGCTGTTGTATGAAAAAAAAAATCACAATCTGTATGGGAAGCTCCTGTTTCACAAGGGGAAATAAGGATAACCTGAAAATCATCCAGGACTATCTGAAGGACTATGACTCGGCGGAGATCGTTCTTACCGGATCTCTGTGCAAGGAGCAGTGCAGTAACGGCCCGGTCATCTATCTGGATGATACCATGTACAGCTGTCTGGATACTGCCCAGCTGACAGACCTGCTGGACAGTTTTGTCAAAGAACCCTCAACAATGGAAAGCAAATGAAACTGAATCCAATATACACGGAACTCACGGAGTGTCAGGACTGCTATAAATGTATCCGTCACTGTCCCGTAAAATCGATAAAAGTGGAAGACGGCCATGCCAGGATCATGGAGGAGGACTGCATTCTCTGCGGCAGCTGTTATATGAACTGTCCCGTGGGAGCCAAGAAGATCAGAAACGATCTTCCCCGTGCCCGGAGAGCTGTAGCGGAGAATGAAAATGTGATCCTCTCCATTGCCCCCTCTTTTGTGGGAGAACTTCCCGGCGTGGCCCCGGAGAAGATTGTCCGGGCAGCCAGGATCCTTGGATTCCGCGCTGTATCGGAAACGGCTCTGGGGGCTCAGGAGGTAAGCCGCCACAGCTCTCAGATCCTGGCCAATGCCAAAAGCGGCATCTTTATCTCCTCCGCCTGTCCCTCAATGGTGGAGTATATCAGAAAGTACAAGTCCGACTATTCCGATTATGTAAACGACCACCTCTCTCCACTGCTGACCCACTGCCGTATGCTGAAGGAGCTTTACGGTGAAGACTGTACCATAGTCTTTGCGGGCCCCTGTATCTCAAAGAAGAGGGAGGCCGACCTGAGGCCTGACCTGCTTCATACGGCCATCAGCTTCAAAGACCTTCTGGAGTGGTTCGATCAGGAGGGAATTGATCTGAACAAGATCGCTGGAGCCGGGGATGACCGCTTCCTGCCTCACTCCTCCTATGACGGTTCCAGCTATCCCTTTGAGGGGGGAATGCTTCAGAGCATGAAAAAACAGCAGGTTCCCGTTGATGATGATCAGATGCTGAGCTTCTCCAATGTTCACAATATGAATACGGTCCTCCAGGATCTTGAAGTCCTGGGACAGGATAAACCGATCTTTATCGAGCTTCTCGCCTGTGAGGGTGGCTGCATCAACGGCCCCTCCTGCATCAGCAAGGCCGGGACGGCTGTTAAAAGAAAGCAGCTATCCGACTATGCTGCCAGTCGGAAGATGGTTATTCCCGAGTATAAACCCTGCCCCACCATAGATTTTCACAGGGACATTGAAGCGGCTCATCCCGAATCCTTTGAAGAGACCGAAATCAGCAGGGCCCTCAGAAGAATCGGTAAGTATGAGAGCGGTGATGAGAAGAACTGCGGTGCCTGCGGCTACTCCACCTGCCGCGAGTATGCCGAGGCCTGTCTGAAGGGAAGGGCCGAGCCGGATATGTGCGTCAGCTATCTGAAGACCCTCTCGGAGAAGAAGGCCGATGCCCTGATCAAGGCCATGCCCTCGGGGGTGGTTATTGTGGATGCAGACCTCAGGATCATCGAATGCAACAGAGCCTTTGCCGATATGATCAGCGACGAGGTGAGCAACGCCTTCGAGATCAAACCGGGTCTCAAGGGAGCCTCCCTGGAGAAGATCATCCCCTTTGCTCCGGTTTTTCAGGGTGTTCTGTCTGAAGGCGCCGTCCTGACAGACCAGACCTTCCATGTTGAGAACAAGGTTTTTACGGGTTCCATTTTTACAATAGAAAAAAATAACGCAGTCGGAGGAATCTTTCAGGATGTAACAAATCCATGGGTTCAGAAAGATCAGGTTATCAAACAGGCCAGAAAGGTTATGGAAAACAGTATCTCCACGGTGCAGCAGATTGCCTATCTTCTTGGTGAGAACGCCGCCCAGAGCGAGGTTATGCTGAACTCCATTATCAGTTCCTTCGATCCTGACGGAAATGAATTTAACAATGAATAAGTCTTTTTTCGATGTAGGTTACTATCAGGTCATGAAGCATGGAGAGTCCGCTCCTGGTGATGCCTTCCTGACCAAAAAAGTTCAGGGGAGAAAGAGAATTATCTCGGTTCTCTCCGACGGTCTGGGCAGCGGAATCCGGGCCAATGTCCTATCCTCCCTCACCGCCACCATGGCAATCCGGTCTATTGAGAATGATCTCTCCCCCCGGAAGACGGCGGAGCTTATCTCAAGGACCCTGCCGGTGTGCAGCATACGGAAGATCAGCTACTCCACCTTTACAATTGTGGATGTGGACGAACAGGGCATGGTACAGATCGCCGAGTACGACAATCCCCGGTTCGTATTGATCCGTGACGGAAGGATACTGGAACCGGCCCTTGAGAAATTCAGCTTTGAGACGGTGAATCCCAGACGGAACGAGATCGTCTGCTCCCGCTTTCAGGCCCAGAGCGGCGACCGTCTGGTCTTCTTCTCCGACGGGGTGACCCAGTCGGGACTGGGCCAGAGAATGACCCCCCTGGGATGGGGGGACGAGGGGGCAAGGGAGTTTATACTTAGGACCCTGGACAGAAACCCTGAGCAGTCCTCCAACCAGCTCTCACAGACTCTGGTGCAGGAGAGCCTCCGCCACGATGCCTACTCTCCCAAGGACGACATTACCTGCGGCTCCCTCTACTTCCGGAAGCCCCGGAAACTGATGATCGCAACTGGTCCCCCCTATGACAGCGAAAGGGATGCCTCCCTTGTGGGAACCCTCAAGGGTTTTGACGGCAGAACCATTGTCGCCGGAGGAACCACAGCCAATATCGTGGCAAGGGAACTTGGTGTGGAGATTGAGGTGGACCTGAGCAGTCAGAGTGAATATGTCCCTCCCTCATCAAAGATGGAGGGAGTTGACTTTGTGAGCGAAGGAATCATCACCATGAGCAAAGTTCAGGAGTATCTTGAGCAAAGCCACAGCCCCGGTGTGAATATGAATCCCGCCGAGAGGATTATGGAGGATATGCTGAACTCTGATATCATCCACTTTCTTGTGGGCACCAGGATAAACGAGGCCCATCAGGACCCCAATATGCCGGTGCAGCTGGAGATCAGGCGGAACCTGATCAAGAGAATCGGCGAGACTCTGAAGAAGAAGTACTTCAAGGAAGTGATTATTAATTTTATTTGATGATTATTGCGTTATAATCTTCAGATATGACTGATCGTGATAAAGTCCTGAAAGATATCAGAGCTCTTCTCAAGGGCCTCGAGACCGGGGATCTTCAGTTTCTTCTAAACCAGGCGGAAGTCCTGGACTACAACCGGAAGGTCCGTCTGGAGCGGGAGGAGCAGAAGAAAGAGACCGAAAGCTCCTCTGAATCCAAAAAAAACTCCGGGAAGAAAGCCAAGTCGAAAAAGTCTGCTCCTCCGGCCGATGAAATTGCCATCGAGCAGACCGAGCGGAGCAAGTTCTTCAACCTCCGGATCGGTACGGCCCTTCTCTTTATGGACTATCATGAGATTCAGGCCATCTTCAAGATCGCCCGGGCGGCGGGAAACCAGACTGAGGGGGCTGCCAGGCTTTACCGCTGGTTTGATAGGGAGCGGAGGGATGTGCTTGCCGAGGGCGGTATCGGCGGTCCTGCCAGTCCCAAGCTGAAAATCATTTACAATGTTCTTCTAGACACTTTTACCTCGGGCTGAACCCGTACAGACAGGTCTACAGACCTATAAGGTGCCTCCGTCCGCCGGGGGATAAAAAAAGCCGAAACATCCAGGGGATGCTCCGGCAATTTTCATTTTACTTTCCAGTAACTATAAAAACAGGCTTATTTAGTCAGGTAGTCGTGGATACCCTTTGCGGCGGTCCGTCCGTCACCCATGGCGAGGATTACCGTGGCCGCACCCTGAACAATGTCTCCACCGGCGAAAACACCGGGCATGGAGGTCATACCGTCTTCATTTACGATAATATTTCCCCATTTGGTGATGTTCAATTCGGGAGTGGTTCCGGTGACCAGGGGGTTGGAGCTGTTACCGAGAGCGGTGATACAGGTATCGATCTCCATGGTGAACTCGCTTCCCTCGATGGCCTCGGGACGTCTTCTTCCGGACTCGTCGGGCTCGCCCAGCTGGTACTTCAGACACTCGATGGCAGTTACACGGCCGTTTTCGTCGCCGATGATCTTTGTAGGGTTGGTCAGCAGGTCGAAGATGATTCCCTCTTCCTGTGCATGGTGAACCTCTTCCACACGGGCGGGCATTTCCGCCTCGGTTCTTCTGTAGACGATATGGACCTCTTCGGCACCCATTCTCAGGGCTGTTCTGGCCGCGTCCATGGCTACGTTACCACCGCCGAATACGGCTACCTTTTTGGACTGGTAGATGGGGGTGGCCGCATTGCCGCGGTCATAGGCCTTCATCAGGTTGGCTCTGGTCAGGAACTCGTTGGCTGAGAATACACCAACCAGGTTTTCACCTTCTATATTCATAAACTTGGGCAGACCCGCACCGTTGGCAACATAGACAGAGTCGAATCCGTCCTCATTCATCAGCTGCTCTATGGTTCTGGTTCTTCCGATCAGGTAGTCGTAGACAAACTTTACACCCATGGCTTCAAGGTTGTCCACTTCCTGCTGAACGATGGATTTGGGAAGACGGAATTCGGGGATACCGTATACCGTTACACCTCCGGCCTTGTGGAAGGCTTCGAAGATGGTTACATCGTGTCCCAGTCTGGCCAGGTCGGCGGCAGTGGTCAGTCCGGAAGGTCCGGAACCGACGATGGCAACTTTCTTCCCTGTGGGGAGGGCCTTGTCCACCTTGCTCTCTTTTGAGGAGCCCCGGTCGGCCAGGTAGCGCTCGATTCTTCCGATGGCCACTGACTGCATGGGGTCTTTCTTCATCTTACCCAGGGTACATGTCTCCATGCACTGTTTTTCCTGGGGGCAGACTCTTCCGCAGATGGCGGGGAGCATGCTGCTGTCCTTTATGATCTCAAGGGCCTCGTCAAAGTTACCTTTAGCCGCTGCACCGACGAATCCGGGGATGTCGATGCTTACGGGGCAGCCCTTCACGCAGGGCGCGTTCTTGCACTCTAGACAGCGGCTGGCCTCAACGATAACCTGGTTGTCGGTGTAGCCCAGAGCTACCTCTTCCATGTTGCAGGCGCGGGCCATGGCCTCCTGTGAGGGCATCTCCTGCTGGGGGATGGCGGCCCGTTCTTTGGCCTTTAGGTTTGCAAGGCCTTCGGGAAGGTTCAGATTCTCCTTGATTGCCAGGGCTTCAAGGTCAAGGGTCTGAGGTGTTTTATATGCAGTCATTTTCAGGCTCCCTGTGTACTCAGTTCTTTTGCTTTTTCGCTCATGCGGCATCTGTGGTCCGCCTCATGCTCCTTGTAGGAGCTCATTCTGCTCATCATGGAGTTCCAGTCCACAAGGTGACCGTCAAACTCGGGTCCGTCTACACAGACGAATTTGGTTTCGTCACCCACGGTAACGCGGCATCCGCCGCACATTCCGGTTCCGTCAACCATGATGGTGTTCAGGGAAACCACTGTGGGCACCTTGTAGGGCTCGGTTGTGGCGGCGCAGAACTTCATCATAATGGGAGGTCCGATGGCAACAACCTCGGCGGGCTTCTCTTCGGCTTCGCAGAACTCCTTGAGGGGTTCGGTGACCAGGGCCTTGCGGCCCCTGCTGCCGTCGTCGGTACAGATGATTACCTCGTCAGAGAGGGCTCTGACTTCCTCTTCCATAATCAGAAGGTCTTCGGTCCGGGCACCCATAATGGTGATCACCTTGTTTCCCGCTTCCTTGTTGGCCTGGATAATGGGGTGGAGGGGGGCTACACCGATTCCTCCTCCCACACAGATAACAGGAGCATCCTGCTTTTTGATGTGGGTGGGAGTTCCCAGGGGCCCGAGAACATGGGAGATGCTTCCGCCCTCTTCCAGGGTGCTCAGCTGGAGGGTTGTTCCTCCCACCGCCTGGAAGATAATGGTGATGGTTCCCTTCTCCGCGTCACCGTCGGCAATGGTCAGGGGAATTCTCTCACCGTAGTCGTCATCCAGCATCAGGATCACAAACTGTCCCGCCTTTCTGGATTTCGCAATATGGGGTGCATCGATTTCCATCAGAAATACATCTGAGGAAAGCTGTTTTTTACGTACAATCTTGTTCATAATTCAGACTCCTATTTTCTGGAAGTAACCAGACCAAGCTGCTCTTCCACTTCCGCTACAACGGAATCGAGGCTTGTTTTGTGCATCTTCTTCTCGCCTACGGTCACGGTGGGGCCGTGGCTGCAGTTTTCGGAGCAGAATGTCGCCTTCAGGTTGATTCTGTCCTTCCAGCCTTCCTGGTCGATCTTGGCGGTCATTCCCGAGAGAATATCCTGAGATCCTCTCAGGAAGCAGCTTGTACCAACGCAGACATTGATCTCTACGGGAGCCTCGTGGTCTGTTACCGCCAGCTCCATGGAGTCGTTGTCGATTCTCTTGCGGCTCTGGTACTTTGTGTGTACCAGTTCGTGGGCCTCGTGGCTTCCTGGTTTGCTGCCCAGCATCTTCTCGTAGATCCGCTGGATATAGGGATTGTCCTCGGGGCAGTGGATGGGAGTGATTTTTCCTGCGTTCTTGAGGGCTGTTTTTCTCTTGTCCGCAATACCGTGGTCATAGGATACGGGCTGTCCGGCTCCGGCAACACATCCGTCGGGACAGGCCATTACCTCAACCAGGTCGTAGCTTACTTCCCGGGCATTGATCTTCTCGATCAGCTTCTCAGTATTTCCGAGACCTGCTACAACGGCGATCCTGATCTTTACATTGTCCTCGTCGATGATCGCTTCCTTCCAGAAGGGGAAGTCCTCATTGGTAACGGGCTCGTAGCTGCTGAGCTCCTGGTTGTTCAGAGCTCTTGAAGCATAGCGGGCAACCGCTTCGGATACACCGGCAGTGGCGCCGAATCCAAGTCCCGCTTCAGAGTAGAGACCAAAGGGCAGGTCCGCAGCGGCGGGGGCGATGTCTTCGAAGACAATTCCCGCTTCCTTGATCATCTTGCCCAGCTCCTGGGTGGTGAGAACGTAGTCTACCAGGGGAGAGCCGTCACGGCTGAGCTCTTCTCTGTCCTTTTCAAACTTCTTGGCGGTACAGGGCATGATGGAAACCATAACGATGTCCTTCTCGCTCTTGCCTTCGGTCTGTGAAAGAAGCTTTTTGCTCAGTGATCCAACCATTCCCTGGGGAGACATACAGCTGGAAAGCTGGGGAATCAGGTCGGGGTGGAACTGCTCGGCATACTTGACCCATCCGGGGCAGCAGGAGGTGAACATGGTCTTGTTGTCACCGGCGCGTCTTCTTTCCAGGTACTCGTTGGTCTCTTCCATAACTGTGAGGTCCGCACCGAAGGATGTATCGTAAACTTCCTTGAAGCCGATGTACTTCAGGGCCGCCATAATCTTTCCGAGGGTTACGGAGGAGGCGGGCATATTGAACATCTCGCCAAGGGCCGCTCTTACGGCGGGGGCGATCTGTGCCACAACAGTCTTGGACTCATCGGCCAGGGCTGACCATACGTCATCGATCTCACTGCGGGGTACGATGGCTCCGGTAGGACATACGGCGGCGCACTGACCGCAGTTGATACAGTCAACCTGGGCCAGGCTCTTGTTAAAGGCGGGGGTTACAACAACGTCTTCACCTCTGTAGGCAAAGTCGATGGCTCCCACGCCCTGGATTTCGTTACAGTAGCGCACACAGTCACCGCAGAGAACACACTTGTCGGGGTAGCGGAGGAGACTGGGTGAGAGAAGGTCCGGCTTCCGGGGCTCTCTGGTCTTCTTGAAGGGGATCTCCTTCACACCGAGGTCTGCGGCCAGATCCTTCAGCTTACAGGCACTGGACTTGTCACAGCTGGTACAGCTGGTATCGTGGTTGGCCAGAAGCAGCTCGATCAGGGTCTTTCTCATCTTCCGGAGCTTGGGGGTGTGAGTCTTGATGCTCATCCCCGCCCGGGGAGGAGTGGAACAGCTTGTGTCGATACCCCGTCCCTCGATGTCAACGATACAGAGGCGGCAGGCGCCGTAGACGCTCAGCTCTGAGTGGTAGCAGAATGTGGGCATTTCCACACCGGCTTTTCTGATTACAGAGAGAAGGTTCTTCTCTCCTTCCAGGGGAACTACCTTCCCGTTTATTGTAATGGTTTCGGCTTTGTTCATTAGTTTCCTCCCACAGTGATGGCGTTGAAGCGGCAAGTGTCCACACAGGCGCCACAGCGGATACATTTTTCTTCATCGATTGTATGGGCCTGTTTTACGGCACCTTCGATGGCACCAACGGGACAGGCTCTCTTACAGGCGGTACAGCCCTTACAGAGGTCTGCGGTGATGGCATAGCTCACCAGGTCCTTACAGTTTCCGGTGGGACAGGTCATGTCCTTGACATGGGCCTCCCACTCCTCTCTGAACTGCTGCATTGTGGACAGAACAGGTGAGGGGGCTGACTTACCCAGACCGCAGAGTGAGGACTCCGCAACGGTTTCACAGAGATCTTCCAGAAGGTCCAGAGTCTCCATTGTTCCCCTTCCCTGGGCCACATCGTCGATGAGTTCAAGGATCTGTCTGGTTCCCTCTCTACAGGGAACACACTTACCGCAGCTCTCGGACTGGGTAAACTTCATAAAGAACCGGGCGATCTGTACCATACAGGTACTCTTGTTCATAACTACCAGACCGCCGGAACCGACCATGGCTCCTACAGTTTTCAGGGAGTCGAAGTCCAGGGGAATATCCAGATGCTCTTCGATAAGACATCCGCCGGAGGGTCCGCCGATCTGTACGGCCTTGAAATCGTCGTTATCGATCTCTCCCTTGGAGTTCAGAACACCGCCGCCTATGTTGAATATGATCTCTCTCAGGGTTGTTCCGAAGGGAACCTCGATAAGACCGGTGTTGGCAACATGTCCGGTGAGGGCAAATGTCTTTGTACCGGGAGAACCGTCTGTTCCGACCTTTCTGTACTCTTCAGCGCCCTTTGCGGCAATAAGGGGAACACAGGCCAGGGTCTCAACGTTGTTTACAACGGTGGGTTTTCCCCAGAGTCCCTGCTCGGCTGTCCGGGGAGGCTTTACACGGGGCATTCCCCGGCGTCCCATAATGGACTCGGTCATGGCGGAGGCTTCACCGCATACAAATGCTCCGGCTCCTTCCATTACGAAGATATCAAAGTCGAAGTCCGAACCGAAGATACCCTTTCCAAGGTAGCCGTGGGCTCTGGCCTCTTCAATGGCGATGTTGATTCTCTCAACAGCCAGGGGGTATTCCATACGAACGTAGATCTGTCCCTCTGTACCGCCGCAGGCCTTGGCCGCGATAATCATTCCTTCCAGAACGGCATGGGGATTCCCCTCCATTACAGAGCGGTCCATAAAGGCACCGGGATCTCCCTCGTCACCGTTACAGATGATGTACTTCTCGTCTGTGTCCTGTCTCAGGGCAAGTTCCCACTTTCTTCCGGTGGCGAAACCACCGCCCCCGCGTCCTCTGAGGCCCGCATCCTTCATAATATCGCAGACTTCCTGGGGTTCCTTGTTCAGGATCATGTCCCGGGCTGCTTCATAGCCTCCGGAGTAGATATAGTCGCCGATGTTTTCGGGATCGATATTTCCGCAGGACTTGAGAACTGTTCTCTCCTGTCTTGTGTAGAAGGGGATGTCTCTGTGGCTCTGGCAGCTCCTGCCTGTGGCGGGCTCCTTGTAGAGGAGATCTTCGATCACCTCTCCCTTAAGGATGGTCTTCTCAATAATATCCTGAGCATTCTCGGCCTTAACCTTGGTGTAGAGGATGCCGTTGGGTTCGATGGTTACCAGGGGACCTACCTGACAGAATCCCTGACAGCCGCTCTTACTCAGAAGTACGGGATCTTTGCCCTCTTCGGGAAGCTCCTCTTTCAGTGTAAGGGTCAGGGGCAGGTTGTTCTTATTAATATATTCAGCCAGTGCTGCATGGACTTCCATGGCGCCGTTGGCGATACATCCTGTTCCGGCACAGATTACGATGCTGTGGGACAGGCACTCTTTCTTGTTTTTAACTTCTTCTTTGATCTTTTCCAGTACTGCTTCCATCATCAAGCCTCCATTGCCTTGTATTCAGCGATCAGTTCAGACATCTGCTTGTTGGATACCTGGCCGTAAACCTTGTCGTTGATTACAACGGCAGGGGCCAGTCCGCAGGCGCCGAGACAGGAAACGGTTTCCAGAGTGAAGAGCAGGTCGGGAGTGGTGTGTTCCTTCTCTGAAAGCTTCAGCTCTCTCTGAATGGTTTCGATCAGACCGGAAGAGCCCTTAACATGGCAGGCTGTTCCGTCACAGACCTTGATGATATATTTTCCCTTGGGTTCAAGGGAGAAGTGGCTGTAGAATGTGGCGATACCGAAAACCCTGGCCGGTGAGATTCCAAGGCTTGTAGCCACAAAGGTCAGAATTTCTTCGGGAAGGTAGCGGTACTCTTCCTGTACTGCCTGAAGGATGGGAATGATTTTGGACGGGAGTCTGTCAAACCTGTCCAGTATTTCGCAGACTTTGCTGAAGTTGTGCAGTTTTTCAGCTGTCATGGTCGGGGTAGCCATTGATCGCGCTCCTTAATATGATTCCTTTAGTATCGATATAATATTATCGATATGAAACTATCGTATGCGCGGGATTATATCAATACCCCTGTGAAGAATTCATGATTTTTTTTATCTAAATCCCACAAAGAGGCTCTTAATCATGGTTTCATAAGGAGTTAGGTATGGCTAATCAAAGATGATCTCATCACCGGTAGAGAGTTTTTCGGTTTTGAAGGTCCTGTGAAATAGACACTGAACCTCAAAGTCCACACAGTGAAGAGGGTAGAGGGATTCGGGGGATTGAGCCTTCATATAATCCATGGTTTTTTCTACCAGATCGTGATAGCCCTGCATCAGATGGAAGCCTCCCAGAACAGACCTGATCTTCTGGCCGCTGATATGCTTGGCTTCTTCACATATGTTGCAGATCCCCGAATGGGCGCAGCCGCTGATCACAATGCAGCCCCTGTCTGTTTTAAGAAGAAAGGCCGTATCGTCCAGCATGGTATCGTCCTTGTACATACCCCGCTCAAAGCTGTTTTTCCGGGGAATCTCTCCCATAAAGAAGAGTCCCGGTGCAAGCTCTCTGGGCCCCCTGGAAGGGACCAGTGAAAAATCCCGGTCTAGGACCTCTCTGACAGGCTTTTCCAGTTTGTCCGGCAGATCAGGATGGATGATTACCTTTTTTCCGGGTTTAAAGGAGTGGTGGACAATGCCTCTGGTATGGTCCCAGTGGTGGTGAGAAAAGGCTATATAATCTATATCATCCAGATCAATGCCCAGGGCTTCTGCATTTTCCTTCCAGAGGGAGGTCGTTCCCGTATCAAAGAGGATTTTTATCCCCTCATGTTCCAGAAGAGCCGAGAATCCCCACTCGCCGCGGCAGATTTTTGCGGCTCTATGGCCCACCTGGTTTTCGCATAAAATGGTTACTTTCATCGGGAATTCTCCTATATGTAAATAATATACCTATATGGCTCTATTGGGGAATGGGATTATGGGGAGGAGGTTATGTTCATCTGTTAACTGACTCAATAGTAGAGAGATAGATATGATTTGAAGAGATGATTCACATTTCATTTTTCAAGTGCTTTCAAAGTAGCTGTGGAATTTATTCAGTTTTTTTTAACTGACACTCTATTGACACTTTTTGCCTGCCGGGTGTATAGATATGTTGTTATCGATAAAATAATATCCATACAGGAGAGTAATATGGCAGTAATGAATTTTTCAATTCCCAGAAACATTGTTTACGGTGAAGGATCAATGGACAAGCTTGCAACACTTGAGGGCAAAAAGGCCGCTCTGGTAACAGGCGGAAGTTCAATGAAAAAGTTCGGATTTCTTGAGCAGGCTGACAGGTTCCTCAAGGACGCCGGGATGGAGACAATCACAATCGATGGTGTCGAGCCTAACCCTTCTGTAGAGACTGTTAAAAGAGGCGCCTCCGAAATGGCCGAGTTTGAACCCGACTGGATCGTAGCCATCGGCGGCGGTTCCGCTCTGGACGCAGCCAAGGTTATGTGGTGTTTCTATGAACATCCCCACCTTGATTTTGAAGATATTATACAGCCCGGTTCCATGCCCGGTCTGAGAAACAAGGCGAAATTCGTTGCTATTCCCTCAACCAGCGGTACAGCTTCTGAGATCACAGCCTTTTCCGTAATCACAGATACAGAAAACCATATCAAATACCCCATTGTTGCGGCGGACATGGTTCCCGACCTGGCAATCCTCGATCCCGCACTTCCCGCAAAGATGCCTTCACACATCACAGCCAACACTGGTATGGACGTAATGTGTCACGCCGTTGAGGCGGTGGCTTCAACTGCTGCTACCTGTTTTACAGATCCCTATGCCATCGAGGCAATCAAGCTTGTTCTGGCCAATCTTGAAGACGCCTGCAAGGACGGAAACGATATGGATGCCCGCTACAACATGCACAACGCTTCCTCTCTGGCGGGAATGGCATTTACCAACGCTTCTCTGGGACTGGTTCACTCTCTGGCCCACAAGATCGGCGGTGAGTTCGGTGTAACCCACGGTCTGGCCAACGCCATTCTGCTGCCCTACATCATCGACTTCAACAGAAAGTCTACAGACAAGTACGCTCAGGTTGAGAAGAGTCTGGAGATTGAAGATCTGGCAGAGGAGATCAGAAAGCTCAACAAGGCCCTGAATATCCCCGCAACCTTCAAGGACTGTGATGAAGTTGACTTCAATGAGGACAAATTCAAAGAGGTTCTCGACAGAATGAGTACAAATGCCCACGGCGACCCCTGTACTCTTACAAACCCCGGTGCTCCCACCGTAGCCGATGTAAAGGCCATCTATGAGGCTGCCTACTACGGAAAGAGCATGAAATAATCTTCGTATATAAGATTAGGTTTCCCCTTCTCTTCTATATATAAATACTGATTAAAAGGTCCCAAACGTTGTTTGGGGCCTTTTTTTGCTTCCTCAGCGAGGCCATGACATAGTTCAGAAACAGACTATCCGGGATAGCCCTTCTGCCGGCCTGAGGTGTAGATGATATTCCGTCCGAAGCGTCTGTAGTTCCGGGGGCTGAGGCCCTCCTCCTGTTTAAAGGCCTTTGAGAGGCTGTGACTGTCCGCAAATCCGCAGAGGCCGGCGATATCCTCCATACTGCAGTCGGTGTAAGTCATCAGGTCCTTCACCTTGGCCATGCGCATCTTGCGGATGTAGCGGCCTGGGGAGAGTGAGAAGTGCCGGGTGAAGAGCCTGCGGAAGTGGGCCTCCGACAGGTTGTGCATCTCCGCAAGTTCCGCCACCGGTAGTGCCGTCTCCAGATTACTGCGGATATATGCCGCGGATGCCTCCATAACCGGGGCATAGCGGTCAGTGCTCTCCTCCCTGCCCGAATCCTTCAGGATCTCTGCCAGAAGCTCCATCATCATTCCAGACAGACTGAGGGTGTGACCCCGGGGTGCCAGGGCTGACTCCCGGCAGATCCCGTTGATTTTCTCACCGATTCTGTGATGGTTCCTGATTGAGATTCTTCCGGATAAAGTGGAAAACTCTGAGTCCGGAAGGGTAGGGTGGGCAAGGCCCGCAAAGTCTGACAGATCGGTCATTCCCGAAGGAATAGAGAATTCCCAGTGGCTCTCGGGGTAGCGGTAGATCAGGTCGAAATGGACATAGGGACAGACCATTGTATCGCCGGTTCCCTCCATATAATGGACCGTTCCCGGAGGTATCCAGAAGAGATCTCCCGGCTTCACCCGGTATCCCTCACTGCCTATACGGAAGAACCCCTCACCCCTCTCAATATAGACAAGCAGATAGTCCAGAAGCCTTCGGCTATCCATCTTCCACCTGCCCCGGGGAGCATTCCCGCACTGCCTGACATAGGGGCTCAGCCAGCTGACCATGGGGGTCAGGTCTTCAAAACCCGGCATCAACGGTTCTGTTTGATTGATCGATATGGACACCTTATCTCCTTTTTAAACCTTTCGGATTCACTATTCTACCATAGAATAATTTCAGGAACGGTTTATAAGGAGGATGATTATGTGGCTGCCTGATGGATGCGGAAAAAGCGATTTCGACCAGTTGGAGCGGGTGCTGAGAAAGGGAAAGCCTGACCGGCCAGTGCTCTTCGAATACTATATGAACGAGAGAATCTACGATCTTCTAACCCATGGCGATGTTCTGCCTGAAGAGCCGAAGCTCCGGTATGCGGTAAAGACCATCAAGGCCTATGAGCGGGCGGGGTACGACTACAGTTTTCTGACCTCCCCACCCGACTTCACCTTTCAGATACTGGACCGCCACCCTCAGGCGTCGGTCTCCCTTAACAAGGGGTTGATTGACGGATGGGAGAGTTTCGAATCCTTCCCCTGGCCCGAGCTTGATAAGGTTGACTTCAGCTACTGGGACAGTCTGCCTGACTATATACCCGAAGGAATGAAGATGATTCCCGACGGACCCGGCGGGGTTGAAGAGAATGTTATCGAGATTCTGGGCTATGAAAACCTCTGCATCTTCATGTACGAGGAGCCGGAACTGGTACGGGCCGTATTCGACAGGATCGGTCAGCTCCTTGTGGACTATTATGAGCTGATCAGGGACTACCCCTTTGTGGGGGCCGTAATCTCCAACGACGACTGGGGGTTTAACACCCAGCCCCTGATCTCGGAGGAGCAGATGGAGGAGTATCTCTACCCCTGGCACAGAAAGATCTCCGCCGCCATCCACGGCGCCGGAAAGCCTGCCATCCTTCACTCCTGCGGCAACCTCTATCCCAGGATTATGGACACCCTGATCGACGATCTGGGCTATGAGGCCAAGCACTCCTATGAGGACAATATTATGAGTATCGAGGACGCCTACGACAGCTATGCCGGGCGCATCGCCCTGCTGGGGGGAATCGATGTGGACTTTATCATACGCAGCAGCGAGGAGGAGGTATACAGCCGCTCAAGAGGAATGCTGGAGAGAGCCGGGGAGAAGGGATGCTATGCCCTGGGGACGGGGAACTCAGTCCCCGACTATATCCCCGACAGCCACTATCTGGCCATGATCCGGGCCGCCTGGGATCTCAGGTAGTCCGGTCCCCGGACTGAGCTCCCGGGCCGATCTCAGCGGCTTTGCTCTGGGAAGACCCGGGATTCTCTGCAACCGCCTGCCCGAGAGCTACTGCCCCTTCTTTTCCAGATAGTAGTCGTAGTTCCCCTCGAAGGTCTTCATCTGGCCATGGTCGATCTCAAAGACCCGGTTGGCCAGATGCTTCAGGAAATAGCGGTCATGGCTGACGATAATAACGGTGCCCTCGAACTTCTGCAGGGCTTCCAGCAGGACCTCACGGCTGGCGATATCAAGGTGGTTTGTGGGCTCATCGAGGATCAGGAAGTTGATGGGCCTTGCCAGCAGGGTTGCCAGAACGACCCGGCTCTTCTCTCCCCCCGACAGTACTCCGATCTTCTTGTCCACATCGTCTCCGGAGAACTGAAAGGCTCCCAACAGGTTCATAATGCTGCCCTTTGACTCGGTGGGCAGCAGGGCGGCCAGCTCCTCATAGATGGTGTTGGCTTCGGTCAGGCTGTCTCCCGAGTACTGACTGAAGTAGCCGGTGCTGACGGAGGCACCGATCTCGGCACTTCCCGCAGTGGCATCGGTGAGGTCGGCGATTACCTTCAGAAGGGTTGACTTACCGGCTCCGTTCACACCGGTCAGGGCGATCTTGTTGCCCCTTTCCACGACCCCTGTAATACCGCTGAATACGGGATGAACACCGCCGTCCTCAAGGGGCCACTCCTTGGCCAGCTCTTCCATGCGGACAACAACGTCACCGCTCCTGGGGCAGGGGGGAAAGTCGAACTTCATCACCCTGGGTTCCGGGGGAACAACGATCTTCTCCATCTTCTCGAGCATCTTCACCCGGGACTGGACCTGAGCGGCATGGGAGGCACGGGCTGCAAAGCGGGCGATAAACTCCTCTTCCTTTGCCATCATCGCCTGCTGACGTCTCTGGGCGGCCACAAGCTGCTCCCGGCGTATGGCTCTCTCATTCAGGTAGAAGTCATAGTCGCCGCTGTAGGCCTGGACTGTCTCTCCGGCGGCCTCTATGGTCCGGCTGCAGATCCGGGTCATAAACTCACGGTCGTGGCTGGTCATCATCAGGGCGCCCTTGAAGGACTTCAGCCACTCTTCCAGCCAGATAATGGACTCCACATCCAGGTGGTTGGTGGGCTCGTCCATGAGCAGCACATCGGGATTGAGAAGGAGTATCCGGGCCAGGGCAATCCGCATCTTCCACCCTCCGCTGAAGCTGGAAATATCCAGCTGCTGGCGGCTCTCGGCAATCCCCAAACCGTCCAGGATGGCCTTCGCTTCTGTTTCCAGCTCATAGCCGCCGAGGTTCTGGTACTCCATCTGCACCTCGCCGTAGCGGACCATAAACTTTTCCATGGCTTCGTCGCTCATGGCTTCCATGGCATCGGCATCGCCCATGGTGTGCTCCATCTCTTCCATCTGAAGACCCAGTTCATAGACCTTGCCCGCTCCTTCCAGAACCTCCTGAAGAGCGGACTTACCGGCACTCTCACCCACGTCCTGGGAGAAGTAACCGATCACTGTTCCGGGATCGACGGTAACGGTTCCGTCATCAGCCTGCTCCTCTCCTGTGATCAGACGGAAGAGGGTGGTCTTCCCTGAACCGTTGGGACCCACAAGGCCGATCCGGTCCTGGGGACGGATAAGAAGGGATGAGTCTCTGAAAAGAATACGTTCGCCGTAGGCAACTTTGATGCCCGAAAGATTTACCATGAAACAGTGCTCCTGAATGGGAATAAAAACTGTGGGATTTTACTTTATTCTTTTTATTACTGTCAATTAGAGAGATGAGTAACTAAAAAAGACAAAAAATTCTGTTCTTTTGCATAAAAATGGTGAAATGTTGAAAAAAATATATAATAGTAAATAAATAATAAATAATTTGGGAGATCTGTTATGGGTGTAAAAATCAGCATTTCCGCACTTGTAAACAAGGATGTTCAGGAGGTCTGGGAGGCATGGACCGATCCTGGTCATATCAGAGGCTGGAATTTTGCCAATGACGAGTGGTACTGCCCCCGGGCGGAAAACGATCTCAGGACCGGCGGTTCCTTCTCCTCCCGCATGGAGGCAAGAGACGGTTCGGCGGGTTTTGATTTTACCGGAACCTATGATCAGGTCATTGGCGATGAAAGGATTGAGTATACCCTTGAGGACGGCAGAAAGGTTAAGGTTCACTTTGCCGACAGGGGAGGGGCTACCGAGATCTCCGAAAGCTTTGAGGCTGAAGCTTCAAATCCTCCTGAGATTCAGCAGGCGGGGTGGCAGGCCATTCTTGATAATTTTGTCAGATATACTGAATCCCTTTAAGTATAAGCAACTCTCCTGTCAAAGGAAAATGACCTTTAGTGATGGTTGTTCATTTATCGGGTTTCAGCTAGTATTCTTTTTAAGGAGATACTGTCTATGTCCGATAAATTAACACTGTCTATGCGCACCAGACTGATCTTCAAGGCCTTCGGTGAAGAGAAGGTCATGTTGATAATTTGTGCTCTTGCATCAGTTTTTTTCAGTATTCTTGCATTCTTCTTCTTTCGCGAATTTACCTTGGCCCCGGGTCAGTTCAGTTTAGAGAAAATCGGAACCCTCTTTGGATGTCTTGGGTTTTCAGCGGGTGTCTGCGGATTACTATATGCCATAGTCACTTTGTGGTTCGAGACCTATGTAAAAGTTTTGACCAGAAAATTCGGAAAGAATACCAGCGGATCAATAATGGAAAAATTCATTGATGAAGTGAAATATTCTTCGGACAGCCGTTTCGGAAAGAGGGCTAAAATCAGAACTGAAACATTTTACTGTTTTACCTACCGCTACCGCTTTGAGGGGAGGTCATTCGAGGGCAGCTTTGTGGATGACAGGAGGGAGATCTACGATGGACTTGAAGCAGGTTCTGTTGTTCCCATAAGGGTTCTGACAGTAAAGCCGAAGGTCTCTCAGATCCGGTCTACGAAACTGAAACGGGATTTGACAGCGGCAGGAGCATCATAACCTTTCTACGCTTCTCCGTATTTCGGACAATCCAGTATGAATCAGACTTGAGATATATAATTGGTCAACAGCCCCTTTTATATGTATATTTATATATATGAAAGATTGTCTCGACTGCAGTTCCAAAAGCTGCCGGAAAAACGGGGCCGACTGTTTCGGTCTGAAAGAGAAGAGCCTGGATGTTTACGGCACCGGAAGTAATACTCAAACAGTAAAAAACAGTTCCGCCCTGGTGGACGGCGGCCGGGCGGGGGAGCTCTCCCGGTTTCAGGAGCTTATCGAGTTCTGTCAGCTTCAGGGCTACAGGAACATAGGTCTTGCCTACTGCTTCGGTCTGGAGACTCTGGCCCTGGATATCCGGAGCAAGATGGAGGCCGAGGGACTGCACATGATTCCCGCCCGCTGTTCCATGGGCGGTGTGAAGGAGCGGGAGATCGATCCCGTAAAGGTGGGTGAGGTCGTCTCATGCAACCCGGCAGGGCAGGCCCACTTTCTTAACTCCCGGGCCGATTTTGTGGTGGAGCTGGGCCTCTGTCTGGGACACGATGTGATCTTTCACAGGGAGCTTGATCTGCCCTTTACAGTACTGATGGTCAAGGACCGGGTTCATGGTCACAATCCCCTGAAGGGAATCAAAAACTACAAACCCTCCAGCTGATCCTACACCGGCTCTTCTGCCGGAGCGGAAGACGAACCGGACTCTGCATTCCCAAGCAGGGCTTCCAGTCCCTTCAAGCTGTACCCTTCTCCCTTCTTTTTATTTTCCAGGGCCTTTTCCAGCAGATTGAATCTCTTCTTTGTTACCGGATAGAGGAACATGGCTCCCATGGCAATCACAGCCAGGGCAGCCAGGAAAAGGGTGGATATATTCTCAATACCTGCCATGGTCCGCTGTTCCTGAACCGGCAGTGAGGCGTTGTAGCCCACGGCGGCCAGAAAGAGCCCCTCCAGCCAGAGTCCGAGGGCGGCACCAAATTTCTGGAGGAACTGGGGAAGGGCGGTAATGGCCCCTTCCCGGCGGATGCCGTTGACCATCTCGTCGATCTCAACCAGGTCGTAGGCAAAGGAGTAGAAGGTCCCCCAGAAGGCGGCTGCCGAAATTCCGGTGATCAGGGAGAGGGCTATGATCTCAACTTCGCTGTTAATTCCGATAAATTTCATGCCAACCATGCCAAGGGACGAAAGTGCAAACATCACCATAATGGCGGTCCGCCTGTCGGTCTTTGTGGCTATCAGGGTTGTGATCGGTGTAAAGATCAGGAATCCGCAGATAAGACCCGCCAGAGCCACACCGATAAAGTCGGGGCTCAGGCCCGCCCTGTACTGGATGATGTAGAGAAGGTTGGCCTGGCTGATGGAGCTGGATACCATGTAGAAGACAATGTAGGCCATAAAGGGCTTGAAGGGTTTCAGCCTTACTATCTCCAGGTAGTTCTGCAGAATATTGTCACGGGATTCCTGTGTCTCCGACCTGATCAGTTTGATCTTCCGGACCGAAAAGAAGGTAATAAGCACAAAGATCACCGCTATAGAAGCTACAAGAAGGGCGCTGAAAGACCATGCCCGCCCTTCGCTTACTCCTCTGCCCATCAGAGCCCCCACCAGCAGGGTGGGCAGGGCGGCACCGATAAAGATGGCGAAGGAGTTGATAAAACCGCTCAGCCCACGGATTTTTGTTCTCTCGTCATAGTCCCGGGTAATCTCCGCCCCCAGGGCGTAGTAGGGGATGGTATATGAGGTGTAGAAGAGCCAGAAAACCATTGCCGCCAGGGTGTAGTAGAAGAATGCTCCCACGCCTCCGCCGTTGATCTTCTGAAAGGAGAGGACAAAGAAGAGGGCCATGGGGAGGGCTGAAAAGATAAGGAATTTCTTCTTTCTTCCCTCCTTCCTGTCCGCATAGTGGCCGATCAGAGGATCAGTAACACCGTCCCAGAGCACCGAGATCAGGCTGATTGTCCCCGCCAGGGCGGGATTGAGAAAGGCAACATCCGTCAGAAAGATGATGAAGTAGGTGTAGAACATGTTGTAGAGGACCGATTCGGAAACGATACCCGAAGCATATCCAAGCTTCTGTGAGAATTTCAGTTGACCCGATGCCATAATGCCGTCCTTGTTTTTTTGAGTCGTGACTCATTTTTTCCCTGCAGGAATACCCTTTCTCACTCTTTTATTGAATAGGGGCTCTTTTGGGGATAGATATATACTACCACTGCATATGGTATTTAAGAATAAAAAATGATCATGGAATGGCTTTTTTGGAGTCGGGAAAGGGTTCTGACCATGTTAGAGAGGCACAGAATGGTGCTTTTTCTTCCTGTTACTACATTTATGAAGTAAATATTTATTCTGAAGATGGGCAGGACTCTATGGATTATCCCCGGTTTATAGAGTACTGTGAGCTGATTCAGTAGAAGAAATCCAAGAGAAGAAATACAAGGTAGAGAATAAGGAATAAGTATGCCTCATAACAATAACAGTTTTAACAAGGAACTCAGAAACATCGCCATCATTGCCCACGTTGACCACGGCAAGACAACTCTGGTTGATTCCATGTTCCGTCAGTCCGGAACCTTCCGGGAGGGACAGGAGACCGAAGAGCGTCTGATGGATAATATGGATCTTGAGAAAGAGAGGGGAATTACCATCGCCGCCAAGAACTGTTCCATAATGTGGAAGGGTGTGAAGGTTAATATCCTGGACACTCCGGGGCATGCCGACTTCGGTGGAGAGGTTGAGAGAGCCCTCTCCATGGTAGACGGAGTTGTCCTTCTGGTAGATGCCTCCGAGGGACCCCTTCCCCAGACCCGCTTTGTTCTTTCAAAGGCCCTTCAGGCGGGACTTGCTGTTGTGGTGGTTATCAACAAGATCGACCGCGCCGATGCCCGCCCCAATGAGGTTCTCAACGAGGTATACGACCTGTTGATCGATCTCGATGCCCATGAGGATCAGCTTGAATGTCCCGTCCTCTTTGCAGACGGCCGTTCCGGTATCGCCAAGAAAGAGCTGGCCGATGAGACCGACAATCTCCACATACTCATGGACACCATTATCGACGAAGTTCCCCCTCCCGCCTACAACGATAAAGAGCCCTTCCAGATGCTCGTAACAGACCTCTCGTACTCCGACTTTCTGGGCCGTCTGGCCATCGGTAAGGTAGTTCATGGTCAGGTTAAGTCCAGGGACTCCCTGGTCTGTATCAAGGACGGCGGAGTAAAACAGAACCTGAACGTTACAAAACTCCAGGTTTACAATGGGCCCACCCTGGCGGAAACGGAAGTTGCCAATCCCGGTGATATCGTCGTTATGGCGGGAATCGAGGATGTTCATATCGGAGATACCATCTGTAACAAGGATGCCCCCAAGGCCCTGCCCCGTATTGCCGTTGACGAGCCCACCGTTGCCATGCGCTTCGGGCCCAACACCTCTCCCACCCTGGGACAGGAGGGAAAACTGGTACAGTCCAGTAAGATCCGGGAGCGCCTTGAGAAGGAGACCATGCTCAATGTATCCATCAAATTCGAGGAGTCTCCCGACAGAGAGGGCTTCCTTGTTAAGGGACGCGGTGAGTTCCAGATGGTTATCCTTATCGAAACAATGCGGCGCGAGGGATTCGAGCTCTGTGTAGGCCGTCCCGAGGTTATCTTCCACCATGAAAACGGCAAGGTAATGGAGCCCATCGAGCACCTCTATGTGGACTGTGAAGAGACCTTTACCGGTATCGTTACCGAGAAGCTCTCCAAGCGGAAAGGCCGGATGATCAGCTATGTAAACCATGAGCACGGACGGGTCCGTCTCGAGTTCTCCGTACCCTCAAGAGCCCTGATCGGCTACCGGGACGAGTTCCTGACCGATACAAGGGGTACGGGAATCATGAACTCCCTGATCTCCGGATTTGAAGAGCACAGAGGAGACTTTCCCGAGCGTTTTACAGGCTCCCTTGTGGCCGACCGCTCCGGCGAAGCCGTTCCCTACGCCCTGTTCAACCTGGAACCCAGAGGCCAGCTCTTTATCAAACCCGGCGACATTGTCTATGAGGGAATGATCGTGGGTGAGCACAACAGGGACAACGACCTGAACGTAAACCCCTGTAAGGCCAAGAAACTCTCCAACGTCCGTGCCTCGGGTAAGGATGACGCGGTTGTTCTGACACCCGTCCTCCCCATGACTCTGGAGCGGGCGATCCAGTTTATCCGTGAGGATGAGCTTCTTGAGGTAACACCCCTTTCCATCCGTCTGAGAAAAGCAACCCTCTCTGCCACCCAGAGAAAAGTGGAAGGCAAGAAGGGCTGATCTTCAGGTAGGGCAAATGAAGCAGAACATTGACATACTGGCCGCCGGCCTGAGTCCCGCTCTTCAGAAGACCGTACTCTTTGACAGTTTCCGGGAGGGCGAGGTGAACAGGGCCCTCAGGTACTACACCGATGCCTCGGGAAAGTGCGTCAATGTGGCCAGGGTTCTGCTTCAGGGCGGTGTGGATACCGCCTGCCTGACGCCCCTGGGGCGTGATAACCGGGATGAGTTTACCGCCCTTGGAAAAAGGGATGGTTTGCCTCTCTATTCGGTTCCCACCGAGGGGCGGGTAAGAACCTGCACCACCATTGTGGATCTGAACAGGAAGATCTGCAGTGAGCTTGTGGTCAATGAACCCGAGGAGGCAACGGCGACCCAGGAGACGGAGTACCTCGGCCTCTTTGAGAGCCTTCTGGAACGTGTAAGCCGGGCCGTTGTTATCTCGGGCAGCCGTCTGCCCGGATTTTCTGAGAACATCATTCCGGAAATGGTCCGGAAGACAAAAGAGCGGGGGCTCCTGCTCTTTGCGGACTACAGAACCAGAGATCTGAAGGCCTCCTATATGAGCGAAACCATCCGTCCCGATTATGTGAAGATAAATGAAGAGGAGTTCCTCCAGACCTTTGATGAGGCGGACCTGACGGAGGGGCTGATAAGACAGTCCCGTGGCTATCAGAGCCGCTTTATTATCTCAAGGGGTTCGGAATCCACCCTGGCCGCCGACTACGGCGAACTCTTCGAGGTGCCCAGCAGGATGGTTGAGCCCCTGAATGCCATAGGCTGCGGCGATGCCATGACCGCCGGTCTGGCTCAGGGAATCTGCGAGGGCCTCACCCTGAAGGACGCTGTCATCAGGGGAAGGGACTATGCGGCGGCCAATGTGCAGAGCATTCACCCCGGCTGGATTCTCCCTGATTCCTGAACTTTTTCTGCTACAAAAATAATCTGACTGTAATAATAAGCATACGTCCTCGAAATCTTCATATTACTTTTACAAAAGATACAAGGCTTTTACATCGGCTTAACACCAATAGGGCCCATACTGTTTATCATTGATACTGTATCACAGGAATCAACTACCCCTCCCTACTTGGTGTAGTTAATTTATACAATTTAAAGAGGAGCTTCGTCGTTGGCGAGGCTCCTTCTTACTTTATAAACACAGCTTTTTTGCCAGCCATGGTTCGAGGTTCTCTGACGGTTACCTTCCCATCGGCCCGGCCTGTGATAACCAGAGGATACTCTCCCAGAAATAAATCACCCGGTACCAGAGTGTCATTTTCGGGATCATAGTCTGTTATCTTTACATCCTCCAAGCCTTCAAGGGCAAAGGCTCCTCTGCCGCCCCAGATAACCAGACAGATCTCTTTGCCCTTCTCATAGAGATAGGCTTCCAGTCCCGCGGGAGCACTCTCATCAACGGTCAGACGGTTGGGATTGTAGCGTTTTCCTCCAAGCTCTCCAGCCAGCAGCCCAAAGGCGCGGGCACCGGGTTTATACTCTCTTTTCCGGCTCATCAGGCCGAAACTTCTCTCCGATGGAACGATCCATCCCGCCTCATCGGGATTGTAAGAGTCAAAAATCTTATACCAGGTGACAACATCGGCTCCTGCCGCCGTCATCAGGGTCAGCCCTCTGATAACCTCACTGTAATGCTTTCTTTGGGGGACTTTTGTGACATAGAGCCCTGTTGTGGGAAAGCCCTGTTCGGTCACCCATATCCTGTGATCATATCCGGCTTCATCCAGAGTCTTCCTGACATCCGCCACACGGCGTGCCGAGGCATCCAGGGAGATGGCATAGGGGTGAATGGAAACCACATCGGCTCCCTCAAGGGCACCGGCCTCGATCATCTTTATCAGAAAGGACTTTCCCCCCAGAAGGGGATGGTAGCAGAGGGCCCCAACGGCCACGGGAACCTCCGGGGCGGTCTCTTTCAGAACCTTTACGGTCTCTCTTGTCAGGTTGAAGAAGTCCTCATCGCTTCCCTTCCAAAACCGGTTCAGGTTTGGTTCGTTCCATATCTCGAAACCTGACAGACGGTCTCCATAGCGCTCAGCCACGGTTCGGGCGTAGTTCAGGTAGCGGTCCAGCTCCTTCTCTGTAATATTCCGGCTCTGCTTCTCATCTTCATAGAGCCAGGGAGTGTCGAAGGTCAGTACCGCCAGAAGTTTCCTGCCTCCCTCTGCCGATGCGTCAGCCAGATAGTCATAGGCTTCAAAATCCCACTCATCTTTTTCCAGTTCAAGCCGTTTCCATGAAAAGTCGACCCGCCACCAATCCACAGCAAGTTCGTCATAGAGTGCCTGTCGGCTTGTGCTTTTCAGATAACCGGACCATCTCTCTTTTTCATAAAGGTCAAAGGGACTTATCAATGCTGAATTCTCTACTGGCCAGAAAGAGCCGGGCTGACAGGTACCGATACTCAGGGGAGCGTGATTGTCGGGGTTGTAGAGATCCGATGCGGGGTCCGTAAAGGAACGGCAGCTTCCAAGCAGGGCCGGGAGCAGAATGAGAAACAGGGCCGTGTAGAGAAGAGTCCGTTTCACTTAGGCAGTCCTCCAGTAATTGCGAAGAGTTACTCCTCCAGTATAGTCCCGGATGTCGTGGAGAGACAGGAAAAAGGGTAAATGTCCGGGATCAGCGGACCATCCGGTGGCGGCTCCAGGTTTCGGGACTCTGCTTCAGAAGGGGCATAAGAATAAGGATCGACAGAAGGGTTATTCCCAGGGAGAGGGCTCCCACGGTCTGCATGGAGAAGCTCTGAACGAAGGCAAATCCTATAAAGGGACCGATGGTGCCTCTGACTCCGCAGAGAAAGGTGTGGACCGACATAAAGGGCTGGCTCTCTCCGGGAGGGGCCACCCTGGTAACCCAGAGGTTCCAGAGAAAGGGGGATGCACCGAATCCGATATTCATAATCACCTGTCCAAGAATAACCACCGGTATGCTGTCGGTGAGGAAGAAGATGAATATGCCTCCTCCCGCCAGAAGGGAGTTTATGATTCTGATGGGGATAAAGCTGAAGCGGTCGAAGATCCTGGCCCAGAAGTTAGTGAAGATAAATTTGACCGCCGTGGGGATGACTCCCAGAATGATCAGCACAGCCAGGGGGCTGAGTCCTAGGCCTCTTTCTCTCTCAACCAGATAGACCGTTCTCAGGGGGAGGGACCAGAGGTTGGCAAAGCCCAGAAGAAACCAGGAGAGGGAGACCTGTCCGAATACGGGATACTTCCAGAGGAGTCCCAGGTTCTTCAGGGGAGATGTTCTGGGAACCGGTCTTCCCGGGTTAAAGGGTATCCGGAAGAGAAGCACTCCCGTATAGATCAGAAGGGCCCCGCAGAAGATGTAGATCCACCGGAAGCTGCTGATTTCCCTTTCCAGAAAGTATCCGAAGAGGGTACTGGACGCCAGTCCCGTCACCAGGGAGAGCAGTATCCCGGCACCGAAGAGTTTGCCCCTTCGGCTCTGATTGTAGTTCTCGGCGTAGATGGCTGTAAAAAGGGGTGTCCTTATTTGGATGCAGATGCTGAAGCCTATTATGGTCAGCCCGTAGGCGGGAGTGGACCCTGTCAGTCCCGAGGCCATCAGCAGCAGACCTCCCGCGATAGTGGCGGTGCCCGTAACCCGGCTTGGATTGTGGTGTGAAAGCCAGGAGCTTGTAAAGAGGGCCAGCATCATTCCAATAAAGACCGAGGAGCTGATCAGGCTCTTCCAGAAGTCGTTGATGCCGAAGTATGAGATTCCGATCATCAGGAAGATGCTTGCGGCCAGGGTCTGCTGAATGATGCCGTCTACACCGATGCGGAAGCTGTCCAGAAAGAATGTGCTCCTCTCTTCGGGGGTCAGATGTTCCGCTTCATCTTTGAGAAAGTAGTTCAGTGTTTTATCAGACAGGGACATTCTGATAAGTACATACCTATCGGCCGAAAAAATCAACCTTGAAGGATCCGGGTGTCTTCCCGGTCTCCCGCTTGAAGGCCTTGAGGAAGGTATTGTAGTCCCTGAACCCGCAGCTGTAGGCTGTCTCTTTGGCAGACAGTCCGTCCTTCAGATGACCGCAGGCCTTGGCAATTCTATATTCCATCAGCACTCTGCCGATGGGCTTTCCCCTCTCCTTTTTGAAGATCCGTGATGCGTAGGAGCGTTCCAGCTGGACAAAGTCGATCACGTCCTGTACCTGAATGGGGGTGTCGCAGTACTCATGGATGAAGATTTCCATGGACCGGATATGCTGTTTTTTTCCGGCGGCAGTCTTTCCCCTCCCTCCGCTGATGCCGGGCCTCTCCCGGCAGAGCCGTCCGAGGATCATGCTGAAGGAGCCGTGATTCTGCAGAGTTTCCGAGGGCGGACGGTAGAGGCGCTTCTCTTTCATCTCCCTGTAGAGTCTATAGAGCTCCTCGGGATCTTCGTAGCTGAGAATCGGACTGTCTCTGTTCAGACGGATCGGCTCGAACAGTTCTCTATACTCACCCCTGAAGCCGAGCCAGAAGTAGGACCATGGCTCCTTGGTATCCGCCCTGTAGAGATGGGACTGGCCGGGAAAGATCAGGAATGCATCTCCTGAGGCAAGTTTCCAAAGCCTGCCGCCGCTCTGGAACTCCCCCTTTCCCCTTCTGACAACATGGAGGAGGTAGTAGTCTCTAATCCCTCCGTATTCATGACCCGGGGAGCACTTCTCATATCCCCAGTCTATAAGATCTGTCTTCATAAACAGCATAATACCACTTAAAAGCAATAAAATAACGGAGTAAAACAACAAAATGACAGTTTTTGGCTTGCAGGGCTGCTGTTAGGATATCTCCATAAGATAAGCTCAAGAGGAGAGATATTATGGCGAATATAGTGATCATCGGGGCGGGAAGCCTTGTTTTTTCAAGCCGTCTGACGGCGGACATTCTGACCTGGCCGGCTTTGGAGGACAGTAGTTTTACCCTGGTGGATGTGGATGAAGACCGTCTGGGCTACTCTGAGCAGATTGTTCAGCGGATCTTCAGGGAGGGTAACTACACCAGGGCTTCGGTCCGGGCAACCATGGACCGCCGGGAGGCCCTGAAGGGCGCGGACTATGTCATCGTCAGCATCCTTGTGGGAGGCTATGAGGCCATTGAGAAGGAGATCGACATCCCTGCCAAATACGGAATCGATCAGTGTATCGGGGATACCCTGACACCCGGGGGGATCATGCGCTGTCTCAGGACCCTGCCGGTGATGAACGATATCGTCCGGGATGTGATGGAGATCTGCCCGAAGGCCCATGTCCTCAACTACACCAATCCCATGGGAATGCTCAGCTGGGGAGTACTGGATGATCAGCCGGAACTCTCCTATGTGGGACTCTGCCACTCAGTACAGGGCACCGCCGAGGAGTGGACAAAGCGCTTAGACATCCCTATGGATGAAGTGAACTACCAGTGCAGCGGCATCAACCATCAGGCCTGGTTTACCCGCTTTGAGCATAACGGCAAGGACCTTCTTCCCCGGATCAGGGAACTGGCTCTGAAGCCTGAGATCTGGTACGGCGACACAACCCGGATGGAGTATGTGAAGCATTTCGGTCATCCCGTTACCGAGTCCAGCGGTCATGTGTCCGAGTATAACTGGTGGTTCAGAAAGAACCCCGAATCTATTGCCCGCTACTGTCAGGACAACTACTCCGAGTGGAACGGCGGCAGCGGTTTTATCAAGAAGCTCTATGAGCGCCCCGACTGGAAGGACGAGATGGCCAGGATGGCCGCCTGGGAGGAGCCGGTGGATCTTGAGCGGAGCAACGAGTACGGTTCGGCCATTATCAACGCCATCGAGACCGGAGTGCCCACTGTTATCTACGGGAATGTAAAGAACAGAGGCTATATCGACAATCTTCCCGAAGATTCTCTGGTTGAGGTTCCTGTGCTGGTTGATAAAAACGGTATGCATCCCGTCAGAACCGGAGCTCTTCCGGCTCATCTTGCGGCGATAAACAGGGTTCAGCTGAATGTTCAGGAGCTGGCGGTAAGGGCTGTGCAGACCGGAGATCCTGAGTATGTCTTCCAGGCCATGGCGCTGGACCCCCTGACGGCCATGAGCTGTACTCTCGATGAGATCAGGGCCATGACCCGGGAACTTCTCGAGGCCCACAGGCCATGGGTTGGATGCCTTACCTCAGAGCTGGCCGATAAGCCTCTGGTCTACAGGGAGGCTCCTCCGGAGAGTGTTGAGAAACATATTGATCCGGCGGCGGCCAACAAGGTGGATTAATCCCGAAGTGCCGGTTGGGCAGTCGGGACCGGCTGGCGGGAGCCGGGAGCGGACTGTGCCGGTGCGGGCCCACCGCTGACCGGTCCGGCTTCAGCCCCCCACGCCGATCAGGGCTGCTCCGGTAACCGCCAGGATCAGCCCGGCAACTCTGGCGGGTCCCAGTTTTTCTCCCAGAAAAATCTTCTGAAGGATTACCGTGGGCCCGGGGTAGAGGGCGGTCAGTACGGCGGCGGTGATGATCATTCCCGTCCGGACGGCCAGAAGGAAGAAGATATTGGCCCCCATATCAAGGATACCGCTGAACAGGGCCTGGCCTCTGCTGCCGGGAGCGAGGCGGACCGCCTGACCCGAGAGAATGGTGATCAGAAAGAACAGGGGCACTGTGGTCGCCCTGGCAGCCGCCAGAGGCCACATTCCCGAAGCGTCTGTGGTTCTGGATATAAGAATAAAGAAGGCGCTGAATCCCAGACCCGAGAGAAATCCCAGTTTTATGGAACGGAATACATGGTCCCGGTGCTCCTCCTTCTCAAGAGAGAGAAGGTAGATGGCCGGCAGGGCCATGGCCACTCCTATCCAGCTTAAAAGAGGAGGTTTCTCACCGCTTAATACACCGAAGAGCACAGGAAGCACCGCCCCGGTAAGGGCGGCCAGGGGGGAGACGATGGAGGCAAATCCCACGGCCAGTCCCTTGTAGAGGATTACAACCCCTATGGCGCCGCAGATCCCTCCGGCCATCCCCCACAGAAGATCGCTACGGGGAACGGCTGTTGCTCCCAGAAGAGGGGCTGCCGCCAGCACAAGGAGAAGTCCCATCAGCTGGGACCAGGCCACCACGGGTATGGACGAGTTCTTTCTGGATGAGATGCCGCCCAGAAAGTCTGCGGCTCCGTATGTCAGGGCGGAGAGGGACGAGTAGAGTACAACCATGAACAGATTGTAGCGGTTCTTATCCTTCGGGGGAAGTACCGGGAGCCTTTGCCGCCTGAATCATCAGCCCCCGGATTCATCAGCCCAGGGTTCTGAACCAGCGGGCGCTCAGGTCCAGCCAGCCTGCCACATGGGGGATGGTCATACTGCCGTCTCCGCTCTCATCGGTCTCTTTTGTGGCCAGAGAGAGGCCGTGGGGGCCGCTGGGATAGATGTGCAGCTCAAAGGGGATATCCTTTTTTCTCAGGGCTCCTGCAAAGAGCAGGGAATTCTCCACGGGTACCGCCTGATCATCGGCGGTGTGCCAGATAAAGCAGGGAGGTGTCTGAGGGCCTGCCTGCTTCTCAAGGCTCATCTTTTCAAGGTCCGAGGGTGCCGCTTCCTCTCCCAGAAGGTTATCAAAGGAACCCCTGTGGGCATGCTCTCCTGATGTAATTACGGGATAGCTGAGGATCAGGGCATCGGGTCTGTTTAGTCCAGGGCTGCTGCAGATTCCGTTCTGAAGATACTCCCTGTCCCAGAAAACTCCCAGGCTGGCTGTCAGATGACCTCCGGCGGAGAAACCGCAGACGGCGATTCTTTCGGGATCTACCCCAAGATCACGGGCATTCTGTCTGAGGAGGGCCATGGTGTTGGAGAGGTCCAGCAGGGGCTGGGGATGGCGGTGCGGGGCGACCCGGTAGTGGAGGATCAGGGCATGAAAGCCCTCTCTGTTATACGCCCTGGCTACAGGTTCCGCCTCCCGGGGGGAGGTTCGGGTATATCCGCCGCCGGGGCAGATCAGGATGCAGGGCTTATCAACACTGTCAAGAAAGGAGGGAATCAGGTAAGGGGTGTCCCCCTCGGCTGCCGCCGCAGCTCTGACTCTCTTCTCCATCTCTTTTACAATTTCTATTTTCCGGTTCAAATTTTTCTCCTTATGCGGCATTTTCAGAGGGGACAGGGTGATGCCGGTGATGCCGGAAGAAGTAACTTTCCGGCCCCGTCATCCCCGCCTCTTTATCTGCGCCGCTGTTTCAGTTCTTTCTGTAATTTGGCGATGTCTTTCCATTTGTCCCGTTCCGCACGGGCGGCCTGCTCATCGACCCGGGTCTGCATATAGCGCATCTCCCTCTTCAGCTTGCTGTTAGGATTCAAAGCGCCGCTGGTCTAGATCTCCCGTCTCCAGGGGCCAGTCAGGGCAATGGTCTTTCCCCCATCCTGGGGGAAGCAGTCCAGACCTTCGCCGGTAATGGCGCTGACCAGGGCTATGCTGTCGATGTTGGAGGCCAGTACCTGTTTGTCGGTCCGGGTCCCGGCTGTCTGCCGGGAAAACTCGGTCTGCCTGGGCAGTACCGCTTCGATCATACCACGGTCCTCCGATGCCCGGCGCACCGCGGCCCAGTCCCCTGTTACGGGATAGTCTGATGGGCCGTCTGATCTGTAGTGGAAGGCTCCTGACACCTCGCAGCTCAGCTCTCCCTCCGCCGTGACAAGGGTATATATATGCCGTGACTCCCTGACGATCCGTCCGGGAATCAGATCCTGAGATTTATAGATTGTAAACTCTTCTTCAAAAAAGGGATTCCATCCCCATGCTTCTAAATTCAATAGTCTCTCCAAAGGTTATTTGAGTAATAAGGCTTGAATTGGAGTCCTGTTTAAAGCTGTAAAGCCTGGATGATCCAGGGAATCTTCTATGGTTTTATGGATAGGATTTAAGAGATTTTCCCCTGAACAGGACCTTTTCTCATAACAATCTCTGACATGTACGTCCTCCTTGGGGATGTGATATGCCCCCAGTATAGACCCGGATTTTTGCCGAATCAAGTCCCGGAGTCGGTCAGATAGGGGTCTCTGGTCCTCTTTCTGTAGCTTAGGGGACTCTCATTCTGCTTTTTCCTGAAAAGCCTTGAGAAGTAGAGAGGGTCCTCATAGCCCAGATCCAGGGCGATCTTTTTTACTGACAGATCTGTTTCTGCCAGAAGACGGCTTGCCTTTCTGATGCGGATCTGAATAAGACTCTGTCCGGGGGGCGTGGTGTAGATCTCCTCCCAGCACCGCCTGAAGCTGGAGGGACTGAAGCCTCTCTCTTCGGCAAGACGGTGAAAGTCATAGTCTGCGGAGCAGTTCATCTCCATCTTCTCCATCAGCTGCTGTACAAAGACCTGAAGCTCCGTCTCTCTGGGACCGGGAGGCTCCCGGCTGGAAACCATCAGCAGCTTCTCAAGGTTGAGATCCAGAAAGTCAGCATACTCCACTCCTGTACCCGAAGAGCTGCGGAGAAAGGATACCAGATCCTGAATCCCCTGAAGTACTTCCCCGGGACTGTGTATTTTCCACAGGGGGGAGCCGAGGATCTGCCGCCGGCGAAAGTACTCTTCAGATCCCGGAGGATAGATCAGAAAAAGCTCCTCCCACTGTGAATCTGGACCGTAGTTGACTCTCTGTCCAGGACTCTGGGTTATTACAGCAGGAGCCTGTATGGGCGTCAGCCGTCCCTTGTCTTCGTAGAATCCTCTTCCCGAGAGGATAAAGGAGAAATTCATCGTATCGAAGCGGCGCCTGATCCACTCTTTTTTGCCGGGATAGTAGCCGACGGACTGGATTTCCTGTCCTGCCGGGAAACGGCGCGGCAGATATTCTGTATGGAAGAAAAGATCTGTTTTATAAAGAGCCATATGACAATAATGTCCATGGTTTTTGAATTATGTCCATTTATTACAGCCTTTTCCGGGAGTAGTCTTGAAAAAAAATGAAATAAGGAGATCGGCCCATGAATATAGGTATAGTCGGATGCGGCAATATAAGCGATATATATTTCAAGAATCTGACCGGGCTTTTCCCCGGAGTCAATGTGACCGGGTGCTCGGATCTGGATGAAAACCGGACCCGGCAGAAAAATGAGGAGTACGGTGTTCCCGTCTATACGACAGAGGAGCTGATGGCCCGGGATGATGTGGATATCATCCTGAACCTGACAACCCCCGAGCACCATGCACGGATTAACACTCTGGCCCTTGAACACGGTAAGCATGCCTACTGCGAGAAGCCCTTTGCCCTGAACCGGGAGGACGGCGAGGCTGTGCTGAAGCTGGCCTCGGAGAAGGGACTCTATACAGGATGCGCACCGGATACCTTTCTGGGTTCCGGGATACAGACCTGCCGGAAGCTGATCGATGAGGGGGTTATCGGCGAGGTTCACTCGGCCTATGCCTTTATGCTCTGTCCCGGCCATGAGAGCTGGCACCCCGGACCCTCTTTCTACTATCAGCCCGGCGGCGGCCCCATGCTCGATATGGGCCCATACTATTTGACTGCCCTGATCAGCCTGCTGGGACCGGTGGCATCGATCTACGGAAGGACCTCAAAGGCCTTTGAGAAGAGGATCTGTTCTGCAGAAAATACAAAGGGCCAGGTGATTGATGTTAATACCTGGACCGACTACAAGGGCATTATGGACTTCGCTTCGGGAGTCAGCGCCCTTGTGAGCATGAGCTTCGACGTTTTTAAAAGTGAAGTCCCCCGGATTGAGATTCACGGCACAAAGGGGAGCCTGATGGTTCCCGATCCCAACACCTTCGGCGGACCCGTGAAACTCTTTCGCAAGGGGGATGATGAGGCCGTGGAAATTCCCCTCTATGCCTTCCCCTATGAGGAGAACAGCAGGGGCATCGGCATTGCCGATATGGCCCGGGCAGTGAAAGCGGGAGATAAGGCTCGGGCCGGAGGCGACCTGGCCTTTCATGTACTGGATACCATGCTGGCCTTTGAGGACTCCAGCAGCAGGGGAGAGGCGGTTAAGCTGAAAAGCAGCTGTACCCGGCCCGAGGCCCTGACCCACGGCCTGGAGGCGGGGGAGCTCTAAGAGGCCCCCTGGGATCGCATTGCGGTCCCGCGGAAAAAACAAGGAGAACAAAATGAAAATAGCACTGATAACATGGGGCGGCTGGGACGGTCATGAGCCCGAAGCCTGCGGACGGATCTTCGAGGGCCTTCTGAAGGAGAAGGGCTATGAGGTTATCTTTACAGACAGTCTGGACTGCTATACCGACAAGGCCCTGATGGACTCCCTTGATCTGATTGTGCCCGTCTGGACCATGAGTGAGATCTCAGAGGACCAGTGGAAGGGGTTGAAGGAAGCGGTTATCTCGGGCTGCGGCATCGCTGGATGGCACGGCGGCATGGGAGACAGCTTCCGGCAGAATGTGGAGTATCAGTTTATGGTGGGGGGCCAGTGGGTGGCTCATCCCGGCGGTGTGATCGACTACACCATTCAGATAACCTCGGACGATCCCATTGTAGCGGGATATACCGAGCTGAAGATGAAATCGGAGCAGTACTACATGCATGTGGACCCCTCAAACGAGGTTCTGGCGGAGACAACCTTTGCCGGCGATCAGGAGGATATCAACTGGATCAGGGGTACTGTGATGCCCGTGGCCTGGAAGAGGACCTACGGAAAGGCTCGGGTCTTCTACTCCTCCATCGGCCATGTGGCCTCGGACTTTGACGTACCCGGGGCTAAGGAGATAATGCTCCGGGGTATGCTCTGGGCCAGCCGCTGATCTACTCTGCCCGGGACTGCATCGTCCTGAGTATATAGGGAAGTGAAGGTACACTGACTTGCAGGAGCCTTCCTTTCCCTGTACTCTCTATTGCATGACAGTACTGAAATTTGAGGCGGACCGCTTCGGCGGGGCCGTAATCAATAGCGATGATCTTCCGGTTAACTGGATGTTCAAACCGGCTCTGGAAAATACCATTACCTATCTGAAGGGGGAGGGCTTCAAGCTGCTCTGGCTCTTTCTTCCTCCTTCACAGGCCGAACTGGTTCCCCTCTGTGTGAATGCGGGATTTTTCTACCACCATGCCGATGAAGGAGGGATTGAGCTCTGTCTCCGTCTTGTCCCTGGAGCCTTTGTTCCCGGTTACGCCACCCACTATATCGGTGCCGGCGGCGTTCTGATCGATGAAGAGAACAGAATCCTTGTAATACAGGAGAAGCACCATACCCGGAGACACTACAAGCTCCCCGGCGGCGCCCTTGACCCGGGGGAGCATATTTCCGACGCCGTGGTCAGAGAGGTGAAGGAGGAGACGGGAATCGACAGCGAATTCCTCTCCCTCAACTGTTTCCGCCACTGGCACGGCTACCGCTACGGCAAGTCTGACATTTACTTTGTCTGCCGTCTCAAGCCCCTGAGCAGCAAAATTAAAATTGATCCCTCGGAGATCTCCGAGGCCCTCTGGATGGATCTGGATGAGTATCTGAACCACCCCGACACCCACCCCTTCAACAGCAAAATTGTGACAACGGCCCTCAAGGAGGGGGGAGGACTCAAGATTGATACCATTGAAGACTACGGTACCCCCGAGACCCATGAGATGATGTTCGATCCTCCTGCAAAGCCGAAGGCCGAAGACTTTACCTGATTTCCTGATTTCACGGTTTCTGCCGGAGGCCGGTAAGCGCCAGTCTTTAAAGTACTAGTCGTTAAAGTGAATGTAGCCCCGGTCTGATCTGGTCTCGGAAATAAAAGATAGGGACCTGCCGTAGACTTCCATATAATCGGAGTAGGTGTTATAGGCGCCTTCGGCACTCCTCTCACCGTAGTGAACAATCACCACCGGCTTCCCCTCGTCCGCAAAGGCCTGAAGATCTTCATCGTCCCACCAGTTTTTATCCCTTCTGTAGGACTCCCAGGTCACCCCGTCGTAGTACTCCGCATGAGTCCTGAGATTCTTGGACATACAGTTCATGCCTTTGGAGTGAGCATAGTCATAGAGCTCCTGAAGGTAGGCAATCCCCTCGGCCGCCGTGGCTTCCAGGCTGTACCCGCTTCTGGTCTCTTCGTAAAAGATCCAGTCCATATTATCAAACTCCAGCCAGTTGAAACCCAGGTCCGCAGCCCTGTCGATCCGGGCTTTCATCAGGTTCACAAGCCCCGGCTCCAGAGAGCTGATATAGTACTCACCCTCCCAGTCTCCCCACTGCTCCTCCGCCAGGTAGGGTTCCATCAGGGCAAAGTCGCTCCGCCAGTCCTCCCCGGTGCCGATGCTCATATAGGCGGAAACAAGATTCCCCTTGGCTATGAGGGCGGATATATCTGAAGCACTGACCGGACTGTCCGGATCAAAGGGATCGATCAGCACATAGGCATCCACTGCCTCGGCAAGAATCAGGGAGAGGGAGTCGGGTTCATAGTTTTCCTGATAGGCCTGATTGTAGACGGCCAGGGCCGAAGCGTCTCCCCGGGGTTTGGTAAGATCTGCCGATGCCTCCTGGCAGGAGAGGAAGAGTATGATAAGGGCCAGGGGCCCTAAGTATTTTTTCTCCATAATTCAATAACTTCCTTATGGCGGAAACAGCTGACCAGATGGTCATTGACCATGCCCAGGGACTGCATGTTGGCGTAGGTCACCGTGGGCCCCAGGAAGGAGAAGCCCCTCTTTTTCATGTCCTTTGCTATTGTCTCTGCCAGGGGAGTTATGGCGGGAACTTCCTTCTCATCCTTCCAGTTATTGATAATAGGAACTCCCTCCTGAAAATGCCAGTAATATGAGGAGAATGATCCGAATTCCTCCCTTACCTCGAGAAAGCGGCGGGCATTGTTGATGGAGGACTCGATCTTCCGTCTGTTCCGGATCACTCCGGGATTCTGCAGAAGGCGGAGCACATCCTCCTCTCCCCAGGATGAGATGACTTCGGGATCAAAACCGAGATAGGCCTCACGGTAGCTCTCCCTCCGCTTGAGGATGGTGATCCAGCTGAGCCCCGCCTGGGCCGACTCCAGAACAAGGTTCTCAAACATCCTGATATCATCGTTTAATACGGGGACTCCCCACTCCCTGTCGTGGTAGTCCAGATAGACGGGGTCAGAGCCGCACCACCGGCAGCGCTCCTTACTCATAGCTCACTTCCTTGTTGAAATAGCATCGGTAGTACTCCATGGGGCGGGTCACGTTTTTGACGGCGATCTCCCAGGGGCCTGCAAAGTCTACGGTAAGATCCTCCCGGGGAGCAATCCCCAGAGGTCCGCCGGGAAGATTGTCCAGAAGGGCCGAGGTCACAAGGACCTCACCCGCCGAGGCGTGTCCCTGAAGCCTTGCGGCGTGATTCATGGCCGAGGAGAATCCCGTATAGTCCTCGTTGGGACCGAAGAAGC
Organism: Spirochaeta sp. UBA5339; assembly: GCA_002408085.1. Lineage (GTDB taxonomy): Bacteria > Spirochaetota > Spirochaetia > DSM-2461 > DSM-2461 > Oceanispirochaeta. Next base: position 435,400 of record DHQL01000007.1, read on the forward strand.
CCACAGAGGTGGGACCGCAGTGAATGCCGTTGCTGGTGGTCAGATGATCCTGTATGCCCGCCTCCCGGATTCTCTCCTCCAGTCCCATCTCGACGCCCAGGGCCATGGTCTCCCTTACAATATCCGCAGCGGCGGCAATGGCATTCTCGGTCCTCTCTTCCATGGATGACTCGAAGAAGGGAGGACCGAAGAGTCCGATCACACAGTCTCCCACCATCTTGTCGAAGACGCCGTCCCGGGAGTAGAGGATCTCCAGAACCTTCCGGGACCAGCGGTTCACCAGTTCTCCGATCTCCGTGGCATCGCTAAGAACCTTTTCGCATATGGAGGTGAATGAGCTGATATCGCTGTAGAGGATGACGATATTCTCCTCACGGGGACTGAGGTATCTGCCGTAGAAGTCCGGCTCAGACAGCAGCCGCTGCACGTCCCGGGGGCAGAAGCACTTGGCCAGGTAGCGTCTCTCCCTGTTGTAGTCGAAGAGTCTCTGACAGAGGCACTCGGCAAAGATCCGGATTATATCCCGGCTCTCGGGATTGAGACCGCCGTCCTTGGGCCGGATTATAAGCTTGCCTATCAGGCTGCCCATGCCGCTGTGGAGGGGTTTTTCCATAACCCCCTCTCCCGGCAGAAGCCGTGAAAAGGAGTTGTCCTTCTCGTTAAGGGTCCTCTTTCTGTCTTGCAGAATATCCATAAAGGGAGGTTCCGGATTGTCGATGGAGTTGTGTTTCATCTTACCGTCACAGTAGTAGCGGTAACGGAGATCATCTCCCATGGCGGAATCGCTGTCCCCGTAGACAAGAATAAACTCCTCCAGTCTCATTTCGCTGCAAAGATGGGCCACCGCCTTGTCGGCGCCGTGCTCGAAGATCCTGTCCCTCAGGGCCTCGGTGGAGTAGAGGGTGATGCTCTGCTTCCGGGCGCTGGAGGCAATGCTCTCAAGATAGTTGTCCAGGAGTTCCGCCGCCGTGTCCACCAGTTCCGCCTTCAGGCTTGCTGCCCCGGCGCTCAGGGGACCCTTGAAGACAAAGCCGCAGATTCCTATCACCCGGTCCACTACATCCAGGGATGCCACCACCAGAAGATCATCATCCAGGGGGAAGGTTTTGGGTTCAAATTCAACCTCCGGCAGCTCCCTGGGTACCAGAAGGGACCACTCCTCTCTGAAGCCCTTTGACTTCATGCTCAGGGGCTTCAGGTTTTCGTCCATGGTCCGGATAATTGTTTCATGGGCTCCCAGAATCCGGCAGAGAAGGGGGATGATTCTGCCCAGGGTCTTTCTCAAGGGGAGTTTTTCCAGAAGACACTCTTCTATGGCCCTGTCGAATTCTTCACTGAGACGCTGTTTTGTTTTGAGTACGGTAATATCGGAGTTCATAACCTAAGATTAAGGGGTCAATCTCCAAATCACAATCATTTTTCTTGACATATCTTCCGACCGGATGGGTAATTATAGGAAGTAAAACTATTGGCATAAAAAGGTGATGCTCCATGAATCTGCTGCCCTTTCTTCTGATATCCCTGATCCACCTTGCCGGTGAGGCCCTGCATAACAGGGCCCTTCACTATGTGACAAAGCCTCTTCTCCTGCCCGCTCTGGGAGTGTATTACTTTCTGACGGTTCGGGAGCCCTCTCTCTTTATTGCCGGAGCCCTTGTTTTCGGGTGGCTGGGAGATATTCTTCTTATGGTTCCGGTAAAAAGGAACCCCTTCTTTCTGGGGGGACTCCTTCTCTTTCTGGCAGGTCATCTCTGTTATGCCGCAGCCTTTCTCGGTTCAGCCACGACGGATTCTCTGATCGGAGCCGTTCTGGGAGGAGGCTTTGTGGTCTACGGAATTCTGGTCTACTACAAACTGGGGCCCAGGCTGGGGAGGTTTCAGTTCCCGGTGATTCTCTATATCTCGGCTATCGCCCTGATGGGAGTCTCCGCCGCCCTCTGCATGGGATCACAGCGTCCCGGTGCCGTTCTGACGGTGGTTGCAGGGGCTCTGATATTTATGATTTCCGACAATCTTCTGGCCTGGAACCGCTTCGTAGGCCCCGTCCGCTTTGAGGGGGTTATGGGGATGAGCGCATATCTGACGGGTCAGCTGCTGATTGTCGCGGGATATATGCAATTTAAACCGGCTTGAGAGGGCATTGCCACAAGTGCCGGGAGGGGGTATTTTAGGGTATGATTACACTGAAAAATGGAAAGATCGAGGCTCTTGTCGACCCGATGGGAGCCGAACTGAAAAGTTTTAAATATGAAGGAAAGGAGTACCTCTGGCAGGCAGATCCCGCCTTCTGGGGACGTCACTCCCCTCAGCTCTTCCCGGTGGTGGGCATGTCCCCCGAAGAGGGCTGGGAGTATAAGGGTAAGACCGTAAAGATGGCTAATCACGGCTTTGCCTCCCGCTCTCTCTTTACCGTTGCCGAAGAGGGGGATGAGTTCTGTACATTCCGCCTGAGTGACAGCGAAGAGACCCGGAGTCAGTATCCCTTCTCCTTTATTCTTGATATTACCTTCCGCCTTGAAGAGAGTAAACTCAGGGTGGAGTACAGGGTGGAGAATCCCTCGGAAGAGGAGCTTCTCTTCTCCGTCGGTGCTCATCCCGCCTTCAACTGTCCCCTGAAAGAGGGACTCGGCTTTGATGACTACCACCTTGAGTTCTCCGACAGAGAGAGGATCAGCAGACGCTGGAAGAGGGAGTTCCTGACCGGTGAAACGGATGTTCTTCTTGAGGATGAAAACCGTCTTGATCTGAATCACGGCCTCTTTGACAAGGGACCGGTTATTCTGTCAGGGCTGAAGTCAGACTCCATTACCCTGAAGTCCGACAAAGGCAGTGAAGGGGTGAAGATGAATTTTGAGGGATTTCCCGATTTCGGAATCTGGCAGATCGCCGGAAAAAAAGCCCCCTATGTCTGTCTTGAGCCCTGGTACGGAGTGGACTCCACAGAGGGCGACAGTTCCGACTTCAGCGAGAAGGAAGGCCTTCTTCTTATTGAAGGAGGAGAGACCTTTTCCTGTGCCTACTCAATGGAGCTTTTCTGATTCGATTCAGCAGCCGGCCGCCTGAGTCTCAGCGGCTCAGGGCGTCCACCGGCTCCATCTGCGCCGCCCGGCGTGCGGGAATCCAGGCCACCGCCGAGGTAATGCCCATGGCCATAAATCCTGCGATAAAAAGAGCCCTGACGCTGAGGCGTGGATTGAAGACCGTCGGGTAGTCCAGATCCACCGAATCCATAATGGCCATCTCGCCGATTCTGATTCCCACCTCACCGGTCCAGTGGACCAGCCAGGCCCCCAGAACAATGCCGATCAGTGCGGAGATTGAGCTGATAAAGAGGGCTTCCAGAAAGAAGAGCCTTGAGATCTCGGAACGCCTGAACCCGATGGACCGGAGTATCCCGATCTCCCTGACCCGTTCATAGACAAGCATCATCATGGTGTTGATTATCACCGTACATCCCAGAAGGACGAAGAATCCCGCCAGCATAAAGTAGACGAACTTCCCGATCTTCATATAGTTGAACATCAGGTTGAGGTCCGAGTAGGCCTTTGCCTCAAGGGGGGAGGGGAGCCGGGACTGAAGCTCTAAGGATGCCCTGCCGGCCATCCTCATCTCCTCCAGATAGAGAAGAACCTCCGAGGCCCCGCCGGGCATGCCGGCCAGCCTCTGGCCCCAGGTAAAGGGAACAAGAAACCATTCAGTCATCACCGTATTGGGAAAGGCGATGATTCCGGTAATCCCGAAGGTCACGGCATTGCTGCTCCGTCCCGCGGTAGTGGTCAGGACGGTTACCCTGTCGCCGATCTGAAGACCCGTCTTCCGGGCCAGTTTGGCGCCGATGACCATCTCCTTCTCCCCGGCTGCCGGGTAGCGCCCCTCCTTGAGCATCCCGTCGAAATCCATCACCTCGTTGTCAAAGTCCACGGCCAGGCCGTAGCCGCTCCTGTCTTTACCGCCGAAGTAGAGTTTTCCTGGAATATGGATGCGGGAGACCGCCTGTACGGCCCCTTCTGTTTTCATCGCCTCCCAGCGGACGGACTCCTCGTTCTCCACATAGAAGTGTACCGGGTTCAGATAGTCGTACTCAAAGAAACGGCCGTCCCGGACCTGAACCATGCCGGTTGAGTAGTTCAGCAGCATGGAGTCATAGTCACCGGCGGCTCCCATAATAAAGCAGACCATAAAGATGCAGAGCAGGGTGGAGAGGGAGATGGCGAAGCCCGACAGAATGCTCCTTCGTCCGCTCCTTTTGACATTTCGTACGGCAATGGGCAGCAGTCTCATCCTCTCACCCCCTGACCCTGAGATTTTCCGAGATCGGTTTTTTCAGTATGCGCCGGGCCGGAACCACCGCCATTATCCCGGAGATGATGATCCCCGTTATAGAGGAGTAGACAAAGGAGGAGGCCTTCCACATGCCGTGAAGGACACCGGTGCTTCTGTAGCCCACATCGAAGTCCTTCAGCATAAAGCCGTAGTCGATGCCGTAGTTCACCATATAGAGATTGACCGGCACCGCCAGGGCCGTTCCGATCATCACCCCGATCAGGCCGATTCCCATGGCCTCGAGAACAAGACTCCTGGTAATCTCCGAATCAGTCATACCCATGGAGCGCATCATCCCCAGTTCATAGCGCCTCTCGTAGATTCCCATCATCATGGTGTTGCTCACTCCCACCGAGGCGATTACAAAGATCAGGAAGATGATGATGACGATAAAGCTGTCGGACATGGCGGCCATGGCCTGAAAGTCGTAGGTCAGATCATAGAAGCTGAGAAACTCCGCCTCCTCCGGCAGAGTCCTTTGCAGAGCTTCAAGCTCTCTGTCTCCCCCAAGAACAGTAAAGCCAGTGACGCCGCCGTCTGTTTCCAGATAGTCATCGGCGATATCCAGGGGGATGTAGACGGCCTTGCGGTTCAGGGAGGAGTCGCCTGAGTGGATAATGCCGGCGATTTCCAGTTCTATCACATCGGTGGAGCCGTACCTTGTGTTCACCTCCAGAAGAAGGGGGGAGCCCGGAGCTGCGCCCAGTTTCTCGGCAAACCAGCTTCCCAGAAGGCAGCCGTACTCACCGCTTTTCAGCATCCCGCCGTCGGCAATCTCACCGTACTGACCGAAGACTAAGGGGGCGGTTCCGGGATCAATCGCCCTGACCGAAACGGGAAGGTAGCCGTCCTCCACAAAACCATCGGCCCGGTAGAAGAGCATCTCCGCGGCAAAGTCCAGGTGGGGAGTCCAGGCATCCATCCTGTCCAGAAGAGGTCCGTAGGAGGCGGGGTCTTCAATCAGATAGTCCAGGGAGAGCTCCTCACGGTTCTCCCACCACCCCGCTGCCAGGATCTGTCCGTCTCCGGTGTCGTGGAGGCGGTAGTTCCGGAAGCTCTCCTCGTTGGCTCCGGACATAAAGGAATCGATAAATATAAACATCAGAATGCCGTAGGCCAGGGCCGAGGCTGTGATCATTGTCCGCCGGTGGTAGCGGAAGAGGTTGCGGAATGAGAGTTTCAGAAGCTTCATTGCGGGCCTCCCTGTTTGTCTTATTGTACTATGAGAATAGTACAATTGCAAATAAAACCGGATTCAATATAAAGGGTAAATCTGCCGGGAGCAACAGAGTCTCCCCACAGAATCCCTGATAATTAACAGTGAATCCTTATATTCCGTCTATGATATGCTGACCGACGATGAAATTACTGCTAAAATCGGCAGACACCGGAGATCTTCCTCCCCGAAGGAAGCAAATAGAGAAAGGACTGCCGGAACCGGATCGATATTTCCGTCTTCTTCAATACCCTGCCTGCCGCTTCTCTTCGACTCCTTAAAAATATCTGAGCAACAGCTGAAAATGGAGACTCAATTCTAATGGCTATGATTGTATATCATTCGGGAAATTCTCTGCTCCACAGACTTGATCCCAGGGTAAAGATGATCCTTCTGATCCTCTATACCATGGTCGTCTTCGGGGTAAAGAGTTTTTCAATTCTCGGGATACTGTTTGCCCTGGTTCTGCTGCTCTGGAAAAGTGCCGGTCTCCCCCTATCAAGGCTGAAGAAATACCTCGCCTATTTGACGGGAATGATTGTATTCCTGATTATCATACAGAGCTTCTTTTTACCCGGGAATATAAACCTTGTGAAACCGATATTTCCGGAAGGCTTCCCGATCCTTCCGGGGCGGGGCTTTGTATCCCTTAAGGGTATTGTTATGGGAGTTCTGCTGGGGTTCCGTCTCTTTGTTCTGATCATGCTGATGCCAACCTTTATTATGACCACCACTGTGAACGAGATGGCTGTCGGGATGGTGCGGATGGGCCTTCCCTATAAAATTGCCTATCTGGCAACCACCTCCATCAATATGATTCCTTCCCTTCAGGATGAGGCAACGACCATTATGGAGGCTCAGAAGATGCGAGGGTTTTCGGTTTTTGAGGAGGGTCGTTTCAGGGAGAAGATGAAGGCCTTTCCGGCCCTGGTCGTTCCCCTTGTCATCGGCGCCATGAGACGGGCTCAGGCCATGGGTGTCGCCATGGATGCCCGCGCTTTCGGAGCCGGGAAGAGCAGGACCTACAGACTGACCCTGAAGATGACCGGATCTGACTGGGCTGTCTTTTTTCTGATGGTTCTGCTGGCAGCCCTCCTTATGGGGGGAGCATTTATCCTGGACAGGGAGGTATCACTGTGGAACAGACTCTGACAGACGCTGATCAGGCTGAAACAATTACAGCGGTATCCATAAAAAACTACAGCTACAGTTATCCCCGGAGAGAGGGCAGGGTACTCGATGGCATTAATCTGGATATACAACGGGGAGAGCTGGTCGCCCTGATGGGCCGGAACGGGGCCGGGAAGTCCACCCTCTGCCGCTCTCTGATCGGGGTTATTCCCCACTCGGTGGGAGGAACCGTCTGGGGAGAGATCCTGATCAACGGACTGAACACCTTCTCCACCTCCGTAGCCTCTCTGGCGGAGCATCTGGGAATTGTTCTGGATGATCCCGAGGCACAGCTCTTTACCCCAATGGTGGATGATGAGATCGCCTTCGGCATCGAGAACCTCTGCTATCCCGTGGAGGAGATCAGGGAGTCCGTAGAGTGGGCAAAAGAGGTAGTCCGTCTTGAGGGCTGCGGAGACAGGGAGCCTTCGACCCTTTCGGGAGGTCAGAAACAGAGGCTTGCCATCGCCTCGGCCCTGGCTCCCCGGCCCTCTATCCTGGTTCTTGATGAGCCCACAAGTCAGCTGGACCCTGTGGGTACCTTTGAGGTCTTCGACGTGATCTACAAGCTGAAAACAGAGCATAACATGACCATTGTCATCTCCACACACAAGAGCGAGCTCATTGCCGAGTATGCCGACAGGATCGTTGTTCTCCATGAGGGAAAGGTCATCGGAAACGGTCATCCCAGGGCCATCTTCAGGAACAGGGAGATTATGAAGAAGGCTTCCATCCACCCCCCTCAGGTCTCCATGGTGGCTGACCGTCTGGCAGAGAAGGGGGGAGTCAGCTTTACCGAAGAGGACTACCCCATCACCAGGGCGGAGTTATGTGATTTCCTGAGAAAGAGGGGAATCCGTTTATGAGTATTATCGATATAAAGAATATGTCCTATGTCTATCCCTCAGGTCAGAGGGCCTTGAGATCCATTGACATAAACATTGGAGAGGGAGAGTTTGTCGCCGTTATCGGTCAGAACGGTGCCGGAAAGTCCACCCTGATGAAGACTATGACCGGGCTTCTGAAGCCCACCGAAGGTGAGGTCTGCATCGAGGGCAAAGGCTCTGACGAATACACCATGGCCCGACTCTCAACCAGAGTCGGTTATGTCCTTCAGAACCCCGACAGGCAGCTCTTTTCAAACACCGTGAGAGAGGAGATCGCCTTCGGTCCCCGGAATCTCGGTGTAACCGGTGAGGAACTGGAAAAGAGGGTGGACGAGACAATGAAGTCTGTTGGAATCGGCCATCTGGCAGAGGAGTATCCCCCCTCCCTGAGCAAGGGTGACCGGGCCAGGGTTGCTATCGCCTCGGTTATGGCAATGAATACGAAGATCCTGATCCTCGATGAACCCACCGGGGGACAGGACTTTGAAGGACGCTACCAGATAATGGATATTGTCAGAGAGCTGAACAGGCAGGGGTATACGATCATCATCGTGACCCATGCCATGTCTCTGGTGGCCGAATATGCCGGACGGGTCATAGTGCTCTGTGAAGGAGAGGTTCTTATTGATTCAGACAGCCGCAGTGTATTTTCCCGGCCCGATCTGTTAAGACAGACCTTTATCTGTCCTCCCCAGGTTGTTGAACTCTCCCGTGAGCTTTACAGGGAGTCGGGAAGTACGGCCATAGAGCTGACCGTTGATGATCTGGCCGATGCGATCTTAAGAAAAATGCAATAATGGCTGTCCTGAGGAGTTTCAGGCAGTCTGGAAATCAGGAGAATGAAATGATTGAAGAACAGGGAAGAGTATTCCGTGGTAAACTGAACCCCGCGGTAATGGCTGTCTGGGCCGCACTTCTGGCAGTGACAAAGCTGCTTCCGTCTATTCCGATTATCGGAACCGGTGCGACTTTCAGCGTCAGCTCAATACTGACCCCTCTGGCAGGAATCCTCTTCGGTCCCGTGCCGGGAATCATTATTGCCGCCGTGGGCGGTTTTATCGGACAGATGGTGGCGCCCCATACGGCATGGATGGGGATATTCTCCTTCCTTATTGCTGTGTTCAACGCGGGGTGCGCCGGCTGTGTAGTTCATAAAAAGTGGTATGTGGCTGTGGGTATTATCCTTCTTGGAGGAATCCTCTGGGCCTTCCATCCCATTGGAAAGGAAGCCATGATCCTCCCCGCTGTCTACTACAGCTCCGGAATTGCTGCAGCACTGGTCTGCGGTTTCCTTGGGCGCAAATGGCTCCTCGGCTCAAACCAGGTTCTGAAATTTATTGCCCTTGTACTGGCAGCTTATACCGGATTTGTAGCCGCTTCAGCCTTTGCAAACTATGTTGGCGGCCTGCTGATGATGCAGTGGCCCGCGGCAATGTGGCAGGGACTGGCCTTTGTGTCCCCCCTGGAGAGAGTGTTCTTCAGCATCGGTTGTGCTATCATTGGAGTTCCCCTGCTCTACGGTCTCCCGAAAATAGACCTTTATGTGGGTCCCATGGCAGAAGAAGAGGCCTGATAGAGAGCCATCGGATTCTGCACAAGAAGGAGAAAACATGATTATACCCGGCCTCTGCTCCGTCACATTCCGTTCTCTTTCAGCCGAAAAAATAGTCTCTCTCTGTGCAGATCTCGGCATACCCTCCATCGAATGGGGCGGGGATATTCACGTCTCCCATGGAGACCTGCAGAGGGCCGCCGAGGTTGCCGCCCTCTGCAGAAACAGCGGTATTGCCACCCCCTCCTACGGCTCCTACTACCGGGTCGGGATCAGTAGTACCGGAATCAGCAAGACCGGAGGACTCTCCTTTGTATCTGTTCTGGATACTGCAGAGGCCCTGGGCGCCAGGACGGTCCGGGTCTGGGGAGGAGAGAAAAACTTTACCGGGTACGACCGGTCAGACCTTGAGGCTGCGGCAGAGGATACAAGGCGCATTGCCACTCTGGCAGAGGCCCGGGGGATGACTGTTTCCTTTGAATATCATGAGAACACCCTGACCCATACTCCCCAGTCCCTTGCCCGATGGGACCGCCTGGTAAACCATCCCGGCGTCCGTTACTACTGGCAGCCTCCCCACGGGTATGAAGACTCAGCATGCCTTGACTCACTGAAGGCTCTGGGAGACAAACTGACAAATATTCATGTTTTCCATTGGACTTCTGCCGGCCTGGAAGACCAGGGGATGGAGCGGCGTCCTCTGGCTGAGGGAGCAGATCGATGGTGCTCCTTCTTCTCGGCCATCCAGGCCGACCAGGCCCTTCGGTCAGACGGGGAGCACTACGGATTTCTTGAGTTTGTCCGAGGGGATGATCCCGATCAGCTGAGGGAGGACTGGAAGACTTACTGCACTGTCCTGGACACAGTTACCCGATGATCCGTCAAGAATTTACCCTAAATTGATTACGATAGTCCATTTATCTCTGGAAAAACCGGGTTTACAATTTTACCAGTTCAACTTCAGGAGGGGGCCGGCAGGCACTTTCCGGGGGCTGGAAAATTAAAAAAAGGATATGTTTGGATGAATATGGCCAAGAGATCCCTGACCCGGGATATCGAGACAACCCTCTTTGCCCTGCCCGCGGTAATCCTTGTCTCCCTGATGATCTACCTTCCCTTTCTCCTCAGCGGATACTACTCACTGACTGAGTGGAACGGTATAGACAAGGAACCTGTTTTTATCGGTCTGGCAAATTTCAAGAGACTCTTTACCGGAGGAGACAGCTTTATCAGCTCCCTGGTTTTTACAATGAAATTTACCGTTCTTTCAATGATACTTGTGAATGTGGCGGCCATCGCCCTGGCCGTTGCTCTTGTGAAGAAACTGAGGTCAGCCAATGTCTTAAGGAGTCTCTTCTTTATCCCCTATATCATCAGCATGACCATTGTGGGATTTATCTGGAAGTTTATCTTCTCCCAGGGCTTCGATAACCTTTATGAATTAACTCAGCTGGGTTTCTTTGACCTCAGCTGGCTGGGAGATCCGAATCTGGCCTTCTACTCTGTGGTCTTTGTCGGTTCCTGGCAGTCCGTGGGCTTCTATATGGTCCTCTATATTGCCGGTCTCCAGTCAATCCCCGGTGAAATTATGGAGGCCGCCCTGGTTGAGGGCGCCGGTGCCTGGACCAAGTTCTTCAGGATCACCCTGCCCCTGCTGGGCTCCTCCATTACAACCTGTGTCCTTCTCTCCCTGATCAACTCCCTGAAGGTCTTTGATATCATCCTCGCCCTGACCAAGGGAGGTCCCGGAGGGGCCACCTACAGTGTCACCCTGGATATCTACAGGGAGGCCTTCCAGAACAACAACTATGGATTCGGTTCGGCCAAATCCCTGATGTTCTTTGTTCTGGTTCTTCTTCTGACCCAGATTGTACTGCGGGGCTTCAGCCGTAAAGAGGTGGAGTTATGATGAAAAAGCAGAGAACCGGAATAATCATTCTGGAAACCCTTATGATCCTTGTGGGAATCTTTTTTATCTATCCTGTATTCCTGATGTTTATGAATTCCTTCAAGACCTTCGGTGAGGTGGTGTCCAATGTCATCGCCCTGCCGAAGTCTCTGGAAATTGCCAACTACATAACTGTTATCGAGAAGATGAATTATCCCCGGTTGTTTCTGAACAACCTGGTCATCACATCCATCGGGATCTTCGGGATTGTTCTGTTTTCCTCAACCGCTGCCTATATTCTGGACCGGAGGCGGTCGAAGTATACCCGGTTTATGTATGTTCTGATTATCACTCCCATGCTGATACCCTTTCAGACCATTATGATTACCCTGCTGAAGACCATGAGTTCCCTTGGACTCTCAGGGAGTGTCTGGGGTCTGGGAATCCAGTACTGGGGATTCGGTATTCCCATGGCCACATTTATCTTTTTCAACTTTATGAGGACCATTCCAAAGGATATTGATGAGAGCGCCCTTATTGACGGTGCCTCTACAATCAGAACCTTCTTCTCAATTATCCTGCCCCTATTGAAGACCGTAACGGTGACGGTCATTGTTCTAAACGTCATGTGGATCTGGAATGATTTCCTGCTCCCACTGCTGATGGTGAACCGCTCTCCCGATACGAAGACTCTGGTTCTGTCGGCGTACACCTTTGTGGGACAGTTCAATACCCAGTGGCACTACGCCATGACCGCCATGGTTCTGGCTGTTCTGCCGTCGATCATATTTTTTATACTGCTTCAGCGCTACATCGTAGAGGGTGTTGTTGCCGGAGCGGTGAAAGGTTAAGTCATTTTAGTGTTTCCAGGGCCCGGAAACACTTGAAAGTATAACAGGAGGAAAGAATGAAAAAATCACTCGCAGTAATTTTAAGTCTGATTATGACGGCATTTATGCTGACAGGCTGCGGAGGAAAAAAGGAAGCGGAACAGTCCGCCGATGCAGGTGGTGAAAAGGCGGCCAGCATCTATATGTTCGTCTCCAGTCCCGAGTACGCGGACGCCATTGGTGAGCTTATCAAGGAGTACAAAAAGGTCAAACCCAATGTGACCGTCAACTATGAGACTACCCAGAACGACTATCCCACACTGCTGAAGGCCAAACTTAACTCAGGTGAGTGCCCCGATATCTTCTCATCCACTTCGGGTAAGGAGATCGGAGTCTATCTGGACTACTCTGCCGATCTGGCATCCCAGCCCCTGGCAGCTGCCATGACTGATCCCGTCAAGGCCGTTATGATGTCCGGCAGTGAAGTTCACGGTCTGGCTATCAAAGGCAACTTCTTCGGAATCGTTTACAATAAGGAGATCCTGGCTGAAGCGGGAATCAACAGCTTTCCCCAGACCTTCGATGAACTGGAAAGTGCCTGTGAGGCCATTCAGACCGCCGGATACCAGCCCTTTACCTCCGGCTTTGCCGAATGGTGGGTTTTCAAGCATGTTTTCCAGCACTTTATGTATGCTGCACAGCCCGATGATGTGGAAGGTCTTGTTAACGACTTTATCGCCGGCAAGGTTCAGATTAAGGACTATCCCGCTCTTTATAATGACTTTTTCCGCTTTATCGATCTTGTGGTCAAATACGGTGACAGGAAGCCCCTTGAATCCGACCTGAGTACAGAGATTGCCGGTCTGGGAACAAAGAAGGTTGCCATGGTGGCTGGTCAGGGTGCCTGGATTGAGGCGGATGTTCTGAAGATCGATCCCACCGTTCAGATCGGTTTTGACGGATACCCCGTGAACAGTGATCCTTCGGTCTGCAAGGTAATTGCCGGTTCCGACCAGGCTCTGAGAATCTACAAGGATTCGGCTGTTCTGCCTGAGGTTCTTGACTTTGTAAACTGGTGGTATACCTCTGATTACGGAAAGAGCTGGTTCAGCGATGTAGCCGGTGTTATTCCCCCTGTTAACGGCAGCAAGACTCCCGATTTTGAAATTATCAAACAGGGAAATGCCCATGTTGAAGCAGAGGGCGCCGGAACTCTGGGTGTTGTATACTCCACTGACAGCTTCCACCAGGCCTTCGGTGAAATCATGCAGTCCTATGTAGCCGGTGTTCTGACTAAGGATGCCGCCTGTGCGGACATTGAAAAGAAGTGGGTTGAGCTGGAAGGTAAGTAATCCCCTCCGTCTTGTCTCTGCAGAGGCCGCCGGAACACTTCATTGAGTTCCCTTTCGGGAAGGGTGTATAATCCTTTCCGGAAGGGATACATTTACACAATGATCAGAAATTTCATAAACAAAACCAAAAACTCCATGTCCCTCAGGACTCAGCTTGCTGTTCTGATCATTGCCTCATTTACAGCCATTATCCTTCCGGTGGTGGTCTATACCTACTACAGCAACACAAGGACAATTGTCAGGCAGCAGGTATCGGTTCTGACAAAACTGCTGAATCTGGAAATCCTGAATATGGACAGCTACATGTCCGAAATAGACCGTTTCTCCCTTCTTCTCCGTCATGATGCGGGCTTTATGAATATTATCAACTCCCGGGAGCCTCTGGAATATGCAGACCAGATCTATATACAGACCCTTTTGAGAAGTACCTTTGATTCCAGGAATGACCTGAAGTCCTTCCGCCTCTTTCTGATTAATTCCGGACTCAATTATGAAATAGAGTCCCGGCAGCATAAGGTCCGTCCCTTTGACTTTGAAGATGCGGCCTTCCTTCCCGGCTATCCGTTTTTTACAGCCGGACGCTACTACCGTTATATTGAACCCCTTGAGGAGGAGGGTGAGTTTATCCGGTTTTTCCGTACCATAATCCGGATTGAGGATCAGCAGCCTCTGGCCATTGTGGAGCTGACCTTAGATACCTCCTATGTGGACACCCTGACCAGGGATCACAGGGGTGAGGATGAGATCCTCTTTATAGTGGACTCGGACGACCGGATTCTCTACAAGACTGTCGAACTGGATGACAGGGTTCTCCTCAGCGGTTTCGGTGATATGATGAGCATCGCCGACCACGGCCTGAGCATGAGGCTTCAGGGACGAAGCTATATCGCCACCTTCATAAGCAGTCAGAAACACTCCTACACCATCTATAATCTGGTTCCCCGGAGTGTCCTGGACCGGCAGCTGATCGAGACCAGAAACATCAGCCTGGTAATCGGGTTTGCGGCCATCCTGCTGACTCTGGGACTCTCCTCTCTCTACCTCCGGCTTCTGACCAATCCTCTTCTGGAGCTGTCAGGGCATCTGGGAAAGGTTGGCGGCGGTAATTTCAGTGAGATCGAGACCATCGGCGGAAGCCGGGAGATTATAAGACTCTCCGAGAGCTTCAACTCCATGACCAGGCAGATCGACGAGCTTATCCGAAAAACCTATATTTCAACCATCAATGAGAAGACCGCACAGCTGAAGGCCCTTGAGGCTCAGCTCAATCCCCATCTGCTCTACAACACCCTGCAGGCCATCTCCTCTGAGGCCATTATCAATAAACAGATGAAGATCAATTTTATGATTACCGCCCTGGCGGCCATGCTGCGTTACTCCATCAAAGGAGGAGAGTATGTCACCCTTGAGTCTGAAATCAAGCATGTCCGGGACTATCTGCTTCTCCAGGATGCCCGTTTTGATGATGAACTGTCCTATGATATTCAGGTGGCTACGGAGGCGGAAAAGTTTAAAATCCCCAAGATCAGCATCCTGACTCTGGTTGAGAATTCAATCACCCATGGAATGACCGGGGACTGCGACCGTGTGCATATCACCGTTACCTGTACTCTGGAAAAGAGAGTGCTGATCATCAGGGTCGTTGATAACGGCAGCGGTATCAACCGGGAGAAACTTGACTGTCTGAACGACAAATTCCGGGGTATTCTTGTCAGTGATGATGAGAGTTCCTCCCTGGGACTAATTAATCTGAACAGCCGGCTGAAGATTCTCTACGAGGGAAAGGCCGCTCTTGAAATAATCAGCGGCAGGGAGACAGCTGTGACTCTGACGATACCCCTGGATGAGGAGCATCTTGATGTATAATGTCCTGATCGTTGATGATGAGAAACCGGTTCGTGTGGCAGTCAGTGCCCTTGGAGAGTGGGATCGCTGGGATCTCGGTGAACCGGCGACAGCCAGAAACGGCAGGGAAGCCCTGAAGCTGATGGAGCAGGAACACCGGGATATTGTTTTTGTTGATATGAATATGCCCCTTATGAATGGTATCACCTTTCTTGAAAGAGCCCGCAAAGAGTATCCCGGTACAAAATTTATCGTTATCAGCGGCTATGATGATTTTTCCTATGCCCATGCGGCAATACGGAACGGAGTTCTGGATTACATTCTCAAGCCTGTTGTTGCCGAGGAACTGAACGAGGCACTTGCCAAGGCTGTAAAAGGGCTGAATCAGGACAACCATATCTATACGGTGAGTTCCGGTGACTCCCTGACTACCGAAAGAACCGCGGAAGCCGTCAAGGAGTGCATTGACAATCACTATACCGAGAATATCAGTCTGACCCAGCTCAGTGAGCAGTACAGCCTTTCGAAGGAGTACCTGTGCAAAATCTTCAAGAAAAAGTACGGCATGGGAATCTATCAGTATCTGCTTCAGGTGAGAATGGAGAAAGCTGCGGAACTGCTGCAGGAAGACAAACTTAAGATTCAGGAGATTGCAGAACTCCTGGGATTCAGCGACAACAACTACTTCAGCAAGGCCTTCAGGAAATTCTACGATACCTCACCCACCAGGTTCCGGAGACAGACCCCGGAAAAGTCCGGCTCCTGAGACAGCGCCTAAGAGATTTTCCGGACGCTGCCTCTGTCGAAGTAACGGGGCTTTACCTTCAGAACCTGGGGAGTTTCCAGCCCGCTGTTCAGACGGTTCTGCAGCATATTTACCGCCAGCTTCCCCATATCCCTCATATTGATTCTCATGGTGCTGACGGGAGGAGTGTAGGGTCTGGTGTAATCCAGAACATCCCCCGGAGCCAGCAGGGACACATCCTCAGGAATGCCGAAACCCAGGCGGGTCAGAGTATTCCAGACCCGGAAGGCCTCCTCGTCATCCAGACAGAAGAGGGCCGTAGGAGGATCATCCCCCTTCAACCAACTCTTCAAGAGTTCACCAAGTTCCTCCTCTTCGAGGCTGCTGTCCAGCCGGTATGCCGGACTGAAGGGAGCATCGGCCTCCTCAAGGGCCTTTCTGTATCCGAAGAAACGGTCCGATGAGAGGGCCTGCAGACTGCCCCGGCGGCAGTCAATAAAATTAATTCTTCTGTGTCCCATATCAATGAGTTTTTTTACTCCCTCATAGGCTCCCTGGAAGTCATCGGAGCAGATGGAGAAAAAGGAGTCCGAGAGGTCGTTGTTAAGGATGACAATAACGGGGATGCCCTGTTCTTCCAGGAGGGCGAACAGTTTCTCCCTGCCCATATGGACAGCATAGACCGCCCGGCAGCCGAGGCCTGTGATCTTTCCATGAATTGAGGCATCATCTTCATCGGCCCTGACCGGTATCATTACGGCCTGGAGGCTCTGATCCTTCAGTTCCTCTTCAATCTGAATCAGCATCTCTGTCAGAAAGTGCCAGATAAAGGACCACTCCCGGTCCACATGGGTGAGGATGCCTACGGTTTTCCGTATGTTTTTTCTCTCTCTGTTCCGGTGTGTATAGCTGAGAGATTCGGCGGCCTGGAGGACCTGCTTCTTTGTCAGTTCCGAGATCCTTCCTCTTCCTGAAAAGACCATGGAGGCGGCGGCTTCAGAAACTCCCGCAGCACGGGCAACATCCTTTAAACGGGGCAGGGGATTCTCTTTCTCATCCATCTCTCTTCCTCCAAGATCCGTGATTCGATGTAAAAATTATTGATTGCTAAACTCGTCCATAAATTTACCATGCTTAATTAAGCTTAACAAGCGATAAAGTACGTTGACAAAATGGCGGGCCGGGGTAAAGCTTAATTATTCCCACCGAGCTGACTGGACGGGAAGATATATAAGGAGAGTGTATATGAACAGCAGAGAACGGTTTTTTGCCACCATAGAAAGAAAGGAGGTTGACCGGCCCGCATCATGGCTGGGACTGCCCGTTCCCTCGGCGGAGCAGGGGCTTCTGGATTTTTTCAAGATCCCCAGAATCCAGGAGATGTCCAATGCCATCGGTGATGATGTCTATGCCGTTGAAATGCCCTACCACTCTCCCGATGCCAATGCGATCTATACAGCCCTGAACTTTGCGGTTGAGTCGGATCAGAACGAGGAGGAAAGGACCCTTACGGCCAAAGGTTTCTTCCAGGACTATACCAGCGAGGATGTGGACCGCCTGGATGACTTCAACTGGCCCGATCCCACGGGATTTGTAGATACCGATGAGGCCCTGAGACTGATTGCAGAGGCCCCCGAAGACAAGGCCCTGTTAGGGGTCTGCTGGGCAGCACACTTTCAGGACTCCTGCGCCGCCTTTGGAATGGAGGAGGCCATGATGAAGATGATACTGGAGCCGGAGATCTATCAGGCCGTTATCGACCGGATTGTGGAGTTCTATCTTAAGGCCAATGAGATCTTCTACAAGGCGGTACAGGGAAAGATTCACGCCATCCTTATCGGAAATGACCTGGGCAGTCAGACCGGGCTGATGCTCTCACCCGATCTGATCCGTCAGTTTGTACTTCCCGGGACAAAGAGACTGGTCCAGCAGGCTCATGAATACGGCTTCAAGGTTATCCACCACTCCTGCGGCGCCATCAGTGATATCATCGATGATCTGATCGACTGCGGCGTGGATGTTGTACATCCCATTCAGGCCCTGGCCACAGGCATGGAGCCGAAGGCTCTGAAGGAGAAGTTCGGAGACAGGGTTTCCTTCTGCGGCGGTGTTGATGCACAGAACCTGCTTGTAAACGGAAAGCCCGAAGAGGTCGCCGCCAAGGTTAAGGAGCTGCGGGAGATCTTCCCCACGGGACTGGTTCTATCCCCCAGCCATGAGGCGATTCTGCCGGATGTTCCTCCCGAGAATATCAAGTCACTTTTTGAAACTCTGAAGATGCCGGCCGGAGTGTAGATCCGAATTTCTTCAGAATTAGGGCCTCTTTTCATTTAGTATTTCTCAGTGTTTTTTACAGCCGGATTGGTATTTGAAAAAAAAGTCGAATTTTCGGGTGAATAAGCCTTTGATACCCTATGATTTAACTCAGCATACTGTATGGTAGTGCTATTTTTCAGGTCACCAATGGAGGTGTTTTTATGAAAAAAATGCTTTTGACCTTTGCTGTACTGGCTCTTGCCCTTGCAGCCTGTAAGAGTCTGGATGAAAACAGTGTTAACCTTGCCCAGCTTTCCGAGCAGGAACGGCTTGTGGGAGAACTGAGAGGGGATATCCAGAGACTGGAAGATCAGATTAAGCAGCTTGAGGCTGAGAACACATCTGATACTGATCAGATTAATTCCCTGAGTGCAGAGAAAGTCTTTCTGGAAGATCAGATAGGAAGACTATCCGGGGACTATCAGAACCTGGCAGAGTTGGTCGCTGCTGAGAAAAGGATGATGGACCAGGCTGTTCTGGAAATCGAAACCAACCTGGCTGATGAAATCGCGGCTGGAGACATTGAGATCCTGAGCTATAACGGAATGCTTATCATCCATATCAGGAACAGTATTCTCTTCAAACCAAGTCAGGCGGATATTCTTGTGGAGAACGAAGAGATCCTGAGTAAGATTGCCGCAAGCTTCAAGTTCTTCCCTGACAGGATTATAAGGGTTGAAGGCCATACGGCAACAGGAAAAAATACCGTCAGGTACCCCTCTGCCTGGGAGCTGGGTGCCGCCAGAGCTGTCAATGTGACCAGGTTTTTTCAGGAAAAGTCAGGTATAGCCCCTGAGCAGCTTGTAGCCGTGTCCTTTGGGGAGTGGAGACCTGTCAGCAGCAATGAAACAGAGGAAGGAAAGGCCAGAAACAGAAGAATTGAGATTGTAATCCTGAACCGGCCTCTATATCAGTGGCAGGAGTTGAGAAAGACTGAATAATCCTTATGGATTTTTCAAATCAGTCTCCTTTTCCATAACTTCTATACGGACAGCCCTTATCTGAAGGCTGTCCGCTTCCAATACCGTAAACTTCAGATCATCCTCAATATACTCTGTACCTTTTACCGGAATCAGACCCAGTTTCTCACTGATATATCCCCCAATGGTTTCATTGTTTTCTTTCTTCAGTTTCCTGTTGATAATGTGAGAAAGGTACTCAATGTCGGTGCTACCGGGAGCAGTGTATGTATTGTTTCCCAGGTATACCACATCTTCTTTTATGGTGTGGATATTCCCCGGTATCATCCCGATAATCTCAGAGGCGATCTGCTGATGTGTAACAGCACCGGATACTCCTCCGTATTCATCACAGAGAAATACCAGGTTCAGATCATTTTCCACCATAGAGTACAGGAGATCGGGAAGTTTTTTTACTTCCGGAAAGAAAGTCGGCGCCTTCAGGATCTCCTTTGCAGTGGTATTTTCGGACTGAAAAAGGGCTTCAATGTCGATATATCCGGCAATATTGTCAACTCTGCCTGTATAACATGGAAAAAACCGCTGTCCTGACTGCTGTGATGCTGCAATCAGATCGGGTAGGGGAGTTTCGACAGGGTAAACCTTCAGTTTGTGCAGCGGAATCATTGCCTCCGAGGCAAGGGTGGTTCTAAAGTCCAGAATATCGTCTATTATCCTGAAGTCATCCATTCCCAGGCCCGATTCCTTGCTGCTTAGATGCATAAGGAGGCGGAAATCATCTCTGGATCTTGGCAGTTTATCACCGGGTTTATTCTGTCTCAGCAGAAACAGAAGAACCCGGACTATGGTATTCAGCAGAACCGATACAGGCAGAAACAGGAAAAAGAATATATTCATTACCGGAGCCAGACGTACCGTCACAGTATCGGCATTCTTCCTGAAAAAGGTCTTGGGTATAATCTCGGAGAACAGAAGATAAACCATGGTCAGAACCATGCTGCCTGCAACAGCCGCACTCAGGGAGTAGTGATTTCTCATATAGTTTGATAACAATACGGCACTGATTACAACGGCTACATTGGTCCCGATCAGAGTTGTGGCCAGAAGTCTTTCGGGTTTCTTTAACAGAAAGTGGGCAGATTTCGCCCAGATGATTCCCTGCTCCCTGCCGGAGTATATTTTTATTTTATCCGCCGAAAGCAGTCCGGTTTCCATTCCCGCAAAGAAGGATGCAACCAGCAGGCAGCAGAATTCAATAAGAATAATCATACCGGCTTCCTTTTATCAATCTTCAAGGTTTTAATGGCATTTCCCTTCATTTCCCGGACGGTAATATGGAGATCATGAAACAGAATCTCATCTCCCTCCACGGGAATGTCACCGAAAACTTCCAGAAACAATCCTGCCGCTGTTTCAAAATCGGAGTCTATATCCATATCAAAATACTCTTCAAAATCTTCTATGGGCATGGAGGCAGGAATAATCTTCTCTCCCTGATTCGGTCCTTCTTCCTGAAGGGGATTGTAGAAGACGCGCAGAAGATCTTCGATTATATTTTTGAACCAGATGACCCCGGCTGTTCCTCCAAACTCATCCACCAGTAGGGCGATTTCCGAGTTGTTCTCTCTCATTTCCATGATCAGGGTGGGGAGGTCCTTTGATTTCGGAATGATATGGAACTCTTTTGCAAGGGCTTTGATATTTTTATCCAGAGAGCTTTGTGAATATTTATGCTCAAGGAGTCGGGGGACCGGTATCCAGCCGGAAAGATGGTCACTGTCGCTGCTTCTCAGAATTATGGACATATTCATAATGTATTTCCTGTCCCTGCCAATCAGTTCCAGAGCCTCTCCTATGGTCAAACGATCCGGCAGGGTCTGGAGTTCCTTCCTCATGGTCATAACGGCATGGGCATCCTTCTCCCTGAATGACAGGTAGGATTTAAAGAGCCTGAATTCCGAATGATGTAGAATGGACTGCTTATATCCAAGTTCCGCAGTTGTCAGAACAAGAGCATGTCTGCTTCCATCGGGGGCTCCGGAATTTCCTTTGAAAAGACGCAGGACGCTTATTGTTATATGGTTCAGAACATGTCTGACCGGAGTCAGTAGACGGTGGAGGTAGTAAAGGGGGTAGGCTGTTTTATTGGAGAAACTTCGGGAGTGATTGACCGCAATTCTCTTCGGGGTCAACTCTCCAATCAGAAGCAGAAGGACAGTCATTACGGCAATCGAGAGAATTTCCGACCGGGCTTGGAAAATTCTGTCTCCGATGATACTGCCGATACTGGAGGCAAAAATATTTACAACCATGTTACCGGTGAGAATTGTTATCAGCAGCTGGTCCTGGTTTTCAAGAAGATAGACAATAATGTCCCGCTTTTTCTTTGATTTCTGTTCCTTGAGAGAGTTGCGCTCCAGTCGGTTTAAAGAGAAAAATGCCGCCTCTGAACCTGAGAAGAATGAGGACAAAAGCAGCAGGACACCCAGAAATATATAGTTCAGGTTAAATATATCAAATATCATGGATCTACCTCCTGTCAAACCCGGGACATGCAGCAGAGAACGGTAGTTTAAGTATTATCTTTGGGAAATGATTTGTCCAAGTGTTTCATTACGTTAGTTCCATGACCTGCAGCAATATAGCCTGCAGTTCCATCCACCCCGGAATAAACTGATTGCAGAAGAGATAGGAAACACCTTCTGCCCGGAGATGTTTGGGCTCTTTACATTCAGCATTCAAAAGGAATATGGTTTTTATCAAGTCTGAAAGAGGAGTAAGCGATGAGCTCTGCCCGTGTGTACCAGTATCCCCCATGTTCCACCTGCCGGAAGGCTGTAAAATGGCTTGAAACCAGAGGCCTCGAATTCGAGTCTCTGCATATTGTTGAAGAGACCCCCGATGCCGGGACTCTTCTGGATATTATGAAACAGAGCGGCTTACCGCCCAGGAGTTTTTTCAATACTTCGGGTAAACGGTACCGTGAGCTGGGACTGAAGGATCGGGTCGGCACCATGAGCGCCGAAGAAGCCGCAGAGATCCTTGCGGGGGACGGGATGCTTATCAAGAGGCCTCTCTATATAAAGGACAAGGTTGTTCTGGTCGGTTTTCGGGAAGCCCAATGGGAGGCGAATCTCAAAGTCTGAGCTTCGGTAGAGCCTCAAAGGATCAGTACCCCAGAAACTCCTTGATTACAGGAATAAAAAAGGGCCCGTACTGCTCCATCTTCGTCTCTCCCACTCCGGAGACACGGAGGAACCCGCTGTTGTCTACAGGCTTCAGGGCGGCCATCTCCCGCAGGGTCTTGTCTGAAAATATTACATAGGGGGGGACACCCTTCTTCTTTGCCAGCAGAAAACGGGTCTCCTTGAGGCGGTCGTAGAGCTCGGTGCTGTATTTTCCGCTTTTGGCAAAGAGGTCTTCCTGGTCCGAGGGCTGTTTGGGCAGGGTGTCCTCCCGCTTCAGAATGTAGAAGGACTCCTTCCCGAAGAGGACCCTTCGTCCCTTCTCTGTTATCTTCAGGGCGTTGTAGGCCTGGGTGTCCTGAAGGGCGGCCTCCTGGCTTATCAGCTCCTCAACGATGCCCCGCCACCACTTCTTGCTCTTGTCCTTGCCCACGCCGTAGGTCTTCAGAGCATCATGGCCGGTGGTTCTCATCTTCTCGGTGTCCGCACCCTGAACAATATCGATAATATGGGTCAGGCCGAAGCGCTCGTCGGTCCGCATCACCGCCGAGAGGATCTTCTGGGCATCCACTGAGGCGTTGATCTTCTCGTGGCTGCCGGTGCAGATATCGCAGAAGCCGCAGTCATCCCCGGCACTCTCGTCAAAGTACTCGAGGATCTGCTTGCGGCGGCACACATTGACCGCAGCGAACCGGGCCATGCGGCTCAGGTTCTCCTTGGCCTTCTTCTGCTCGTCGGGGTCGGCGATCTGATCGATAAAGTACTGCTGCTTTACCAGGTCTCCGGCGGAGTAGAGTAGGAGGCAGTGGGATTCCAGACCGTCACGGCCGGCGCGGCCGGTCTCCTGGTAGTAGCCCTCCATGCTCTTGGGAAGGTCTCCGTGGATCACAAAGCGGATATTGGACTTATCTATTCCCATGCCGAAGGCGATGGTGGCGCAGATGACCTGGACATCGTCGTTGTTGAACTTTTCCTGGTTCTCCGCCCGCAGGGCCTGGCTGAGTCCGGCGTGGTAGGGGAGGGCCCTGATGCCCCGCTCACTGAGGTGGGCGGCGGTCTTCTCAACGTCCTTCCGGCTGGTCCTGTAGACGATCCCCGCCTGCCCCTCATGGTCCTTGATAAAGCTGCTGATCTGGGCAAGGGTCTTCTCCTTCCTGTCCACCCGGTAGTAGAGCTCCTTCCGGTTGAAGGAAGCCCTGATCAGAAAGGGATCATTCAGTTTCAGTATCCGGACGATGTCTTTCTGGACCTTCTTTGTGGCTGTGGCTGTAAAGGCGGCAATGGGGACCCCGGGGAAGGCGTCCCGCAGCATGGCCAGACTCAGGTAGTCGGGGCGGAAGTCATGGCCCCACTCGGAGAGACAGTGGGCCTCGTCCACGGCAAAGAAGCGGATGGGGAGTTCCTTGAGTTTGTCCAGGTAGCCGTCCAGGGCCAGACGCTCGGGAGAGATATAAAGGAGCTTGATCTCTCCCCGGTAGAGGCGGGAGTAGACTGAAGCAGCTTCGTCTGCCTTGAGGGTGCTGTTCAGGTAGGCTGCTGCAATTCCCGACTCCACGGCGGCGTCCACCTGGTCCTTCATCAGGGCAATCAGAGGACTGATGACAAGTGTCAGTCCCTCCAGAGCCAGGGCGGGGATCTGGTAGCAGATTGACTTTCCTCCTCCTGTGGGCATGGAGGCAAAAACATCTTTTCCCTCAAGGACAGCATTAATTATCTCTTCCTGGTTCGGCCGGAAGCTGTCATAGCCGAAGCGGGTCTTTAGGATTGTCAGGGCGTTACTCATTGCTGCTGATACTACAGGAAAAACCGGGTTCCTGCATCAAGGGTATATGTATTTCAGGGGAATTCAAATAAAAAGGCTGCATCCTCAAAGAAGGAACAGCCTTTTCACAGTGAA
Source organism: Spirochaeta sp. UBA5339 (assembly GCA_002408085.1). Lineage (GTDB taxonomy): Bacteria > Spirochaetota > Spirochaetia > DSM-2461 > DSM-2461 > Oceanispirochaeta. The sequence continues at coordinate 459,526 of DHQL01000007.1, forward strand.
ACAGGTTTAATGGGAATTACATGGGAGGGAGAATTACTTCGTCGATAACATGGATAACGCCATTGGAGGCTTCAATATCTGTAATAACTACCTGGGCCTGGTTGATATAGACATTGCCCATATCTACCTTGATCATCATGTCCTTGCCGTTCAGGGCAGTTGCAGTACTGAGATTGACAACGTCTTCGGCATAGACCTCTCCATCAATCACATGGTAGAGGAGGATGTCTGTCAGGGCAGGTATGTCGCCCAGCAGAGCTTCTACAGTTCCTTCGGGAAGTTTTGCGAATGCATCATCGGTGGGAGCGAAAACAGTGTAGGAACCTTCGCTGCTGAGGGTCTCTACAAGACCTGCTGCATCAAGGGCTGCAACCAGCGTTTCAAATCTCTCATCACCTGAAGCAATTTCAGCGATACTGGGTTTGATCATCTCTTCTGAAGTTGTGGTACAGGAAACAAAAACAAATCCGACAAGAATCATCAGTGCAAATATACTCTTTTTCATAATTAACTCCTTTGCCTGTTAGGCATCTCTAATAATATAATGTATAACTTATGCATAACTATATGTCAAATTAATTTATGCAAAAAGTCAAAAAAACTATATTTATACTAGATTTTTTAGCAAATGAATGAGTATTGTATAAGTATGGATGGCAAATACTCTATCAGAATGGCAGCTCAACTCAGCGGTTTGACGCCTATTACCATCAGAACCTGGGAGAACAGGTATCAGGTGGTCACTCCGGAAAGGAGTGGGGGAAACCAGCGGCTTTACAGTGACGAAGACGTAAAACGCCTCAAACAGCTCTCCAGGGCCGTAGACAGGGGATACAAGATTGGTAATATCTGCAGCCTGCCTGCGGAGGAACTTGAGGAAATACTCCTTCAGAGTCCGATAGACAGGAAAAGTCCGAAGTACCTGGAACTCAGCTTAAAGGCTGTTGAGGATCTCAATCCCTACCTGCTGGATGAAATTCTTGAATCGGCAGTCCTTGAAATGGGAATTGTAGAGGCCATGGAGCAGTTGATTATGCCGATGATGGTGCAGATCGGAGAAGGCTGGAACCGGGGAGAGTGGCAGATCTATCAGGAACACATGGCCTCAGAGCTTGTGAAGTCCTTCCTTCTGCGAAAACTTCAGCTTACCGGGAAGTCTGAAAAGGCTCCCGTTGCCGTTGCCGCAGCCCCTGCCGGGCAGTCCCACTCCCTAGGTGCAGCAGCGGCCGCCCTTACTGCATCTATTGCCGGCTTCCGGGTCATTTATATCGGAGGGGATACACCTGCCGAAGATCTTGTGGATATTGTTAAAAAAAGCGATGCCCTTGTTCTTTTGCTGAGTATTGTCTTTCCCGGTAATCCCGGTGCTCTCAGAAGGGATCTGGATACTCTCGTCAAGTCACTGCCGGAGGGTTGCCGTTTTCTGGCCGGAGGGAGCTCTGCCCGGTCTTTTGCATCCATACAAAGTATGGAAATTACCGACAACCTCACTCTACTCAGACAGAGACTGCAGGAAATAAGAGAAGAACGCTCAATAGAGTATTAATTCCCTGTCTACTCTTTTTTTAAAGGCCCTCACGGTTTCCTAACATTCTCCACTTAATATTATTCCCATCTTTATTCTTATTACCGGGAGGACGGGATGATTGCTGCAGTGCCGGAAAAGGCTGTAATGGATGATGTGATTCACACAATCGAAAATCTTAATCTTGACACGGGCTATACCGTCGCCCGACTCCGTTCCAGTATCTACTATATCAATGAGAATATGCAGATTCAGGCTCTTGTCTCACTGTTCAACGACAGTGCCTCCGAGGTCAATGCGGTGGGTGTTGTCTCCGATGAAGGTGAGTTCAGGGGAATTATTATCCGGAAGGAGCTGATGAAGCTTGTCAGCCGTCCCTTCGGTCTGGATGTTCTGAAAAAGAAGCCTGTCTCACGGGTCTGCGTTTCACCCCGGACCTTTGAAAGCAACACCCTTCTGCCCATGGTCAGTGATGAGCTGCGGGAGGAGATGCGCCTGCAGAAAGAGAGCTTCTACGCCATCCTGGATCAGCAGGGACGGTATGCGGGGATCTTCTCCACAAGAGACCTTCTGATCCATATGTCCGAGCAGAACCGCAAGGACATGAATCTGGCCCGGGATGTTCAGACCTCCATGGTGAAGAACCGCCACAATGTGCTGGCCTTCGGCCTGGAGGTGGCTTCCTCCTTTACCCCCGCCCAGGGTGTGGGCGGTGACTTCTATCTGACCCGGAAGATCAATGAGAGAGACTGGATCATTATGCTCTGCGATGTATCGGGTAAGGGAGTGGCCGCCTCCATTGTTACGGCAATGCTCTACGGAATTACCAGGACCTATGACTTCAGCAAGGGGATCAAGTCCTTTGTACGGGACCTGAATGCCCTGATCTTCGAAACCTTCAAGGGAGACCGTTTTCTGACCGGTGTCTTTATGCTCTATGACGAGGAGAGCGGTAAGATGTCCATTCTGGATATGGGGCACTCCTACCTGAGTCTGATCCGTGACGGGAGGGTGATGAAGATCACCTCGTCCATGGAGAATCTGCCCATCGGTATCTCCGAGGACCTGATCCCCAGGGCGGGACGGCTTAAGCTGCAGTTCGGGGATATTCTGATCACCCTGACAGACGGTCTTGTGGAGCAGAAGAACTCGGACGGGTCTTTCTATGAGATGGAGAGGATGCAGGACCTTATCAGGGATTTTCATGAGGATGCCCTTGAGGAGATCCGCGACCGTATCCTGGAGGACTTTGAGCACTTCCGGCAGGATACTCCCTACCACGATGATATGACCTTCCTTCTGATCCGCTATCCCCACCCTGAGGAGGAAGAGGAGCTGCTCTGATCCTCTGCCGGCGGGTTCAGGGGCGGACAGCCGGTGGTAGACAGACCTCTGCCCACAGGGCAGCCGGCGCAGGCGACCCGGCTCAGTAGTCCCGGCGAACGGCGAAGGTGTTTCCCTTTTCGGTAATCACCACACCCCTGTTCCAGAACTCAACCGCCGCAAAGAGGGCGTTTCCCCCGTCGCTTTCCACACTCTCAGGGCCCCGGTAGGAGAGATACTCCATCATCCGGTCAAAGTCTTTTTTGTGAAAGGCATCCATCTTTTTAGCATAGAAGTCATTCCAGTCCTCGGCCTTCTGAAACCCGGTTCCCTCATCCTGAACGATAAAGTGGGCGTGGCTCTTTGAAAAGGAGAACCAGATCTTTGTCTTCCTGTTGGGATCGTTGTTGTTGCCGTGGCGTACGGCGTTTTTTATGATCTCGCTGAGCTGCTGCTCCAGCAGATTGACCTCCCTGATCTCAGGGGGCGCCTTCTGGAGGATCAGCTGGCTCAGGCGTCTTACCCGTCTTAAGTCCAGGTTGAACTCCTTGTGATACATTCCCGCCGTGGAGAGGAGGGGGTGGTTGTTGTCTCTGATAATTCCCCGCAGATCCACCGAGGGTTCCGGCTCATTGTCCTCTTCGGTTCCCAGATGTTCCAGTGCATCTTCAAGGGTGTCTGTTACGGGAAGGAAACCGGTCAGTTTCGTCAGCTGAATCACCGAGCGCACCGTGGAGCAGAGGCTGCAGAGGACAAGGCTTCCCCCCTGTTTCCGCAGACTTGTAAGCAGGGATATAAGTACTCCGATCCCGCTTGAATCCAGGTAGCTCAGATCACTGCATTCCAGAACGATTTTTCTGATTCCCTCATCCAGGGCTTCCTGGATTCTCTCTTTGACCTCCTGTGAACAGTAGAGGTCCATCTCTCCCGCCAGGGCGTATACGGCGGTTCTATCCCTGTCTTCTCTTGTTATTGTCATTGTATTTAAAACTCCCGTTTCCAGAAGGAAACAGGATCAGGGTGAATGAAAATTGTGAGGGAAATATGAGAATCCGGTTAGATCAGAAACTCCCGGCTCTACCGGAGAGTTTCTGGAGCAGTTCTTTTCGTTTTTATATGTATCAAGTGCTGCCCTTTCCCGAGCCGATCATTCTGTCGTAGTACTCCCTGTTGATTGGAAAGCGGTAGAGAATCAGAATCCCGATAATGTAGAAGAGAGCAGGGAAGGGACCGCTGATCAGTTTGATTCCCAGTATGGCCCTGGAGGACTGAGCCTGTTCCGGGACATATCCGAAGAACTGCAGCAGCCATCCGCTCATGGCCAGTGCCAGAGCCTGGCCGATCTTGCTGGCGAAGGTCCAGAGGCTGGAGTAGGCTCCCTCCCTTCTGATTCCTCCGTGATGGACCGAATCATACTCCACCACATCCGGGAGGATGGAAAAGGGCATTACATAGTGGGTGGAGAGCCCGATCCCCGCGAGGGTTATTATGATGATTCCAGCCGTGGCGGACCAGACTCCTCCTGTGAAGGAGAAGAGCATAACCCCTGCTGTCATAATTCCCATGCCGATGTTGTAGCAGCTCTTCTTGCTCAGACGCTTTGAGATTCTCACCCAGAAGGGAATGAAGAGGAGGCTTGTCGTCAGCAGTCCCACAAGGGCGATCTGAAAGAGTCCTTCATTGCCGAAGATGTATTTGAAGTAGTATAGGAGGACACCCTGCACCATGGAGGTTCCCGCAATAAAGAGGGTCCAGGGGATCAGGGCCAGAAGGAAGACCTTTGTTCCCAGGGCCTGTATATATGTTCGGATAAAGCCCTCGCCCTTCACATCCTCCCGTCTGTGCTTCGGTTCCCTGACGGCGGCAACCGTAATCAGGGCCGTTACTGCAATGATGGCCCCCAGTATTGCGGCGGTTCCCGCCCATCCTCTCCGGCTGTCTGAGAAGAGTCCCACAAGGGGCATGACGGCGGCGGCACCGGCAAAGGTCCCGATCACCGCAAAACTCATGCGGTAGGCGGTCAGGATGGTCCTTTCATCATAGCTGCGGCTCAGTTCGGGAAGCAGGGCGGTGTAGGGGATGTTTATCAGGGTGTATCCGGTGCTGAGGAGGCAGAAGTAAAGGGTCGCTTTGATAAAGAGGCTGTTCTGGCTCTCTGTGGGACTGATGGAAAAGAGAAGATACATGCTGATAAAGCAGATGACCGATCCTGCCACCATATAGGGCCTTCGCCGTCCCATGGGGCTTATGGTTCTGTCGGAGACATAACCGGTTACGGGGTCGGTGACGGCATCCCAGATCTTGCCGATCATCAGGGTTGTTCCTGCCAGGGCCGGGGAGAGTCCCAGGAGATCCGTAAGGAAGAAGAGAAGATAAAATCCGATAAAGGTAAAGTAGAGGTTTCCCCCAAGGTCTCCGACTCCGAAGCCGAGCCTTGTTTTCAGCGGTAGTTTAGACATAGAAGTATTTTAGAGTAAAAAAAGAGAATAGGTAATCACTTTTGAAAATTACTGCATATCCCATCCCCTGGCTTCCAGAAATGCCTCGGTCTCTTCCATCACTTCAGGATGCTCCCTGATAAAATCAACAAAAATCATCTCCGTCTTCTCCAGCTCCTCAGGGGTGAGGGAGTCCCTGAATTCCAGAGAGAGGGCGGCTGCCTCTATGATCAGAGGCAGGAGGCGTTCCTCCACGGCTGTTCCGGATATCTCCTCAAGGATGTTTTGAATCCGGTCCAGGCCGGCCGTTTTATCCAGTGGCAGTTCTGTTTTTAGTGATGTCAGTATGGATGGTGCATAGCTGTTGAAATGAGCGGCAAACTCCCTTAGCTGATTGTTTTTATCCGGGGGCAGGGTAAGTGCCAGACGGAGCTCCTTTTCAGATATTTTCAGCTCCTCCAGTTTGGCTCCGGGGGAGATCTCTGCCATCAGATCCTCTACAGGGACCCTGAAACTCATGGTGTCCATATTGAACTCTGCGTTCTTTCCTTTGGTGAGGTTTTCAAAACGGACAGAGTCTTTCAGGGCCTGAAACCGGCTGAGCAGCTTTACAGGCACAGGCATCCGTCCGATCTTCAACCCCTTAAACTCTACTTCCAGTTCATCCTTCTCATTGATCATCATATCGGCTGAGAGGCTTACGGCAGCTCTGATCATCTTTCCCTTTGATGAGAGGGGATTGGTCAGGGTGACTCCCGCAAGTATCCCTGCACTGTCCTCCTCCAGTGTGAGATCGGCCCCGGCGATCTGAAAGTCGGGGTTTTCCTCATTTACCAGGGTCACCGCTTCGGCAATACGGCTCTCAAGCCACTCTTCGCTGAGAATTACGGTGCTGCCCTCCACTTCGATCTCTCTGACCGCTGCGTTTGAACTGTCAGTCCCGGCTGATATAATTCTATCCCACTGGCTTCCTCCCGGCTGAAGAAGCCGGATGATCAGCAAAGGAATCCCGATAAGAACAAGTAAAATAATCCCCACAGCAATAAGGGGTGTCCAGTTTTTATTAGAAGAATTGGTGTTCATGATATACAGCATAGTTCATTTCGCCTGCCTGGCAAAGTTCTGTTTTTATTTATTATGGATTTCAGAATTGAGGTCATTCTTTTTTTACATATGTTGATTGATTTCAAACGAAATGGTAAAACGTTAGGTATGTCCGACAGATCCAGTCCGTCCAAAGATACAAAACAGAGAATCCTTGATGCAGCCTCAGACTGTTTTATCCGATACGGCTATGAGAAAACGAGCATGAGGGACATCGGGAAGATGGTGGGCATGAACAAGGCTTCCCTCTACTATCACTTCAGAGATAAACAGGCCCTCTTTGAGGCATTTGTTCACTCCCGCAGAGCTCCCCATAACAGGGAGGTCAGGAGAACTCTTGAGGGCTGCGGAACAGGGGGAGAGGCAGTTATTGCTTTTCTCTGCTGTGAAATTGATTTTGTGGCGTCTCTGGCCCTGAACTTTCTGGATTCCGGGTCCCGGGGAAATCGGGGATACCGGTCCGATACATCCGCCGTTTTTGAGCCAATTATAGAAGAGGATATTGCCATCCTGGATGAATTGCTTGCCCGGGAAGAAGTATCCGGTTCCCGTCAGCTGGCTATCCTTCTGCTTCAGACAGCAAGAGGCTTTCTGATGGCTGACTGTCCCCTGGATCTGCCCTCTCCTGAGCGTGAAGAGGGGTATGACAGAATCAAGGCGACTCTCCGAAGCGCCGTCTCACTGATGCTTAAGGGCGCAGGACTCTGATTTCCAGAGGTCTTTTTTTTGGGAGTTTAATCAAACGATAATACGAAACGTTTGAATAATGTAATTACAGGAGTCTGAAATGAAAAAAATCTATGTTTTTACCTCAACCGGAAACTCTCTGCATCTGGCACGCATCCTTGCCCGGGAACTGGAGGAGTGCGAGATTCTCTCCATTCCCAGATTGATGGAGGAGAGTGAGTGGACCATTGACGGGGATGCGGCGGGCTTTATTTTTCCCTGTTACTACGGGACGGTGCCTCAGATTGTCAGCAGGTTTATTCGGGGTGCGGCAGATATTACAGGGAGAAAGTTCTTTGCGATGATTTCTGCAGGCAGAAGTACGGGACTGGCGATGGAGCATCTCCGGGAGCTTCTTGAAGAGAGAGGGAAGAGCCTCCACTACGGCCGGTCCCTTACCATGGTATCAAATTATATGAACGGCTGGTACTATAGTGCCGTTATGCCTGCCCGGAAAAAGATCTCCCGGCTTCAGGACCAGGCGGACCGGACAGTCTCTGCCGCTGCTGCGGATATCCTCGCCGGAAAGAACAGTGTGGACAGGGGAAGCCGGGGAAACTATCTTCTTCCCCGGATTTTATCGCCCGGGAGGTATGTGGAGGATACCCGCCCCTGGGACAGTGAGTTTTCAATATCCGGAAACTGCACGGGCTGCGGAAACTGTGCCCGGGCCTGCCCTGTAGATAACATTCGTCTGCAGGATGGCCGGCCTGAGTTCTCAGGAAACTGCCAGCGCTGTATGGGATGTATACAGTTCTGTCCCTCAAGCGCCATTCAAATTCAGGGTAAGGTGATGAACAAAAGGAAGTATGTGCACCGGGATATCACCCTGAAGGATCTGACAGCATTTCACAGGGGAGAGGCTTCAGGGTAAAACCCGCAGAAACTGGATCAGGAGATCAGTTTTCTGCCATTCTCCGGCAGTTTCAGCATTTCTGAAAATTTGAAGAATTCTATCATCTCCTGTGAGGACTCAGCCTGGGCATGAAGCTCCTCACTCATGGAGGCAAGTTCTTCAGAGGATGAGGCGTTCTGCTGTACCACAACATCCAGCTGGCCTATGGCAGCAAAGATCTGCTCTGCTCCCTTGCTCTGCTCCTCACTGGCAAAGGTTATCTCCTCAACAAGCCCCGCCGCCTTTTCCATGGACGGGACGATTTCCTCTATCTTCCGGTGGGCCTGGGAGGCCCTGTCCACACTGGAGTGGGATATCTCGGAGATCTCCATGGCAGCCCTGCTGCTGGTCTCTGCCAGCTTCTTAACTTCCGCTGCAACCACCGCAAAACCCTTGCCGGCTTCTCCCGCACGGGCCGCTTCGATGGCTGCATTGAGGGCAAGAAGATTGGTCTGCCGGGCAATCTCTTCGATGACAGATATTTTTTCGGTGATATCTTTCATGGCGTTCAGGGTGTCAGCCACCGCATGACTTCCCTCTCTGGAGTCTGCGGCAACCTGCTTGGCCATGGCATTGGACTGAAGGGCATTTGTCCGGTTGCTCTCAATATTGGACACCAGCTGCTCGATGGAGCTGGCCACCTCCTCCATACTGGCTGCCTGCTCATTGCTACCGCTGGATATCTGCTGGGATGCCGCTGCAATCTGCTCGCTCCCTTTGCTGACCTGATGGCAGGAGGAGACCACCGAGTGAACCGTCTCCTTCAGTTTCTCTGCCATCCTGTGCATGGAACTGTAGACTCCTGTCTTATGGCCTTCGTTAAAATCAATCTCCAGATTGCCCCGGGAGATCTCTTCGGCAATGGCCATGATTTCGTGGGGCTCTCCTCCCAACTGTCTGCCAAGAGACCGGGTGATCAAGAAGGCAATTGTGACGCTTACAATAACTATGGCTGTCAGGAGTAGGGCCATGATCAGGTTCATACTGCGGATTACGGCAGCAATCTCTTCTTCTACCCCTTCAAGTACATCAATGCCGTTGGACACAACTCTTCCGGCGGCGGCTTTCATAACGGGAAAGAGATCCTTCTGTTCTCTTTCAAGGGAAGTATAGGTACTTACATTTTCGGAATATTCGGAGAGTGCCGGGATTATTCCTTCAATCAGCACTGCTTCCGGTGTTCCCGGGGAGTATAAACGGGAGAGGCTTATAAACTCTTCTGAAACTGATCCGATTCCCGCAAGCCACTCATCCCTGTATCTGTCTTTAATTCCCTTGTCAGTATTGAGCATATTGAGGTAACCGCTCTGGTGGAAACTGTGAATTGACAGCAGTAGATTCTGAATCCGGGCTGTCATCCCGTCATCTCCCGCTTCCATTGCAAGGAGGGCTTCGCTGTCCTGAAGTATTTGTGAGGCATGAGTTGCCCTCGCTTCTGAGATTGACTTCAGCTCATTGTCCTTCTCCTGATAGAGATAGTTCAGTCCTGCGTACTCGGTGGTCGCTTCCTTCATTTCCGAAATGGCTGTTTCCATCCTCCCCGGGGAGACCCTCAGAGCTGCTGCGGCGAGAATGTCGAGGGTAGCCGACTCCTCCTCACGAATGGAGTCGATATAGTCCGGGTTCCCATAGATCACATACCGCAGGGAGTTGGCCTGCATGGCCTGAACATTGTTGAGGGCACCATTTATAGTGGTTGCGGTCCCGTTCATATCCCTGATAACACTGATACTGTTCAGTCCGGACAGGCTGAGGAGTACGGAAAAGAGGATAAGCAGTAAATAGCTGAGTCCCAGTTTGGTTCTGACTTTCATCGGATCTCCTTGTTAACGCTCTTCTGTGGGAAGATAGAGCGAAAAAATTGTTCCCTCTTCGGGATGGGTTGTGAATTTGACTTGTCCGCCCAGGACCTTTTCTCCAAAGAGCTTCATGCCGAAGGTTCCCAGGCCGCGGCCGGAATCACTTTTGGAACTCCAGCCTCGATGGAATATTTTCTGTGACTCCTCTTCAGGGATATACTGCCTGTTCCAGACAGAAAAGAGGACTCCGTCATCCCTGATCTCTGCGGAAAGACGGATAGTGTCACCGGTCTGAGAGGCTTCTATTGCGTTGATCAGCATATTGGACATGACCCTGAGAAGTATGGTTTTGTTGGTAAAGAGGGTTCTGGTATGATGGCGTCCCGTAACTTCAAGATTCTTTCCGGATCTTTCGGGATGGGATGAAAACAGATCTTCCAGGGAGGAGCAGACAGAGTCGATGGTCACCTTGCTCATTTCCCCCGGACTCTCACTGTCCCTGTTTTCCCAGAGCAATTTCTGCTGTGTGACCTCATCGGCCAGACGCTGAATAATTTTATCAAGAAGAGATGCCTCGGGACTGCTCTCATTGATGTTATAGTTCATTTTCAGCAGTTCGGAACCACCGATCACAGAGCCTATTACATTATTCAGATCGTGATAGAATGAACTGGCCATGGCGTTCCAGCGCTCATCGGCGCTGATATCCTGAAGAAACACAAGAAGAAAACGCATGCCTTCAATGGTCATGGGAGAGACTCTTACGGAGAAACAGAGATGGCTGCCGTCCACAGACCTGTGGATATGGCAGATCTCCTCCCTGGTTTCATTTCCCTCCAGACCTGCCATCATGGCTATTACGGCTCCGCAGTGTTCACAGGATCTGCTTGTTCCGCAGCCTCCGGGCATCTCTGCCGCATGTTCACACTCAATCGCTTCACCGAGTCTTGAACCCAGAATACACTCGATGCTTCTGATCTCCAGGTGTTCCAGCAGAACCCTGTTGGCGGTGACAATCTGTCTTTTGTCGTTCAATACGGCCAGAAGCCCACCGACAGCAGTCAGTATGGAGTCAGTCACCGGATTGCTGGTGATTGTTTCCAGCTGCACCCTGAGTCTCTCCGGACCTTCCCTTCGGGCAGGAGCAAAGTATGAGAAGTTACTGCTGTTTTCCCGATTGCGGCGCATAGAATAAAAGAATAATAAACAAGGGTTTATATGTAAAGTAATATATTAAGTAAACTGGTCTGAAAGCAGATATTCGCAGTTTTTCAGGGGATCTGATCTTAAAACCGGGCAAAAGAGTGCCCTCACTGCCTATAATGAAACTATGCACAGTGACAGACTGATCATTCAGATCGTTATAGCCCTGATACAGCAGACAGGACTTAATATAATTGTAGCCCTTCTTCTCTCCCGGCTCCCCATGTTTACAAGGGTTATCCGCAGCCGGAACCGGCACAATCGGGATCTGGTCTTTCCGGTACTGATCCTCGGCCTTCTGGGGATGGTGGGGACCTATACGGGAGTGCCCATACAGGGGGCCCTGGCCAATGCCCGGATGGTCCCCGTCTTTGTGGGAGGCCTTCTGGGTGGACCTGTGGTGGGGATTTTCTCCGGGCTTATTGCCGGTCTTCACCGCTGGGGCATCGATATCGGCGGTTTTACCGCGGTCTCCTGCATGCTCTCAACCATTGCCGAAGGGGCTCTGGCCGGATTCTTGAGCGACCGTTTCTACTCCTCCCGCAGAAAACCTCTATATGCCATGGCCGGTGCCGCCGCCGCGGAGCTGATGCAGATGGCCATTATCCTTCTGACCGCAAAACCCTTTGCCGATGCCCTTGATCTGGTGCAGGTTATTATCGGCCCCATGGTGGTTGCCAACAGTATTGGATGTGCCCTGATTATTCTGGTTTTTGAGAACCTCTTCAGCGAAGGCGAAAGGCGGGCAGCCCGGCAGTCTCATCAGGTTTTGAAGATTGCTGACCAGACCCTGGCCCTCTTTCGCAGAGGGCTTACCCCGGAGACTGCCGCTGAGGCTGCCGAGATTATCCGGAGGGAGATGTCCCTGATTGCCGTTGCCATTACCGACAGGGACAGAATCCTGGTCCACTGCGGCAGGGGTGATGATCACCACAACGGCTCCTCAGCTTCCCTGACAAAACTGACCCTTGAGGCCCTGAGTTCCGGGCAGCTTCGCACCGCTATGACAAGGCAGGAGATAGGCTGCAGCCATAAGGACTGCGCTCTCAAGTCGGCGGTAATTGCCCCTCTTATGAGGGACGACGAGTGCATAGGAACCCTGAAGCTCTACAAGGGCGAGGAGGATGCCATCAACCAGGCGGATGTGGAAACCGCCCGGGGACTTGCGGTTCTTATCTCCTCGCAGCTGGAACTCAGCCGTCTGGACGAGCAGAAGATGCTTCTGCGCCGGGCGCAGATGAGGGCCCTTCAGGCCCAGATCAATCCACACTTCCTCTTTAATGCCATCAATACAATTGTCTCGCTGGTAAGAACAGACCCCGCCAAGGGCCGGGAGCTTCTGATCCATCTGGCTACTTTCTACCGGAACAATCTGCAGTCCGTGGAGTCCGAGGTCTCTTTGGAGACGGAGATAAAGCATATCAAGGCCTATCTGGAGATTGAGCAGGCCCGTTTCGGTGAGCGCCTTGAGGTCATCTATGAGATCCAGGAGGGACTTCAGATCGTCATGCCGCCCCTTCTGCTGCAGCCCCTGGTTGAAAATGCCGTTATCCACGGCATTCAGCCCTGCCCCGAAGGGGGAAGGGTCACGATCCGGGCCGCCTCTGCCGAAGGGGGGACGGTCCTCTCTGTTCATGACAGCGGCGCGGGAATCCCTGACAAGGAGTTCTGCGATGATCAGGAGGAGAAGGCGGAGCTGCATGTGGGTGTCAGCAATATCCGCCAGCGGCTTCTAAACTTCTACGGCCCCTCCGCCAGCTTCCGGATAGAGTGCGGAGAAGGTGAGGGGACCACCGCCAGCATATTTATTCCCTCAGGGGGTGAGGTGTGATAAGGACCCTGATTGTTGATGATGAAAAGCCTGCCCGGGACGAACTGAGCTGGCTCCTGAACAGGGAGAGGGATATTGAACTTGTGGGTGAGGCAGCCAACGGAATGGAGGCCCTGGAACTGGCGGAATCCCTTTCACCCGATCTGATTCTTCTGGATATTCAGATGCCCGGCATGTCTGGTCTGGAAACTGCCCGTCAACTGATGGCCCTGCCCGTCTTTCCTCAGATTATCTTTATAACCGCCTATGACCGCTTTGCCATAGAGGCCTTTGATGTGAATGCTGTGGACTATCTTCTAAAGCCTGTGGAAGAGGAGAGAGTGAACCGGGCACTGAACAGGGTAAGAAACAGGATATCCTCTCAGGATATGGAGAGCCGGATACTGGGGCTGCTTAAGACCGGTGGACTGGGCGGTTCCGGGGAGTCTGAAAAAAAGAAGATACGAAAGCTCACGGTCTACAGCGAAGGCCACTTCAAGCCCGTCGATTTTGACGATATTGTGATGATCAGCGCCGACGGCAGACAGTCTGTTGTGCATTCCCTTACCGGCAGCTATCCCTACAGAACGGGCTTAAGTGAACTGGAGGGTCTCCTGGGGGATATGGGACTCTTCAAGTGCCACAGAAGCTTCAGTATCAATCCCTCCTATATAGAGGCTGTGGAGCCCTGGTTCAACTCCTCCTACAAGATCAGAATGAAGGGGCAGAAGGAGCTGGTTCCCGTAAGCCGTTCCCATACGGCGGCTCTGAAAAATCTTCTGAATATGGACTGATCCTTCCGCACATCTCCTTAAGACCTCCCGGCTGGCTGACTCTCTGATCCTGAGTTGTGTTCATTTAAAATGAGCCGCAGCTCATGTATCAATTCCGACCATTCGTTCCTTTTTCAGGGCCTGTTCACAATTCTCCCGATCAGAATGACTCCAAGAAATTCTAAAGGAGTCTTAGATGATCAGTTTTCTTATTTGTCTGGCGGCACTGATAGCCGGATACTTTGTCTACGGAAAGGTTGTTGAAAAAATTTTCGGAATCGAACCCGACAGACAGACCCCTGCCTACACCATGCAGGACGGTGTGGACTTTGTCCCCCTGAAACCCTGGAGGATCTTCCTGATCCAGGTCCTCAATATTGCGGGACTCGGTCCCATCTACGGAGCCGTAATGGGCGCCCTCTTCGGAACAGCCTCGTTCCTGTGGATTGTTCTGGGATGTATCTTTGCCGGAGCGGTTCATGACTTCTTCTCGGGAATGATGAGTATCCGCCATGACGGAAAGAGCATCTCCGAGATAACCGGCCAGTATCTGGGCGGCGGCATGAGACAGGTTATGAGAGTCTTCTCCGTTGTTCTCCTGGTACTTGTGGGAACCGTATTTATGGCCGGCCCCGCCGGAATCCTCTCAAACCTCGGACTTTCCGGAATCTTTGCCAACAAGTGGTTCTGGCTCTCCCTTATCCTGGTCTACTACTTCGTGGCCACCATCCTGCCCATCGACAAGATCATTGCCAAACTCTACCCCGTATTCGGCATTGTTCTTCTGATTATGGCCCTCGGTGTCGGCGGTGTCCTGGTTTTCGGCGGCTATTCCATTCCCGAGATCAGCCTGACCAATGTCCATCCCAAGGGCCTCTCCTTCTTCCCCATGCTCTTTATTACCATTGCCTGCGGAGCCATCAGCGGTTTTCACGCCACCCAGTCTCCCATTATGGCCCGCTGTCTCCCCGACGAGAGAATGGGACGTCCCATCTTCTACGGAGCCATGATCGCCGAGGGAATTATCGCCCTGATCTGGGCCGCCGCCTCTGTAACCTTCTTCGGCGGAATTGAGGGCCTCGCTGCCACCGTCGGACAGGGAGGAGCCGGTCTGGTTGTTAAAGAGATCTCCGTAGGTCTTCTGGGTACAGTGGGAGGAATGCTGGCCATGCTCGGTGTTGTGGCCTGTCCCATCAGCTCCGGCGACACCGCCTTCCGTTCTGCCCGTCTGACCATTGCAGACTCCATGGGTCTCAAGCAGGAAGCCATCAAGAACAGACTTCTTGTGGCCCTGCCCCTCTTTGCCATCGGTTTTGTTCTGAACTTTATCGACTTCTCCATTATCTGGAGATACTTTGCCTGGTCTAACCAGACCCTGGCTACCATCGTTCTCTGGACCGCAGCGGTCTACCTGCTGAAGTCCGGCAAGTTTCACTGGATTGCCACAATTCCCGCCACCTTTATGTCTGCGGTAGTGACCACCTACATTCTCCAGGCTCCCGAGGGATTCAAGCTCTCTCCCTCCATCTCACAGCCTGTGGGAATCGTCATCGCCGTTGTTCTTTTCGGCCTGTTTATTGTGTTTGCTTCAAAGAACAAGGGAGTTGAAGCCGCACCTGCGGCCTGAGTCCTTACAGTAGTGGGTTTTACGGCTTCTGATAAGCCGGAGTCGTCCTGTTTCCCCCGGGGCGGCTCCGGCCTTTTTAATTTTCAGGCTTCCTCAGCCTTTGCCTCTCTGTACCAGTCGATGCCCCGGGTCAGATACATTGTCACGGCCAGGGCCGCAAAGAGTCCGCCGGTGCCCATAATCAGGGCGTAGTCCTCTGATTTCAGAACAAAGTAGAGGTAGCCGTAGCCCGCCGCCATTACAGGCGCCAGGTAGAGTCCCTTGAATCCGACTCCCCTGATGGTCAGGGTATAGAGGCTCAGCATCAGGGTCACCGATACCGCCGCCGCCAGGTAGGAGGGGGCGAAGCTGATATGCTCCGAGAGGGAGAGGAGAATCAGGTAGAAGAGGATGTTCCCGGCTCCCGCCAGAATATACTGCACCGGATGAATCTTCTGCTTCCTGATCACTTCAAAGAGAAAGAAAGTCAGAAAGGGGATCAGCAGAAAGAGGACACCGTACTCCACGGTGCGCCTTGTCTTCTGATAGGAATCAAAACGGGGATAGAAGTCCAGTCCGAAGGCGGTCTCACGGATGTCGTCAAAAACGCCGTTCTGAGAGCCTGTCCAGAGTTCCGGAATGCTCCGGCTCAGGGCGTTTATCTGCCACTCTGCACTGAATCCCTCTTCATCCAGCTGCCGCTGTGAGGGCAGGTAGTAGCCCTTGAAGGAGGGCGCGGGCCAGTCCGACTCCATCTGAATCAGGGTATTGCCTCCCAGTGGGAGAAACTCCAGGGACCGTCCTCCCCTGATCCTCTGACTGAAGCTGAAGGGGATGGATCTGCTGATATTCTCCGGGCTTCCCCGGCCGATGTCCACGGGAACCCCCAGAGCATCGCTGTAGATGGAAAGACCGCTTCCGCCCGCTTCAAACTCCCTCTCTCTTCCGTCCCAGATCAGGGGAGGGGCTTCCTCTATCCCCTTCAGACTGGGGAAGCTGAACAGAAGCCTGGCCTCGTCCCAGAGGAGGGTTGCCGGATCGACCTTCTTGTAAAGGGCCTCAAGGGCGAAGTCGCCCCTTCCCTCAAGGACCATGGTGAAGACGGGAACATCAAAGATCCCCCGGGACTTTACAGAGCTGCTCCCGTTCACGTTAAGCCTCAGGTTCCGGGGAAGAAGGTAGACCGTCTCCCTGTAGTTCTCCAGACGGAGAAACTTCCCCTTCTCATCCACTATCTCCCGGCTCAGGGTCCTGGGGACTGCCAGAACCGGTCCGCCGATTGCCGTGTCACCCCCCCAGGAGGAGAAGACACTCTCTTCGGCCTCCATCTTTCTGTACTCCCTCTCCCGCACCAGATCACTGATCATAGACAGGGGGATCAGGAAGAAGAGGATCATAGCCATTACAATTAGAATCTTTGTTCCGTACCCCGCGGCTCCTGTGCTTATCAATCCTCTGACTCTTCCGCTGCGGGGGTTCTCACCATCTTTCATTACTCTCTCCTTGTGTTGCTTAATGGAGCCAGTATGGGTGATGGAGAGGGCAGAAGTCGGGCTGAAATATGGCAGAATCAAGGCAGTTTCCTGTTTCCTTAAGAAATTACAGGGGCAGCTGTGTTACACTCAGGATTATGGCATTTGTAGTTGTAGTTGATGATGAAGAGTCCTTAAGAGAGACCCTCAGTTATGCTCTTGAGAGGGAGGGACACCGGGTCCTCTGCTGTGCAAACGGCGAGGAGGCCTGGAGGGCCTTTCAGAGAGTAGAGCCGGAGCTGATGATTCTGGATATAATGATGCCCCGCATGGACGGGCTGGAGCTCTGCCGCCGGATCAGAGAGCGGAATAAAAGGATACCCCTGATCTTTCTCTCCTCACGGGATGAGGAGTTTGACCGCATTCTGGGACTTGAAATCGGCGCCGACGACTATCTTGGAAAGCCCTTCTCGGTCAGGGAGCTCTGCACCCGGGTCAAGGTTCTCTTAAGAAGGACCAGGCCGGAGGAAGATTTTTCGGGACCTGCCGGGATTGGTCCCGGGGGGGCTGCCGGGGGAGTTTCCGGTGCGCCTGCCGGGGGAGAGCTCAGGATCTGCGAAGAGAGCTTCCGGGCCTGGTGGAAGGGGGAGCTTCTCTCCCTTTCCATCTCGGAGTTTCGTATTCTTCAGGATCTTATTGAAAGTCCCGATGCGGTCCGTTCCAGGGAGCAGCTGATTCAGGCGGCCTTTCCTCTGGACCACTATGTTTCCGACCGCTCCATCGACAGCCATATCAAGAGGCTCCGGAAGAAGATTACAACCCTGGACCCGGCGTTCGACCGCATCGAGGCGGTCTACGGCCTGGGCTACCGCTTCAGGAGTGAACCGTGATCTCCAAATTGACCCTTAGGCTGCTGTTTTTCAACCTTCTGCTGGTGATCTTTCCCATTGCGGCTCTCCTTTTTCTGGACACCTATGAGAAGCAGCTTCTCACAAGCCTGGAGAACTCCATGGTCCAGCAGGGACGCCTTGCAGCTGCCGCCCTCAGGGATGCGGAAGATCTGCAGGAGGAGGGTGTCCGGCTTCTGAAGAATATGGAGGGCCGGCTGAATGCACGAATCAGGATTGTGGACAGTTCGGGACAGCTTCTGGCTGACTCAAGCAGTCCCGGAATCCAGCCTCCCCGGATTGAGGAACCCCCTGAAAACCGGAGCAAGGTAAGCCGTATCGCGTCATCCGAATATATTGACGCCCTTGAAGAGGAGGTTCCGGAGAATATTCGTGAGAACTGGCTCTACAGGGCAGCGGTCTATCCCCTGAATATCATCAGAAGACTCTTTTCTCCCCCTGCGGCCCCTCTGGCATCGGCGGAGTACTACAGCGGCAGTTCCCTGCTTCTGGGCCCTGAAATTCAGGCCGCCCTGAAGGGCTATTACGGTGCCTATACCCGCTACTCCTCGGGAGGACAGAGATCGGTGAATCTCTACTCGGCCCTTCCTGTATTAAAGGGTAACCAGGTGGCCGGTGCGGTGCTGGTCTCCCGTTCCACCTACAGAACCCTGAGAGACCTCTACAGCCTCCGCCTGGATATGGTAAGGGTCTTCCTCTTCTCCCTGGTGGCGGCGGTGGTTCTCTCTCTGATTCTGGCCAGGACCATTACCATCCCCGTCAAAAAGCTGCGTGACCAGGCCGAGAGCTTTCTCGATCACCGGGGGAGGGTCCAGGGGGCCTTCAGGTCCCTGAAAAACAGAGATGAGATCGGCGATCTCTCCCGGGCACTGGACGGACTCTCCACTGACCTGGTGGAGTATATGCGCTTTATGGATGGCTTCTCTTCAGACCTCTCCCATGAGCTGAAAAATCCGGTGGCCGCCATCCTCAATGCAGCGGAGCTGGGGCTGGAGGAGGGCGCCGGAACCGGGGACAGGAAGCGTTTTCTGGAGATTATCCGAAAGGAGGGGGGACGGATTCAGAGGCTGATAGCTGACCTGAGAGAGATCAGCCAGGTGGATATGAAGCTTCCCCTTGAGGAGGCGGAACTCCTTGATCTTACCTTACTGACAGAGAGTTTTGTTGATCAGAGAAACGCCGCTCTTCCCGGCCGGTCCTTCCGCTTTGAATCGGCTTGCCGGGAAGATGTCACTGTGCGGGTCAGCGGTGACCGACTGATACAGTGTCTCTCCAATCTTATGGATAACGCCCTCAGTTTTTCTCTTCCCGGTGAAGAGGTGGTGATCCGCCTGGAGTGCTCCGGCGGCCGGGCGGAACTCTCTGTCCTCGACAGGGGGCCGGGAATACCCGCCGGGAACGGTGAGAAGATCTTCGACCGCTTTTTCAGCGACCGTCCGGCAGGTTCCGACAGGAGAGAGCATCACTCGGGGCTGGGGCTCTCCATCTCCCGGGCCATTGTTCAGGCCTATCGGGGAGATCTGGTCTGCCGGAACAGGAAGGGCGGAGGCGCCTGTTTCACCATTACTCTTCCTTGTAGATAACGGCGCTGTCCAGAATCTTCAGGGCCGTATCAAATCCTTCCATGTCCGTGTAAATTTCCCCGCTGCCGCCGTCGGGGCTTCCATGACCCCCAAGGGTAAGGGGGACGGGGCTGTCGTCTTCGGGGGAGAGGAGCGCCCAATAGATCAGGGAGGGCTGCCCTCCGGCGCCCCCTGACCAGCCGGGGCTGCCGGGCTCAGCATCCTCGGGCCATTTTTCGTTATAGTCGGTGGAGTGGTTGATCTCCAGAACAATCCGGAAGGGACCGGGACCGCCCGGGAGGTTAAGGGGAATGGTGGACTCCCTCTTCGGTGTGGCTCCAGTCAGCTCATCGGGGAGGGGTTCTTTCTTTGAAGGGAGAAGCACTCCTTCGGCATCCCTGATATCTCTCCTGTGAGACCATAGAGGCAGGGCCTCTTCCCTACGTTCTCCCTTGCTGAATGACCAGCCCTGGGTGGCGGCTTTCTTTGTAACATAGACGGTTTTCAGATAGTTCCCGTCGGCATCCTCAATCCACAGAGCATACTGGGGCGGAACCTTGACCAGTGCCGAGTAGCTGTGAATCCACTCTTTTCCCGGTGTAATCCGGAGGGTACGGGCTGCATTCCCGTTCTCCCGGATAATTCCGTCTTTCCGGCCCCCGGCCGTAAGGAGACCAGGGATCGCGCACAGGATAAATAACAATAATTTTACTCTCTTCATTTTCACCTCTGTAACTCTTTAACACCCTTATGTTAGAAAACCGTCACAATTTCAGGCGAAGACCAGAGAGGGCTGTATTTTTCTGACTTTGCCGGCAGCGAGAAGCACTCTGTTTTTAGCGGCTGAGGTAGAAAATAGTTCACAAAACACATTAATGTATGAAAATCTGACGCTCCAGTTCCATCCTGACCCGGCCGGGGAGGGTAAGACGTGTTGGCATGGATTTTGTACTGTGATATACCAGTGTTAGTTATACAGGAGTTTTCAATGAAACGAATTGTCACAGGTCTTTTTCTGGTCCTTGCTGTCACCTCTTTTGCCTTTGCTTCAGGAAAACAGGAAACCTCCTCTCAAGTAGTCGTATTTGCCGCCGCAAGCACCACCGATGTTATGCAGACTCTGGCGGATTATTATACCGAAGAAACGGGAATCCCCGTGGTTCTGAACCCTGCCTCCAGCGGGACCCTTGCCAAACAGCTGAGTCAGGGAGCCGAAGCGGATATCTTTATCTCGGCGTCGAAAAAGTGGATGACCTATGCTGTCGACGAGGGCCTTGTAGAGAGTTCCGGCCCCTTTGCAGCGAACCGGATTGTTCTGATCGCCCCGTCGGATTCGGATGCTTCTGCTGCCGAGATCGGCCCGGACTATGACTTTCTATCCAGCTTTGAGGGACGCCTATCCATGGGAGATCCCGCTCATGTTCCCGCCGGAGCCTACGCCAAAGAGGCCCTTGATTACTACGGCTGGTATGAAGGACTTGAAGAGAGAATCCTCCCTGCTGCCAATGTCCGCGCCGCCCTGTCGGTGGTTGAGCTGGATGAGACAGAGAGGGGAATCGTCTACAGAACTGACGCCCTGAAGACAGATAAGGTTAAGATTCTGGGAACCTTTCCCATGGAGTCTCACACTCCCGTCTCCTACTTTTCCGCCCTCCTGAAGGGAGCAAGCGAAGAGGGGGCCGGATTCTATGACTTTATCGTCAACGGCGACAGGACCGAAGAGGCTCTGAAGAGCTTCGGCTTTGATATGAAATCCTGAAAAGGGAGGCGCTATTAAGCGATGGATTCGGCCACCGTACTGACAACCCTCTTTCTCTCTATCCGAATCGCCCTGGCGGCGACGGCCCTGAACATTCCGGTGGCTCTGCTTCTTGTCTACTGGACCCGTCATGAGTTCAGGGGGAAGAACCTGCTGGACGGTTTTATCAATCTGCCCCTGGTTATGCCCCCTGTTACGACAGGTTATATTCTTCTCTTTATTCTGGGGAAGAAGGGGCTTTTCGGTTCGGTGTTATTTGAACTTTTCGGCTTGAGGATTGCCTTTACCTCTGCGGCAGCGGTGATTGCTGCCATGGTGGTCTCCTTCCCCCTGATTGTCAGGAGCATCCGGATCTCCATGGATATGGTGGACCCCCGTTTTGAACGGGCCGCCCTTACCCTGGGGGCCGACAGAAAGGCCGTGTTCTTCAGGATCACACTGCCCCTGATTCTGCCGGGAGTGATCAACGGCATGGTTCTGGGCTTTGCCAGAAGCCTCGGGGAGTTCGGAGCCACCGTAACCTTCGCAGGAAATATCGAGGGAGTCAGCCGGACCATACCCCTGTCGGTTTATGCTCTTCTTCAGGTTCCGGGAAAGGAGAAGGAGGCGGGCTTTCTGGTCCTTCTCTCGGTGATTATCTCCTTTGCCGCCATGTTTGCCTCTTCGGTGCTGAACCAGAGATTTCAGAAAAGGAGGAGCAATGAGCCTAAGTTTTGATTTCACCCTCCCCAGGCGGGACTTCCTTCTGGAGCTCCAGGGAGAGTTCGGCGACACTACCATCGGCATCTACGGTCCTTCGGGCGCCGGTAAGACCTCTTTCTTCTCGGTTCTGACGGGCCTTGAGAAGCCCGAAAAGGGCAGGATTGTTCTGGGCGACCGGGTTCTTGTGGATACGGAGAAGGGGATCTTTGTTCCCGTTCACAAGAGACGGATAGGAGTGGTTTTTCAGGAGAAACTCCTCTTCCCTCATCTAACGGTGAAAGAGAATATTCTCTTCGGAGAGCGCTATGCGCCGGAGAAGCATATTGAACTGGATGAGGTGGCCGAGCTTCTCGGACTGCCGGGACTGCTGGATTCCATGCCCTCTGAAATTTCCGGAGGGGAGCAGCAACGGGCCGCCATCGGCCGTGCCCTGATGACATCACCGGATATGCTTCTTCTGGATGAGCCCTTTAATGCGGTGGACAACTCCCTGCGGGCCACCATCCTTCCCTATCTGAAAAATCTCCGGGACCGCCTGGACATTCCCTTTCTGCTGATCAGTCACGATCTGCCGGATATCCAGCGGCTTACGGACCAGATTTACTTTATGGATCAGGGACGCTGCGCCGGTTTCGGCCGCTCCATAGACTTCTACGGCGACAGGGTCACCCGGGATTCGGGCTTTGTAAACTGTTTCCGCTTTACCGACCCGCAAGACCTGGGAGCAGGGCTCTACAGTGCCGCCGTCAAGGATGTGCCTGACCTGCGCATGATCGTCCCCAAGGCACCCTCGGACTCATACTCCCTGGTTCTCTCTCCCCGGGCGGTCGCCCTCGCCCGGCAGAGGATCAAGGGACTCTCCGTTAGAAACCAGATTCCCGGTTATCTGAAGAAGATGATCCGCACCGAAACCCATGTGCTCTGCATTATCGACGCCGGGGTGACCATCGCCTCACAGATCAGTGTTATCGCCGCCGACGAGATGAAGCTGAAGGTGGGCGAGCCGGTCTGCTGTCTGATCAAGTCCATGTCCTTTCGGGCCTAGCGGCGGGCGTCGGACGGATACGCTCCGGAGTCAGGCAGCCGCGCCCGGCGTCAGGGCAGCTCCCCCGTAATGGCCTTCAGCTTGTACCGTGACACCGCCAGAGAGATCTCCTCCTGAAGGCCGTAGATCAGGTCCGAGTACCAGGAGATCATCTGCAGAAGATAGTCCTGCTCCATACCGTAACCGGCCTCCCACTGCTCCTTTCTCTGCCTTGCCACTTCAAGATCGTCCTCGGCGCGGTTCTGGTAGTAGAGAATATTTTCCCTGTTTAGGTTCTGACTGAAGAGCTCCTCGCCGATGGCCATGCGGATCTGTTCCAGGCTGTCCCTGTACTGAAGCTCCGCCTGTTTCAGCTGCGCCTCAGCGGCCTTTGAGTCGGCGGCGGCCTTTCCCGTATCCGCCAGTAGGGCCTGAATCCCTAAAGACCCTGTTACATTGGCATTGTCCAGACTCCAGGCCTCGGGGATGTAGGGGAAGCTGTCCCCGGCAAAGTCCAGTTCCACCCTGAGTCCAAAGTCCGGGCGTCCGTAGCTGGAGCCCTTAACGGCCCTCAGGTTCTCCCCTGCCGCGCTGACCTGCTGTTTCAGTACTCTCATTACGGGGCTTGTCTGTGCAGCCTGAGAGAGCAGGGTTTCAGCACTGTCAGACATATCCATGTCAGGGAGAAACTCCGTATTGATCTGTGCCGCCTGAAGGCCTTCGATTCCCGTCAGGTACTCCAGATGGAGGATGGCCGAGTTCCGCTGTCTGAGAATCTGGTTCTCCATCAGATTGATCTCTCTTGCCTTGACCTGTGCCCCCAGCATATCCGAGTAGGAGAGGACTCCGGAATCATAGGAGTCTCGGGTCAGGGAGACAAAGCGTTCAGCCGTTTTCTTCTGTTCTGTTATCAGATCAAGTATCTCCTGAAGGAATGAGAGGGAGTGTACAATGCTCAGGATCTCCGTTTTCACCGTAAGCTCCTGATGCTCCGTCTCAAGCCTGCTGATCTCAAGGTGTGACTGGTAGATGTTCTGCTGAGCCGCCAGTTTTCCCGAGGTAAAGAGGGGCTGTTCCAGCACAAGGCGGAAGCTGTACCACTGGTTTCCGGTAAGGGGCATGGACTGGTCTGTTTCCGGCAGGGCGGGAAAGTCGATGCCCGGCATAAGGGTGCCTCCGGGGTAGAGGCTTCCCGCGGCAATATCCACGGTCCGTGGATTGGTCAGGTAGGAGAGGTCGCTCTCAAAGGAGAGAACCGGTCCCCGGGAGCGCTTTGCGGATTTCCACTGCTGCTCGGAGGCCGTGGCAGCAACAGCCTTTCCCGCAATGGCCGCATTCTGAGCCAGGGCATGGCTGTAGAGCTCCTTCCAGGTATAGGTCCCGCCGGAAGAGTCGTTCGAGGAATCGGCGCTGTCCGGGACATTTGTCTGGGAGAAGAGGGGGAGGGTGCAGAGGATCAGCAGAATAAGGAGTGGGACGGATCTTTTCATTTTGCCTCCTCAAAGGCCCTGCGCCCTTTCTCCGAAAGAAGTCCCGAGAAGACGATGGTCTCAATAAAGGTGAGCATCTCTTTCACTCCCGCCTTGATGCCGAAGCGGGACTCCATCTTTATAAAGGATTCGATAATACTCAGATGGATGTAGGGGAGGGATTCGGTCTGAAGATCCTCCCGGATATAGCCGAGGGCCAATCCCTCGTCCACCATCTTCCGGATCAGGCTGAGTACATGGTCCTGAACCTCCCCCAGAACGGCGTCCAGAAGATCTCCCGGAAGCCCCCGGTCCTCCCGGATCAGGTTTGTAAAGGACATTACATCTCCGGCTGTCCGTAGAACATCTCTTAATCGGGTCAGAAAGTCCCGGCTTCTGTCATCAATAATTTCATCAAGGAGGTTGAGGCAGTCATCAACCCTGCCCTGCATGGCCTTTGTAAAGAGCTCGTGTTTTCCGGGGAAGTGGTTGTAGAGGGTCTTCTTGCTGATCCCCAGATACTCCGCCAGATCATCCATCCTGACCGCACGGTATCCCTTTTCCGCAAAGAGCTGCAGGGCCGCTTCGGTGATTCTTTCCCGTCTTACCATAGAAACCTCATCTTGTTGTTCCAAACTGGTTACGTCTGTAATTATTACACTATATCAGTTTACAAAGTTTCCTTTGGAGTATAAATTGATAACAGTGAACGGTCAACTCCGGAGGTTCTTTTATGGCTAAGATGACTAAGGGCATGGCTCTCCTTGTTCTCGTTATGATCATAAGCTGCGCCGCCCTTCTCATTCTGAACAGCAGAAACAGAACTGTCTCTGTCAGGGATGTTCCGGCACCTGTGGTTCTCAGCAGCCCCCGGCGGGGCAGTCTCTCCCGGACCCTGAGACTTACAGGGGTTACAGAGAGCCGCTCCACGGTAACCGTTCTTCCCCGGATCAGCGGAATGGTGGACTCCATGGCTGTTACCACGGGCTCCGGGGTTCAGAAGGGGGATATTGTCGCTCTGATAGACGATGACGCCTACCGCCTGACCATGGAACAGGCCCGGGCAGCCCTTTCCGGAGCTGAAGCCACCTACAACAGAATCGAAAAACTTTACCGCACCAACTCCGTTCCTCCCCAGACCTACGATGAGGCTCTGTCGGCATACGAGGCGGCAAAGGCCCAGTATGCCATGGCCCGTCTCAATCTGGACTGGTGCGAGATACGGTCTCCTCTCTCGGGTACTGTTCTTCAGACTCATCAGGAGGAGGGGGCCCTTGTCTCTCCCCAGGTTCCCCTTGTAACCATAGCCGATCTGGAACACCCGGAGATGAGCCTCAATGTTCCCGAGGAGTATTATGCCGTCTTCTCAGCCGGCACCACCGAAGAGGTCCCCGGCGGAGAGGTTACAGCCAGTAGTCCCGGAGGTATCACTGTCGTAATTCCCGCCCTGGGAGAGACCGCCTTCTCCGGTTCCATAAAGTATCTGGCCCCCTGGATTGCCGCTGAGTCTAAGACCTTCGAACTCCGGCTGAGCCTGGATGATCCTGAAGGGAAGATCCGTCCGGGTATGTTCGCCGTCGTTTATGTCAGTCTGGAGCGCCAGGAGGACATATTCTGGCTGGAGTGGAAGGCTCTGGATTCACAGGGCCGCCTCTGGTATCTGGATGATGAGGGACTGCCCCGGACCATGGAGTACGAGCCCCTTCTTGAGGGCGACGAGGGCTTTCAGGTTCCACCGGGTATGGAGGAGAGTGAGTTTATAATCGAAGGCCAGCACTTTCTCACCGAAGGCCGGGAGATAAGGGTCCTCCAGTGAAGATATCCGACTACTCCGTCAGACATCCCGTGGTCATCGGCATTCTGCTGATCGCCCTGGTGCTCTTCGGCGTCCTCTCCACGGTGGGAGTCAGGCAGGACTTTATTCCCGACATCGAACTGCCCACGGCGGTGATCCTGACCCCCTGGCCTGGAGCCTCCCCCCTGGATGTGGAGAGGGAGGTTACGGATCCCCTGGAAAAGGAGCTTGGAAGCATCGCCGGGGTAAGATCCCTTACCTCCACCAGCATGAACAGCGTCTCCATGATTACCATGGAGTTCGACTGGGGTGAGGAGCTGGATCTCAGAATCCCCGAGGTCAGGGAGAAAATCTCCGCCGCCGCGGAGCTCCTTCCCGAGGGCATCTCCGGACAGCCCCGGATCTTCCGGTACAACGCCAACTCCATGCCCATCTACACCGCCTCCGTCGAGGGGCCCGCTGAACTCTCCGTAAAGACCGAGTTTCTTCAGGACCGGGTTGTTCCTGTTCTTACCAGAATTGACGGTGTGGCCGAGGTTATTCTACGGGGCGCCCGGGATGATCAGCTGCGGATCACCGTCGACCCCGACCTGCTGGCCAGCCGGAACATGTCCCTCCTTGAGGTCTATGCCGCCCTGGACCGGGGGAGCGTTTCCTTTCCCGGCGGGGATGTTCAGATGAGGTCCTACCGCCTCAATCTGCGGACCGAAGGGAAGTTCGACAGCCTGGACAAAGTTGCGGGGCTGACCCTTGGCTACCGGGAGGGTGTGGCCGTCCGGCTGGGGGATGTGGCGGATATCGCCTTTCTGCCCGAGGACCCGGAGAACTATGCCCTCAGCCGGGGTGAGGAGACCCTTTCTGTAGGCCTGGTCCGCCGCAGCGGCGCCGATACAAGCAGGGTCATCGCCGAGGCCCGGCAGGCTCTGGACTCTCTGGAGCGGGAGTTTCCGGGTCTGATCTTCCGGACCGTCGGAGATGATGGTGTGAATATCACTCTCTCCATGAGTTCTGTGCGCAATGCCGCCCTGACCGGAGCCCTTCTGGCGGTGCTTGTTCTCCTCTTCTTCCTCCATAACATCAGGATGACTCTGATTATCGGGCTCTCCATTCCCCTGTCAATCCTCTTCGCCTTTATCGGAATGAAGACGCGGAATATGTCCCTCAATCTGATGACCCTGGGTGGGCTGACGGTGGCCATCGGTATGATGGTGGACTCCTCCATCGTGGTTCTTGAGAATATTCACGCCCACTACTCCAGAGGTAAGTCAGCGGTGCAGGCGGCCCTGGACGGAACAGGCGAGGTGGGCGGGGCGGTTCTTGCCTCCACCAGTACATCCCTTGCGGTGTTTATCCCTCTTCTCTTTCTTCAGGACTACACCGGTATCATGCTGAAAGAGGTTGCCCTGACAATTGTCTTCTCCCTCTTCGGGGCCATGGTTGTCTCCCTGGTCATTGTCCCCTGGCTCTCCTCCCTGATTCTGAAACCCGTCCGTGTTTCCCGGGAGAGCCCGGCGGGAAGAGCAATGAAAAGAATTGAAAGAGCCGTCGACGGACTCCAGGACCGATACCGCAGAGCTCTTGAATCGGTGCTGGCCCATCCCCGGTTTACCCTCTTTTCCGCCTCCTTCTTCCTTCTGATCAGCCTGCTGATCTTTAATCTGCTGGGCTTCACCTTTCTGGGGCCCACGGATATGGGGGAGATCAATATCTATCTGGAGATGCCCGACAGCTACACCCTGGAGGAGACCAGAGACAAGACTGCGGAGGTCCTGGAATTGATAAATGCCAGGGTTCCGGAGCTGGAGAGTGAACTGGCCTATCCCGGACAGCAGGGACTTGTAAGTCTGACAAGCAGTCCCGTCAACGCCTTTGCGGTGCTGCGCCTTGTTCCCCGGTCAAAGCGGAGCCGCTCGGCCTTTGATATTATGGATGATCTTCGAACTGCCCTGGCCTCGGAGATACCGGATCTGGACTTCAGCGTCCGCAACGGCGGACTTAATGCCATGGTGGATGTCAGCTTCGGCGGCGGGGGATACGGGATCGAGCTCTCGGGATCGGATCTTGATGAGGTGATCCGTTCGGCCCGGAGGATTGAGTTCTGGATGAGTCAGGACCCGGACTGTGAGGATACGGAGCTCAATATCTCCGTTGATACAAGAGAGGGAATTATCAAGGTGGATACGGAGCAGGCCGCCCGGCTCGGGATAAATCCTACGGAGGCTGCTTATCTGATGCGCTTCTATCTGAAAGGGGAGAGCGTCGGGAGCTACAGCCGTGACGGGACGGATCTGGACATCTATCTGACCACTACTGCCGCGGGGGCCGGGGTCAGGCAGGATCTTCTGAATACTATTCTGGTTCCATCAGCTTCCGGAAAGCAGATCTCCATGGCGGGAATTGCCGACCTTGAACTCCGGGAAACCTATGCCGAGGTGAAGCACTCTGACCGCCTTCCCTCGGTTATTGTCACTGCCTTTCTGAAAGGGAGTGATATAAGGGGAATCAACAGCCGGATTACAAAACGGATTGAAGAGGAGGGGCTGCCGTCCGGCATCAACTGGAAGCTTTCAGGTTCCGCCTCGGAGACCTTCAGCGCCTTCAGCTCCCTGGCCCGGGTCATTCTGATAGCCCTCTTTCTGGTCTACACGGTGATGGTCATACAGTTTGAACGCTTCCGGCAGCCCCTGATCGTTATGGCGTCGGTTCCTTTTGTTCTGGCGGGCATGGCTCTGGCACTCCTGATGATGGGGTCGGCCATGACGATAGTCGGCTTTCTGGGGGGGATTACCCTGGCGGGAATCGTCGTCAACAACGCCATTGTGATGATCGACTATATCAACCTTCTCCGGAGCCGGGACACTGTTCCCCTGAGAGAGGCTGTTCTGACAGGCGCTTCCACCCGTCTCAAGCCGATACTGATGTCCACTCTGACTACGGTTCTGGGAATCGTGCCCATGGCCATGGGAGTAGGTGAGGGCTCAGAGGTCTATGCCCCCCTGGGACAGACCATTGCCGGAGGACTGCTGACCTCAACCCTGGTTACCCTCTTTCTTGTTCCCCTTATCTATCACAAGGTGGAGGAGAGCCATGCCCGGCGCAAGACTGCCGCCGGTGCCGGCTTACAGGCCGCTGCGGCCTCAGCTGCCGGCGGCACAGGATCAGTCGATGCGGCGTTCAAAGCGGATCAGAAGCAGACGGATACCCAGACCATTCAGGATCACAGCGGGCAGAAGGAACAGCAGAAAGAGTCCGAACCCGGGGGCGGTGAAGAGGGCCAGTGAGGGCCAGAGCCCCGGAAGAGGGAAGCCGGAAAACTTCCAGAACCCCGGAGCGAACCAGCCGATAAAGGGCGCCAGAAAGAGGAAGCCCGTCATCTTTCCCACGGCCATGGCCTCAATCTTGTTGCCCGCAAAGGCGGAGATTATAAGGGCCTCCATGGGAGCTCCCAGGGCCAGTACCAGAACAATCGGAATCAGCCGTGACACAGGCAGAAAAATATCAATGCCGCTTATCAGGGGTACCGGCAGCAGACAGATCACCGTCCAGATATAGGGCGCCGTCAGCCTGTGAATCAGGAAGCCTCTTTTGCCGGGAGGTGTAACCGCCAGGGCCGGCAGCACATGATCATCGGCCTCATCAACAAGTAAAAGTCCCGTAATCATCCCCGTCAGCAGGGGACCCAGATTCATAATAAACATAAGCACCAGGGGGGAGTGGTCCTCCAGACTGATCCAGGGTCTTAAGGCTTCTGCCAGCAGTGGAAGGAAGAGCCTGACCAGCAATGCCAGAAAGGGGGCCACAAAGAGCAGCGCCAGCAGCATGGCCTCCCTTGATATATTCTTCAGATCCAGTTTCCAGAATGCCCTTTCACTCATATTCCACCTCCTTTCAGATACCCCTTTTCAAGCAGGTTCCGGGTAAAGGCCCTCTCTGCCAGAGGCAGAAGAACCGCAATACCGGCTCCAAGAGAGATAAGGGCAGCCCATGGAAAACTTACAGGCCCGCTGCCTGCGGCCATAACAGTCAGATCCAGGGTTCCCCGGCTTACAAAGAGGTAGTACCAGGGGCCGGGGAGGACTCCGAAGTATCCTAGAAGGGGGAGGCTGAAGGGCGTTCCGTAGACTCCGATCCTGTAGAGGAGACCCATAATGTCCCTTGATCCCGAGGCGCAGATAAAGCCCAGGAGCGAGAAGAAGAGGGTCGTCAGCATAACGGCCGGGATCAGAAGGAGTATTCTGAAACCCGGGCCGGTGATCAGCAGGGTGATGATCATGGTGCTGATACAGGCAGGGAGGCTCAGGGCCAGGGCCTTGGAGACCATGTAGGAGCGGATATTCATGGGGGTGATAAACAGGTTTTCCAGAAGACCCTCGTCCCGTTCCATCAGCACAATGGCGCCGGTAAAGATCATGGCAAAGGTGGAGGGCTCCGAGAATAGTCCGAAGGGCAGGGCCCAGCGGGTGATTCCCTCGGGTAGAAAATAGAAGCAGACCGTATAGAGCACTGTGATCACGGCCCATGCGGCGGTAAAGCCGTGGCGGTGCTGCAGGGTGATATTGTATCTGATCAGGCCGGGAAGGCCGGCTCTGCCGCGGCTGCCGGTTCGTGTGTTGCCGAAGGTGCCGCTTGCTCTGCCGCTGTCACCGTTCATATCAGGCTCCTTCCGGTTGTCCGGATAAAGATATCCTCCAGACTCGCCTCCATGCTGTGGATCGTCTCAATCTCACTCTCCTTGATCAGCTTCAGGAACTCCCTGTTCTCTCCCAGCCCCTCCAGGGGAAACTCCCGGCTGCCGCCCTCTGTCATTCCGCTGCCGGCAAAGTCCACACGCAGCATCTTCTCGCCATTCTCGATCTTCAGGTTTCGGGGGGAGTCGATCAGGGCCAGTTCTCCCTCATTGATAAAGGCCACCCTGTCGCAGAGCTCATCGGCCACATTCATATTGTGGGTTGTCAGAAAGATGGTCTTTCCCCGGGCCTTCAGGTCCAGGATAATGTTCTTGATCCGCTTGGCGTTGACCGGATCCAGCCCCGAAGTGGGTTCGTCGAGAAAGACAATCTCAGGATCATGGACCAGGGCCCGGCAGAAGTTTAGGCGCATCTTCATCCCCTTGGAGTAGCCGCTGACTCTCTGATCCGCGGCATCCTGAAGGTCCACCATCTCAAGCAGCTTATCTGCCGAAAGTGTCGGGACTCTATAGAGGGAGGCGAAGAACTCCAGGTTCTCCCGTCCCGTCAGTTTGGTGTAGAGATTGGGGAGCTCAAAGGAGACACCCACCCGGTTGTAGAACTCACCCCTTACGCCGCTGATCTCCTGCCCCCCCACACTTACACGGCCGGCATAGTCCTTAAGGATGCCGATCAGGGTCTTCTGGGTGGTGCTCTTACCGGCCCCCGAGGGCCCGAGAAATCCGAAGATCTCTCCCTTCTCAATCCTGAAGCTGATTCCCTTCAGCACCTCGCCGCTGCCGCCGGGATAGCTGTACCTCAGATCCTGTACTTCAATCATTGCCGCCTCCTGTGCCGCTCCTGCTCCGGCCTTCGCCGGTACTGATAATCTTCTCCGCCAGACTCTCGAAGAGAAAGTCCAGGGCCGCTGAAAAATGCCCGGCCCCGATGGCCTCCCTCTGGGTAAAGAGGATAAATACCGAACGCATCAGGGCGGCGAAGACCTTCCGGTCCATATCCTTCAGATACCCCGCCTCCTGCCACTCCCGGATCACCGACTCCGACCAGTCCTCATCATTCCGCATATGCTCGGCCACCTTCTCAGGGGGCAGCTTCAGCATCAAAAGCTCCACGGCACCCTCTTCAAACATCTTCAGAAAGAGGGGCTCCGTCTCCATATAGCCGATAAAGCCGTTAAAGAAGGCCTTGATCTTCACTGCATCCAGCTCCTCTCCTGCAAGAAACCGTCCCTGCATCTCAAGGCGGAGCTCCTTCTCCTCTCTTTCGATAATCTCCATATAGAGAAGTTCCTTGGAGGGGAAAAATTTGTAGAAGGAGCCCTTGGCGATTCCCGTCGCCCGGACAAGATCGTCCACTGTGGTCTTCTTAAGACCATGGGAGGAAAAGAGTTTCTTTCCCTCCGTTCTCAGCCGCTCGCTGATCTTCAGGGACTCCTCTTCGGTAAATGAACGGGGCATGGGCCCTCCTTTTTTATATGACTGTATGACTAAATGAGTGAATATAGTCATAAGATAGGTCTGAACGGATGTTTTGTCAAGATCTTTCTTGTATCCCGGGGCCTGCAGGAGTATTCTGAACCCTATGGATACAGTGAGATCGTTAATCGACAGTTTCTTCGCCTTTAAGGCCTATATAATGCTGCCCCTCTTTATCATTATCATCGGACTGATTATCAGGATGAAGATCGGCCCCCTTCTGAAGGCGGCCCTGCGGCTGGGAACCGGATTTGCCGGTGTCTTTATTGTCTTCGGCTTCTTTGTGGACAATATCCGTCCCGCCGTGGAGGCTATAATCGAGATAAGGGGACTGGACTTTCCGGTTCTCGATGTGGGCTGGCCCCCTCTGGCGGCCATCACCTGGAGCTCTCCCTTTGCGGCCCTCTCGATCCCCCTGATTATTCTGATCAATGTCCTGCTTATTGTCTTCCGGATGAGCCGGACCATCTATATCGACCTCTGGAACTACTGGCATATGGGACTGATCGGCGCCATCCTCTTCGGGGTGACCGGCAGCTGGCTGATTGCCGTTGCCTCTATCGTTCTGCTGACCCTCTTTACCATCAAGACCGCCGACTGGAGCACCCCCTATGTGAAGCGGGAGTCCGGAATCGACGGGGTTACGATCTCTCCTGTCTCTGTGGTGGGGCTTCTGCCCTTTGCGGAGCTGATGAACGCACTATTCGACCGGATTCCATTTGTGAAGAACTGGAGCTTCAATCCCCACAGCGGAAAATCCAGGTGGACCGCCCTTGCCGATCCTATCCTGATCGGCTTTCTGATGGGGATACTGCTCGCCCTCAGCGCCGGTTACGGGATCAAGGAGGTTCTGGAGCTGGGTATTCATATTGCAGCGGTCATGTTCCTGCTGCCCAAGTGCGGTGAGCTGATAGGGGAAGGAATCGAACCCGTTTCCCATATGATGAAGGAGAGAATCCAGGCCCGGCTGCCGGGAAGTGAGGGGCTCTCTGTGGCGGTGGATACGGGAATCCTGATGAACAACAAGTCGGTAATGGTAACAGGTCTTGTCCTGATGCCCATTGCCCTGGGAATTGCCCTGATCCTCCCGGGAAACCGGACTCTGCCTTTGGGAGATCTGCCCAATCTGATCTCACTGATGTCGGTGACGGTACTTGTTTTCAGGGGCAATGTGATCCGTTCGGTGCTGACGGGGATTCCCATTGTCACAACCTTCCTTCTGATCTCCAGTCATATGGCCGAGCTCTATACCGAGCTATCCCGGACCACGGGCATGGAGATGGGGGAGGGGCAGCTGATCACCGCCTTTACCGACGGCGGTCACCATATGCGCTTCTATCTTTTTGAGATCTTTACAGGAAATCTGATTGCCATCTGCACAATCCCCCTCTTCGGACTGCTGATGCTCTTCTCATGGAGAAGGTACAGAAAGAACCTTGTACTGGAGTCCCCCGCCGGGGCAGAAAAAGAGTCAGACCATGATGCAGGCCCGGGGGATTAATCCACTGTAAGCACCTGGGTAATCAGGCGGTCCAGATCCTCACCTTCGGGACAGGGGATCGCCTTCTTTACAAGAAGCACCGTCAGGCCGTGGATCAGGCACCAGGGCTGCAGGACCTTGCCGTCGATCTGTTTAAAGATTTCCGCTCCACAGCAGTTCTCTGCCTCCGGGGGGATCTCTCCCATTCCTGCGGCGCTTACCGCACCAAGGTAGGTCATCAGGGAGGTTCCTCCCTTTACGCTGTGCTGCTCTTTTACTACATCGTGGATGCCGGGACTGAGAAAGAGGAGTTCCAGGTAGTCCGGATTACCCATAAAAAAGAGAATGTAGGCCCTGCCCATTGCCAGAAGCCTGTCATTTGCCGTGCCCTCGGGACAGGAGGCCATTCCCTCCTGCAGGGCGGCATTGAACTTTTCCTCGATCTCCTGACCTATGGCCAGAATCAGTTCCTCCTTGTCGGCAAAGTGCCGGTAGGGAGAGTTGTGAGAGACCTCGCAGCGGCGGGCCAGTTTGCGGAGGGAGAAGTTCTCTATTCCATCTTCTGAGAGGAGTTTAAGCCCCTCCTCCAGAAGCATCTGTCTTAAATTTCCATGATGATACTCTTTCATTTAATAAAAATATAACACATTGATGTTGACAGTGTAAACATTTGGTGATTATTATAAATGTAGACAGTGTCAACATTGGCTTAACCGGAGATGCCGGGAGCCTGACAGCTTTGGAGGTAAGATGAAATATACAGTAATCTATGACTGTCCCGACTCACAGGGACAGGATATTCTGGACTATCTGATGAAGAACAGTTCCGATAAGGTCAGGTTCTTCAATATCGCCGATGAGGAGAGGCAGCCCTGCGCCGGCTGTTTCGGCTGCTGGATTAAAACCCCCGGCGCCTGTATCTACAAAGACGGCCTGGACGCCGTGCAGAGGGAGGACTTCGGCAGTGACAGGGTCTTGTTTCTCTGCCCCGTTACCTGGGGAGGCTACAGTCCGGCACTGAAACTCTATCTGGACCGGTCTATCTGCCGGGTTCTTCCCTTTCTGGTCTCCCACAGGGGAGAGACCCATCATCCCCCCCGGTACGAACACAATCCGCAGCTTTTTCTGGCGGGCTACGGCAGCAGCCTGAGCACCGAAGAGTCGGAACTCTTTAAAAAGATCGGAGAGAACCTGGATGACAACCTCAGCAGCAACTCTCTGAATACGGCTGTTCTCTCTGTGGGAGGAGACTACTCCTTTCTGGACGGCTTTCTGAACGACGCTATGGAGGCGGCATCATGAAAATACTCTTTATCAACGGAAGTCCCCGGGGAGAGAAGGGCAGTTCCTCCTTTCCCATCCTGAAGGATCTGGCCGGCGTAATTACTGAGGTCCATGAGAATTTCGAGCAGAATTTTCTGACCCTTCCCCGGTCGATGAAGGGAGATCCCGCCCCGGTTCTGAAACAGATGGAAGAGGCTGATATCTGGGTCTTCGCCATGCCCCTCTATGTGGATACTCTTCCCTCCCATGTGCTGCGCTGGCTGATGGAGTATCAGAAGAGCAGAACTCCCGAAAGCCTGTCCAGGAGAGTCTATGCGGTTGTAAACAGCGGATTTCCCGAACCTGAACAGAACCGGGAGGCCCTGAAGGTTCTGGAGCTCTTCTGCCGGCAGAACGGGCTTGAGTGGCGCATCGGCATAGGCATGGGAATGGGTGAACCCTATAAGCAGATGGTCCAGGTTCCACTGAAATCCTTCTTCAAGTCGGATATTCTAAGAGCCTATGAGGCCGTCAGAGACGACCTGAACCGCGAGTCTCTCCCGGAAAAGCCTCTCTGCTTTGTCAGGATGCGCTGGCCAGTATGGCTCTACAGGATTCAGGGTAATATGGGATGGCCCATGAGGGTGAAGCAGAACGGCATGAAGAAGAGTGAGATCTACGCCAGGCCCTACGTCCTATAGTCCCACCTTGAAGAAAATGACGGCTTGATTATTGACAAGCCGTCATTTCTGTACCATTTATATAAATATAAAAATCCCATTGTTGATGGGATCAGGCAGACTAAGGACCCTTTAAGCTAACAAACGTCTGTTATCATCTTCATTTTATTGCCTTTGTGTTTTTGGAGTTGGTTTCAGGTTCTTGCTTATAGGGGACATCCCCCCTTTTAATTCCCGACAACCCTCCATTTCCTTAAGGCTGTATGAGAGAAAATCATGAGCAGTACTTTATGGTTTTTACTTCAGGACGACGAACTGGTCGACGTCTATGAAGATCGGGATATCGCCATGGAAGAGAAAGTCTTCCTGAAAGAAGATAACCCGCTGGATAAAATTGTCCTTAGACGCATCGGTATGGCGGAACTCAAGAACTATCCCGATGAGTATGATTTTGCAAAAGACAGGGGGATGTGCGATGAATAACAGTATCAGTTTTAACCACCTTTACTTCGGAAACCTGAGCTACGATGTCACCGAGGATGATCTGCGGGGAATGCTCAGCAGCTACGGCGCCGTTGAAGACATTCAGCTGAAGCAGAAGAAGGGCTACGCCATCATCCATTTCACCGATACGGCGGATGCCGAACTGGTTATGAAGTCACTGGAAGAGGTACCCTTTCTGGGCCGGAAGCTGGTGATTGACTGGGCCAAAGAGCCCGGGAAAGGCAAGAAGCCCGATACGGTCGCCTGAATCAGGTCAGATCCCGTGCCATACAGAGGCTTTCGGGAATGTCTTTATAGGCCCCGAAGTTCTCTATCCGCCTGTATCCCGCCGAAAGGTAGAGGCTGTGGGCCGCCTTAAGCATTTCCCCTGTTTCCAGGATAATTCTGCGGCCTCCCAGCTCCCTGGCCCGGTCTTCAAGGTCCTGAAGGATCACCCGGGAGAGTCCCTTCCCACGGTGATCCGGACGGACATACATCCTCTTCAGCTCAAAAACGCCCTCTTCCCAGGCTCTGAGACAGGCGCAGCCCGCCGGCTCCTCACCCAGAAGGACCAGTGACACATGGACATCTTCGGTTACCATATTCTGCCGGATATAGACTTCGGTAATTTCGGAGTTCTCTTCGGAGTCATGGGAGCGCAGCTCCCGGTCCAGTTCTGTAATCAGGGTATGGAAAAGGGGACTGCCGCCCCCGCATCTTAAGAGCCTGTACTCCACGGTTTACTCCTCCCTGATCAGTCTGGCAAGCAGTCCCGGTGAGATAATATCCCGGATGCTGCTGACAAAGGGGACTGCCTCCTCCCGGCTGCTGGATATCCCCCCCTGAAGGAGGACTGGTGTGAGGTCCAGGTCTTTGGCTCCTGCGTAGGTGGAAATGACGCAGTTCTCCGCCGCATAGCCGCAGAGAACTGGGATGTCTATCTTCTCCTTGATCAGGATCTCCTGAAGATCTGTCTTGTTGAAGGAGTTCGGGTAGTACTTGTAGACAGAGTAGTCCTCCTGGGTCGGAGTGAGCTGGTCCACAAACTCAAAGCCCTCTGTCCCGGGGACGACCCCAGATTCATCATCCACATCCTGGACCCAGATAAGGGGCAGATCCTTCTCCCTGAAATGGGGGATCATCCAGTTGATGGTCTCACAGGCCCTGTCCATAGAGCCTTCGGCAAAGCCCCTGTAGTAGGCTTTCTGCAGGTCAATAATCACAAGTGCGTATCTCATAGCCTTCCCCTTATTCCGGACTCCTTTCCGGATATTTACCAGTTTACAGACAGCCCAGTTTTACCAGTTCCCCTGTGCACTGCTTTGCAGATTCAAAGCGGAGGGGGTGAATGCCCTTTCTGGAGGCGGCCTCCACATTCTCAAGCATATCATCGATAAAGACGGTGTCAGCAGGATTCAGTCCGTACTCTTTCAGGATATGGAGGAAGATCTCCTCTTCGGGCTTCACCATTCCCACCCGGCAGGAGGCCACCTTGCCGTCAAAGAGTTCAAAGATGTCCTGGGTCTCATCCAGATAGTCCATGGAATCATGGTGCATATTGGAGAGGATGTAGAGGCTGTGGCCCCTCTCCTTAAGTCTCAGAATCAGGTCGAAGGTATCCTCTTTGGCCTTCAGGCTGGCCGGTGTGGCGTCAAGCAGTTCTTTCAGGGGCTGCCTTGGCAGACCCGTTCTCTCCGCCGCCCTGCTGATTGCTTCATCGGGGCTGAGGGCTCCTCTGTCCAGTTCAATCCAGTCGGGATGTTTCATAAACTTTTCACGGGCTTTTTCTCTCTCATCAGGGTCGGGAAAGAAACGGCATAGAAGCTCTTCGGGGTTCCAGTCAAAGACCACCCCGCCCAGATCAAAAATTATATTCATTTGCTCTCCATCAGTTCCTTCACTCTCTCTTCCAGATGATCCCTGTGGACCTCCATATGTCTGATATAGTCATTTACAAGGAATTCCAGACTCATGGTGCCGTCATCGGTGGTCCACTGATTGCTCAAGACGGTGGTCTCCAGGTTGGCGATAATATGGACCAGCAGAAGATTATGCTCCCTCCAGAGGGTAAGCAGAGAGTTCCAGGAGCAGCTGTTGTAGGGAGCAAGTTTAACCCACTCCAGACCGTAGCCGGGAAAGTTGTTCAGGTCCCCCTCCTGAAGGCGCATAAATCTCTGGAAGTTGTTGGATGCCGAGTCTACAAGATGGCCGAAGATCTCCTTCACAGACCACTTGTCCTCGGAGAGCTGGATGGCGCAGAAATCATCATCCAGTACGCCGTATTTTTTATAAAGTTCTCCTGCCAGCTTCTCAAGCCGGGCTGCTGCTTCTTTCATGTTGTCTCCTCATCATCTTTATTTAATCCGGCGGGGCCGGGGAGACTTTTCTCCCAGTAGCCCACATCGGCCCACTCTCCCATCTTATATCCCACATCTGTAAAGAGGGCGCATTTGACAAAACCCAGAGATTCGTGAAGGCGGACGCTCTTTTCATTGGGCTGGGTGATTCCCGCAATAACCTTGCGAACCTCTCTTTCTTCAAGATCCTTCAGCAGAGCCCTGTAGAGCCGGGACCCGATGCCCCTGCCATGGTGATCCCTGTGGACATATACCGTTGATTCCACCGAGTAGCGGTAGG
This sequence comes from Spirochaeta sp. UBA5339, assembly GCA_002408085.1. Lineage (GTDB taxonomy): Bacteria > Spirochaetota > Spirochaetia > DSM-2461 > DSM-2461 > Oceanispirochaeta. The sequence continues at coordinate 498,125 of DHQL01000007.1, forward strand.
CGCTGCGGACCCTCCAGGGGGAGGCATAGGCATAACCCGCAATCTCTCCGTCTTCCTCCCAGACAATCCAGCAGAACTTCTGCTGTACCTTCCCGATTCTCTCTTCCATCTCCTTTACAGAGACGGGCTGCTCTTCAAAGCTGATCCTTGTATGGGAGATGTAGTAGTTGTATATTTCACAGATTCCGGGAGCATCACTGGCTCGGGCAGTTCGGACAGGTGATTTATCTTCCGGAGTAATAGACTGTTTTTTATTGCTCATTAAGAACATATATCATAAGCTGATTTCTATGAAAAGATTCACTGAAATTATAGTCGTTCTTTTGATCATCGGTTTTCCGGCTCTCAGCGCCGGAGAAGGTTCTACTGAAACTATCTCTCCCGTAACAGGGACTTCGGGTATACCCGTAAAGGCTGTGACCCTCTACAGTGCCGGCCTGGCCCAGATTGTCCATGAGACAGAGGTCACGGGGAACGAGGTTCTCTACCTTCCCGTGGAGCACAGGGATGTTAATGACGTTCTCAAGTCCCTGAGGGTGGATGATCTGGACGGCGGCAGGGTGGATGCGGTGAACTTTACCAGCGAAAATCCCCTGTCCGCGGTGCTCTCTGATTTGAGAGTCGATCCCTCCGGATCTCCCGGCATCACTGCCTTTCTCAGGAGAACCCAGGGGGAGGCGGTTACCGTGACCACCCCCGACGGAACCTATGCCGGTTCCATATTCAGTGTAGAAGAGATAAATTCCGGTGAAGGGCAGGTCCGGACGGTACTTAACCTGATGACCCCGGCGGGACTGGAGAGCGTCGATATCAGCCGTCTGGAAAAGCTGAGCTTTTCAGACTCCGAGCTCCAGGGGGAACTTGCCGCCGCCATGGGAGAGATCGCCCGGGCCAGAATCAAGTCCTCCCGGCTTCTTAAGATATCCCTGAAGGGGGAGGGGACAAGGACCGTCCGCCTCAGCTATATCAGGGCCGTTCCCCTGTGGAAGACCTCCTACCGAATCATGGTGGATGGTGACGGACAGGCCCGGCTGGAAGGGTGGGCCCTGGTACAGAACACCGGCAGCGAAGCCTGGAAGGATGTGATCCTGAGCTTTGCAGCAGGAATGCCCAATGCTTTTATGATGGATATGGAATCCCCCCTCTATGTGCAGCGGGAGACCGTAGCGGTTCCAGGAGCGGACCCTGTGGGAGCCGTTGTCTATGAGAGCGGCGCCGAGTACAAGAATATGGCCCGGTCTGCCGCCCCCTCCATGGCCTATGAGTCGGAGATGCTTGCCGACGAGTACTACTATGAGGAGTCCTATGAACCTGCTCCCATGGAGACTGATGCGGTGGGCGTGAGAAGCGGCAGCTTCTACCGTTACACCGTAAACACTCCCGTTACGGTGGATGCCAGATCTTCGGCGATGATTCCCATTCTGAGCAGTCCGGGCGCCGGGGAGACCCTGGGGATCTACGATCCTGCCTCAGGCGGCAGGGTCTTCAAGTCCATCCGCCTGGAGAACAGCAGCGATGCTCACTGGGCGGCGGGGCCCGCCTCGGTTGTGGAGGGCAGCTTCTACGGAGGAGACGCTCTTCTTCCCGATATGATTCCCGGCAGCAGCCGTTTTGTCAGCTATGCCCTTCACGGAAGCCTTGAGGTGGAAAAGAGGGAGGAGAGCCTTCCCCGGAGAATAATCGGACTCAAGATTGTGGACGGTGTGCTCCACAGAAGCGAAAGAATGGAGAAGGAGACCCTCTACTCCATCAGCGGCACGGAGAATGAGCTGATTCTGATTCATCCGAAGCAGTCCGGCTGGACTCTGACGGAGCATCCTGAGGTCGACGAGGAAACCCCGTCGGCCTACCGCTTTACCCTGAGCAGCTGGGATGACAAACCGGTAAGGGTGGCCGAGGAGTATATTATCTCCCGGGAGTACGGCCTTTATCAGATGTCCCTGAACGATCTGGCCTGGTATATTGAGAATGGCGATTTGAGCCGTGAGATGGAGGAGGCCTTTCAGAAGATATCCTCCCTGAAGAGCAGGGTACAGCAGCTCTCAAACGAGTCATCGGCCATGAGCTCCAGAATCAGCCGTCTTGAGCGTGACCAGTCCCGGGTCAGGGATAATATGTCCGTTCTTGAAAGCTCTTCGGATCTTTATAGGAAATACAGCGATCAGCTGTCGGAGCAGGAGGATGATATTCAGAGCCTGAACCGTCAGGTGGAAGCCAAGGAAGCCTCCCGTCTCTCTGCAGAGAGGGAACTTCGAAACTATATAAATTCCCTGAATATATAATAACATTGACCCCTGTTCACTTTGAAGTGAGGGGACAGGGGTATCTTTTCAATATCCTGTTATGAGTATATAAATTCTTAAAATGCATATAATTTTTTCACCCACTAAACAGATGGATTTTTCTCCCCTGCCCGGGGACCTGAACCTGCCGGAAAACGGTACGCCCCTCTTTAGAAGGGAGGCCATGAAGATCCATGACAGTCTCTCACGGATAAGTCCGGAAGAGCTGTCCCGGATTATGAAGATAAGTCCTGCCCTTGCCGAAAAAACCTCCGGGGAACTTCAGAACTTCCCTGACCATCCCGGAAAGCCGGCCCTCTACAGCTATTCGGGAACCAGCTTCAAACATCTTGATCCCCTGACTCTCAGCCGGGAAGCTTTGGAGTTTGCCGCCACCCGTCTCTCCATTCTTTCCGGCCTCTACGGTATTCTCTCTCCCTTCGACCTGATAGCTCCCTACAGGCTTGAGATGAAGACCCCTCCGGTTCTGGAGGGTGTAAAAAGCCTCTCCTCCTACTGGAAACCGCTGATAACAGAGACTCTGGCTGAGAAACAGACTGCATCGGGAAGCAGGGTGCTGCTGAATCTGGCCTCCGGGGAGTATACGGCTGCAGTGGATTTCAGGAAGACGGGGATGAAGGTTCTGACGGTCCATTTTATGGACAGAGGCAGGAACGGCAGCTACCGTACTGTTGGCATGTATGCTAAACAGGCAAGGGGGTTGTTGCTTCGTCATATACTGGAAAACTGTATCAGCAATCCTGAGTTTCTGAAGGAAGATTCCGGTACCGGATACAGCTATTCAGATGAACTGAGCAGCGATGGAAAGGCTGTCTTTATCAGGGACTGAATCAATCATTATAAATGAACTATGTTTTTATTTGAATTCTCTTCTGCAGGTTTGAGAAAGGCATAATCGGGACGTATATTTATAAGTAGAAAAGCATTAGGGAATTCATATGAAAAAAACAGTGTTCATATTCATTCTGTTTTTTTCTGCTGTTATTTTTCTGCCAGCTGAAAGCCCCTTCAACCTGTTTACACAGCCGACCCTTCTGGTCCCTCTGGGGCCGACAACAGAAAAAGACACCAGTTTTTATTCTCTGGGAGGAGGAGTTCTCCTGGAAGGCGAATTTAACCTGCCGGCGCTTAAGCTTTTTCACTTCGGGCCTCAGCTTGAATACGATATGCTGCCCATTAAATCCGGTGATACATCCTTGAGTATTTTCAATTTCGGCGGAAACTTCGGAGTGAGGCTGACTCCCTTTACCCGTTCTGTCCTGAGGGTCTGGGCTGGTGCCGGAGGCTCATTCGCCTCCTATGATGGAACATCTTCCCTCTTCCCCTACTTCCAGGGGGGATCGGATATCAGCTTCCGTCTCACTCCATCGGTAAACCTCGGAGTCGGCGCCCGGTATATTCAGGGACAGTCCTCGGCGGGAACCGTATATCAGACCGTGGGGGTCTCTCTCGGTCTCGGCTACAACTTCCGTTCCGGCACCAAAGGTGCTGAGATCCACTACGATATCAATACCCTTGAAATCTATCCCCTCTACTATACCTGGTACGATGAGAATTCTCTGGGAACTGTGGAGATTATCAACAGGGACAGTGAGAAAATCAAAAATATCCGTGCCGGTTTCTATGTTCCCCAGTATATGGAGCAGCCGAAGTATTCTGATCAGACCATCACGGCGGTCAAGAAAGGTGGTTCTGCGGTAATAAATCTTCTGGGCCTTTTTACCAATGATATATTTGAAATAAACGAGGGCCTGAAGGTGGCAGCCGAGGTTATTGTAGACTATGAGTACTACGGAAGAGAGTACAGTGAGTCCATTCCTCTGACAGTACAAATTAATAACAAGAATGCCATGACCTGGGACGATGACCGGAAGGCCGCCTGTTTTGTAACGGCTAACAATCCTCTGGTCTACAGCTATTCCAGAAGTCTTTCCGGCAAGATCCGCTCCGAAGCGGTGGCGGCCCTGGACAAGAATTTCCAGATAGCAATGGGGCTCTTCGAGGCTCTGGGGCTCTATGGACTGGGCTATGTGGTTGACCCCTCATCGGCTTATGCGGAACTCTCTGAAAACACCCAGACCGTGGACTATATTCAGTTTCCCCAGCAGACTCTGATCTCTCAGGCCGGAGACTGCGATGACCTGTCGGTGCTCTATGCCTCAATGCTGGAAGCCTCTGGCATCCCCTCTGCGTTTATTACAATTCCCGGCCATATCTATGTGGCCTTTCAGCTGGGTCTGGATGAGACCCAGGCAAGACGGAAATTTCCATCCTCCAGGGATCTTATATTTATAGATGATCAGGCCTGGCTTCCCGTTGAAGTCACCCTTGTGGGAGACGGTTTCCTTCCCTCCTGGCAGACCGGTGCCCGGCAGATCCGGGACAACAATGGAGAGTACGGTTTCTTCCCGGTCCGGGAAGCCTGGGATGTCTACCCCCCCGCCGAATATGAAACAAGCGGCATAGCCTATCTTCCGAATCCCGAGGATGTTCTGGAACAGCACAGAAGAGTTCTCAGCCGCTTTCTGAAACAGGAGATTAATACACAGGTTGCCGCCATAAATGATGAAATTGCCGAGAAAGGCGCATCTCATATTCTCTACAACAAGATGGGAGTTGCCTATGCCCGTTACGGATTTCTCGATGATGCCCGTGAGTGGTTTGAAAAATCCGTTGCCATGAAAGAATTTTATCCCGGTTATATCAACCTGGGTAATGTTTATTATCTGCAGAAGAATGCTGATGCCGCATCCAGAAGCTATGAAAGAGCTCTGGATCTGAAGCCTGACAGTGAGAAAGCCCTTGTCGGTCTGGCCCTGGTCAGTTCGGAGCTTGAAGATTATAACACCGCCAACTCGGCTCTGGCCACTCTGGCTTCGGTCAATCCCGAAGCCGCCAGGGATATGGCCCATCTTGGGACAGGCAGCGGAGTGAGAGCGTCTTCTGCCCAGAACAGGGAGGTAGATGAATGGAGCGAATGAAAAACAGGGTGGTCAGGGGCATCCTAATTCTGCTTCCCCTGATGCTGTTTGCCTGCCGTGACCCCAATTTACTGCTTGATAAGCTTGAAGATGAGGTACTGGCGGCCAACGATCTTTATCTGAAAGTACTTAGTATCACCCCTGAGGCCAATGATACGAATTTTAATCCGGGAAGTGAAATCCTGATAACCTTCGACAGGGCCATTGATGTGAATACCTTCAAAAAGTACTTTGAACTTGTCGATGATGACGGAACCTCTTTTGAGGCTGAAGAGGCGGAGAATGAGCTCAGTTTTAAGTTCAATTCCAATACCAATGTACTGACAATTTCAGTATATCCTTTTCTTGAGGGTCTTGAGGATTATAAGCTTCTCCTGAAAGATGGTCTTACCGGAAAGGATGGAAGCAGGATAAGGGAAGCCCTGAGTCTATACTTTCATACTTCTGATGCTCCCAGAGGCTCTATTGAAATTGAAGAGGATTTTAAAGGCCCTCTTCAGGCAGACCCACTGGATGTGGCTGTTACTGTCAGAAAACTGAGTGCAAACTATTACAAAGTTGCCAACTCCCTTGAAGCCCTGGAAGCTGCTCCCTGGGTGTATGATCTCAATGAGGAGATAACTATTGATCCTGTGGAAATTCAGGGTGATGATGGTGAGAATTTAATATATGCCCGTTTCCGGAATTATGAGTTGGGGGAAGAGACCCTTTCCTACATAAAAAGTGATACAGTCTATTATGATACAAGTCCCCCTGTTGTAACTGTAAGCTCTTATGGTTCAACCCTCTATACAACTGCTACCGGTGCTGCTAAATCTATTTCCGGTACCGCTGATGATGGCGAAGGCTCTGGTGTAGACAGCTTTCAATGGTCCTATACTACATCCATTCCTGCGAAAACTATAACTTTCGGAGATGATGAAAGTGCCTCCACTACGGTCACTGCAAATGGTGAGAACAACCTCTGGACCCTGAAGCTGGTGGCTACGGACAATGTAGGGAATACCTCTGTCGCCGACACGGCAAAATCCATGCGGTCCTTTATCTGCGACACGATTCCACCTGATCCACCCGAGTTTTACATCACAGAGGGGTCCTCAGCCGATGACAGTACCGAGATCATCAAGTTCCAGACCAGCGACATTACTCCCTATATTGCAGCAACTCCCGGGGACGGAGGAGAAGAGCTGTTCCGGTATAGAATAGATGGAGGAAAGGATACTGAGTTCAAGGGCACCCGGCCTTATCAAATACCCAATAAAGAGTTGTACTCTGAGGGGCTTCCCTATGGTGATCATGCGGTAGAGGTGGAGTGTCGGGATGCGGCTGGAAACTGGTCGGATCCTACGGAATTGAAGGAGACTCTGGTTGTTTTCCCTGATAAATCCATACTCCTGTCTCCCCCCGACAGAGGCACTCTGGGGACCGGGGACCTGGTCTGGTACAGCAGTAAACCAGGCACCCACTACTATAAGATTGCTCTGGGAACGTCCTCAAAGGGTTTGACTGAGGAAGAGAGCTACAGGGTCAGACCCTTTGCAGACAACGAGGAGCTGGGGCTGAAGGCGGGAACCTACTACTGGAAGGTAAATGTGTATACATATTCGTTCTTAACATACACCTATAGTCATTCCCTGCCCTCTTCAGGAAGCTCAAGCTTCAGAGTTACCGAATAACACAGGGGAGTCCGAAAGGGCTCCTCTTTTCCCTTTCAGTCCATTCTATTTCACACTATACTAGGGTAAACACCAGTTTACACAGGAGTACCAGATGTCCCTTAACCCCGCCACAATGAAGCGCCTGCTGGCCGAACAGCAGGACGAGTGCAACGCCCATGTCCTCTACAATAAAATGGCTGATATCATAAAAGATGAGAACAATACAAAGACCCTCCGTCTGATGGCCAGTGATGAGCTGAAGCATTACCGCCGCCTCAAGACGGTTACCCAAAAGGAGATGAAGCCCCAGAAGTTCAAAATCTGGCTCCATATCTGTTTTGTCCGGATCTTCGGTATCACCTTCGGAATCAAGCTTCTGGAACAGGGGGAGAGTCAGGCCATCGACAACTACGGGGCCGAGGACAAGTCCCTGGCCTTTATGGATGAGATCGTCAAGGACGAGGAGCGCCACGAGAAGGAACTGATCGACATGCTCGATGAGGAGAGGCTCAAGTATGTGGGATCGGTTGTACTGGGCCTGAACGATGCCCTTGTGGAGCTCACCGGGGCCCTGGCGGGATATACCATAGCCTTTCAGGATACGGGACTTATCGGACTGACCGGTCTGATCACAGGGATCAGCGCCTCCTTCTCCATGGCTGCCAGTGAGTATCTCTCCACCCGTCAGGAGGGGGGAGATGACGCCCTGAAGTCCTCAATCTATACGGGAATGGCCTATATTTTTACGGTTATTTTTCTTGTGGCTCCCTTCTTTATTTTTGCCAATCCCTTTGTCTGTCTGGGAGTGACCATTGCTGTGGCGGTTCTTATTATCTTCGCCTTCAACTTCTATATCTCTGTGGCCAAGGACTATGTATTCCGTCGCCGTTTCTTCGAGATGGCCGCCATATCCATTGGTGTGGCAGGACTCTCCTTCCTGATCGGTATTCTGGTCAAGAAATTTATGGGCATTGAGATCTGATTCCATTAAGGGATTCTCAACCTTACCTTCAGGTAATAATCAAAGGATCTTCATACAATGCGTGAATGAAGAGCTTAACTTTTAGCCCTTAATTGTCAATAATGTATCAGATTTCATTTCATAGGAGTTTACATGAAACGAATCTTAATTATGTTAATCACCATCCTTATGGCGGGATGCACTACTTTTCCCCAGGAGCAGCTGGACCGCCTTGAGGAGAGTATAGAATCCCAGAACGCCGCTCTTTCCCGTCTTGAGGAGGATGTGGCCCGGCTGGAACTGATCGAAGTTCCCGAACCCGAGAGGGAGATCATCATTGAACGGGTCGAGGTACCCTCTGAGGTTACCGTTATCCAGTATAAACTGGACGGAAAGATCGTGGTCGGGGCCCGGGAGCATATCCGGGTAGAGCCTCCCGGGCTCTGGATGGACGGCCGGATCGATACGGGTGCTACGACATCATCCATTCATGCCAGCGATATCACAATCTTTGAACGGGACGGAGCCAGGTGGGTCAGCTTTAATATGGACCACGATGGGGTGGACCGGGAGCTTGAGGCTCCGGTAGTCAGAGTCAGAAGAGTTCTCCAGGCTAATAGCCCTGTACCCGAACAGAGACCTTCAGTCAATCTTTTTGTCACCATCGGCGGAGTTGAAACAGAGGCAGAGTTCACTCTGATCAACAGAAGCCACATGACCTATCCGGTCCTTGTGGGCCGTAATATAATCAAAGACCTCCTTGTGGTGGATGTCGCCCATGACTATCTCCATGAAGTTGAGACCGAGGAAGAATGAAAAAGAGAGATACCTCCAAAATTGTTTTCTATATACTTGTAATTCTGCTCTTTGCCGCAGGAATACTCTCCCTTCTGTACCGCCACCATGTGGACCATCAGCCCTGGCTGCCCGGTGAGACGGCAACTGTCTGGAACCTTGAGGGAAAGGTGGAATTTGACGCAGACCAGGTTTCCCCTCAGACCATACGGCTGACTCTTCCCTCGGACCAGGACGGCTACAAGGTCCTTGACCAGTCCACGGCGTCATCGGGTTATGGTCTTGCCTACATCATCGGCACCAAGGGCCAGCCCATTGCAGAGTGGACCAAGAGAGAGGCCTCGGGACGTCAGACCCTCTACTACAAGGTTCGGGTTGCCGCGGTTCCTGATTTCAAGGCAGAGAAGGAAGACAGTATCCCTTCAGTTCCCAGACTCACCTGGAACAGCTCTGAAGCCGCAGCAGCCTCGGCCATTCACAACAGTGTCTACAGCATCAGTTCAAACCGCGAGTCCTATGTCAGGGAGCTGGCGGCGATATTCAGAAAGCCCGCCGGGGCCGATCAGAATCTGCAGCTTCTGCGCTCCTACTACAGTGATGATGCGCTTCTCTTTACCAGGCTGGTGAATCAGGCTGAGATTCCCGCTCACCGGGTAAACGGACTCTTTCTGGAGGACGCAAGAAGAAATCAGAGCCTTGTAAAATTCCTGAAGGTATATCTGGAGGACGGTTCGACACAGTACTTCGATCTCTCCTCATTCCGGGAAGGTCTTCCTGACAACTTTATTATCTGGAACGACCACAGCGCCAACTCTCTGGATGTGTTCGGCGGAAAAAACTCCAGAATCAACTTCTCCATGATCCGGCAGAGGACCCAGGTGGCTGATATATTCCGCCCGGAAAACAAGGAGATGAGCCTGCTGAGTTTTTCAATCTATGAACTCCCTCTGGCGGAGCAATCAATCTTCCGGACCATGCTGCTGATTCCTCTCGGGGTTCTTGTTGTTGTGATCCTGAGAATCCTGGTGGGAGTGAGAACATCGGGAACCTTTATGCCCGTACTTCTTGCCATGGCCTTTATGGAAACCAGTCTGATTACCGGGCTTCTGGGATTCCTTCTGGTGGTGGGAACGGGACTGGTTATACGCTCCTATCTCTCCCGTTTGAACCTGCTTCTTGTGGCCAGGATCTCGGCTGTTATTATCACTGTTATCTGTATTATCACCATCTTTACGGTGACCTCCTACAAGATCGGTCTCACCGAGGGACTGAAGATCACCTACTTCCCCATTATCATCCTCTCCTGGACCATCGAAAGAATGTCCATCCTCTGGGAGGAGGAGGGTGCCAAGGAGGTCGTTATCCAGGGTGGAAGCAGCCTGCTGGTGGCCACTCTGGTCTTTCTGGTAATTACCAATACGGTGATCCGCTACCTGGTGTTCAACTTCCTGGGACTGCAGCTGATCATTATGGCCGTCACCCTTGTGCTGGGAAGCTATACGGGATACAGGCTCTCGGAGCTTCGCCGCTTCAGTCCCCTTGTCGAGGATGATAATCTATGAGACTAGCCTCTCCTGCAGCCCTTAAAAAACGCGGCATCATGGGCATGAATATGCGCAACGGCCACTATATCGGCCGCTACAATAACCGGAAGCTCTACCCCCTTGTGGACGACAAGCTGAAGACTAAGGAGATCGCCCTGAAGGCGGGGATTACAGTTCCCGATCTTATCGCCGTCTTAAGCAGCAACTATGAGCTGAAGAGACTGGAAAAGAACCTTGAGGGTCACCCCGGTTTTGCGGTAAAGCCCGCAAAGGGCTCCGGGGGAAAGGGAATCCTGGTTATCACAAGGCGTGAAGGGGAGTTGTTTTTCAAACCCTCAGGTGAATCCCTCACCATCAAGGATATGAGGCGTCACTGCTCCAACATAATGGCGGGACTCTACTCCCTGGGCGGTAAACCGGACACGGTTATCGTTGAATCACTGATTCAGCCGGATAATGTATTTGAAGACTACTCCTACGAGGGAGTTCCCGATATCAGGGTGATTATCTTCAAGGGCTTTCCAGTAATGGCAATGATGAGACTCTCCACCGCCGAATCAGACGGTAAGGCCAACCTCCATCAGGGAGCCGTCGGTGTAGGACTTGATATCGCCACAGGCCGTGCCCTCAGGGCCGTACAGCACGGCGTACCCGTAGAACTCCATCCGGATACAAAGGTTCCTCTGGCACAGCTGGAGGTTCCCCAGTGGAGGACTCTTCTGGAGCTCGCATCGGGCTGCTATGAGATGACCGGTCTCGGTTATCTTGGAGCCGACATGGTCCTCGACAGGAAGAGAGGTCCCCTCCTTCTGGAGCTCAACGCCCGCCCCGGTCTGGCCATTCAGGTTGCCAACGGCAGGGGATTGACCGAGAAACTCCGTAAAATAGAGGATCTGGGAGAACATAGCATGTCAGTCTCTGAGAAAATCGATTTCTGCAGCAGACTCTGACTGAACCGCTGCAGGGCTTTTCAGAGCTCTATTAAGGTTGATTGAATAGCAAAAAGGCTGTTTAATGTTTATAATTGAGACCATGGAGGAATTGCCGAGGTGATGTCCTGTCCGGCTTCCTCCATTTCACTTTGCGGCAATCTTTGCATTTGACTAATTAAGAGAGAGAGAATACTTGTTTTTTACCGAAGTCTCAGTTGTATGGGCACTGCTGATTGTTGCATCTGCCGTATTCGCTCTCTATCTCTCTGCCTACTCCCTTTTCAGAAGACAGGTTTCCGGAGCCGTTGAATTCTCTCTGTTTATGTTTACCGTGGCCATGTACAGTCTCGGTTACGCCTTTGAGATGAATGCCCATACCCTTGAAAGGATAATCGACTTTCTCCGCTTCCAGTTTATCTGGACCAGTTTTACTGCGCCAGTGTTCCTCCTCTTTGTATTGAGGTTCATTCTGCAGGATAAGATTCCGGGGCCGGTGTATCTGCTTCTCTTTCTTATTCCTATGATCATAGCTGTTATGGGGCTTACCATTGATTCTCACAGACTGATATACAGAAGCTACTCTCTGGTACAGGGAGAGTATTTTCCGGTCATCAAGTATGAAGGCGGCCCCTGGTATGTTATTCAGCAGATCTATCTGATCGGAACATCCATAATCGCCGAGGTGCTTCTGCTTATCCATATTTTCAGGGTCAGGGGGAAAATCCAGAAACAGTCAATCCTGATTCTTATAGCCTCTGTTATGCCGACAGTCAATGCCATGATACAGCCGGGCAGGACTGTCCATTCCAACCTTGATCTGCAGCCCTTTGTCATGGTGCTGATGGGTATTCTTCTCAGTATTGCCCTCTTTCGTTTTCAGATGCTGGATCTTGTCCGGGCTGCCAGATGGATGGCCGTTGACAGCATTCATGACTACCTGGTTATACTGGACAGAGAGGGTATTGTTCAGGACATCAATCATGCCGGCAGGAATTCCCGGCTTCTGGAGGATTTGAGGATCGGCTCCCACTTCTATGGGAACTGTGATTTTTCCCGCTTTGTGGAAGAGGGAAGTTTTCTTGATTATGCCGGGGAACACAAGAATGTTCAGCGTTTTGACTGGAAGGAGAAGTCCTACAAATTCACAGTCTCCAAGGTATTTGACTGGAAGGGTGATATTACCGGTTATGCTCTGCTGATTAATGAGAATACGGAACTGGTCAAACTTCTTGATGAACTGGAGCGGCAGGCCATAGTTGATGAGCTCACTTCCATGTTCAACAGGAGGCAGCTGATCAATCTGGCAGACCGGGAAATAGAGATTGCCAGACGGGATGAGTCCTCCATGGGGATAATCATCCTTGATCTGGACCATTTCAAGCACATCAATGACAGCTACGGCCATCTGACGGGAGACAAGGTCTTAAGGGCGGTTTCCGCCTGTATCAGGGAGAGACTCAGGCCCTCTGAAATTTCCGGCCGCTATGGCGGTGAGGAGTTCTGCATTATCTGCCCCCATTCCAATGGGACCGAGACCCTTGCCATTGCCGAGAGGCTGAGGACCGCCATCGAGAAGCTCCGCATTGATATTGATCTTGGGGGCAAAACGATCGGTGTTACAGCCAGCTTTGGAGTTTATGCGACGGGTGACCTGCATAATTCGGGAACAGAGGACCTCCTGAAGAATGCCGACCTGGCCCTCTATCATGCCAAGGAGAACGGACGGAACCAGTCGGTTCTCTGGACAGCCCAGGTTACTGCTCCGAGCCCTGATACACCATTGATTAAATAGTTTTCATTTGCAAGGAGTGGATATTGCTGAAGGATAATCTGCTGCTTCTGCTCAGGGGATTTCCCGACAGAAAGCAGGAGAAGGATTTTCTCAAAAGACTGCATGACCCCGGTGAGATCCGGGTTATTATCGGAACAGGATGACTGAAGCCCTGCCGAAGGATGAGGCCGATGGCGCCTGCACCTTCAGAGAGCTTCAGAGGAAGTGATCAGCTGACGGCCGGTCCAGGCCGCAGTCTGATCAAGTCGATTCAGAAAAACCCTCAGATCTCTCTGATCCAGACCAGCATCTCTCCCTCTTTCCTGTTGTTCCAGGCGTAGTAGGGGACAAAAGTCAGATCCTGTTCACTGCGTACGGGCCGGCTTCCGCTGTAAAGGGAATCATCGGCAGGAGCTTCTTCACGAAGACCCTTTGCCTTCAGAACAACAACACCCTTGAGAGTGTTCTTTTCAAAGGATTCAGCGATGCCGTCTTCTGCAAGAAGGAGGGCGGGAAGATCCTTCCCATTGTCTGCCTCTTCAAGACAGTAGACCACGGGTCCTCTCTGCAGGGCAGTTTTGCCCGAGGCATCTCTCATGCGGGGGTGGGCATAGACCCTTTCCACGGGCATGGCGAAGTCCGCTTCGATGGTGTCTCCCTCTTTCCAGCTTCCTGTCAGACAAAGATATCCCTTCTCAGGGCTGCCCTTTATTTCTTCTCCATTGACCATGACGGTCCAGGACTGGCACCAGCCGGGAATCCTCAGGTAGATGGAGGATTCAGTATCGGTGTTTCCTCCGATGGTCATGGAAATTCTGCCATTCCAGGGGTATTCGGTCTTCTGTTTAAGGGAGAGCCCCTTCCAGCTGACGCTGCTGCTGTTGTAGAGGTGAACGTAGAGGTCCTGGTCTGTAACGGAGTAGATATACTCTCCGATGGAGGCAAAGAGCCGGGCGATGTTGGGGGGACAGCATGCGCATCCGTACCACTTCTGGCGGATGGGCTTCACATGGTCATGATCCTTTCTCTTCTCACAGGCATCTGGCCATACCTCAAGGGGATTCACATAGAAAAAGCGGTCCCCGTCCTGGTTCATACCGCTCATTACACCGTTGTAGAGGGCTCTCTCCATCACATCCGCATAGCGGCCGTCCTTCTCCATATTCAGCATCCGGGAGGCCCAGAAGACCAGTCCGATGGAGGCGCAGGTCTCTGTATAGGCCCTGTCGGCGGGCATGTCGTAGTCGAAGGTAAAGGCCTCCTGGAAACCGCTGGAACCGATTCCCGCGGTAACATACATCTGCTTTTCGGTGGTGTTCTTCCACAGGGTGCGGCAGGCTTCCTTCAGGGATTCGTCCCCTGTCCTGGCGGCAATGTCCGCCATGGCGGTGTACATGTAAACCGCTCTTACCGAGTGTCCCACGGCGGTCTTCTGCTCCCTGACAGGCAGGTGGGACTGGTGATACTCCTTCCCTCCCTTGTAGAAGTCGGGCCAGAAGTCTGTCTTGCCCCGTGCTTCATACTCCAGGTCGAAGTAGTGGGGCTGCGTTCCCCTCTCATCGATAAAGTAGCGGGCCAGATCCAGATGCTTTTTCTCTCCGGTGATCTTGTAGAGGCGCATCAGGGCCAGTTCGATCTCCTGATGTCCGGGATATCCCTTTTTCCTGCCCTCTCCGGGGCCGAAGATTGAGCCGATATGGTCCACAAAGCGAATCATTACATCCAGAAGCTTTCTCTCTCCTGTGGCTTCAAAGTAGGCTACCGCAGCTTCAAGCATATGACCGGCGCAGTAGAGCTCATGGCACTCGGCCAGGTTGGTCCAGCGCTTGTCCCTGTCTTTTATGGTGAAACGGGTATTCAGATAGCCGTTATCGTCCTGGGCCTTTTCGATAATGTCGATTACGGAATCGGCGGTCTTTTTAAGTGTCTCGTCGGGATGGGTGGCCAGCTGGTAGGCAACGGCCTCTAACCACTTGGCCACATCGCTGTCCTGAAAGACCATTCCGCCGAAATCTCCTTCCATCTCACCGGCGGCAATCTTGAAGTTCTTTATGGCATAGCTGGGTTCGGCATCGGCAATATCATCGTTCAGGGCTCTCCACTGATAAGGGATAACCTTCTCTCTCACAAGGTCGTTTTTCTGTCCGAGGAGTCCGCCTTCCATGCGGACATTTGTTAATCCTGGTGTCTTCATTCTTCACTCCTTATTTTCAGCCGGGCCCGATAAGGGGGCAGACCTGAAGCTGCAGGCCTGTTCCGAAAGGCAATACCGGCAAAAAAAATCCCCCCTCCTGCGGTTTAAGCAAAAGGGGGGATATTCAGTAAAAATCAGTTTGCAATGCTGAGCGTTACAACTGACATGGGGGGCAGTTCAATGCTGAGGCATCCGTCGGCCGCCTTGAAGGCGTCGAAGGGGGCGGGAGCAACCACTTCGGGGTTATCGAAGCTGTTGTGTGCGTCCCGGGCGTTGCCGGCTATAATTGTACCGGCAATCTTCGCGTCAGCGGTCAGGTCGGCCATGAGGCAGCTCATTGTCTGCGCGCTGGCCGTATCAAGGTTACAGATACTCAGGTGAGTCACACCCTCTGCGTTCACTGTAGCAGTGGCAGATATGGCGGGGATCTTTACGCCGTCGCATTCGATGGTCTCTGTATCCAGCTCAAGGTGAATGTGCTGTGCTTCCTGGTGTACCTTGTACATGTTGAAAACATGGTAGGTGGGAGTGAGAATCATCTTTTCCCTTTCTGTGAGGATCACAGCCTGGAGTACGTTGATCATCTGGGCGATGTTGGTCATCTTCACGCGGTCACAGTGATCGTGGAAGATGTTGAAGTTCACCGCCGCCACCAGGGCGTCACGGATGGTATTCTGCTGATAGAGGAATCCGGGGTTAGTACCGGGTTCAACGTTGTACCAGGTTCCCCACTCATCGACGATCAGGGCAACGGATTTGCCTGGATCGTATACGTCCATGATGTTGGTGTGCTTGGTGATCAGCTCGTCCATGCGGAGGGTGTTGGCCATAACCTCATGCCACTCCTTCTCCATAAAGCCCAGAGCCTCTCCCTTGTCTTCCCAGCAGCGGGTAAAGGAGTAGTAGTGAAGGCTCAGTCCCCACATCAGCTGCTTGGGGATGTTCTTCATGCACACTTCGGTCCAGTGGTAGTCGTCGATATTGGGTCCGCCGGCGATCTTCCTGATCCTGTTTTCGCCGTAGTTGCGCACGTAGGTTGCGTAGCGGCGGTAGAGGTCGGCGTAGTACTCGGGTCTCATGTTTCCACCGCATCCCCAGTTCTCGTTACCCACACCGAAGTAGGTCAGGGGCCAGGGTTTTTCTCTGCCGTTTTCCTCTCTCTCTTTGGCCATGGGAGACTCGCCGTCGAAAGTCATGTACTCGACCCACTCGCTCATCTCCTGAACTGTGCCGCTTCCCACGTTTCCGCAGATGTAGGGCTCGGTATCGATAAGCTCACAGAAGCGCATAAACTCGTGGGTACCGAAGTGGTTGTTCTCCACAACGCCGCCCCAGTGAGTGTTTACCATTCTCTTTCTGTTTTCATAGGGACCGATACCGTCTCTCCAGTGGTACTCGTCGGCAAAACAGCCGCCGGGCCAGCGCAGCACGGGGATGTCGAGATCCTTCAGGGCGTCGATTACGTCCTTTCTGTATCCTTCCACATTGGGAATATCCGAATCGGGACCAACCCAGATCCCCTCGTAGATACAGCGGCCCAGGTGCTCTGCAAAGTGGCCGTAGATATTCTTGTCGATTTGACCTTTGGTTATCTTCTGATCAATCTTTATTTTATTCAATCTTGCTGTCCTTTAAAAAAATCAACCCTTTACCGCACCGGCAGTCATACCGTCGATAAAGTAGCGCTGAAATGCGATAAAAATGATGAAAATGGGCAGTATGGCGAAACAGGAACCGGCAATCAGCAGGTCGTAGTTGTTTCCGTAGGGTGTCATCAGGGTGTTCAGACCGATGGGCAGTGTGAACTTCGATGCATCACGGAATACCAGCAGGGGCCAGAGCATGTCGTTCCAGGCTCCCATTGAGCTGAGGATCGCCATGGCTGCAAAGGCGGGCTTGGCAATGGGCATCATGATCTGTACACAGATTCTGTACTCGTTGGCGCCGTCGATTCTTCCGGAGTCCAGAAGGGCCTTGGGGAGTCCCATCATATACTGTCTGTAGAAGAAGATTGTCGCCGCAGCGGTCATCCTGGGAAGGATTACACCGGCTGTGGTGTTGATCAGCCTCAGGTCGATCATCTGTTTATACAGGGGCAGCATAAGGATCTCAAAGGGAACCATCATGGTGGCGATTACAAGGAAAAACAGGAGGTTTCTCCCCTTGAAGTCGTACATGGTCAGACCGTAGGCCACAAAGTAGCAGACTATCAGTGTCAGGGTTACCGTCAGCAGGGTCAGAACCATGGAGTTCTTGAACCAGGTAAAGTAGCTGTGGGTGCCGGAAAAGAGGAAAACGTAGTTGTTTATCGACATATTTGCGGGATCGATTTTCAGACTCAGACCATAGCGGATCAGCTCCTGTCCGGGACGGAAGGATGCGAAAAATATGGTCAGAAAGGGGAAAATCACAATAAAGCCGAGAACCACGAAAAACAGGTTGGCCAGGATGGTGGCAATGCTTGTTTTTATCTGATTCTGAGAGCCGAAGTTCAGAGAATTATTCATTATTTGTCCTCCTTTCTGGAAAAGGAGCCGTTCATAAACAGCTGGATTACGTTGATGGTCAGGGCAATCGCCAGCAGAACAAGTCCGACAGCGGAAGCGTAACCCATCTGGTTTCTCTGAATACCGCGGCGGTAGAGATATCCGACGATGGTAAGACCGATGTTCTGGGGTGAGTCGTTACCGTTCCAGAGCATAAAGCTTTCCAGAAACATCGCCAGACCGGCATAGATACTGATGGTCAGGACATAGATGGAGGTCGGCTTCAGGAGAGGAAATGTTATATGACGGAATTTACCGAAGCTGCTGGCGCCGTCAATTTCGGCTGCCTCATAAAGTTCATCGGGAATGTTCTTCAGTCCTGCCAGGAAGTAGAGCATGTTTACACCGGTCCAGCGCCAGCAGGCGACTGTTACCAGAGCAAAATAGCTTGTGGTATAGACTTTCAGCCACTTCACAGGTTCCATTCCGAACCATGCGAGAACCTGGTTCATCTGTGAACCTTCCAGTTCACTGAACATCAGTCTGAAGATTGTACCGGCAACAACAACAGATGTAAGAGCCGGAAGATAGAGAATGCCCTTGAATACACCCTTTGCCTTGACCAGTCTGCTGTCCATAAGGGCCGCAAACATCATGGGGAAGGGGATGAGCATTACCAGAGTCCAGAACATATAGTTGAAGCTGTTTTTGATTGCCTGATGGAAGACTCTGTCTTTAAGAAGTCTTTCGTAGTTCCTTGTACCTATCCATTCTACCTGACCCGGGAGTATATTCTGAAAACTCATAATGACGGTGCTGATAAGCGGATAGATCCAGAAAATAGCGAAACTCAGAATAAAGGGTAAAACGAATACAAAAGGAGCTGCTTTCTGAGAATAAAGTAACTTTTTCATGTCAGCCAAAATCCTTTGTTAAATTAGTAAAGAGGCCCTGACTCGGCAGTGGCCTCTTTCAGATATCATTTGATATCAATCGACCCGGTCCCGACCGCCGTCGGGAGGCACAGAACCGGTTAAAGGAATTACATTTCCAGTTCGAGATCGGACTGAGCGTACTCCAGTTCCTCATCAACACCCGCTCCGTTCTCAAAACAGTTGTTGAGAAGGGTCAGGTTGAAGAGCTCGTTGATCGCGGGGAAGATTGTATCAACCCGGATCTTTCCGATTTCATCCTTAATCTCGTTAAGAGTATCGAAGGGATTTGTGGCGAAGTAGGCGATGTATTTGTTGCTTGTGTCGCCAGTTACAGCTTCATCTGTCCAGATGGAGGTGTTACATGTGTCGAATCCCAGTACTTCCCAGATTTCCAGGTTGGCTTCGTAGGAGAGTTTTGCATAGGCAATATACTCGGCAGCCAGATCGGCATGGTCAGACTGAGTAGATACGACAGTACCAGTTCCTCCGATACCTACAGAACGGGGCTGACCCTCTTCGAAAACGGGACAGGGAGCGATAGCCCATTTGCCTGCCATTTCGGGGAGGTAGTTCAGGAAGCGGGACATAAACCACATGGCTTTGGGGAAGGCTGCGATTTTACCGTCGCCAAGGTTGGCGAATCCTTCTTCCATATCAACGTGTCCGCCGGGAGAAACCATTGCGATTCCATCATCCAGCCATCCCTGCTGCATCTTGATCATCTTGGCAACTGAGGGCTGCTGTACCTGGGGTTTACCGTCTGCAGAAGTGTAGTCCTCTCCCATGGAAGCCATTGCAAGCCAGAGCCAGTCGCTACCGGCTGTATCAACGGAAGTTATCATAACTTCACCGTTGGAAGCGTCTCTCAGAGCCTCACCGGCTTTTGTAAAGTCGTCCCATGTCTTAATGGTTGTGTAGTCGATTCCGTACTCATCGAAGATCTCTGTATTATAGAACATAACGGTTGCACCAACGTGTGTGGGTGCTCCGTAGTAGTTTCCGTCTTTGGAGTAGATGTCCATTCTTGCGGGTACCAGGTCTGCTTTGTAGGGGGCGATTACGTCATTCAGGGGTCTGAACTGTACCTGTCCCTGCATGAAGTTGGGGAACTGGCTGATCTCGATATCACAGAGGTCGGGAGCGCCTGTTCCGGACTGGTTGGCAAGAATCATCTTCTGGTGCATATCGCCGTAGGGATATGTTGTGAAAGTGATCTGAATTGTTTTGTCGGGGTTCTCGGCATTCCACTTTTCAAGCATGGAAGCGTAGAACTGAGAGTGGAGCTCAACAAAGGTCCACATTTCCAGTTTGGCTACCGCGTTGTCGGGACCTACAGTAGAGATCGCCTCAGCGCCGCTGTCAGCCTCTGTTCCTCCGGCTGATGCTGTAGAAGAGGAGCTTGAACCGCCACCACAGGCGATCAGACTCAGTGCAAATATCCCGGTGAGCAGTACGAGTGCTGCTTTTTTGATTCCGGCTTTCATCATTTTTCCTCCTTGTTTCCCGAGCTCCTGCTCAGTGAAACATATAATTCAATCCCGGCCATCCGGGATAAATTCGCTTAACTCTATGAGGCGGGCCGCTTCCCCGGGGACCGCCTCATGGTTGACACAGCTTATTTGGACAGACGGATACAGTTCCAGCTGAGTTTGGCTAGTTTCCCTTTCAATACTCCGCCTTCAACACTCAGACCGCTTCCCTCAGTGGGAACAACATTATTCTGATTGTCCTTAGTATTGGTTGCCTTGATGTCGTCATGAACCATAAGGGCGTGCTCAACAATCCTGTAACCTTCAAACCCGTCGAGGCTGACCTCAAGATCCATCTCTTCTTTGCTGTTTCTGTTGATAACAAAGAGGGTCAGTTCATCTTTCTCATCGTTGCACACTGCTGTAGCGTCGATGTAGGGAACAGAACCGTAGGTCTTATTATCATAGCTGGGAGACTCAACCTGCAGGTTCAGGGCGGTTCCTCTTCCGTAGCGTGATCCGTAGTAGAAGGGGTAGAAGATTGTCTGCTTCCATACGGTACCGTCATTCTCGGTCATGATGGGAGCGATAACGTTAACAAGCTGTGCCAGACATCCGATCTTTACTCTGTCAGAGTGGCGGATCAGGCTGTTCAGCATTCCCCCCACAACAAGGGCGTCTTCGAAGGTGTAGATGTCTTCCAGAAGAGGAGGTCCAACCTGCCAGGGTTCCTTCTTGTAGGTTTCCTGGTCCTGTTCATCAGAGTGAAACCAGACATTCCACTCATCAAAGGAGAGGTTGATGGTCTTCTTGCTTCTCTTTTTGGCTTTTACATAGTCACAGGTCTTGGTAACTGTGTCGATAAAGTCATCCATTCCCATGGGGCTGGCCAGGAAGGTTTCCAGATCATTTTCAGGATTCTTCAGGTAGATGTGGAGGGAGAGGTAGTCTACGTTGTCATAACACTCTTCCAGTACTTCCCGTTCCCATTCGGGGAAGGTGGGCATCTGGTTGGTTGAGCTTCCGCATACTACCAGTTCCAGCTCGGGGTCGAAGAGTTTGATTGCCTTTGCCGCTTCATCGGCAAGACGTCCGTACTCATAGGCTGATTTGTGACCGACCTGCCAGGGGCCGTCCATCTCGTTACCGAGACACCAGAGCTTGAAGTCATGGGGCTCTTCATAGCCATGCTCTTTTCTCAGATCACTCCAATATGAACCACCGGGGTGGTTGCAGTATTCAACCACGTTGCGGGCATCAGAGATTCCCTTGGTTCCAAGGTTGATAGCCATCATCACTTCGGTGTCGGCCTTTTTGGCCCACTTGGCGAATTCGTTGAGACCTACGGTATTGGGTTCAGTTGATTTCCAGGCCAGGTCCAGGCGGACAGGGCGCTCTTCGACGGGGCCGATGGAGTCTTCCCAGTTATAAGCTGATACAAAGTTACCGCCGGGGTAACGTACAACAGGAACCTGAAGTTCCTTAACCATTTCCAGAACGTCCTGTCTGAAACCGTCTTCATCGGCAGTTTCATGGCCGGGTTCGAAGATTCCTCCGTATACGGCACGTCCGAGGTGTTCGATAAATGAACCGAAGAGTCTGTCATCGATTTTACTGATGGCAAACTTTTTGTTAAGTACAATATTACTTTTCATGATTTTCACCCTTATTTTATGTTTCAAGAAAACTGATATACAGTGTCATTTATGATTTGCAAGGCCATTATAGGGTGACTAATGGAGGCTGTCAAATTGAATTTTCAGATATTTTCTGGCATTTTCGGCCCTGGCAAGGGGATAATGGGCCATAAGTAGAAATAATGTTTACATATATATCATAATGTTTAATATAGAGAGTCCTGAGCCGGAGGATGTAATACGCCATTTCTGGGGGTATAATACCTGTTTTTGTGATATGTATAATGCCTTTGATGTTAGGAATCGGATAAATTTCCCGGTTTTACCGGCACTATCAGCTTGAAGGGTGCCGGGAAGTGTCAGGACGTGCCGGAAATAATCAGAAAGAGAGGTTCAGAAGGATATCGTGATTGTAGTTGCCGAAGCCTTTTCCGAAGATATTGATTCCTCCGACGTTCTCGGCATCCTCTTTTACTTCAAATTTAACCTTGATGGAGTGGTGTTCGGTCAGTTCCAGATCATCAATGGTCAGATCCGAGATTTTCATTCCATCGATATAGGATCCCTCTTCGTTGACAACCCATGTCTTCAGCAGACCGTACTGGGAGCCTTCCAGTTTCCACCAGTCGGGGGTGAAGTTTCCTCTCTTGTCCCCGAAGTCGCCGGGACTTGTCCAGGTTCCCACCTCTTTACTGTTTATATTGAGGGTTATATCACTGAGCCACTTGGGATTGGTACCGGGAATCTCTGAGGAGAGCTCCACTGTGAGTTCCAGTTTTCTGACGGGTTTTTTCTTGTTGTAGGAGTTGTTGGGAAACTGATACTTCACAAATCCCTTTTCAAACCAGAGTAGGCCTGCACTGATTCGTTCAGGTTCCAGAAAGGATTCGGGAGTGTCCAGATAACCGATAATCTTCTTATTGGTGCACATTCCGCAGGGTGCGGAGACATCATATTCTATAAACAGTCCAACGGGCATCTCCACTGTGATGACCTCTTCATCGGAGTTTTTGGTGTCCTGAAAGGAGATTACATACTCATCATAGATGTTCTTGCAGATCTTCTGGTTTCCCTTAACTGCCTTCTGTATCTTGTAGCTGATAAGTTCCGCCTTGGCCAGGGTCATTACATTGGTGGCTACAGTGGACTGGGGAAGGCCCAGAATCGATGCCAGTTCGTTGACATTCTTATCGCCCTTCCTCAGCTCTTCAAGAATCCGGATGCGGATTTCAGATGCCAGACCTTTAATAACGTCAAGATCCTTTTGCGGATCAATCAGCATGATGCGTCTTCCCATATACCCAGATTCTCCTTGATTGAAACAGTTTTTGTTCTATTTCCTTAAATATGTACCATGTATTTTTCATCTAATACGGGTCTAAAGTCAAGTATTTGTATCAAAAAAATTGATATGATGATATAGTTCTTTGGGCCGACTGGGGGCTCAAGGTACCGGAAGCGGCATAATGTAAAATTGATCAGGAGAGAAGAATGAGAAGAGTAAACCAGGGAATAATGATTCTTTTAATCCCCTTTATAATGTTGACCGCAGGATGCAGCCGGCAGGAGACGGGGGAGCCGTCGGCGGCTGTAGAACAGAGTCTTGAAAGAGTTACAAACAGGGGAGTGGCGGTCCATGATCCCTCCCTTATAAAGAGTGAAGATGGGAGATACTACCTCTTTGGAACCCATATGGCCGCGGCCTCCAGCAGTGATCTGGTTCACTGGAAGATGTTTGCTCAGAATGTGGGAGGAAGAAATCCCCTTTTTAACAACCTTTTTACCGATATGAAGGCTTTTGAATATGTGGGACGGAACTCGGAGAACTGGTACTCCGTCTGGGCTCCTCAGGTCATCTATAATAAGAAGACCGGCCAGTATATGATGTACTTCTGTACAACCTCCTCCTATATCAAGTCGAGCCTCTGTTTTGCGGTGTCAGACAGCATCGAAGGTCCCTACAGCTTTGTGGACAGGATCATCGATTCGGGATTTACACCCGCCACCATCAAATATACAAATGTCTCCGATATTATTCCCGAGGATGACTACTCCCGTTACTTTCTGCTACGTGGCTACAACAACCAGCACTGGCCCAACGCCATCGACCCCGCCCTCTTTTATGATGAGGATGACAGGCTCTGGATGACCTATGGTTCCTGGTCCGGAGGGATCTTCCTGCTGGAGATTGATGAAGAGACGGGATACCCCATCCATCCCGAGGCAGATGAAGATGCGGACACCTATTTCGGAAGACGACTCATCGGCGGTTTCCATCACTCCGTGGAGGGGCCCTGGATTCACTACGATGAAGAGAGCGGCTGGTACTACCTCTTCGTAACCTACGGCAGTCTTCAGCGGGACGGCGGCTACCAGATCAGACTCTTCCGTTCAGAAAATGTCGAAGGACCCTATGTGGATCCCGCCGGACAGACTCTGGGGGGTGAAGAGAATCACCACGACTTCGGCATGAAAATGACAAGCAACTACACCCTGCCCAGCCTGGATACGGCCTATATGGCTCCGGGGCACAACTCGGTTTTTCAGGATGTGGATGTGCTGCTGACCGCCTTTCACACCCGGTTCAACAAGGGCGGTGAAAATCATGAACCCCGTATCCATCAGCTGCTGCGCCTTTCAGACGGCTGGCTGACCATGGCGCCCTACCGCTATTCAGGAACAGCTGCACGAACAGAAGGGATCACCCGTAAGGAGCTGCGGGGAGATTATCTTCTGATTGATCACGGTATTGAGATCAGCAGCAGGATTAACACTCCCGTCGAGGTGAAACTGGCCTTCGGCGGCCGGGTGAGGTCTTCGGAGAAGTCTCTGAAAGGGAAATGGTCCTACGATGAAAAGTCCGGAGAGATTGAGATGATCCTGGGAGGCCGTTCGTTCAGGGGAATTGTTCTGGAGCAGGAGGATGAACTGGGCCGGCCGGTGGTCTGCATCTCTGCTGTCAGCCCATCCAATCATACGGTTTGGGCTGTCAGGACACCCTGAACCCCATAGTTAAGCAGGGGGAATTTCTCCCTGCCTTTCCTCCTCTGTAAAACGGTTAAAAATGAACACGGGTAAGTGTATGTTGATAAATCTATAGTGGAGATGTATAATATAAAATTCAACTGAGTCCCGCCTGAAATAGAGAGTAACAAATTCTTTATCGGGAGAAAAATTAGATTATGCAGACCAGTCCTGTTGTGGGGGTGAACCCCGATCTTTGTATCAATTGTCACCAGTGTATAGCAGTCTGTCCGGTTAAATACTGCCTTGACGGCAGCGGAGACACTGTTAAGATCGACCATCTGACCTGTATCGGCTGCGGTTCCTGTATTGACGCCTGCCGTCAGCATTCACGGTATTACATTGACGACTGGCCGGTCTTTGAAGAGAACCGGAGTAGGAAAAAGTATGCTGCCATTGTTGCACCGTCGGCTGCCGCATCCTTCGGCGGAGATCTGCTGAAACTGAACGGGCTCTTCGCTTCCCTCGGTGTGGAGGCATTCTTCGATGTCAGTTTCGGTGCAGAGCTGACGGTCCGCTCCTATCTGGACTACCTGAAAAATCATGGAGACAGTTTTATGATTGCCCAGCCCTGCCCGGCAATTGTCAACTACATGGAGATCTACCAGCCGGGTCTTCTGGACCATCTTGCTCCCCTGGACTCCCCGATGATGCACAGCGTTAAGATGATAAGGGAATTTTATCCTCAGTATGCGGATCATCAGATAATCGCCATCTCGCCCTGTATTGCAAAGAAAACAGAGTTTGAATCTGTGGGGGAGGATGTATTGAATCTTACCTTCCTCTCAATTGAAAGCTATATGAAGGAGAAGGGTGTGACTCTGGATTCCTTTGAGGCTATTCCCTATACCTCGGCTCAGGCAGAGCGGGCCGTGCTCTTTTCATCCCCCGGGGGACTGAAGGATACGGTGGAGCGGGAAGCACCTCAGTTGATGAGCCGCGTCCGGAAAATTGAGGGACCCCACACGGTCTATGACTACTTCAAGAGCCTTGAGAAGGTTAAGGACCGGGATGGTCTGCCTCTGCTGATCGACTGTCTGAACTGCGAGAAGGGTTGCAACGGCGGAACCGGAACCGGGTGCAGAGACTTTCCCAGGGATCTGCTGGACTCTGCGGTTCAGGAGCGCTCAATCCGGGCCAGAAAGAAATACAGCGGCAAGCTGAGCAACAGGAAAGCCAGAAAGACCCTTGCCAGGATCACCGGGGGATACTGGAGGAAAGATCTCTACAACAGGAGCTACAGGGACCGCTCGGATCAGAGCAAGGTCCGTATCCCCGGAAACCGGGAGCAGCAGGGCATTTACAGGTCCATGCTCAAGGAGTCGGAAAAAGATCTCTATAACTGCGCCTCCTGCGGATACAACTCCTGTGCCGGAATGGCCATAGCCATCTACAATGGTCTGAACAAAGCTGAGAACTGTCACCACTATCAGATTGAGATGCTCAAACGAGGAAAGGAGTCTGTGGCTTCTGCCACAAGGAAGATTGAAGAGAAGGTTAAGGAGGTCAGCTCTGTGGTGATGCAGATCTCCGATCATGCGGTCTCCATGCATGACAGTTCCTCCGATCAGGTATCGGCAGTTGAGGAGTCCAGTGCCGCCATTCAGCAGATGATCGCCTCCATTATCGAAGCCAATAACATTGTCCAGTCAAGACACAATCAGATCCACTCCATGAAGGAGGGGACCGTGGACAGTGCCGGTGTTCTGGAACGGAGCGTCAAGTCCGTGGACAGTGTTTTTCAGAGTGTGGACAAGATTCAGTCTGTCAACAAGACAATCAACTCAGTTGCGGTTAATACAAATCTTCTCTCCATGAATGCGGCCATCGAGGCAGCCCATGCGGGAACCGCAGGAAGCGGTTTTGCCGTCGTGGCCGGGGAGATCAGAAAACTGGCCAACGAAACTGCCAGGAACGCCCAGATTATTGCCGGTGACCTGACGGGAATCCTTCAGAATATTGAAGAGACCAGAGAGTCCTCCCGGGAGTCCTCCAGGATGATGGAGGGAATCATTCGGAACCTCGATTCTGTAACGGCCTGCTTTATTGAACTCTCCCGTGCCATGACCGATATGAATGAAGGCACCGAACAGGTAAGCCGTCATCTTGATGGAATCCTCGGCGGCAGCAGGATGGTGGACGATCATACCCGGGCTCTGAGAGAGATTATGGAGGAGCTTACCGGACATTTCGATGAGCTCCTGAAGATCTCAAGAGAGAGTTCCGAGGTTTTTCGCACTTGACCCTTCCCTGTTTCCGGGAAAATGTCGGATTTTTTAAAGAAATGATCGAATAATTTGATGTTCAATTAGTCTCAGCAGAGAGAAAATACCAGTAATCACACACTTATTCAAAAGGAGAATAAAATGAGAAAGCTGGTATTTCTGCTTCTGATCGCTTTAGTTGCAATGCCTCTGTTTGCCGGAGGGCAGAGCGAGGGCGGCCAATCAGGAAAGGATGAGATGTCCATCATCTGGTGGGGTTCTCAGAACCGTCATGACAGAACAATCAAAACAATAGACCTCTATATGGAGGAGAACCCCAATGTGGATATCACCTATGAGTTTGCCGGCTGGGGGGATTACTGGACCAAGGTAACCACGATGGCAGCCGGAGGCATGCTTCCCGATGTAATGCAGCAGGACTATGCGAAGCTTGCAGAGTGGGTGGACAAGGGACTGATGGAACCTCTGGATGGTTATGTTGATAAGGGAATTATCGATTTCTCGGATGTTGAAGAGAGCGCTCTTTCCGGCGGACGGATCGGTGGTGATCTCTATGCAGTTAATATCGGACTCAACTCAATGTGCATTGTTCTTGATGTGGACAAGTTCGAAGAAGCCGGCATTCCTCTTCCCGATCAGAACTGGACCTGGAAGGAGTTCAAGGAAATTGCTCTTGAGATCCATGAAAAACTGGGTATCTACGGCATGGGTCATGACCTTCTTAATGAGCAGATGTGGAAGGCTCTCTATCTGAGTAATGGAGAGTGGGCCTATACTGATGACGGAACACAGCTCGGCTATACAGACGACTCTGTTCTGGAAGAGTATTGCAATATGGTCCTTGAACTGATGGAAGCCGGTGCCGTTCCTTCAAGAGATGTAGAACTGGCCCTTTATCACAACAAGGGTGTTGAGGTTGTAGCCATGGTGAACGGCGACTCTGCCATGGAGATGATGTGGAGCAACCAGTTGACAGCTCTCAGTACTGCCGCCGGTCCCAACCGTAACTTCTATATGACTCATCTGCCCCGTCTGACTAAGG
Organism: Spirochaeta sp. UBA5339; assembly: GCA_002408085.1. Taxonomy (GTDB): domain Bacteria; phylum Spirochaetota; class Spirochaetia; order DSM-2461; family DSM-2461; genus Oceanispirochaeta. Next base: position 526,082 of record DHQL01000007.1, read on the forward strand.
ACGGACCCTCTGCAAACTATTTGAAACCCGGACAGTTTCTCTCTGTCAGCAGCAGATCAAAGAATCCCGAGAGAGCCGCAGATTTTATAAACTTTTTTACCAATGATCTCGGTGCCAATGAGATTCTGCTGGCCGAGCGCGGGGTTCCAATTGCCGCACATATAAGAGAGGGGCTTAAGCCCATGCTTGAGCCTGCTTCTGTTATTGCCTTTGATTTCATAACCAGAGTTTCAACAGACAGCAGTCCTCTTCCCCAGCCGGATCCTGTTGGATACTCCGACCTTCTTCAAAATGTCTATATCCCCGAGTTCTGGGATCCCATGGCCTACGGCTTGATCTCAGTACAGGAAGCCATTGCCAATCTGCGCAGCGGTGCTGAAAAGATCCTTACCAGGAACTGATTCTTTTTCTTTATATCCAGGGGAGCCTGTCAGATAAAGAGGGCTCCCCAATCCAACTGTGAGACAGGCTATGATTAGAATAAAAAAACACTCAGTCCGGGATGCTGTTGATGGGTATATCTTTATACTGCCCTGGCTGATCGGCTTTCTGGGACTGACACTGGTCCCAATGGCGGCGACCCTCTACCTGGGTTTTACCGACTACGATATGTTTTCCAACCCCGAGTTTGTAGGACTGAAAAACTTTGTGAAAATGTTCAGTGAGGACAACAGGTACTGGAAATCGGTTAGAGCGACTCTCTACTTCGCCTTTTTTTCTGTTCCCTCCAAGCTGATTTTTGCCCTTATGGTGGCCTTGCTGCTGCACAACAAGAGGAGGGGAAACTACTTTTACAGGGCACTCTACTATGCTCCCTCTGTTGTCGGTTCCAGTGTGGCCGTGGCGGTGATGTGGAGAGAAATCTTTAAACCCAACGGCCTGGTCAATGCTGTTCTGGCCGTCTTTAGACTTCCCTCCAATACGGTTTGGCTTGGTGACCCGCGCTTTGCCATCTGGACGCTGATCCTTCTGGTTGTCTGGCAGTTCGGATCTCCCATGCTGATCTTTCTGGCGGGATTGAAGCAGATTCCCACAGAACTCTATGAGTCTTCCTCTATTGACGGAGCGGGACCCTTCAGGCAGTTTTTCAGAATCACTCTTCCCCTTTTGACTCCGATATTTCTGTTCAACCTGATTATGCAGATGATTACCGGATTCACCGCCTTTACCCAGGCCTTTATCGTAACCGAAGGAGCACCGCTGGACACAACTAATTTCTATGCCCTCTACCTCTACAGGAGAGCCTTCGAGAATTTCCAGATGGGATACGGTTCAGCGATGGCCATGGTACTGCTTATCACAATTGCTCTAATGACAGGGCTTGTTTTCAAATCATCCCCCTATTGGGTTCATTATGAGGCGGAGTAAAACATGGCAAAATTAAACAAACGAAAAGAGCGGGTTAAAACCCTTTGCTACCATACCCTTGTAGCCCTTCTTGGAATTGTAATGATCTATCCGATTCTCTGGCTGGCGGGCAGCTCCTTTAAGGCTACAGATGAACTCTTTACCAGAGTGTCCTCCATTTTTCCTGCAAATCCGACCTTTGATCACTATATAAGCGGCTGGAAGGGTTTCGGAAATATAAGCTTTACCATTTTTTACAAAAACACATTTATCATAACCGGAATCAGCACAATAGCTGTGGTATTCTCGTCCGCCTTTATCGCATATGGTTTTGCAAGACTCAACTTTCCCTTCAAGAAATTCTGGTTTGCCTGTATGCTCTCAACACTGATGCTGCCGATTCAGATTCAGCTTATTCCCCAGTATCTCTTTTTCAGTCATCTCGGACTAGTTAACAGTTTCACTCCGGTTATCCTTCCAAACTTTTTCGGAAAAGCCTTCTACATCTTTATGATTGTCCAGTTTATCCGGGGGATTCCCCGCACCCTGGATGAGGCGGCCGAGATTGACGGCTGCAACAGATTCAGGACTTTTTTCACCATAATTATGCCCCTGTGCACTCCCGCAATGATTACGGCTGCGATCTTTGCCTTCTACTGGACCTGGGGAGAGTTTCTGATGCCTCTGATTTATCTGAACAATCCGAAACTCTACACCGTGTCTCTGGCACTGAGATCCTTTGCCGATCCCAGTGGAATGACCAATTGGGGAGCCATCTATGCCATGTCCTTCCTCTCTCTTGTTCCGGTGTTCGTTATCTTTATTCTTCTTCAGAGATATCTGATAGAGGGAATCAGTACGGAGGGTATAAAGGGTTAAATCTCTCTACCGGGATGGATCTTCACCAGGACCTCCGGTGGTTCCATCCCGGCTTTTATACTATGCCCTATATCTATGTGAATTATAAATCATCTATCCTGAGAACCATGGTATATTTATTTTCTGAACTGGAGGATTCACAGGAGTTCTTTTATCGGAGACAGAAAATGTCCGAAGCTTCCGCAGTTTTCCGCGGTTTCCATGAGGTGTGGTTATCAAAGAACGGATAAAGAATGCTGTACTGACCAATACTCTCTTCTCTAAACTGAACAGACTGCTTCTGGTCATGGTTCTGATCAGTTTCCTGTCCTCTCTTACTGTCCTTTTCACCATCAAGAGAAGCTATGAAGAGGCCTTTAATGACAATTTTCTTGATACCGTGAAGCTTGCCGTTGCTTTTCTGGAAATTGAACTTGAGGCAGTTTCCAATATGTCCCTTGCAATCTCAACGGATCAGAAGGTTCAGAACAGCATCAGGGGGCTCAACAGTATTGATTCCATCTATGAAGCTGCCCTTTTCAGACGGAGTATTGAGCAGTTTCTCTATCAGAGTGCCTTCAGCAAACCCTATATAAGTGTTATTGAAGCGGAGATCCCCGGGTATGAGCGTATTGTTGTGGGACGAAATCTGGGTATCCAGAAGCAGAATCTCAACAGGCGGTCTCTTGATGAGTATGCAGAGTACGGAGGTCTGGATCACTACCACTCCATGGGCAGAGGCTTTCTGGTTAATTCACGAGAGATCCGTGATATCTCAACCCTGGATTTTTATCCTCTGGGAATCATGAGTGTTTACCTTGATGTGGACATCATGATGGACTATTTCGGCAAGCGAACCGCCTATCTGGACCATGTGGATATTCTTGTCTACTGTGACGGAACACTTCTTAACAGAAAAATTGAGGGTCCACTCCCCGGGCCACCGGATATTCCGGAGGAGGGAAGACACTGGATCTTCAATGAGAGGGGAAAGTCCTATCTTGCGGTTTATATGGAAGGGAACAGAGATGGTATTGAATACATCGCTCTGAGAGATTCAAGAGATTATCAAACGATAAACAGCCGTTTGACAAGGATTCTTGTTCTTACTGAACTGCTGATTGTTGTTCTGCTTCTTACCGGTACCCGAGGTTATGTTCGCGGAATCACCAAACCACTGGAAAGTCTCAGCCGGAAACTTTCGGTTTTTGAGCTCAACAATTTTGATATCACCCTGGATATACCGTCATCATCGGGGGTGACCGATGAGATCAGAAACCTTTATCAGGATGTAAATATCGCTCTCCGGCAGATTCAAAATCAGGTTCATGAGGATTATATGATGCAGATGAGTCTTCAGGATGCTCAGCTCAATATGCTTCAGTCGCAGATGAACCCCCATTTTCTCTATAATACCCTTGATTCGATCCGCTGGATGGCTAAAGAGTCGGGAAGCAGTGATCTGGGCAGAATGATCCTTGCCTTGAGCCGGCTGATGAGACACAACCTGGGGGAAAAAAGAAGTTATCTGCCACTAAGGGATGAGCTGAAGTTTCTGGATGAATATCTCTTTATTCAGAAGATAAGATATCAGGAGAAACTCAAGATTGATTATTTTATTGATCCCGAAGCTTTGAACCATCCGGTTATTCCCTTTCTGATCCAGCCCCTTATTGAGAATTCCATCAAGTACGGTGTTGAAGAGGGACCCGGCAGTATCTGTATCGAGCTTCATATTGAGCTTGAGAGGGACTGCATGAGAATCTCTGTCGAGGACAACGGCCCCGGGTTTCCCGTTGAAGTGCTCAGGAATTTTCCGGATATAGTTGAAAAACGCAGGGAGGGAAGGCTTGGGCTTCCAAATCTCAATAAACGTCTCAGTATAAACTATAAGGGCCGGGCTTCCCTCCGGCTGTATAATCTGGACGAGGGCGGCTCCGGCTGCTGTGTCCTGTTTCCGCTGGAGGCGGCGTCATGATTGATGTGATTATTGTTGATGATGAAAAACTGATTCGACAGGGGATAGCCAGTGGAGTAAACTGGCAGGGACTGAAATGTAGAGTCGTCGCCCTGGCAGAAAACGGCAGGGAGGGACTTACTCTGATCGGTGAAAAGAAACCGGGACTTGTGATTACCGATATCAGAATGCCCAGGCTGAACGGTCTTGATATGATCCGTCAGGCAAGGGTTTTCTCTCCCCGGACGGATTACATTGTTCTGTCGGGGTTTGATGAATTTGAGTATGCCCGCAGAGCCGTCAGCTACGGTGTCCTTGAGTACCTTCTTAAACCTGTGGATGAAGAGGAACTTGAGGAGAGAGTCAGGTCCTATGTGCTGGGGAAATGCAGGGAAATCCCTACATGCGGAAATCCTCTGATTGATAGAATCCTTGAGTATACAGAGTACAATCTGCAAAACAGAAGACTCTCTCTCAACTGGCTCTGCGAGAACCTGGTTTTTAAAAACAGTGACTATATGGGCCGGCTTTTCAAGAAGCATATGGGCCTCTCCTATCACAGTTATCTTAATCGTAAACGGATTGATCTCGCCTGCTCCCTTCTGAAGGAGAAGGGAAGCAAGAAAATCTATGAAATTTCAGTGGAATGCGGTTTCCCGCCGGACGGACAGTATTTCTCAACCCAGTTTAAGTCAATTACCGGGATGACCGCCAGGCAGTATTGGAACAGCTATGCTTCAGAGCAGGTTAGCCTATAAGTCCGGCAAATCCCGCCAGGCGGACAAGGAAAACCGTAATGGGAATGGCGATGATTGTTTTCACAAGAAAAATAGCTGCCAGGTCCCTGAGTTTGACGGGAATGCTGGATGAGAGCAGAACCGCAGCCATCTCCGAGAGGTAGACAATCTGCACCAGGGAGACAATGGCGATAATCAGTCTGGTTTCAACGGCTTCAATTCCCGATCCGATAATGGCGGGCAGAAACATATCGGTGAAACCCACAAGCATTGTAGGCGCAGCTGCCGCAGCCTCCTGAACTCCAAGGACCTGCAGGTAGTAGACAAAGGGAATGGAGATCCAGTCAAAGAGGGGAGTGTACTCTGCCAGTACCAGACCGATGGTGCCGATGGAAAGGACCGCGGGAATCACATTCAGGATAAGATCAAGAGAGTCCTTGAAGCCCCCCGCAAGAACATCCTTTGCACCTCCCGCCTTCTCTGCATTTTCAACGGCGCACTTCAGTCCCCATTTGACAGCGCTGACATTTTCGGGAACCTCTTCTGCCGACTTACGGGGCAGGCCGTTGTGGTTGCTGTCTTCTATCCGTGAAAGGGGCGGTATCCGAACCATAATAATTGTAGAGAGAATACCCACCAGAATCAGGATGGTGTAGAGGGGAATAAAGAGATATCCCACATTCAGGGTGTTGGCAATAATCAGGCAGAAGGGGAGGGATACAACCGAGAACATGGTGGCAATGGTGACAGCCTCCCTCCTGCTGTAGAATCCGGCCTCATACTGCCTTATGGTCACCAGGATTCCCGCGGCGTTTCCACCGATCCAGGAAGAGACAAGGTCCACCGCAGAGCGGCCGGGAAGACGGAAGAGGGGATTGATAAAGCGTCTGAACATATTCCCCGTAAAATCCATGAGTCCGTAGTCGGCTATCAGGGGCAGGGCAAAGGTCACCACCAGGAAGGTGGCAAAAAGGGTGGTTCCCAGCTCCATCATCAGAAGTCCCGTGTCCTCATGAATAATCATTTCAAAGAAAGATCCCTCGGGTTGGATAATCAGAAGGAGCACAAGAAGTGATGCTCCGAGCTTCAGGGCAGTGAATATGGGAGCTCCGTCAAAAAGGGTGTTCCAGAGGGAATGTTTGCGAAGGCCTGCAGGCTTCCACAGTTTATTTATCAGAGTCAGGGCGGTGGAAAGAAGAACCGCCAGGCTCACCAGAATCATCCCGACGGGTTCGATAACAGATTCGATACTACCGATCATTATCCCCAGGGGAATATTGATGCTTTCGTCTACTGTCAGGGGGAATAGAAAGAGAAATGCCCCCGCCAGAGAGGGGAGGAGGAACTTCAAAAAGTTCTTTGCTGAATACCCCTGCGTCGGGGATGTAATGGTAGTGTCCAATGATTTTCCTTGCCGCCGAATACGGTCTTGATTTTGTAATCGGCGGTAAGAATATACCAGAGAGGCATCCTCGGCAATGGGCTCAGCCCCTGTTCGCCGGGGAAAATTATGCAGATTATGTGAATATTTATTCGAAGGTTACTGTGGGACATGGCTGTAGATGAAGAAAAGCCGCACCAGAGGAACTGATGCGGCCTTTTCTTAGCCTCTTAATCAGGAGGGAATATCAGAAAGCAGCGGAAACGGCTACAAAGAAGCTGTCATCGGTAAGATCGCCAAGGGCGTTGAAACCGCTCTCTGCAGCTGCATAACCAACGTAGGCTGTCATGTCGCTGTCAAAGGTGTAGGAGGCGGAAACTTCATATCCCAGTGTATCTTCGTTTACATCTTCCAGGTCCTTCATGATAAAGGCACCGTAGATTTTGATGGCGTCTGTGATGGCGTAGTTGGCATCGAAGCTGAGGCCATAGGGGTTGATGTCGGCATCGCTGTATCCCATAAAGGAAATACCCATGTCGGTTTTGGGGAGAATGGGGGTTCTGGCTGAAGCACCGTATCTGAACTCCTCGTCATCGATGTTGTATTCAAGACCGGCACCGAAGGAAACGACTTCCAGGGTGGCGACGAAGTCACCGCCCACAGAGCTGTAGATGTCTCCGCCCACAAGGGCTTCATCAAGAGCAGTAAAGAATACTTCCGCAGCAACGGGTCCGAAGACTCCATTGATATTTCCGTACATGTTCTGAACACCGTCAACAAGATTGGGGTCCAGGGCGTATTCAATATTTACACTGTCCAGAACGTTCAGGGAAAGTCCGATGTATCCGGTTGTGGTTGTTTCGGCATTGATAATATCGTAGGTGTTGTATCCGGTGATATCACCCAGGAAATTTCCTGCAGAGTAGCTTGTACGTCCGGCCAGAAGAGAGACACCAACGGGTGAATCAACATCCAGGGCTCCGGTGATATCCATTGTCATATAGATATCGCTGAAAAAGTCAGTTGAAACATACATGTCAGAGTAGTCTACAGACGCAAAATCCAGTCCAAAGGTAATTGAGGCGTTTCCGCCCTCAGAGATACCTGTGAAAATCAGATCTCCCGTATCAAAGACATTCTCATACACTTCATCAGACGAGTTGAATCCGTAAGCGAACTCACCGCTGATGACTGTTTCAGCGAAGAGAGGTCCCATTGCAGCAAGCAGAAAAGTCATGCCAAGTAAAAGTCCTTTTTTCATTAATATCACTCCATATCAAGTTTTTTTCACAGAAATACTGTGTTCACTAATGCAATATAAGAAGAAGGTTGGGCAGTGTAATGGAGAGACAATAGGAAAAAAAGTCAGGAATGTGAAGAAAATGGGCAGAAATCCGGCAGTTGAGTCGGTTGTGTGAACATAAAGGTTTTACCGGTTGAAGTTATTGCCGAAGGAGGGCTCAGGAGCAGGGAATAGTAATGGATGATCTGACCCTGCTGTTATCGAGATTTGTCACTTCAAGGTACCCGCCGTGTCTTCTGGCAATCATGCCGGCTATGGAGAGTCCCAGTCCGCTGCCCCCGGTTTTTCCACTCCAGTATCGTTTAAAGATGTGGGGCAGATCCTCAGGGGGGATATGTCCGCTGTTGACGACTTCGAAGATCACCGAAGTTTCATGGCTTGTAACATTGATGCCTACAGTCTCGCCTCTGCCGTGGACAAGGGCGTTTTGGACAAGGTTTCCAAGAGCCCGGCCCAGAATGTTCGGGTCCGCCGTCAGACGGTCGACTGTGCAGCTGCTGGTAAGGGTAATGTTCTTCTGTGATGCCAGGGGCTGATAGAGTTCCAGGACAGATGCAATAATCCCGGAGGCTTCTGTCTCTACCGGATGGAAAGCGAGTTTAGCATCCTCCAGTCTGTACACCTCGGCCATGTCTCCTATCAGGGTGATCAGGTATCCCAGCTCTCTGTACATGATCTCAATGTTTTCTGCAGACATTTCGGCAGCACCCAGTTCCACCGACTCAATCATGGCATGAAGTCCGGCAATGGGACCCTTGAGATCATGGGTAAGCTCCTGTATTCGCCTTTTCTGGTTCCTTTCATTGCGTAAAAGCTGATCCTGCAGAACCTCGGCGGCGGTGGTCAGTCTGATGGCCTCTTCGGTTATCCCCCCTGAAAACTGAATATCCCTGGCACCAGTTGCAAGATCCTCCAGTTCGGCGGCAATATTCAGAATATCATCGGTCATCCTATGGGTCATACGGACAGATATGACAAAGATGATAGATACAATAAAGAGAATCAGAACCAGACTGAGCAGGACATAAACCCTGAGCCAGCTGATCATGGGATTGCTGCTGTTTTTCGGGAGATGGGGAAATACCTCTATTGAAAAGACACTGCCGTCCTCATATTGCACGGTAAGACGGGGTATTTTCTTAAAGCGTATCCGGTATTTTTCAGTGTTCTCAATTCTTCCCGCTGTTTTGATATAGTTGCCGGAGCCGTCATAAACGATCATTCCCTGGATCTCCGGAAAGAGGTCCCTGAGAATCCTGTCCAGAGCGCTGCTGTCCGGAGCAATCAGAAAGTCGTATCCCTTCTCTTCGAAGGAGAGAATCCTGGCTATCTTCTCTGCAGAGGAGACCATGTCCTTGTTGATGATATAGCTGATTCCGTAGTTGAACCAGGAGAGGGCCCAGATTGTCTGGAGAACCGCAAAACAGAGTACTATACCCATCATGATTGTAAATATCCGGGAGAATATTTTAGGCAAGCTTCTCTCCGTTAAAGCAGAATCCCAGGCTGTGTACGGTGGATATCCATCCGGTGCTTTTCAGTTTCTTCCGGATGTTCTTGATATGGGAGTCTACTGTTCTCGGGTTCAGATCATCAGATAGATGTTCCAGCTGTGAGAGAATCTGCTTTCTGCTCAGCAGGCACCCCCTGTGGTTAATCAGGGCTCTCATAATATCCCACTCCATGGTGGTAAGATGGATGGTCTCTCCATTCAGCCTGATCCGGTGGCTGCGTTCCTCCCACTCAATGGTCTCTCCCTTCAGGGTCCATCGGCTGGTTTCGCTGCTGTATCTGGGGGCGGCATCCAGGCGGGAGAGGATTTTCTTGACTCTCAGGATCAGTTCCTTCAGAGAGAAGGGCTTGGTCACATAGTCCGCGGCACCAAGTTCCAGTCCGGTAATCTTGTTGGACTCCTCCTCATAGGATGTGAGGAAGAGGAAGGGAATCTCCTTGTCTGTAAAAACTTCCTTTGCCAGCAGGAAGCTGTTTCCATCGGGAAGCCCCACATCCAGAATGGCAAGATCGAAGTCTTCTTCCCTGTAGACTGATTTTACCTCTTCACAACTCCTGCATGATGTGACCGAAAAGTCGTTAAGAAGAAGATAATTCTCCACAGATTTCCTGACGGCTTCATTATCTTCCAATAGTAAAATATGTTTCATCGTTCCATTGTCAATGAAGGGATTCTGTTGATCAAGGATAGAGTAGTGTTTTAAACGGCGAGAAGTGTGAAGATTAGGTGAAGTCTGACTGACCTGCGGGGCTTCCTTTTTCCGGCTACAAGTACCATTGCCTGATAATTTCTGAATCTGCAGACCCGGGATCTTCGAAGCTGCTCACACCCAGCTCCCTGAGTACTTCCAGATCCCTTTTGAGCCTTGCAATAGCCTTATGAAGGTCCTTTTTTCTCTTCAGGGGGCTGTCAAAATCGGATAGGGCGCCGTAAGTCTTAAGAAACTCTGTGCTCAGCTTGCTGTCAAAATGCCAGTGGTAACGGCAGATCAGGGATCTTAAGGGGGATTCTGAACTGCCGCGTTCCTCTTCAAGAAGATCCAGCCTTACAACTGGAGGATCTTTCATTTTCCTTCGGCAGCAGAAATCAAGACAATCATCAAAATTACCGGGTATCGATTTAAGCAGAAAATAGGTCAGGCTTTTCATATTCTACCTCATTATCTTTATTGTCTATGGACAAAGTAGATGATTAGGTCCAAATCCGTTACGGTTTGCAGATTCAAGAGAATCTGTTAACCGGTAATCAGATCCTGCAGGGTGGTGTTCTCCATCTTTTCAGAGATGTAGTTCCTGATGTCCGTGAAAATATTCATCAGCTCCTGGCTCTGCTCGATAGGGGAGGATTCATAAAAATACTCGCTCACAGAGAGAACCGGAGCCAGTGCGCCATCCAGAAGCCTGATGATCTCGGCAAGGGATATTTGAGAAGGAGCCTTGCTCAGCTTATATCCGCCCTCAGGGCCCATTTTACTTCTGACAAAACCGCCCCCCTTCAGGACCAGCATAATCTGCTCAAGGTATTTCCGGGGGATGTCTTTTTTGGAGATAATCTCGGCGATTTTTGTATAACCCGATGCGTAGTTCTCTGCCAGAACGATCAGGGCCAGAAAGGCATATTCACTTTTTGTTGATAGACGCATATTACTCCCTTCATTCTGCGGGTCAAAGAGAGACTCTTCGGCAGATTCTTCCATTGGATTGTATAGCATTTGCCGGATATTACCAACATCTTTTCTGTTCCGGGATCTGCCGGGTTCAACCATCCTGTCCTCCTCAAATAAAAGTAAATCCTATGATATCTATCAGATAACTATATAATGTCTGAAAGCAGCTGTCGTTTCTTTTCAGAACAGAACCCTATAGAGCAGATACACCGCCAGAATACAGCAGTAGGCGGGCACAAACCATCTCCAGACTTTCATGGGAAATATTTTTACCGCATAGGGGGCCGCAATTACGGCAACTAAACTTCCGATAATCATGGAGGGAAGAAGGATGAAATCCAGCTGAACCCTGCCCAGTGCCATAAGAATAAACCACAAGCCCACAGAACAGAGACAGACCATACCTTCCGCCAGAGAAGTAATGGCAGTCATGGTTTTGACAGGCACACCCGAAAGTAAACCACCCACTGTAACAACCGGTCCGTACCCTCCGCCTCCTACACCCTTGTTGAACCCGGCAAGGGTTCCGAAGAAGAGCATCATTTTGGGGTTATAGCTCTTTCTTCGAGAGTTGTTTAGAAGTGAAATGACTCCCATCATGATTAAGAGTACTGCGACATAGATTTTGATGGTATCTACAGATATTTTAAAGATACTGTAGAAGGCTGTTGTCGATATCACTGTTGCCAGGCAGCCTGTTACTGTCAGGAACAGGGCAAGTCTCAGGGTTTCAGACATGGGTTTGACCTTCCACTCTACGTTGTCAAACTCACTGTGCATATAGGCGGCGCTGAAACCGGCAATACACTGCTGTATCATTACTGCAGGAACAATCTGAAGGGGATCAAATCCCAGTATTAATAGAAGAGGGGTCAGGGCCGTTCCGTATCCCATTCCGGCGGAGCTGTCCAGAAACTCAAAGAGCACAGCCAGAAGGATGACCCAGATAAATATCCGCGCCCCCCCGTCTCCAACGGCAGCGGTCTCAATCCGGATCGTCCCGTTAATAGGGTTTCCTGCCAACCAGTAGGCCAGAGCGAAGAGAAGGGCAAAACAGAGCAGGACTCTGCCCATGGCTTTGACTTCTCTGCCGCCCAGGTTCATGCGGTCCAGTATCCTCGGCTTCTCTTTCTCCACCTTGTGGGATACTTCCCAACCCATAATGCGTTCATTGGTCTGTTCCATGAGCTCTCTCCTTGTATATATTGTCTACAGATATACTATACAATTGAAATGAAGGAAGTTCAATTAAAAAATGATTCTTTTTTCCGGCGTGTCCGCCGGGAAAGCTCAGTAATCAGGATTCAGGTAAGTGAAGAGTTCCGGAACGGCACAGCTCAGAGTACCATCGACCGCTGTCCTTGATTATCCGTTGTCCGCTTTCGTAGTCCGTGTAGATCAGGCCGAAGCGTTTTGTGAATCCCAGGCACCACTCGTAGTTGTCCATAAAGGACCAGGCAAAGTATCCCTTCAGATCCACTCCGTCGGCGATGGCCTGCCAGGCGGCACCGATATGGCGGTAGAGAAAGTCGATTCTGTCAGGGTCGTGGACTTCACCGTCCGCGCCGACCTCATCCGGGAGGGGAGTGCCGTTCTCTGTGATCAGAAGTTCGGGGTTTTCATAGTCCTCCTTCAGTCTGACAAGGAGGCGGTAGAGGCCCTCGGCATTGTTCTCCCACTCCTCGTAGTCCGAGGGTCTCATAAAGGGGTAGCGGACCTGACGGCATTTCAGAAAATTCCCCTGACTGTCATGGGCAATGATCCGCCTGGTGTAGTAGTTGACCCCCAGAAAGTCCATGGGAGTGGAAATTATCTTCATATCTCCTGCCTCTATCTTCGGAGCATCGGAGCCGTACCACTCCATCATATCCCGGGGATAGGTTCCAAAGTAGAGAGGGTCCAGGTACCATCGGTTGTAGGCTCCGTCATGGCGTGCGGCAGCTTCGCGGTCCCGGATACCCGAAGAGGCCGGTTCGATCCACTCAAGATTGTTGACAATACCGATCCGGGCTCCTTGGGAGTTTTTCCTGATCACAGGGATGGCCAGACCGTGGCCCAGCAGCATATGGTGTGCTGTCTGCAGGGCAGTTTTAAGGTCCTTCAGACCCGGGGCGTGGTCTCCCTGGAAGTGTCCCACCATGGAGTGGACCCAGGGTTCGTTGTGGGTCATCCAGTTCCTGATGCTCTCCCCCAGCTCCCGGGTAACGATCTCCACATAATCCCTGAAGTGGTAGGCGGTTTCCCTGGCAGCCCATCCTCCCGCATCCTGCAGAGCCTGGGGCAGATCCCAGTGAAAGAGGGTGGCATGGGGTGTGATTCCGGCATTCAGAAGCTCACTGGTCAGGGCTTTGTAGAAATCCAGTCCCTTCCGGTTTATCTCTCCTTTGCCTGAGGGGAGAATCCGTGACCAGGAGATTGAGAAGCGGTAGTTTCTGATGCCCATCTCCTTCATCAGGGCCACGTCCTCTTTGTAGCGGTGGTAGTGATCACAGGTCACATCTCCGGTACTTCCGTCTTCGATCTTTCCGGGAGTGTGGGAAAAGGTATCCCAGATACTGGGACCTCTGCCGTCCTCATTGACGGCCCCCTCTATCTGATAGGATGCCGTGGCCGTGCCCCACTTGAAACCTTCGGGGAATGTGTAATTGCTCATAATAATCTCCAGTTTGATATTAATTGACCGGATAGATCCGGCTTGAGATCAAAAAAAGAACCCGGCAGGACCGGGTTCCACTCTTAACCTTTAACTGAACCGGCGGTAACACCGGCAATGATTCTTTTGGAAAAGATAAAGTAGAGGGCTATGGGAATTACCGCCACAATAACCATACAGGCGAACTGCACCGCATAGTCCGAGGCGTACTCACCCTCAAAGCGGATTATGGAGAAGGGCAGGGTTCTCTTGGTTTCCGAGGCCAGATAGGTGTTGGCCATAATAAACTCGTTCCAGCTGTTCAGAAATGCCATAATCCCTACGGTGACAAATCCGGGCTTTACCATGGGAGCCACGATCTTCAAAAGAATTGTTCCCAGTCCTGCTCCGTCCAGATAGGCCGACTCCTCCATGGCAAAGGGAAGGGAGTGGAGGAAGCCCGTGAACATCAGCACGCTGAAGGCCAGAAAGAATGCGGTGTAGGGGATTATCAGACTCATATGGGTATCGATCAGACCAAACTTGCTGAACCAGATAAAGTTGGGCAGCAGTGTGGTATGGATGGGAATAACCATTCCCAGAAGAACAAAGTTGTAGACGACCTTCCTCAGTTTCCACTGCATGCGGCTGCAGGCATAGGCGATGGTGAAGGAGAAGAGGAGGATAAAGAAGATGGACGCTGCCACAACAATAACGCTGTTGGTCAGATACTGGGCAATCCTTCCGTTAATCCAGGCCTTTGCGTAGTTGCCCCACTGGGGGTCCACAGGAATATCCAGCAGCTTGGGGCCGAAGAGGTTTGAACTCTTCTGAAGGGAGTAGTTGAACAGCCAGAACAGGGGAAAGAGCTGTGCCAGGGCGATAAGGATCAGAAAGAAAAATATGATTATTTGTCCGATTGATAGTTTCTTCATTTTCCTCTCCTAAAGCTTCTCGTTGGCCTGGGACAGATACTTCTGGGCCAGCATGGTAATGGTCAGGGCTACAATTACAAAGACAATGGAAATAGCGTTGCCGTAGCCGTAGCGGGAGAACTTGAATGCCTGCTCGTAGAGATGGTAGGCCACAAACTGAGTGGTGTTTCCCGGACCTCCCTCGGTGGAGAGAAGGATGATCTCCATCTGCTTCAGGCAGGAGGTGATATCGATGATGATAACCGCCTGAATCACCGGCAGCATATAGGGGATAACAACGGCAGTGTACCGTTTGAACGGACCGGCTCCGTCCACAACGGCGGCCTCATGGAGTTCCTGGGGAACCGTGGTCAGTCCTGAGTAGTAGAAGAGGAGGGCCCAGCCGAAACCGTGCCAGACAGTGATAAATATAACCGCCCCCAGGGCCGTCTTCGGATCGCTGATCCAGCTGTGCTGCCAGGCTTCAAGCCCGACGGCTCCCAGAAGTTTATTGATCATCCCGTAGTTGGGGTTCATCATATTGGTCCAGAGCTTTGTGATAACGACTACAGTCAGAATTGCAGGAACAAAATATATGGTTCTCAGTACAAGAGAGTATTTTTCTTTCAATTGATTCAGTACGGCTGCCAGAATAAAGGCCAGAACATTCTGGATAAAGACCGTAACAACAAGGAGGAGGAGGGCGTTATAGAGGGAACGCCAGAATGTGGGGTCCTGGAAGAGGACCTCTTTGTAGTTTGCCAGACCGATAAAGGTTTTGGCACCGAAGCCGGACCAGTCGGTCAGGCTGTAGTAAACGCTTAACAGAATCGGAGCCACAATGGCAAAGAGCATAATAAGAACACCCGGACCCACAAGCCAGAGTATGTTTTTTTTACTTGTAAACAGTTGGTTCATTGGTTTTCACCCTTAAAAAAATCCCCCGCCCGGAGGCAGGGGATAGTGGAGGTTATTTATTTCAGGGCTGCCTGAAGAGCCTGATCAAGGGATTCGCAGAACTGGACGGGAGTGATAATTCCTGCAGCCAGATCCTTGCAGAGCTTCTGGTGAGACTCCTTGAAGGCGGGAGTCAGCATATCCAGAGCGGTTGTACCGCTGGTGGCGGTGGCTGAAGCACTGATGGACAGAAGGTCTTTGGCCAGCTGATTGTCATCTGCCTTGGGCTGGATTCCCTGTGCAGGGAAACCAGCCTGAAGATCCCACATGATATCGGCGTACTTCTCGGCGTAGAGCTGGATGTACTCCATGGCCAGGTCTTCATGCTTGCTGCCGGACTTGACGATGTAGTTTCCGCCGTACCAGGCTACCAGGTTATCCATCTGGTCTTCATCTCCCGCAAGAACGGGGAACCGGGCGGCTCTTACGTTGCTGCGGAAGGATTCGGAGAAGTTTTCATCGCTGGCCATACCCATTTCCCAGGGACCCATGATGTACATGGCGGCCTGCTCCTGACCGAAGAGGTTTCTGGCGGCGCCGTAGTCGGTGGTGACAAGGTCATTTCTGAAAACGCCGCTTGTGTTGAAGAGCTCCTGGAAAATCTCTGCCGCCTCAACGAACTCGGGGTCTGTAAAGGGTTTTTTTCCGGCAAGGGCATCACCCATCAGGCTGTAATCACCTGTGACTCTCCAAAAGATATTGTCATAGGAGATACTCAGGGGCCAGCCGTCTTTTCCATCGGTTACGGCGGGGATGTAGCCGGCGTCCGAGAGTTTGGCGGAAACAGCCTTCATCTCTTCCAGGGTCTTGGGTACCTCAACACCCACCTTGTCGAAGATGGCCTGGTTGTAGAATACAACCCAGAAGTCTGCTGTCAGGGGGATTCCGTAGAGTTCGCCGCCGTAGACATTGCCTTCCAGTGCACCGGGCATCCAGGGGAGGTCTGACAGAGCGGCTCTGTCCAGGGGAACAACCAGTTTGCTGTCCACAAGGGGTTTCAGAAGGGTGGAGAAACTCCAGTATTTCATAATGTCAGGGAGCTGACCTGCCGTGGCGTATATCTTGATTTTCTGCTGGTAGGGCTGGTCCTGGTAGCTTTCAACTTCAAAGCTTACCTCAGGATGCATGGCGATAAACTCTTCGTTTATGGCTTCCGCTACTGCACCGAGTCCGACAGTTCTGTCAGGAAGGTTGTCGCCCATTTTGATAACAACAGAGGAACTGTCTCCGTCAGGCTGCCCTGTAGCAAAAAGAAGTCCTGCCGAAAGCAGCAGAACCATGGAAAGAAAGAGCACCTTAATACCGATTTTCATATCATTCTCCTTATATCTGCTCACCGGGTAAATTGTGAACCGGGAGCATCTTTTCGTGCTTTAAATTCAGAATACACCCGGAATTTTCACCTTGAAATGAATGCGGTTACGGTTTATTGATCTTTTAAAGGATTAGTTTTTCTTTTGATTCACAAAGCGGTTGGCAGTGGTTCCCACGGTTTTCTTAAAGATCCGGGAGAAGTGCTCCACATTGGGGTAACCCACCATCTCGCTGATCTCATAGACCTTGAGACTGGTCTCCAGAAGCAGCTTTTTGGCATTATCAATACGTACCTTTGTCAGATAGTCCCGGAAGGTTGTTCCCGTTTCCTTTGAGAACTGGGCGCTCAGATGGGCCTTGCTGATCTGAACATGATCACTGACTTCCTCAAGAGAGAGGGCGGGAGATGCGTAGTGATGATGGATGTATTTTTTAGCCCGCCTGATCATCCTGCTCTCTACGGATTTCAGGGAGAGGGTGTACCTGTACTGGCCCGGAAGTTCCTGCAGGGCCTCGCACTGGCTGCTCAGGGCGTAGTCCAGTGGCAGATCGATTCCGTCTCTTATTATCTCTATAAAGTCTCTGCAGAAGGAGTCGCAGAATATCTGTGCATTTTCAGGATTCCGTACAACATCCAGAATAAAGAAGACCTCTCCCTCCTGAGTAACAAAACAGCTTCCCGGGGCATTCCGTTTCTTAAGGAACTGGGAGGCGTTCAGCCTGAGCATCCCCTGGATATTCTCTTCCACTTTTTCCGGGGACCAGAGAAGACAGATCCGCAGGGGGAAGGATATTTCGATTTCCAGTTCTGAAAGCATGGACAGGGTCAGCTCCGGATTTCTCTGTTCAAAGAGATCCTGAAAAAGCTTCTGCTTCAGATACTCCACATCCCTCATTTTCAAGGACCGGGAGTCCTCTGGTTTATCCCGCTGGAGTCCGTCTTTCTTGCTGTTTAGAAGTTCAAGGAGGGTCTTCTCATCCAGGTCTGACTTCAGAATATAGTCCATGGCTCCCAGCTGGAAGGCTTTCCGGACAAAGGTGTAGTGGTCGTTAGCGCTCAGTACAATAACCCCTGGTCTCGGTGAGCGGTCCTCAAGTTTTTCAAGAAATTCAAGACCATCCATTCCAGGCATCTGAATATCCAGAAGTATCAGATCCACATGGTGCTTTTCCATCTCCTCAAGAGCCTCAAAACCGTCTGAAGCCTCACAGACAAAGGAGTATCCGTACTCCTCCCAGTTCAGAAAGGACTGGAGAGAGGCTCTGACAAGGGGTTCATCATCTACAATCATTATGGAAATCATCTTTCATCCTTCCTGCTGTCAATCAGGGGCATCCTGATATCTGTTCTTGTAAAGAACCCCTGTCTGCTGCGCATCTTCACTCCGAAGTCTTCTCCGTAGTTGAGTCTGATTCTTCTGTCCACATTTCTAATTCCCACCCGTGTAAGGGTACCGGCGGCTCCGCTCTCGGGTTTCTCCGGAAGAGTCCCTCCGTCCATCTGAAAACCGCAGCCGTTATCGCAGATTCGGATATTCAGAACACCTTCCTGTTCCTCGGCTTTTATCAGGATGATGCCCTTCCCCTTCTTCCGGACAAACCCGTGGATTACGGAGTTCTCTACAATGGGCTGAAGCACCATCTTCATTATAAGAGAATTCTCCAGATTCCCGGGAATGGAGAAACGGAGTTCCAGAGGGGTGCTGAAACGAACCTTCATGATGTGTACATAACTCTGAAGCGCCGCAATTTCATCACGGAGGGTGTTCTTGTTGCCCTCCCCCCTGAAGCTGTCGTTGATGATCTTCATCAGGGAGGCCGTCATATTCTTGATGTTCTCATTCTTTTTAACAACCGCCATAAGCCGGATGCTGTTCAGGGTATTGGCAATAAAGTGAGGGTTAATCTGATACTGCAGGGCCTGAAGTTCCAGCAGGCCTTTTTCCCGGTCAATCCTGGACTGTCTCTCTGTCAGTTCATTTACCCTGCTGATCATCCTGTTAAAACTGTGAAACAGGTGGTTCAGCTCCTTCTCTGCTGGTTCAGGTACCGATACGGAATAGTCACCTCCCTCAACAAGCTGCATCTTTTCAATCAAAATATTGAGGGGGGATATCATGCTGTGGAAGAAGATCACCGTGTAGCTGATAAAGAAGAGAAAGAGGAATGCAAATATCAGAAATGAAAACCTCTGAATCTTGTAAAAGGGCTCAAGGAAGGCCTGCAGATCGATGACATGGTGGAGAACCCAGTCTGTGTTGTCGATCCCGGCATTAAGGACAAGCCACCTGTCAGTTTCAAGACTGTTCTTTTCCAACATCTCATCCAGATGCCTGTTCGACCAGGGTCTGAGAAGTATATTGCCCTCACTGTCGGTTATGTAGCTGAACTGCCGGTCAGAACTGTTTCTGTAGATCTTTTCAAAAACCTGAATTTTATAGGTAAAGATAATCTTTTTAATGGATGATCCTGTTGTTTTCAGGGCGGGTTTTATACCGATGGTCAGCATCGGCTCTCTTTTCTCTATATCCTCAGTGCTGTAGAGAGTAAAGAAATCATCGGAAATCTTAATGGCCCCGGGAGTCTGAACAATCAGACTGTCCATTGCCTCTTCGGGCAGAAGTGTATCCTGTTGATTTCTTGCTGCCGGAAAGTTTCTGAAAAGAAAGACCGGTTTGCTTCGGGTGTATACATGGATGATTCCCCTCTTGCTGGTATAGAGGAAGAGTTTGCTCAGTTCCAGGTCCAGGGTCTCGCTCTGGAGGTAGATATCCTTCTGTGTCTGAGCAAGATCAAAAAGGTCGCAGACCCTGCGGAAACTCTCATACTGAATAAGGGCGCTGGAGAGAATGGAGACCTGGGCAATCTCGTCATTAAGATTGTCCGCCATCTGAAATACGGTCTCCTGCATCTGTATCTTGCTCAGATCTCTCTGGTAGCGGCTGTAAGCGATACTGGATATAAAGGTAAACAGAAATACAGGCAGAAGGATAAGCAGAGAGAAGGTGATGATGTAACGTATTGTCAGTGTATGGATCTTCAGGCTCATGGTCTCTGAAAGGATAACATCAGAAGCCTCTGTCTGCCAGATCCCCTGTACATTGAAATCCATGAAAAAATTATTGACTGTTCATCATCTTTGGTAAACAGGCTTGTCAACCAGTACAATCTACACCCTGGGTGCTTCATCTTGGTAATGTCGTCAGCGCATTTCCCGCGCAAGATGAAATGAATTTTCGATGGTAAATCCTGGAAAGAACACTGAAAGAGAATCAAAAAAAACGTCTTATCAAATGATAATGACCAGATTTCATGGCTTTACTATTATGTGAAATAAGATACAGGTGATTAATTTCATGGAGCTTCAAGTGAGATAATTTCCGGAAGTTCCGATATCAGGATACTCCAATTGTAATTATATCACCGTCAATTTAAATAGGAATTAATAATATAATGAAAATCGAAACAAGAAATGGGAAAAAAATCGTATTTATAAATCCTCCTGAGTTAATTAAGGGAGTTGTAATTGAGACTTTAATTGGAAAAGGGTTTGAAGTATATATTTTGAATGATCATAACTTGATCAGCTCTATCGCTAAGGCGTACAGCAGCACATTGTTTTTTATTTATCTGGATGTTGGAATGCCATTAAATGAGTGGGAGATGTTTATTGAGGAATTAGTTGTTAACCAACCCTATATTAATATAGGAGTTCTCTCTTTTAACAGAAATTTTAATAAGGAATTGGTTGATAAATTACTTTACCAACTGAATATAAATTGCGGATACATTCAATTGGATCATGATCTTGATGAAGTTACAAGAATATTGTTAACCGTTCTTAAAGCTAACGAAGCCAATGGAAGGAACCGGATACTGAAATACTCACTGCCTGAAAATGGTAGAAACACTGTCAATTACTCCCTTAACGGGAAAATTTATAAAGATAAGATAGTTGAGATCAGTTCCATTGGGTTCTCAAGCGTATCAAACAATTCAATTGCGCTTAAAAAAAATCAGATTCTGAGGGATACTCAATTATTCATCAATGGAGTAGTCATCCATACAGATCTTATTGCGGTTGGAAATGTATACAGTGATAGAATAGAGAAGCAGATCTTTGTTTATTTAAATTCTTCATTTAGGTTTCAGCAAACAAGAGAAAAAGTACAGAAGCTGTTGTACAAAGGATTACAAGCTCAATTTGATAGAGAGTTCGGATTGATTAAACAGACAGTGTCCAACAGAGAACCCATTTATAATTAGCCAGCTATAAACAATTAAGAAAAGCAGGTATACAAACCCAGCTCTTACATTGAAAGCCTGGATGCCGGCCCCAGTAATAATAAATATGCTAAGTTTCATCTGGGGTACAGAAATAAAATACAACTGGGAGTGTTCCCCCATCAGAGGTCTGTTTACATTTAGTGCTGCAAGATATATACTTCGCAATCTTGTCCGGACAAGCCGCATCTGTATTGCCGGGAGTTATTGGGATTATGTACTATTTATTCCCCTTACAATAATCTATGGAAAGAAATACAAAATAATTCGGAGTGTAGATCATGTCATCAGTCAATGATATGAATGTTTACAAAGAACTCTTTCGACAACTTTCTGCAATAGAGGATATCCCGGAGCACTGCTGCAGATCTTTTATTGAGAATACAGTTGTTCGCCGTTTACTTTCAGGAGAGAACTATATCGAGCAAGGTGATACTGCTGATTCTCTACCATTTCTCTATAGCGGGTTAATTCGCAAATACTATACCGATGATGAAGGGCGGGAATTTACAAAATTCTTCAGTCAGCCCTATGAATTCAGCGGTGCATTTATATCATTTCTGAAACAGACACCTTCATTGTTCACAGTTGAGGCTCTGGAAGATTCTTGTATAATCGATATTCCCTACCGCTTTTTCCAGTCAGAGATGAAAAAGCATCACTGCTGGCTTAAGGTTTATACAATATCTCTGGAACGCTTTTATACCCTCAAAGAGCTGAGAGAGCATCAGCTTCTTTCCAGCAACGGGATGGCCCGGTATCTTCAGTTTAAGAAGGACTTCCCCGATCTGGATTCAAAACTTAAGCAGTACCATATTGCTTCATATCTTGGGCTGACGCCTGTATCACTAAGTCGAATCAAAGCCCAGATTGGAGACTATGATGCTTCAATAATCCGCGAACTGGAATAAATACCATAATAATGAAAAAAACAGTTTTATCAGATACATGTCAGAGAATGTGCTCTCGGCTTTATTGGTAGAATTGATTGCTTTTAAAGTGCATATCGTATGGGAGAATCAAGTCTGGGACTTTCTCTATATAAAAGTACTCTTTGTGTAATACTTGAATAGAGTAATTGGATATATCCTTTATCTATAAGACTAAAACGTATCGGGCTGAGACCCTTAGGCCTCAGAGAACCAATCACCGGAGCAATGTTATTGCTCCGGTAGTAAGAGGATTTGCCGTCCAGTCACAGGCGTCCTACCTGTTCCTTCCCGGCCCTCTTCCAGCCCTAAAAATGGCATCCCTGCCATTTTACTCCTCCAGGTATTTGGAGCCGGGCTTTCAGTTCAAATCCTTATCAAGCAGATTTAAAGCAAAAAAAACCTGATCGGATAAATCCAATCAGGTTAACAAAAAACGTATCGGGCTGAGAGGATTTGAACCTCCGACCCCATGTCCCCCAGACATGTACGCTAAACCCCTGCGCTACAGCCCGTTTTTTAATGCCTGAGTAACTTAGCACAGCCCTATTTTTTTGTCAATCCGTTGGGTCAGGAAATTAATTTTAGCGCAGAAAAGAATCCTCGCCATATAGTGAAATCCGGTGTTCAATGGACTAGAATCAAGGTATGGGTGAAAGAAGCAGGGACAATCTGTTCCTTATTATCATCTCAATCATGCTCATTCTTTTTTTATTCATCTACTTTTTAATGTTCAACTACTACTCCAGGACAAAACAGGGCATTATCCAGAGCTATATGGATACGGTTCAGGATGACTACGAGATTACAGTAAATACCTACAGCCGTTCCACCAACCTGATTTTCGACAGAATGATCAACCATGAAGAGGTTCTTGAGACCTTTGCAATGGGAGTTGGAGCGGATAACCCGGAGGAGAAGGATTTTTACAGAAAGAAGCTCTATTCCCAGCTCCAGCGGCTCTATGAAATTCTCCAGCTGTACAACTTCAGACAGCTTCAGTTTCATGAAAAGAACAATGTCAGTTTTCTCCGTTTTCACAGTCCTTTGAAGTTCGGTGACGATCTGACCGGGTACAGGGCTACTGTCGAGTATGTTAACTATAATAGAGAGAAGATTCTGGCCTTTGAGGGAGGTCGTATTGTAAACGGATACAGGTTCGTCTATCCCCTAAGCTATCAGGGAGAGCATGTGGGTTCCGTTGAAATAAGTGTCTCCATCAAGGCCATTATTGATCATATGCAGGAGACAACAGGACAGAAAATTCAGTTTGTTCTGAAGAAAACAGGGATTGAGAAGAAGGTTTTCGAATCGGAGCTGAGTAATTTCTCGCAATGGCCTGTAGACTCCCGGTATCTCCTGGACAATCACATCCTGAATCCCGGCTTTGAAAATAAAATCCCCGAAGGACTTCGGGAGACTATCCGGAATCGAATTGACCGCTTTGGCGATACTGCAAAGGCATTTGCCTTTGAAGGAGATTTTGACGGAGAGCCCTCGGTCATCTCTTTTATTCCTGTAACCAACCTGCTCAATGCAAATGTGGGCTACCTGATCTGTATTTCCGACCGTGAACAGGTTTCCAAGGCCAGGAAGCCCTTTATTCTGTTTACCGTGATCTATATGATCTTTTTCGCTCTGATCATAATGCTTGCGGTTTTCTATGATGGAGCCCGCAGGAAAATGAGGCGGGTTCTCCTTACCGATCATCTTACCAAACTGGATAACAGACATAATCTGATGGAGAAGGTGAATGACGAGTTTCTGCGATTTATCAGGTACCGGGGAGCCTTCTCTGTCATCATCATCGATATAGACCACTTCAAGAAGGTAAACGATACCTTCGGTCATCTGAAGGGGGATGATGTTTTAAGAGAACTTTCCCGGATACTGAAAGAGAATATCAGAAAAACCGATACCGTCGGCCGCTATGGAGGAGAAGAGTTTCTGGTCCTTCTGCCGGAAACCAGTCTGAATCAGGCGGCAATTGTGGCGGAGAACCTGCGCAGAAGGGTGGAGGAGGCGTCCTTTATCGAATCCTGGACTGTAACAATCAGTCTGGGGGTGGCCGAATCGGATCCAGGCCAGGAGACAATCGAAGCCCTTATTGAAATTGCGGATAAAAACCTCTATAAGGCAAAGGCCGCCGGCAGAAACAGGGTTCAATGCTGAGATTTATGGAACTGTCTTCCTGAGTTCCACGAGGATCTCAGATTCAGGGTTCAGGAAAAAACTGTTTCTTCTTCTACACAGCGTTTGTAATAATCACTCAGGGTAAAACCAAGTCCCGGAGCATCCGGAACAAACATCCTGCCCTCTTCAATTCGGAGCCTCTCATTGAACAGGGGTTCCAGCCACTCAAAGTGTTCCACCCAGGACTCCCGGGGATAGGCTGCGGATAGATGGATATGGATCTCCATTATGAAATGGGGGGCAACACGCAGTCCTGCGGCATCTGCCCGGTCGGCAACCTTCAGATAGGGTGTAATCCCTCCAATCCGTGCAGCATCAGGCTGCAGAACATTGACGGAGTTCATATCGATAAATCGGTTCAGGTCTGCTGCTCCGCAGAGCATCTCGCCCGAGGCGATAGGACTGTCCACGGAAGCGGTGAGAAAGGCATGGCCCTCGGCGTCATAGGCGCTCAGGGGTTCTTCTATCCACTCTGGCCGGATGCTGTCCATGGCCCGGCAGAAACTAAGGGCTCTGACCCTGTCCCATTGCTGGTTGGCATCCACCATTATGGGTATATCGTAACTCAGGGCTTCACGCAGAGCTGTAACCCGGCGGATATCCCTGTTCATATCCGGCTGGCCGACTTTTATCTTTACACCGCCGATTCCTCTGTCCAGAGAGGCCCTGGCCTTATCAATGACCTCTTCAACAGGAGCCTGCAGATAGCCTCCCGAGGTATTGTAGCAGCGCACTGAATCGAAGTGAGCACCGATCAGTTTGCTCAAGGGGAGAACCGCTCTCTTTGCCTTCATATCCCAGAGAGCCGTATCTATGGCTGCTATTGCCTGAGGGGCAAGGCCGCTGTTTCCCGCTGTGGCACTCAGCCACATCAGACGGTTCCATATTTTTGATATGTCGTTGGGATCCTCTCCCACGATGCTTTCGGCAACCTCACAGGCATGGGCGTATTGGCCCCGTCCCCCAACCCTGAGTGCGTAGGTAAATCCGAATCCTTCATATCCCTGTTCGCTTTGAATCCGGGCGAAGAGCAGGTCCACCCTGTCCAGAGCTTTCTTCTGTACCCCAGTGAGCACCTTGGCATCGCTGACGGCCTGCTTCAGTGGCAGAACCACCCGGCTCAGCCGGACCGTTCTGATTCTATCGGAGCTGTTCATGGTATCAGGTCCTTTTTCAGGTTATAGGAGCCGGGTTAAAGATCACAAGGTCGTTGTAGAGTCCCAGAGCCTCTGCTGCCGGCTTTCTGCCGCTGGCAACCTCGATAATCAGATGGAAGAGTTTCCATCCCGTCTCTTCAATTCCGGCCTCGCCCCAGGCGATATCACCCGTATCCAGGTCGACCAGGTCGTACCAGCGCTGTGAGAGGTCCCGGCGGGAAGAGAGCTTCACTACCGGTGCGATGGGCAGGTTGTAGGGGGTTCCGCGGCCGGTGGAAAAGATCTGAAGGCTGATTCCCGAGGCAAGTTGGCAGGTGCCGCAGACAAAGTCGCTTGCCGGTGTGGCGGCGAAAATCAGTCCCTTTCCACTGACTCTCTCTCCGGGGCCGAGAACCCCGGATATATTCATGGAGCCCGACTTAACAACCGAACCCATTGCCTTTTCCACAATATTCACCAGTCCGCCCTGCTTGTTGCCCGGGGTGGTGTTGGCGCTGCGGTCGGCGCCGCCGCGCTTCAGATAGCTGTCGTACCAGTCCAGTTCCTTTTTAAGGGTTTCAAAGGTCTCTTTGTCTGCGCAGCGGGAAGCCAGAACCGGAGCCGCGTCACGAACTTCGGTAACCTCGGAAAAGAGAGCTGTCCCCCCCGCCCGTACCAGAAGATCCACCGCATAGCCGATAGAGGGATTGGCAGTGAGTCCCGAGAAGGCGTCGCTGCCGCCGCACTGCACTCCTATTACCAGATCAGATAGAGGACACTCCTCCCGCCGGCGTTTGTTCAGCCGCTCCAGATGCTCTATGCCCTGACGGACAAGGGCGTCCACCATTGACTGGAACCCCTTCAGCTCCTCGTTCTGCAGGATCAGGGAGCTGACCCGTTCCTGCGGCAGAGCATCTACTGTCTGCAGGAAGGCTTCCAGATGTTTCATCTCAAGCTTCTCACAGCCCAGTCCCACCATCATCACCTCTCCCCCCAGATTGGGATTGAGAGTCAGGTTCTTAACCGACCGGATGGGGATAAAGGCGTCGTCGGCGTTATAGGCGACGCCGCAGCCGTAGGAGTGGTTCAGGGCAACAACGTCGTCCACATGGGGGTAGGAGGAGAGGTGTTTCTCCTTCAGGACCTTTACAACATGGTTCACCACACCCGAGACACATTGAACGGTGGTGGAAATACCGAGTATGTTCCGGGTTCCTACAGACCTATCGGGATTTCGGAAGCCCATAAAGGTATAGCCTTCAAGGGGCTCCATCTTTTTTTCCTGAGGCTGTTTGTAGACCAGTTCATCAAGTGCCGGGGAGGGAGGTATCTCTACAAGGGCCTCTTTAACCCAGCTCCCCGCAGGAATCAGATCCTTTGCCCGGGCAATAGTCACTCCATAGCGGATAACGGGAGCTCCCGAGGGGATGTCCGTCAGGGCAATCTTGTGGCCCTGGGGAACATCGTCGATCAGTTTGAGACCTTCCGATTCCAGGATCTCTCCGGCTCTCAGTCCCTGGCTGCCGACAGCAACAGCCACATTGTCATCATTGTGAATCTTTATAGCCTGTATCATTCGTCTTCACACCCGCAGGACTCTTCATTCTTTGAAATGGCCGGCTTATGTTTGTAGTTGATCATAATAGACCATGCAATGGATAGAAGAATCAGAAGCCAGAGGACCCAGGCTATTTTGCTCTTCGTAAAGAATATGGTAAAGGTTCCGAAGGATTCCAGGCTCTTTACAAAGTAGACTTCCAGTTGGCGACCCAGAATAAATCCGATCAGAAGGGGAGGTATCTGCAGTTTTATTTTACATCCGACCCAGGCTACAAGACCGAATATCAGTAGAGTCCAGACGTCAAACATAATTCCATAGTTTATGGCATAGGCACCGACGGTACACATGACAACAATAATGGGATAGAGGATGAACTTGGGTACAAACACAACCTTGGCAAAGTACTTAATGGCGAAGAACATCAGGACAAACATAGCAATATTGCTGAAAATTAGAGAGCTGAGCATACTGTTCCATGCCTGAGGATTTCCGTTTATAAAGAGGGGCCCCAGCTGTACTCCCTGCAGGGTGAATGCTCCGATCAGTACCGCCGTTGTACTGTCTCCGGGGATACCCAGTGAGACCAGAGGAATCAGTGCCCCGCCGGTTAGACCGTTATTGGCTGTTTCTGAAGCGATCAGTCCTTCGGGGACTCCGGTTCCCAGGTTTTCCGGTTTTTTGGAAAAGTTCTTGGCCTGTGTATAGGAGAGAACCGACGCTGCACTTCCACCGACACCGGGAAGAAGGCCTACAAAGGTTCCGATAAGCCCTGATCGGAATACATTGATTATCTGTCCTTTGAAGACTGACATCTTGAATTTGGCGCTTTTGCTGAGATCCAGTTTCTGGTGCTCTCCGGCTTCCGCTCCTCTTTCAGCTTCACTGAATATAGCTGCCAGTGCAAACATACCAATCAGGACAGGCAGCAGGGAGAATCCATTTCTAAGCAGAGGTTTCAACATTTCGGGGATGAGCCGTGTATGGTCGTTTCCTCCCACATTGGATTCGTAGGTACCAACCAGACTCAGTAGAATCCCTATAGAACCGCTTAACAATCCAACCAGCATGCTTCCCTGGGAGATGGAAGCGATTACCGTCAGGGCAAACAGAATGATCAGAAACTTTTCCACATAGGAAAAGCGGATGGCAAGGTCCGCCAGTGCCGGTGCAAAAACTGAGAGTACCACCGCCGAGATAAGTCCTCCGAAAAGAGAGGACACAATCCCGATTTTCAGGGCTCTGACGCTTTCACCTTTTCTGGTCATGGGGTAGCCGTCAAAGGTCGTCGTAATGGACGAGGGTGTTCCGGGTATATTCAGGAGAACTGCCGGAATAAGGCCGCCGGAAATTCCTCCTACGTAGAGTCCGATCAGCAGGGCCAGTGCCTGGTAGAGATCCAGAGCATAGGTCAGGGGGAGAAAAACCGCTAAAGCCATAGTGGCTGTCATACCGGGTATAGCGCCGAATATAATTCCGCCAATAACACCCAGAGTTGAGAGCATCAGGGTCATTGGGGTTATCAATGCAAATAATTCCATAATGAAATCCTATTTCCTTGATTTAGGGCAGTGTTATATAAAACATCTTTGCGAACAGAATCCATGAGAACAGAGGTGTAACAACCGAGCTGATCAGAATGGATATTCTGTGTTTTTTAAAATTATCTTTTCCAACCAGCAGAAAAGACATAACGAAAATAAAGGGAATGGATGTGAACAGGAAACCCAATCCCTGGTTGGGGAAGAATCCACCTACGAAATCCATCAGAAAGAAGTAAACAGCCACTGAGATGATTGATCCGTATAGCTTGATTTTATTGTAGTTCTTCTCAAAAAAGCGGAAGCCCTTGAGATCCCTTTTCAGACTGCCGTTCCGAAGTCTTGTGACTAGCTCCTTGATTCCGATTATCAGAAGAAGCAGTATGATGACTCCAATCATTATTTTGGGAAAGAACAGATGGGATGTATCGAAGTCTATGATTATTGATAAAAAGTCACTGCTTTCAGGCATGACGTAACTCCTTATGAAAGGGAATCCGCCGTATCTCACGGCAGACTCCTTTCAGGTTTCTTTTAAATCAGATTACTTGAGTGAAGAGATGATCTTCTCATAGGCATTCATCTTGCTTTCCAGATAGTCAGCAGCATCTGCTGAAGGTCTGAAGTTGGGAATGAAAAATGCTTTTTTCTGGGTTTCCTGAATCTCCCCTGCATCGAAGATGTTTTTCAGGGCGTCGTCGAAGTATTTAACCAGAGCAGGATTCATATCTTTGTTATAGATGACGAAGAACTCTTTGTCGAATGTAAAATCGTTGGGCAGAACGGGCTCAACAAACTTCATTAGCTCATCTCTGCTTGTCTCTCCGTAACCCTCGGGATTGGCCTGGGCAATAGTAGCAGTCTTGGCTGTCAGCCAGAGGAACTTCATGGATTTGATGTCACTGGCATCAAGGTGTGTATACTGCTCATTTGCCTGGATAGAGCCGTTGATTACATCAGCCTGTCCATCAAAGAGAAGCTGGTTCTTGTCGGACTGGGAGCCGGTATTTACAGCTACCATATTGTCTTCCATTCCGGGATACATAAGAGCAACGGCGTTTTTCATTGCGGAGAAACCGATCTCAGAAACACCACCGGGCTGTATGGCTACGCGGACTCTGGTTCCTGTACCCGCGGCATCGATGGTGTCCTGAATGGTGTTGTAGGGAGATCCTTTGGGAGCAAGATAGGCATTACCGGGGTTGATAGCCACAGTGGGGCCAATAATGTAATTCTCAAAAGGATTGACATATCCTTCTCTTCCATAAAGATAGCCGAGGTAAGACTGATCATGGAAGATCATGATTGTATGGCCTGAAGAGTCTCTGTTAAGTGCATCGAAGGCACCATTCACACCGGTGGCATCAACTTTTACATTCATGCCCAGTTCCTCAGCCAGTTTCTCTGCAACGATGGCAGAGTTGGCATAGGTATCGCCTCCTGTTGAAGAGGAACCGATAACAATACGAAGATTTCCTTTCAGCATCTGGCCGTCATCTTTCTGGCCTTCCGCAAAAACAGCACCGACAACAGTCAGCATGCATAGCAGGAAAATCAAACCTTTTTTCATAAAAATCTCCTTCTTATTTTTCGACAGTCCCTAAACGGGATCTGTTCTTTCCTTTTTCTAACGAACCATACAGGGCTTTTTGTTGTCGAACTTCCAGCCGGGAATGAGGTACTGCATTCCCACCGAGTCGTCCCTGGCCCCCAGGTTCTCCTTCTTATACAGTTCATGAGCCTTCATGATCTGATCCATATCTGCTTCAACGCCAAGCCCCGGTTTTTCGGGTATGGCAATATGGCCGTCTCTCATCTGAAGAGGCTCTTTTGTCAGCCGCTCCAGTCCCTCCTGCCAGATCCAGTGGGTGTCGATGGCTGTTACCTTGCCGGGAACCGCCGCCGCCACATGGGTGAACATGGCCAGGGATATGTCAAAGTGATTGTTGGAGTGGGAGCCCCAGGTCAGACCGAAGGCGTCACACATCTGTCCAACCCGTACCGAACCGGCCATGGTCCAGAAGTGGGGGTCCGCCAGGGGAATATCCACACTATTCAGGGCTATCGAATGCTGCATCTGCCGCCAGTCGGTGGCGATCATATTGGTCGCCGTGGGCAGACCGGTGGCCTTGCGGAACTCCGAGAGGATTTCCCGTCCCGAGAATCCCTCCTCCGCGCCGCAGGGGTCTTCGCAGTAGCTCAGGATGCCGTGCATGTCTCTGCACAGATCGATAGCTTCCTTCAGGCTCCAGCCGCCGTTGGGGTCCAGAGTGATCCGGGCATCGGGGAAGCGCTCTTTGAGGGCTCTGATGGCCTTGATCTCCTCCTTGCCTTCCAGAACTCCGCCCTTCAGTTTGAAGTCCTTGAATCCGTAGATCTCGCTGGAGGCTTCCGCCAGTCTGACAACGGCTTCGGGAGTCATGGCCTCTTCGTGGCGAATCTTGTACCAGTCGGTTTTCGAATCCTTCTCCCGGGCATAGGGGAGGTCCGTTTTGTCCGGATCGGCCACATAGAAGAGGTAACCCAGAACCTTGACGGCGTCCCTCTGCATGCCGTCTCCCAGCAGGGCGGCGGCGGGAACTCCAAGGTGTTTGCCCAGAAGATCCAGGAAACAGGCCTCGATGGCGGTGACCACATGGACAGTCGTTCTCAGGTCGAAGGTCTGAAGTCCCCGTCCTCCCGAGTCCCTGTCCATAAAGTTCTTCTCTACCCGTTTCAGTACGTTCTTGTACTCACCCAGGGATGAACCGACCACAAGGGGAATGGAGTCTTCCAGCGTCTTGCGGATCTTTTCTCCGCCAGGTACCTCTCCGATTCCCGTCTCCCCCTGGTCGGTAGTCAGAATAACCACGTTCCTGGTGAAGTAGGGGCCGTGGGCTCCGCTCAGGTTGAGGAGCATACAGTCCCGGCCGGCAACCGGATAGACTTTCATATCTGCAATAACAGGTGTTGAACCCATCTGTAAATCTCCTCAGGCCTTTCTTGTTACTTCGATGTTGGCGAGTTTTTCATAGAACTTGACGATGCTGGAGTGGTCTTCCACACCGCAGCCGTCCTGTTTGATGGCCTGCATAATCTCCATGGCCTGGGCGGCCAGGGGGAGGGGAACGCCTACGGCTCTGGATGTCTCCAGGGCATTGGTCATGTCCTTGATATGGAGGTCAATCCGGAAACCGGGTTTGAAGTTGCGATCCATCATCATGGGAGCCTTTGCATCCATTACGGTGCTGCCTGCCAGACCTCCGCGGATGGCCTGGTAGACCAGGTCGGGATCAACGCCGGCCTTCTTGGCCAGAACCATGGCCTCCGATACGGCGGCGATGTTCAGGGCTACAACAACCTGGTTGCAGAGCTTGGTTGTGTTTCCGGCGCCGATCTTACCCACATAAACAACAGAGCCGGCCATGGCATCAAGGACGTCCTTATACTTGTCGAAGACTTCCTTCTTTCCGCCAACCATTACGGCGATTGTTCCGTCAATGGCCTTGGGTTCTCCACCGGATACAGGGGCGTCCAGCATCTCCATACCCTTTTCTGCCAGAGCTGCTTCCACTTCCTGGGAAGCACCGGGGGCGATGGAGCTCATATCTATCAGAGTCTTGCCGGAAGCGGCGGATTCGATGAGTCCGTTTTCGCCGAGGGCAACGGTTTTCACATGAGGTGAGTTGGGAAGCATTGTGATGATCAGGTCTGTCTGTCCCGCCACTTCCGCGGGGGTGGATGCCGATGAGGCGCCTGCGGCGGTCAGTTCTTCTACGGCCGCCTTGTTCATATCCAGAACCACAAGGTCGTGTCCGGCCTTGATCAGGTTCTTTGCCATGGGTCTTCCCATGATTCCCAGTCCTATAAATCCGATTTTCATAATATCTCCTTCCAAAATGAAAATATGTTCAATTCAACTGTCACATCAGTCCAATCTGTTTCAGAATGGCTTCCGCCTTCTTAATGGTTTCATCATTCACATAGCCCACCGGTTTGACCGGTTTGCCGGCTTTTACACCCAGAATGTTCAGCATCACCTTCATCATTACCGGGAAGGTTCCCAGACCGTAGGCATCCCTCAGGGGCATAAGCGCCTTCTGGGCATTCAGGGCTCCCAGATGGTCTCCCCGGGAGTAGCTTTCATAGATATCCACTACAAGGCGGGGGGCCACATTGGCTGTTCCCGCAACACATCCTGCACCGCCGTGACAGAGGGTGGCGTAGATGTAGTAGTCGATGCCGCCGAATACGGCAAAGTCCTCTCTGTGGGCGGTGGCTTCCAGGTACTTCATGGTTACGCTGAAGTCCATAACAGTGTTCTTAATGCCGCAGATATTGTCGATTTCCGACAGTCTTTTCAGCAGGCCCGGGCTTATGGTATTTCCGGTTTTTCCGGGGTTGTTGTAGAGAAGAACAGGAAGCTCTACAGATGCCGCAATGGCTGCAAAGTGATCGTAGAGTTCGTCCTCTGTGGGCTGAATAAACATGGGAGTCAGTACAGACAGAGCATCGGCTCCAGCCTTTTCCGCCATTGCCCCGAGGCGGAGGGCCTCCCTTGTCGTTATGGCTGTGGTGCCGGCGTAGACGGGGATCTTTCCGTTAACCTCTTCAATGGCTGTCTCGATGGATTTTTTCTGGTTCTCAAAATCAAAGGCATAGAATTCTCCGTTGCTGGCATTGGACAGAATCCCGTGGACTCCGCCGTCCATTACATATTTGACAACCTCTTTCAGACCTGCGGTGTCCACATTTTCATGGTCATCCACCGGGGTTACGATGGGAGGGACAATTCCATTCAGGGCAAAATTCTTTTTCAATGTACCGTTCTCCTGTCCGGCCTTGAGTTGTTATCTATTCAGGCCGCTTCCCCCTTGCAAAGCCGTTTACATCCTGCAATCAGGGGATCAGTATTTTTTGATCTAATTCCATTTCACCATGGTTTTTCTTCCGGCGATATGTACTGATGTAATGAAAAGAAGGGTATCTTTTGTGCAGTCTGCACAATGGATGTTTATTTATTCAAAAGCGGAGGAGATGGAGAAAAATCATCAGGTAGAGGGGGAAAATCAGGAGATAGGCGGCATAGGTGACAAGGAGGGACATGGCCGTCTCTTTTTCATTTTTTCCTGCATTCTTTGTGATGATGGAAAAGTTGGCCGCTGGGGGGACAACACTCTCCATAAACAGGATCAGAAGGAATGCCGGGGCCAGGTTCTGCAGGGCTGGGATGGTGTTGAGCAGTGTCAAAAATCCTGCCGGCAGGGCAAGGTATCTGATCAGCATGGGGGAAAGGGCAAAAACCATCTTTCTCCGCGAAAGGGAGCGGGAAAATTCCAGTTCACCCACCATGGCCCCCAGGACAATCAGAACCAGGGGAGACGTTACGGAACCCAGGGTCTTCAGCCCTCCGAAGATGTAGTGAAAGGGCAGGCGGCTGTCGGCAATAAGAGGGCCCGAACCCAGTATGCTGAGGAGTACTCCCGTGAATATCCCGACCACAGGGGGCGTAATAAACTGTTTCAGTCTTCTTCCCCCTGAAGCACCGGTTATCATGGAACTGCCCAGACTCCAGATCATGGGACTGTAGGTGAAAATAAAGGAACCGATATAGAGGGAGGGCAGGGGAAAACCGAAAAACTCCCCGAAACCGTCAATGGATGAGGCCAGAATATCCGTAAGGGCCAGGGGGATGTAGCCCACATTGCTGAAGCTGCTCAGGGCCATATATACCCGTCTCGATTCACGGGGAATACGGAACAGGCGGGATGCGGCAAAGCTCAGAACAAAGGAGATACCCAGGATGATAAATGTATAGAAGGGAAAGAAGGCCCCTGAAATCAGGTCAGAGCGGTTCATGGAGGCCATTCTGGATACAAACATCACCGGCAGGGTCACCTTCACAATAAGACGGCTGATGCCTGAGAAGATGCTCTGATCCCATCCTGCAAAGCGTCTGAGAACAAAGCCGATGCCTGCCAGGATCAGAATCTGAAGGAGTGAGTAGAGTACCGGTAGAAAGTAGTGGGTCATAGGGTTCCTGCTTTTTTTATTTCATTCTACCCCGTGTCAGGCGGGGCTCAAATGTGCAGGAATGATAAAAGGAAGGCCACCTGTTGTGCTGAAGTCACAGACCGGGCTTCAGAACGGGGCTTCAGTACTTGTCCAGATAGTGGGCCAGCTCGTTCAGAAGTTCCCGGTCCGAACCGATCACAAGGGGATCGATGTTCAGGGTGCTCTTCAGTTTGTTGAGACGGAAGGTGATGGTATTCCTGTGGACGTGAAGATCCTTGCTTGTGTTGACCAGGTTGTAGTTGTTGGCATGGAGGGCCTTGATGGTCTCCACCATGACCGCTTTCTCATCCCCCTGAAAGAGGGCATGGAATGATGAAAAAATGTCGTTATAGAGCTTCAGGGTTACCGAGTTCCGGATATAGTCCTGAATATGATCCAGAAAGAAGGTTACCTTTCTGTTCAGTCCCATCCTGGGGTTGAGTGAGATCTGCTGGGCATGATGATAGGCGGTACGGAACTTGTCAATCTGAGTCTGCAGGCTGCCGACATAGTACTTCAGGTCATTCTCTCCCAGGTCTATGGGAAGGGTCTCTTCGAGGTCCCATATATACTTGAAGATCTGGTCCTTGTACTCGCTGATGCCCCTGTTTACATCATCATCCAGATTTTTCAGAATGATAATATCATCATTCCTTCCCTTGATGAAAATGCCTTTTCTGTAATCCTCATTGCCTGCTGCCAGAGTTCTGAGCACTATATCCCTGTCTACCCTCATGGAGCAGCGGATTATAATGATGGTAATCACTTTGGTACACTCTATATCATAGCGGTCGTAAAGACGGGTGGCTTCCTCGAAGTTATAGTCCTCCTCAAAGAGAACATAGTGAAGGAATTTCTCAGCGCTTCCCATGGCTCTCTGGTTCTGGGCCATCTTGATCTCATAGGCGAGCATGGTCTCCATTGATGCCTTTACAAACCCTGCAAAGCTCTGAACATTCTCAGGATCACCGGTGACGCAGATCACCCCGATATGCTTCTCCTTGTAGTCGATAAACATATTGATGCCCGGTTTTGTACCGATATAGTGATCCTTCTGGGTCACAATCCCCGAATCCAGCTTTCCCGAGAGCAGGCCGTGAGCCACTTCATGAAAATCGCCGATCCGGGAGCTGTCCTTGCTGGCGATAATGATCCCTTCGTGGTTCATTATGTTCACGTTGTAGGGGAGGTTTTTTACAGTTTTCTGAATAAATTGCTGAGCGAACTCGGGGGTCAGGATACTCATGCATACTCCATGACTAATATTAATTAGACAGTATCACGGGTAAAGAAACGTGTCAAAAGAGGTGCCTCCATTTTTTATTCCCACCGGAAGGACTAGTCAGGAAGCTCTACTCCCTGTTGTGCCTCAGCAGCAGAGGGCCCGCATCCGGTCCGATCCCGAGCAGTCCCTTTGCCAGTACCGAATCGGGAATGGTTGCCTGAGGCATGGTGGCAATGGCTGTCTCCGTCAGCTTGAGGGCCCTGATTCCCCAGTCCGAGTTCCAGATCAGATCTTCTCCGATCATTTTCGTATAGGACATGGCCGTTTTCAGGTAGCGGACCGTCTCAGCGGTGCCTGTGAGCCAGTCACCCCTGTGGAAGTTCTCCCAGATACCCTTGTCTTCCGCCTCAAGAGCGGCGAGGGCTCTCTTCATGGCCTCCCGGCTCAGGTAGAAGCCTGTAAAGGCGTCGATATACTCTCCCTTTTCAAAGGAGAGAAATGCCTCACAGCCCAGGACAAAGCCCTCGCAGCTCTCCTTCATATAGGAGATATGCATTCCCAGGAAGCCTCGGAAAAACTCTCTGGGAAAGCCCTCCAGTGTCTCTTCAAAGGCTGATGCCTTCATCGCCAGCTCTTCCCAGCCGGGCAGGCTGTCCGCGGCCCTCTTGAGTATCCACTCTGTGCAGGAGACGTTGTCGGCAAACTCCTTGGGGATGTAGGCAAACCAGGGTCTTACATCCTCCTTGCGGATAATGGTGCGGACCAGGCGTCTCAGGCCGTGGTGGTAGAGCTGCTCTCCGGCTTTGGCATCGGAGTAGAGATCGTTGAAGGAGAGGGGAGCGGCGAAGTAGGCGTCCAGAAGATTAAGGACCTCCTCCTCCCTGCCGGGGAAGTAGCGTTCCAGCCACTCACGGGTTTTCTCTGCAAGGCGGCTGCCCAGAGCGGGGTGTTCAGAACCGGGGCCGTCTGAATCGGGTGAGCCGGGGGCTGGGGTACCGGACTGCCCGGACCAGAGAGCCCTCAGCTGCTGGATCTGCAGAACATGGGGTCGGATGTTGCTCACATTGAGCAGAAAAAAGTCGAAGTGGCCGTGCTGGTCAAAGGGGGTCAGGTTTTCATCCATTACCTCCCTGCTCACCAGGGGGACAAGCTTGTTTGAGATATGAAGGTCATGAAAACTCACATGGTAGTAGATCCCGACTCTGTGTTCTCTGTCGGCCTCAATGGGCAGGGCTGAAATACCCAGTTCAGGGGCTCTTCCCTCACGGCGGACACGCATGGCTCCAAAGCCGTTGTCGCTGTAGACCCGTATCACATCCTCGGGGAGTTTGAGGTGTCCTTCCTTATAAAGGGCTCCAGTTTCGCTGTAGAGGTAGTGGATAAAGAGCTGGTCCTCACCGGCGATCTCCCTGACAATGCTCTGCTGCAGGGCAACCATCTCGGCAATCAGGGCACCCTGTTTTTCGGGAGTGTCGTAGCGGGGATCGTCCTCGCTGAAGGGGTGGTCCCCCTGTCCCCGGAAGCCGACGGTCCATACCATCTTTCTACCGGCGGCGCTCTTTACGGCTTCCCGGTAGAGCTCTTCAAAGCGGCCCTTCTCCTCGGGGAGGCGGACGGGGATATCCGGGTAGACATCGGAGAACATCTCCGCTCCCAGGGGTTCGGCATGGTGCTGGGATATATAGAGACCGAACTCGGCGGCCAGATCCATATGGATTCCCTTTGGAGTAATACCGGTTCCGGGAATAACGCAGTTATAGCCGCTGCGGAGAATTGTTTCATAGACTCTGCACCAGATCTCTTCTGTAATGTCAATGGAGTCGTCCCAGGCAATCAGACAGTCCTCATCGTTGATAAACCATCCTCTGATGCGCGGGGTCAGCTCCGGGGAACGGTAGTCCAGATCTCCCGTATCGATGGAGGTCCGGGGAGCGGGCTGCAGACCGGTCCAGAGAGTAAACGGGTCAACTTCAAGAAGATTTTCAGAGACCCGGTAAAGTCCGAAGACCAGTCCCATCTCATCGCCGGCCCTGATTTCCAGGTACCCTTCGCTGCTTCTGATATGGTAGCACTCGGGAGGGAACTCCTCTCCTTCGGCAAAGGTTATACGGATCTGGTTCTGTTCCAGGGCTGATTTCCGGCTCAAAGATGCGCCGAAAAGGGCATGAAAATCCCGTTCGAATCCTTCCAGTGCCCGTTTCAGGGGCAGACCTGTTTCAGCCTTGATAAATAGAGTTGTGCTGCTGTTAATAATCATAAAAATCTTCTCCCCGGTACCCGCTGCCGGGTCCGGCTAATTAAAATATTCTGCAAGTTCCGGAATCTTTCGCACCAGCTCTTCGGCGGCAAGGGCCGCAAAGATCCGGGCTCCCTCTTCGTTAAAGTGGGTATCGTCCTCTTTTCCATCGGGGTGATTCGGATATTTTCCGGGGGGCAGATGCATAAAGAGTCTTTTCGAGTCCTCGGGGCCGTAATCCCTGAGTAGAGCGGCGCTCTTGATCTCCATGTCGATACAGGGGACATTACGCTCTGCGGCAACCTCTTTCACCGCTGCCGGATACTCCCCGTGGGTTTTCTCCAGTCTGCCCTTTTCGTTGAACTTCCTTCTCGATAGGGAGGTCATCAGTACCGGATGGGCCCCTTTCTCCCGGGAAGAGTCGATAAAGAACTCCAGGTTTCTTCTGTACTCCCCGTCGGGAGCGGCATAACGTGAAGGATCTTCAATCTTCTCATCGTTATGACCGAACTGAATCAGTACATAGTCTCCCGGCTGGATTGCCTCCAGTATTCTCTCCCATCGGCCTTCATCGATAAAGCTCTTTGTGCTGCGGCCGTTTTTCGCCTCGTTGATAAAGCAGAGGGAGGGCTTGAAGAATTCCGGAATCATCATACCCCATCCGTGCTCGGGGTACTCTCTCTCCTCTTTCCGGGACATGGTTGAATCGCCTGCAAGAAAGACGGCTGGATTATCTCGTTTCATTGTTTCTCCTGAATTGTGATTCCATAAATCTACCATGAAGATCCGATGCCTGCACCAGAGATTTACTGTTCCGGTTTATATACTAAAGAAGGACCCGCCTGCACTGCGCCGACGGGTCCAATATTTAAAGAGGTTTCAAGTGAGTTAAAAACTCTTAGAAGCTGCTCATGTAGGCGTCCACCTGAGACTGGATCTCTGTCTGGACCGCGTCGATTCCGGCTGCCTTCATATTGCTTTCGAGAGTCTCGAATCCGCCGTCGATGTCGTCAATCAGACCGACATAGAAGGGGTAGAAGTACTGTGTCAGAACACGGTTCAGAGAGGATACCTCTGTCTGGATAGAATCAACCTTGGGTGAGAAAGCTGCCAGGGGGTAGTCGATCAGCATTTCCTCGTCGATGATGGACTGTCTCAGATCGATGTACTCCTGGGGCCATGTGGCCAGGGGAGGATGCTGATCCTTGTTGGTGAACCAGAATCCGGCCATATCGGGGGGGTAGCTGTTGTTTTCAGCGGTAACACCTTCGGGAAGGTCAACCTTTCCGTCTTCAATAACATAGTTAACGCCCTCTACACCGAAGTAGGCAAGCATGTTGTACTCGGGGTCAGCCATGATCAGGTCAAGAGCCTGCATTGTTTTGGTGGGGTTGTCACTGCTTGCTGCAATGGCTACACCGTTGTTGATATAGGGGTTGCCCATCCAGTGTCCGTTGGCATTGAGAATGGGAATGATCTTGATCTCAATATCGTTATCGGCTGCTGTTGTAATCAGCTGCTGGATGTTGGTGGAGTTTCCGAAGGCAACGGCAGAGCGTCCCTGAAGGAAGGAGTCCCTGGAGGGAACTGTATTGGCGAAGGCGTCGGGGTTGATATAACCCTTCTTCTGCCAGTTGTTCAGAGTTGCAGCGGCGTTTTTGAATACATCGAGAACTTCACCTTCGATGATGGGCATCAGCTTGAGGTCCACCTTGGCTTCACTGGCGTATACCAGACCGCATCCGGAACCAACTGTTCTCAGAATGTCGTAGTAGCGGTCACCCTGCTCACTGGTCAGAGCTGTAAAGGGCTGGTCAATATCGTAGGAGTTGTCAAGGAAGATGGGAACCATGCCGGGCTCGTTTGCCTTGATTGCTTCAAGGTAGGGCTCAATGTCGCTGAATCTGTTGATATCAGCCACGCCGTACTTCTTCCGCAGATCTTCCCGGATAATTACAACGGGAATCTTCTTGTCGGGAGTGGCTGTGGGAACCATATACATCCTGCCGTCAACCATTGCCTGGTTGTATGCATCCTGAGGAAGGAGTGACGCCATTTTGGGCATGTACTTATCCATATCCTCTCTGGTGATTTCATAGAAAGCACCCTTTACAGATTCCTGAGCGTAGTAGGACCAGTCAGCTGTGTAGATAAAGTCCACATCGCCGCCGGCGGCAAGAATCAGGGGGTATTTTGACGCGAAGTCACCCCAGGAGATATGTCTGATATCGATTTCCGCACCGATTTCCTCGATCATCTTTTCATTGATCTTCTCTACAACCAGTTCCATTCCCATGGGAGCGTCTCCCAAAAGATATCCGGTAATAACATCGGCTCCGGAGCTGGATTTCTTTCCTGATCCTCCGGGGGTACAGGACACGGCCAGTACCGAAAGAATCATGGTGAAGATTAAAAGAGTCTTTTTCATTGATTTCCTCCAATTTATTTAGAACAGGTTATTCCTGTTATGAACTTATCTGGTCCGGGAGTTTTTCCCGGGGACCGGAGAGACTCTCCGGTCAGGGAGCTTATCCCTTAACTGCTCCGATGGTAATACCCTTAACAAAGTATTTCTGAACAAAGGGGTAAACGAAGAGGATGGGACCGGTGGCCACAACAACCATCGCCAGCTTCAGTGACTCCTTGGGAGCGTCCATGGTCGGTACGTTGTCCACCATATTGGAAGCCAGGTTGACGCTGGACAGAATCAGGTAGAGTACGTACTGCAGGGGGTGCAGGTTGCGGTTCTCGATAAACATCATCGCTGTCCACCAGTCGTTCCAGTAAACAAGGGCGATAAAGAGTCCGATAACCGCCAGGGCCGGTTTGGAAAGGGGCAGGATAACCTTCAGGAAGATCTGCAGGTCGTTGGCCCCGTCTATATTCGCCGACTCGATCAGGGAGTAGGGAACGGAGTTCATAAAGTTTCTGAGGATAAGAATGTGGAACACATGGAACATGGGAACCAGCATCAGAACGGCCATTGAGTTTCTCAGACCCAGCATGCTTCCTACAACAATATAGAATGCTGCCAGACCTCCGTTGAAGAGCTCGGTAAAGTAGAGGAAGAAGGCCAGAGCGCTTCTATACTTTACTTCCTTTCTGAACAGAACAAAGGCTGTCATGGACGAGAAGAAGAGGGACACCAGGGTACCGATAATGGTTACCTGCAGGGTTACGCTGTAGGCGTTTGCGATCTTCGTGGGGTTTTTGAAGATCAGGGCATAGGCATCAGTGGACATCTTCTCGGGGAAGATTCTGAAACCGTTGAGGATAATGTCCTGCTCAGCGGTGAAAGAGCTGATGACCAGAACCAGAAAGGGAATAAAAGCGAAGAAGGATGCCACTGCAACCAGGGCATAGGACAGGCCCTTCATCGCCATTTGATCTTTATTATTGATTGCCATTATCGTTCTCCTAGAACAGTGCCGAGTTGGCTTCGTATTTTTTAACGAGGTAGTTTGAGGTCAAAATGATGATGAAACAGAGGACTGACTGATAGAAGGCTCCCGCAGAGGCCATTCCGAAGTCCGAAGATCCCATCAGAGCTCTGAAGACCATGGTGTCGATAATATCCGTCTTGTCCATCAACAGACCGTTGTTTCCGATAAGGTTGTAGAACATGTCGAACTCACCGCGCATTACCCGTCCGAGACCCAGGAGGGCCAGAATAATGGTGGTCGATTTCAGTTCGGGAAGGGTGATGTAGAAGATCTGCTGGAAGGCGTTGGCTCCGTCGATCTTTGCCGCCTCATAGTGTTCCTGGCTGATTCCTGAGATGGCGGCCAGATAGATTACACTACCGAAACCGATCCACTTCCATATGTAGAGGAAGGAGAGGAGGAAGGGCCATACTTCGGCCTGGGTTACCAGATTCACTCTTCCCATACCAATTGACTCAAGCAGGTTGTTTACAATTCCGTGTTCAAAGTTGAAGAAGTTGTATACAAAGGCTGAAACAACTACCCAGGATACAAAGTAGGGCAGGATCAGCATGGACTGTGTTACCTTTTTAAAGTGTTTGTTGTTGATCTCGTTCAGCAGAATGGCAATAAACATTGAAAAGAACAGGTAAAGTGCCAGAAAGGAGACGTTATACACAATTGTGTTCTGTGTGACTGACCAGAGCTTTCCGGAGTTAAAGAGATATTCAAAGTTTTTCAGACCGATCCAGGGACTGAAGAAAAGACCGTCCCGGTAGTTGAAGTTTTTAAAGGCGACTACAATACCCGCCATGGGCAGATATCTGAAGAGCAGATACCAGATAGCCGTGGGAAGAAACATCAGGTAGAGTACTTTATTTTTATTGATCTCGTGGAGAAATCCCTTGCCGG
Organism: Spirochaeta sp. UBA5339; assembly: GCA_002408085.1. Taxonomy (GTDB): domain Bacteria; phylum Spirochaetota; class Spirochaetia; order DSM-2461; family DSM-2461; genus Oceanispirochaeta. Next base: position 568,130 of record DHQL01000007.1, read on the forward strand.
ATTTATTCATATTCTTTTTCATGATCATTATTCTATGGTAGGTATTCTCTGGAACCTACCGGGAAAAAACTCTGATTTTCTTGGAAATCTTTAGAATTCTTGATAATTTTAGAGAGAAAAATACTCCGGTTGATGGATCGCTTGTTCAATTTTTTAAATCAGACTGGCTGTTCCGCCGGGAAAAAAGTATGTATATCGACTTTCCTGATACAGTGTTCATTAATTGTTCAGCCAGGGGCACGAAAGTTCTCTTTAAAGGTTTCTTATAATCCTATGCACAATGCCTTGACGATTTTGTATAATGCCGTCAGATTTTTTATTAATAACTTTTTCCGGGGCCGCTTTGAATATTTATATAGTTGATGATGAAAAGAACATCCGAAACAGCATTAAAGATTACCTCCCATGGGACAGAACCCGGATAACCGGGATATATACCGCAAAAAACGGTATAGATGCCCTGGAGAAGATGGAGACGGTGAAACCGGATATTCTTTTGTCCGATGTAAGGATGCCCAAGATGAATGGAATCCTTCTGGCTGAACGGGTTCAGGAGCTTTATCCGGACTGTATTACCATTTTCTTAAGCGGATACACCGACACGGACTATCTTAAATCGGCCATACGGATCGGGGCCATGCAGTATATTGAAAAGCCCCTTGAAGTCGGTGAAATCCTCAAAGTGGTTCTGAATGCCCAGGATATGCTCCTTCAAAGAAAGAGGCAGAGCCTTGAGTTTCTTAAATGGAAACAGCACTCCATAGCCAATCGCAACAGCATCAGCAGCGAGTGGCTGCGGCAGTTTTCCCTCTTTAAGGGTGATCTTTCCAGAATAAACAATGTTGAACTCCTGGACACTCCAGTTCTGCACGGATCGGTGCCTGTTTATCCCCTCTATATTGTTCCTGTCTGGGCTCCGGAAACAGATTCAGTCACAAAAGGGGAGGTGCGAAACAGTATTATCCGTCACTTCAACGAAATGGAGATTCTGGATGACTCCCTATATGGATTTCTGGATAACGGCGACCTCCTTGTTCTGGGGAATGAGAACTACTCAGGGGAGAAGATTGAGAATATCAGTCAGATACTTCCCTCTCTTCTCCGGGATTCGGACTTTTCCATCACCTCCGGCAGAGGCCTTGGGGATATGCAGGATCTGTACAAGGCCCTGAAGATACTGAAAAGAGCCTGTCAGCTCTACTACTATGACGGGAAAAAACTCCATCACAACAAAGATGGGGAGTATAGAAAGGAATTCAGGAGGGAGGAACTGAAGGAGCAGTTTGCCGAGGCGGCTGCACCCCTGGACGAGCAGGGAATGTCTGTTTTTCTTGACACTATGAAGGCCCTTATCCAGGAGGCGGCTGATCCCGATATAGATTCTGTTTCCTCCTTTTACAGGGACCTGTTCAGGAATTTTACGGCGTCTCTGAAAAAGGAACAGCCTGATAAATTCAATCCGGATATCCTCTTTGAGGGCAGTATACATGAGTCGGGCAGCTTTTCGGCTTTCCACAATGACTTCGCCTTTGCTGTTCTCTCACATATCAGAAGCATCAGGGACATGGAGAATCAGGGCTCCCGGATCTCCCGGATTCTGAACTATATCAACAGAAACTACAGCGATGTTAATCTGTCTGTGGAGTCTCTCTCCAATCACTTTGAATTGAGCTCTACCTATCTCTGCACCATTTTTAAATCATCAACAGGAAAGACTCTCCATCAGTACATCCTTGAGGTCCGGATAGAAGAGGCCGGAATCCTTCTGAAGACAACAAATGACCGGATTTATGAGATTGCCAGGAAGGTGGGATTTCAGGATACCAACTACTTTTCCACAGTATTCAAGAAAGAGGTGGGAAAGACTCCTCTGCAGTACAGGAAGTAGAATGAAAACCCTGAAGCTACAGTTCAGACATATGAAGATCGGTCAGAAGATCTTCACCTCCTACATCCTTATACTTGTTCTCGTGTACGGGACCATCACCATCTTCAACTCCGTCACTGTTACCGTGAACACCATTGAAAACACAAAGAGAAGCGCGGCTCAGGGAATGATACAGACCGGTAGCGCCATAGGTTACAGGGCTGAGACGATAATGAACTATCTACAGGTCATCGCCCTGGACAAGAGGCTTCAGTCCATTCTCGCCCAGGAGGCGGATCTCTACAGGGATGACCCCGGTCTCTGGCTGCAGAACACCAGGAGCATAGATGAGCTCTTCTTTTCTACAAGTTTCAACCTCGATTTTCAGTCCATCAAGCTCTATCTGAAGTCCGGAATCACCGACATCTATACAAACTGGCGTTACCTTCCCCTGCAGGAGTATCAGGGCAGAGAGTGGTACGGCCCGCTGGTGGACAAGGGTGGCATAGCCTGGTTTACAGAGAACGAGATGAAGGACTCCTTTAAACCCGTACTGACAGCCCTGAAGCTGATTCCCAATGAAAAGAAACTTAAGGAGAATCTCGGAATTCTCAGAGTAGACATCGACAGAAGCTTCTTTATCAATCTGCTGAACCAGGGGAAGATTACCGAATCATCTATGGTATTTCTTGTGGATTCATCCCGGATCATAGCCCGTTCCTCACAGGACAGTTTTCCCTCTGATACGGACCCGAAAGGGATAATGGAGGCTCTTCTTCAAAATACCGGCGGACTGAATAATGAGGTTCACTGGGAGAAACTTCAGTTCCAGAAAAACAAATTTCTTGCGGGGGCAATGAGAATTGAGGACAGCGACTGGAAACTGGTTACGATTATTCCCATGAAGGATCTTTACTCCGTGATCTACAGAGCTCTCCGTTCGGTTCTGATTACCTTTCTGATTGTCTTTCCCCTGACCCTCCCCCTGACCTATCTGGTGACCCGGTCAATAACCGGTAGGCTCTCTCTTCTGGCAGGTAGAATCCAGAGTATCGGCAGTCAGGAAAAAGAGACGGTCTTTGACGAAGAGGACCATGATGAGGTGGATATCCTCAATCATGAATTCAGTAACATGGTGGAAAGGATCAGTCATCTTCTTGAAGAGAAATTCGAACTGGGACAGGAGCTGAAAAATATCGAGCTCCAGGCTCTGCAGTCCCAGATCAATCCCCACTTTCTCTACAATACCCTTGATCAGCTCTACTGGCTTGGGGTTAAACATGATGCCGGGGAACTGAGCTCTCTGGTGCTGAGTCTCTCCCGTTTCTACAAGCTCAGCCTGGCCAAGGGGAAGAGCATCGTCTCTCTCCGGGATGAACTGGACCATGTCAGGGCCTATCTTGAGATTCAGAACTTCCGCTGTGACGACTGTATTACTCTGACAGTGGATGTGACGGATGAGTTTCTTGACGTTAAGATTCCCAAGATATCCTTTCAGCCCATTATCGAAAACGCCGTTATTCACGGTATTCTGGAGACTGATGAGGAGACCGGAACCATCAGTATTACCGCACATCCCGAGGGCAGTGATCTTCTTCTATCCATTTCCGATGACGGAGTGGGTATGGGGAGCTCCAGAGCCCGGCAGCTGCTGGATGAGGAAGAGGTTCAGACCGATACCATACACGGTTTCAGCCTCAGGAATATCAATACCAGAAACCGCCTTACCTTCGGGGAGGAGTACTCCTTGAGAATTGAGAGTGCCCCGGGAGCAGGGACTATTGTGTATGTCAGAGTCCCTCTTGTCTTCCCGGACTGAGTTCCGGGGCTGAGGATTCTCAAGATTTTAATAAATATTCAAAGTATGAATATCCTGAATCCCCAATTATAATATTTCCTGAGAATACTGTATATTTTCTGCACAGGAGATCCCCCTTGAAAAACGAATACCACATTTTACTGCCTGAAAGTGATAAAAAGATAAAGTCAGGACATATCAAACTCGGCGGAGAGAGTCCGGCGGGAGAGAGTCTCAGTTTTACCAACTACTATATGGAGAGAAACGGCAAACCCTTCTTCGGTATCTGCGGTGAGTTCCATTACAGCCGTTACGACCGCAGCCTCTGGGAGGACGAGATCGTCAAGATGAAGATGAACGGTGTGAATATCGTCTCCACCTATGTCTTCTGGAATCATCATGAAGAGATCCGGGGCAGCTGGGAGTGGTCCGGAAACAAGGACCTCAGATCCTTTGTGGAGCTCTGCGGCAGACACGGCCTCTACTTTATTGTCCGGATCGGCCCATTCAACCATGGAGAGGTCCGGAACGGAGGTCTCCCCGACTGGCTTTACGGCCTGCCCTGCGAGATCCGGTCCAACGACGAGGATTACCTTGCCCTGGTACATGTGCTCTACGCCCGGATAGCAGAGCAGATCAAGGGACTCTACTACAAGGACGGCGGACCGATTATCGGGACCCAGATTGAGAACGAACACAACCACTCCGCCGCCGTATGGACCCAGACCAGCGGAACCGCCGATCAGTGGATGACCACCGGAACCGACGGAGAGGACCATCTGATCCGCCTGAAAGAGATTGCCCGGGACTGCGGCATCGACACTCCCTTATATACCTGTACCGCATGGGGCGGAGCGTCCACTCCCGCCGAAGAGATGCTTCCCCTCTGGGGGGGCTATGCCTACTGGCCCTGGATCTACTACGAAAACGACATTGATCCCTCCAGGCCCCATCCGCCTACTCCCGAGTACATCTTCCGGGACAAGCACAACAACGCCATTCCCAGGTCCTACAACTTCGAACCCAGGTACACTCCCGAGGACTACCCCTACGCCTGCTGCGAGATGGGCGGAGGCATGACCCAGTTCTACAAGTACCGTTTCAAGCTGCCTTATGTCAGCGTACCGGCGATGAGCGTGATTAAGGTGGCCGAGGGCTGCAACTTCCTGGGATACTATATGTTCCACGGAGGCTCCAATCCCAAGGGGAAACGGGACCTCTATCTTAACGACAGCGCCACACCCAAGATCTCCTATGACTTCAGCGCCATGATCGGTGAATTCGGCCAGGTTAGAGAGTCATACAGAAGGACCAAGCTGCTCCACTACTTCTTCAGCAGCTTTGAAGATGAGTTCAGCCGGACGGCTACAACACTGCCTGAAAATGCCGGAGATATGAGTCCCGAAGACACCGAGCCTCTGCGCTACTCCTGCCGGTCTGCAGGGGGACGCGGTTTTATCTTTATCAATAACTTTCAGGACCACCTGCAGCTTCCCGCCCGTGAGGGCCTGCGCATGACCGTAGAGAGTTCTGACGGGTCCGTGACCATTCCCGAAGAGGGAGGCTTTTCCATTGGAGAGGACAGCTTCTGCATCCTCCCCTTCCGTTTCAAAATGGGAGCCGCCGAACTCCGCTATGCCACGGCGCAGATGGTGACCCGTCTCAGTATGGGCGGGAAGGAGTACTTCTTCTTCCTTGTTCCGGAGGGAATGGAAGGGGAGTTCTGCTTTGAGGCTTCCGGTGTAAAAGAGATCACCGGGGCTTTCACCGATTCCGGCAGCAGCCTGATTGTAAAAGCCGGTTCCGGGAAGCTCTTCGAGATGACCGACAGTGAGGGGCAGACCTTTGTGATCTGCGCCATGAAGGACAGTGAGAGTCTGGATTTCTGGAAGACCCTTTCCTCCGACTCCAGTCCCGCCGATTACACCCGGGCCCTGCCGGATGCTCCCGTTGAGAGGGTCTATATGACCTCCGGAAGCCTGATGGACTTCGGAAGCAGCCTCAAGGTTGAATCTACCGGGGATGAGAAGGTCTCTCTGAAGGTCTTCCCCGACTTTGAGAAGCCCCCCGTTGCGGGCGGCAGAAGTCTTGAGGGCAGAAGGAGCGAAGGTCCGGGAATGGACTCCCTTTTTACCGAGTACTCCCTGTCTCTTCCCGCGAAAAAGGTCGTTCCCCCGGTGGAGTACCGTTCTCCGGACAAGGCAATCCTCAGTTTTACGGAGAATATGTTCGAGGGAGTCAAGGAGCTTCTACTCAGGATCAGCTACAGCGGAGACATCGGTTATGCCTATATAGACGGAGATCTGATCAACGACAACTTCAGCAACGGCACGGACTGGGAGATCGGTCTGATGCAGTTTAAGGAGAGGCTGGTCCGTGACGGGCTCTACCTCTACATCTCTCCCAATATGGTGGGGGCCACCGTAAAGAGCAATACCACCATGGCCGGATGGAGTGTTGACGCCGACGAGGTTATCGCACAGATCAGCTCCATAGAAGTTGTTCCCGTCTATGAGGCGGAGTTTAAACTGTAGACATTTGTTCCCGGCCTCAATAGGATTGAATCATGAAGAACATCATGATTTTCGGCATCGGCGGAATCGGAGGCTACCTGGGGGCCATGATCGGTTCCCGGCTTCCTGAAGCCTCATTGACCTTTATCGCCCGTGGGAAACATCTGGAGGCCATAAAAGAGAAGGGACTCCGTTTTGTAAGAGAGGGGGAGGAGGACCGTGTTATCCGTCCCGCTCTGGCCGCAGTCTCTGCAGCAGCGGCAGGAGTTCAGGACCTTGTCTTTATCTGCGTAAAGTCCTATGACCTGGCCGCCGCCTGCAGGGAGATCGCTCCCTGTGTCGGGCCGGATACCATTGTCGTGCCCGTTCTGAACGGAATGGATATTCACGGGAGAATCAGGGAGCACCTGTCCGAGGGAGTTCTTCTCTCCGGAGCCACCTATGTCTCCGCCTATATTTCAGGCCCCGGAGTGGTGCGCTTTCAGACGGGACGGGAGGTTTTTGTTCTGGGCAAAAGCCCCGACTGCCCGGATTTTGACCCCTCCGGATTTCTCTCCTTTATGGAAGAGGCCGGAGTCAACTGCTCCTGGTTTGACGATCCCCGCCCCGCCATCTGGCGGAAGTACCTCTTTATCTCTCCCTACAGCATGGTCGGCGCCTGGAGCGGAAAGACCATGGGCGCTCTTCTTGAGGACCCTGAACTGAAAGATACTGTGGACAGTATTCAGAGAGAGGTCTATGCGGTGGGCCTGGCTTCCGGAGTCGATCTGGAAGAGAGTGATGTAAAGGATGCGGAGAACTTTGCAGCGGGCCTCGACTATTCCACAACCACATCCTTTCAGAGGGACTATGCCGATCCTGTCAGGAAGAATGAACTGGATCTCTACGGCGGCGCCGTTGTCAGACTGGGAGAGTCCCTGGGAGTTGAGACCCCTGTTGCCGGTCGGATCTATGGAGAGCTGAAGAACCGCTAGTTCTCAGGGTGTTCAGATTCTTTTAATTGCATGATTCCGGTTCTGTTTCTATGCTTACTGGTGGAGAAGCCCAATGACACTGCCCAAATATCTTCTGCTCTTTATAACCGCACTTTTCGTCCTCTTTCCTGCCGGTGCTCAGGAGATCCCGGCATCTGAAGCCGGTTCTCCTGATGAAAGTGATGGCACTGATACACCTGTTATCGCTCTGGTCCTCCAGGGAGGCGGCGCTCTGGGTATTGCCCATATTGCCGTGATTGATGAGATTGAGAGACTGGGAATTCCAATCGATATGGTTGTCGGTACAAGCATGGGCGCCATTGTGGGGGGACTCTATTCGGCGGGATACACTCCCGCGGAGCTTGAGGCTCTGATCGGTGACACCGACTGGATGCAGCTCTTTATACCCGATCCTCCTTATTATAAAAAGAGCATCCATCAGCGCTATGATGAGTCCCGTTATATCTCCTTCAGCTTCTCCAGAACCGGGGAATCCACGGCCAGGGGGCTGATCTCCGACAGAAATATCCTTGCCTATATGGACCGGCTGACTCTGGATTTTCCAGACAATATGGATTTTGATACCCTTCCCCGGAAGTTCCGTGCGGTAGCCCTTGATATAAACACCAGTGAGAAGGTCGTTATCGGGGAGGGTTCCCTGACCGATGCCATGAGGGCCAGCATGGGGATTCCCGGCTTCTTCGCCCCCTATGAGCTGGACGGCAGCATTCTTGTGGACGGCGGTGTCGTGGACAACCTTCCCATCGAGGTCGCCCGGGACCTGGGGGCCGACTATATTATCGCCGTTCAGCTGAGCGGCGGTATGGACTATACTCCCGAAGAGCTGAAGAGTTCTCCCCTCTCATCGGTAGCCAGGGCCATCGATCTCCTTCTCTATCAGAACGTAAAACATCAGCTGGACATGGCCGACTTTGTTCTTGATATTGATCTGACCGGGTATCAGCCGGCGGACTTTGGGAAGGGAGATGAGATTCTTGAGCGGGGGAGGATTGCTGTTGAAGAGAGTGCCGACGGGTTTCTGAAAGTCCGGGATGAGGTGCTGGTGTTTGGAACTTCTTCAGAACTCAGGGAGTATCCGGTTCCTCCTGTGGCCGGGGTAAGGATCGAGGGCGCATCAGCCAGAGACCTGAAGAGAATAGAACCCCTTCTGAAGCCCTTTGAGGGGAACTATCCCGACGAAGAGATTATCGAGACCCTTGTGAATGAACTTACCTCAAGCGGCCACTATGAAACGGTGCGGATCAGCCGGGAACTGACCCGGGAGGGTGAGTCGGATCTTGTGCTCTCTCTTAAAAAGAATAATAGAACCAACAGCTTTAATGTGGGTGTTCTTTCGGGCTCCACCTATTCGGGAAATGTGATGAGCCGGGAAGTCTTCTCCGGAGCCGTGATCCTGAGGGACCTTCTGATACCCGATTCAAAGTGGACCTTCGGTTTTCAGATGAGCGATGCTCCCGGATTAAGCTTCGGCTATCTCCAGTACCGGAAGCCTTTCTATCTGAATCTCTCCTATTCTCTCTCAACGGACATCACCCTCTTTCCATCGGGAGACAGCGGCTCCTTCCAGCTCAGAACAAACCGGGGAGAGCTGGCCCTTGGGGTGAATCCGGCCAATATCTTTAATATCTTTGCGGGAGCGGTCTTCGACGCCTCCACTCCCAGAGATGCCTACGATGAAATTCCCGCAGGAATTCTGGAGACCCCTCTGGCCCTGCTGCATACACGCTTCGAGGTTCTCACTCTGGACAGCTTTATCTTTCCCGAAAGAGGCGTTCACAGCAGTACCGGCCTCTACTCCCACTTCGGCGGGACATCCGGGAGGGACGGCTTTTACGTCCTTGATACCTTCGGGACTCTTGCCCTGCCCGTTTCAGGATCCCTCTCCTTTGAGCTGGAGTGGCAGCTGGGAACTGACTTTTCCATAGAGGGCGACAGCAGCAGGTCCGCTCCAGCCCTATATAAACCTGTCCTCTCAAACAGGAGGATGTTTCCGGGAGTTCTGGACTACAGTGATCAGTACGGAAGCTATGTGGGGGGGATAAGCATGCTCTGGAAATACAACTTCAGCGCCCGGTCCGGGGAGATCCTCTTTCCCGTCTACGCCCTAGCCCAGGGAGCCGTCGGTTTTGCCTTTCAGGACAGTGCCCAGTTCCGAAGCCCTATGGACTCACTCTCCTGGCACGCCGCCCTGGGAGGCGGAGTCCGTCTGACCGATGCCTTCGGTGTGATGATGAGAATCGGACCCTGGGCCGGATCGGATCACAGGGTTAAACCCTATATTGCCATTGATATCGGGTCATTCGGCATCAGAAACTGAAAACTGACTGTTATACAGTCCATGGTAGAAGCCTCCGGCCTCCATCAGCTCCCTGTGATGTCCCCGTTCGATAATCTTCCCGTCCTTCATCACAAGAATCATATCCGCATTGACGATGGTGCTCAGGCGGTGGGCGATCACAAAGCTGGTCCGTCCCTCCATCAGCCGGAGCATGCCCTCCTGAATATGAATCTCCGTCCGGGTATCGACGCTGGATGTGGCCTCATCCAGGATCAGGATTGAAGGGTCCGAGAGAATGGCCCGGGCAATGGCCAGAAGCTGGCGCTGTCCCTGGCTGAGTCCCGCACCGTCCTCTGTTAGAACCGTATCATAGCCCTTCGGCATACGGTGGATAAACTGGTGGGCGTTGGCCAGTTCAGCCGCCTGTCTGATCTCCTCATCACTGGCATCAAGACGGCCGAAGCGGATGTTCTCCCTGATGGTTCCTGTAAAGAGAAAGCTGTCCTGCAGGACAATTCCCAGATTACGGCGGAGGTCGTTCTTTTTCAGGGTTCTTATTTCAAGGCCGTCGATGGAGATCTCTCCCCGGTGGTAGTCGTAGAACCGGGTAAGCAGGTTGATAATTGTTGTTTTTCCCGCCCCTGTGGGGCCGACCAGGGCGATGGTCTGTCCCGGCTTCGCCTCCAGATCGATTCCCTTCAGAACCGGAACATCCTCCACATAGCGGAAGTGGACATCCCTGAACTCCACATGACCCTTCACCTCCTTCAGAGGGAGGGCATCGGGGCTGTCATCAAACTCCGGAGTCTCGTCGAGGACCGTAAAGACTCTCTCCGCACCGGCTATGGCCGACTGGATCATGGTGTAGAGCTGGGCCACCTGGTTCAGGGGCCGTGAAAACTGACGGGAGTAGTTCAGAAAGGCCGCAATGGTTCCCACCGAAACCATGCCGTAGAGGGCCATAACCCCGCCGGCAAAGGCTGTGACGGCGTAGTTCAGGTTGTTCATCATATTCATCAGGGGCCCCATCAGGCCCGATGTGATATTGGCCTTGTTGGAAGCCTTGCGCAGCTGTTCATTGGTTTTGGTAAAGCTGCGGAGAAGGGCCTCCTCCTTTGTGTAGGACCGGATGACCTGATGTCCCGAAATGCTCTCCTCTATCATACCGTTCAGTTCACCAAGGTAGCGCTGTCTGTCACGGAAGCCCTTGCGGGTGCTGCCGGCAATTTTCTTTGTGAGCAGGATCAGCAGGGGGATGGTACAGAGGCAGATCAGGGCCAGCTGCCAGTTGATAATCAGCATTACTGCGCCCACCGAAAGGATGGTGAAGAGGGCGGAGAGAATTTCCAGAACACTGACGGCAATGGTATTGCTGATATTATCGATATCGTTTGTCACCCGGCTCATCATCTCTCCGGTAGAGCGGGTATCGAAGTATCTTATGGTAAGGGTCTGGAATTTGGCGAAGATCTCCTTCCGGAGCTGGTAGACCACCTTCTGGGATACCGAGGCCATAATCCACTGCTGCAGCAGGGTCAGGGCGGAGGCACCGAAAAAGACCAGGCCCATCAGGGCAAGGAGTTTTGCCAGGGCAGGAAAGTCAACGGAACCGCTTAAACAGCTGTCGATGGCCACCTTCATCAGCCAGGGCCCTGCGGTATTCAGCAGGGATGTAACAATCACAATAAAGAAGACCAGAACCAGTCCCGCCCTCTGGGCTCTGAGATAAGCCCAGAGGCGCCTCAGGGTGCTCTTCACATCGGAGGCCTTCTCTTTTTTACCATGAAAGGGGCCGGGACCGCGTCCGCCGGGACCGAGGGAGGGCTGTATCTCTCTTTTTTCGGAACTCACGGCTGTGCCTCCCCTGATATCTGGGAGCTGTAGATCTCCCGGTAGAGGCTGCATTCGGCAAGAAGCTCCTCGTGTGTGCCCGAGCCGGCCAGGCAGCCGTCATCCAGAACGAGAATTCTGTCGGCATCGATAATGCCCGAGATCCTCTGGGTAACAATCAGCAGGGTTCTCTCCTCTCCCTCGGACTTGAGGGCACTGAATATTTTCCGTTCGGTTTCCATATCAACGGCGCTGGTGGCATCGTCGAGAATCACGACTGGGGCCATCTTAGAGAGGGCCCTGGCAATGGATATCCTCTGTTTCTGTCCCCCCGAAAAGTTGACTCCACGCTGGTTTATCTCCGTGTCCCAGGCCTCCGGCTGTCCCTCGATAAAGGAGGATATATTTGCCGTGGATGCGGATTCCTTCATCAATGAATCGAGTCCGCTCTGCTTATCACTGTCGTAGTGAAAAAGAATATTCTCCCTGACCGTTCCGGAGAAGAGAATTGTTTTCTGGGAGACTACTGCGATGCGGCATCTGAGATCCTTCAGGGGGTAGGAGGATATCTCCCTGCCGTTCAGGAGTATGCTGCCGCTGTCTATATCGTAGAACCGCGGAATTAGATCCATCAGTGTGGACTTGCCTGAACCTGTGGCGCCGATAATGCCGATGGTCTCTCCGGGATTAACGGTAAAGGATATGTTTTTCAGAACAGGATCACTCTTGTCATTGTAGGAGAAGCTGACATCACGGAATTCAATCTTCCCTTCAGACTCCGACATGGTTTGATTCGTGGCCTGCCGCGCCTTCGGGAGGTCTTCTGGGCGGTCTTTCACATCGGGCTCACTCTCCAGAATATCTCTGATTCTGATGGCCGAAGCCTGAGCACGGGAGAAGCGCATTACAAGATCGCTGAACATCAACAGCGAGAAAAGGAGCTGCCTCAGATAGTTGATAAAGGCGATCAGCGCACCGATCTGCAGGGCTCCGAAGTCCACCAGCTTTGCCCCGTACCAGAGGGCCGCAAGGATTCCCGCATTCAGCAGGATCTGGGCCGCGGGATTCATAAAGGCCACTGCCCTTGTCGCCCGGACGGTTATCTCCCTGAGGGACTCATTGGAATTGTTGAACTTCTCCGACTCATACTCCTCCCGCACAAAGGCCTTGATCAGCCGTTTGCCCGACAGGTTCTCCTTGAGTCTTGTGTTCAGAAGGTCCAGGCTCTGCTGTACCTTAAGGAAGAGTGGGAAGGAGATCCTGACGAGCAGTGCTATCACAAGTACAAGAAGGGGGACGAAGATAACAAAGAGGGTGGAGAGCCTGCGGCTGATGATTATGCCCATTACAAGGCTTCCTATTATCTGCAGAGGGGCCCTGATCCGGAGCATCATTCGGGAGACCTCTTCAAGCTGTGTCACGTCATTTGTCAGGCGGGTAATCAGGTTTCCCGTACCCAGTCTGTCGATATTTCCATGGGAGAGGTCCATTATCTTTGCATAGAGATCACTCCTCAGATCGGCGCCGAGTCCTGTGGCGGCAATGCTGGATAGGGCAGAGCAGGCAGCGCCTCCCACCAGGGCCAGGGCCGTGTAGAGCACCATCCGTCCGCCGGAAGCGAGAACCAGGGACAGGTCATTCATTACGATGCCTTCATCCACAATCCGTGCCATTACAGCAGGGAGCATCAGGTCCATAAAGACCTCAAGGAGCATCATAAGGGGAGCAATCATGGCAACAAGCCGGTATTTATTGAAGTATTGCAGTATCAGTTTCATTTTATTCCACAGTCATATTAGGATTCCTGTCTGGTCACTGTCCATCCCCTTTTGATTTCAGAACAACCCGGTTATGTAAAAAAAATGTAAAACTCTTCGCTTTCGATAAAAAATGATTTATACTTAAAATAATGAACAATGGTTAATAATAGGAGGAGTGTATGGATTGTGAATGCCTGGGTGGATGCCCTTTTTTTCATGACAGAATGGCCAATAAACCTGCTCTGGCCAATTTGATGAAGAAGCAGTATTGTCAGGGTGATGCTACAGACTGTGCAAGGCACAGGATCTTTGAAACACTTGGTAAGGATGCTGTTCCATCCGACCTTTTTCCCAATCAGGTAGAAAGAGCCGACCAGATCATTGCTGCGGGCTGACTCTGCCGGGCTGTCTCAGATCACTCCTTTTCCGGATAGATTGAGACATCTCCCTCAATGGTCTTGAAGAGTGATGATTCAAAAGTTTTAACAGCCTTCTCGGTGTCCCGTTCTTTTATGCATCCATATAGTTCTGCTGTGTTTTTTACCAGTTCCTCTTTTCCATAGAGGATAAAGTAGCGCTCCCAGAAGCTTACAGCCAGCTCCCTGAATGAGAAAAAGACGATGGGCAGTATTGTATTCCCCGACAGAATGCAGAGTTCATGGTGAAAACTGAAGATCCTCTCCGCCAGAACCCGCGGTGTATCACCTTCTCTGAAGGATTCATAAAGTTTATAGAGTGTTTCCAGGTCTTCTGCAGTTATTTCCTGAACAGCAAGGCGGATCGCCAGGTTTTCGATAACAAGTCTGATCTCAAGAAGAGACTTCATCTCCTTGCGGGGCATGGTCCCGCCGTTGTACTTGAGAATATCCATCAGGGTTTCGATGGTTCCAGTGCGGTTGTAGTCTGATACTACGACTCCGGCCCGAGGCAGAATCTCAACAAAACCCTTCCGGGCCAGTTCCAGCATACCAGCATTGACCACACCGCGGCTGACTGACATCCGGGTAGCCAGCTCCCGCTCCGGAGGCAGTTTGTCTCCCGGTGAGAGCTGCCCCGACAGGATCAGCCCTTCAATTTCCTGAACAAAGAGTTCCTTCAAAGATGGTGATGAAAGTCTGGAAAATTCCAATTTGATACTCCCGGTCCCAGATTCGGTTCAGGAAATTATACAGGCAGGGGCCGGCTTTTGCATAGCGCCGGCCCTCAAGAGACTGATCAGGCGCTGACCTGGGTTTTCTCCTCACGGAGGTCATAGACTTCCTGGTAGGACTTATGCTCGGTGTAAAGCTCTTCCTTGTAGGGGTTCTTTCCGGTCTTTTTCATCCGGTAGATCATGTAGCCCACAAGGGCGATGTTGGCCAGCAGTGAGAGAACTCCAAAGGTCATATAGATGGCGGGACTGTAGGTCGAGTTGACCGCATACTTTCCGACATCCTGAAAATTGGGAAAGGTCTGGGCAAACATACACCAGATAGCCAGAGTCTGTGCCCTGTGCTGAAGCCAGGCGCCCTTACCAAGGGTAAATGAACAGAGTGTGGGAGCCAGCAGCAGAGCGAAACCGCAGTACCAGGCGTGGTGGGGCAGACAGTTATAGGTGTAGGTAAAGTTCCACAGATCGTAGGCAATAATCCAGAACCAGAGCATGTCGGGCCAGAGCATATCCCGGCTGTTATCCCGGGCTGTTCTTCTTTTTACTGTGATGCCGACCCAACCGGTGATGGCGATGATGTTAAGGAGGCCTGCAACACCGTTCAGATGGTTCCATACTCCTCCGAGAAGGTAGACTCCCTCATCTACAGAGACCGCTCCTCCCAGATACTTCACACCGACTTCGAAGTCTCTTGCAACGGCTTCCAGTATATTGATGGCAAGAATCAGAGGAGGGAAGAAGAGGGCCCATTTCTTCTCATAAAGGTGCCACTCCTTTCCGGTTGTCTTGTTTTTCCCTTTCAGATGTCTTATCAGCCAGAAACCGATACATCCCGCTGTGGACGAGTAAACCTTGGCCAGGTGGAACCAGTCTGTGTAGGTCGTGTCCCTCATTGCGGTAAACCAGAGAACCGTCAGCAGAACAGGCAGGATAACAAAGGTCGTGAAACCGGCCCATTTGAATCGTCTTGCAACTTCATTGAATACGAACAGGGCTGCCAGAACGACAAACCACATTCCCCATGCCGATGCCGCGGTGGCTCCCGCAGCGGTATTAAATACAAACATCTCTTTCTCCTTGAATCCTGATGCGGGCAGATTCATCCCCGGTCATTTATGCAATCCGTTATTTAACATATGGTTGAAGCTTGAATAGTTAACTGACTGTACCAGTTTATTTTTAAACTCATAATTAGTCAATAAAAAAATATCAATTCAGTTTTAAAGTGTTTGTATATATGAAAATGAAATCATATATATAGAATAAAAATTGTGTCTGGTATCTGGTATGACCAGAGTCAGTCTTTCAGAATTAAGTTTTTTCTGTTACCAGAGAGAGTTGACTAAATATTTCTAATATTAGTTAATACTAATTAAATTAGATATATTGAAGAGGTGTTCCTGTGGAAGAAGGAAATAAAAATGTTCTTGCCAGCTGTAAAGATTATGCATCTGTTCATACCTGTGAGTGCTGCAATCATGAAGTGATTCATATCAACTTTTATAATCTGACTATGAGACTCCCCAGAAAGCAGATGAAGGACTTTGTAGGTATGCTGAATGCAGCCATGTTGAAGATTGATGAATCCGGAGAGTTCTCACAGACAATGGAAGGTGTCTTCAACTTCCATAACTATCTGGATCGCTGTGAGAGTTGATGATATCCAAATAAGGACAGAGACTCCTTCCGGATGAGAAATCACTCAACACCCGTTCTGAAGGGGCATTTCACTCAGAGTCAGGGTGTTGTCAGTGACTGGGACCTTCCAAATCTCAACTATTGTAGATGACCGGCATATTTAAGTGCCATTTTTCCCATAGGGTCTGGTCCGTTAGCAGCTCTGCCATAAAGTGGCCCACATTTATCCGGCTGCTCTGCCCTGCATCAAACATGGGGCTTCTCTGCTTTGTTTCAAAAACTGTATAGGGGCTTACCTTTTCACTGTCGATCAGGCCGTCGGGGCGTACCGCCGTCCAGTCCAGCATCTTATCGCCTTCGGGGAATCTTCTGTTCAGGCAGTTTCCGGCCTTCATATTGTCCCTGTGGGGCGGCAGAATCATATAGATCAGGGCAAAGAGAATCTTCTCTCCAATGGAGTTCTTCTCTCCCCGGGTGGTGTAGGCGGTTGTGCTCATCAGAATAAACTTCTTTTTCTCTGATCCCCTCTTTATGGCTGAGCAGACAGATTTCACCGTATCAGATACCAGGTTTCGGGGCCTGCCGAACATCCCCTTGAAGGTAACGTTGTGGCCGAGGCAGGAGACTGCGGCATCACAGCCCTCCAGGAGCCCTTCGATCTGATCTCCCGTAAACTCCGTGATATTTCCTCTAACCCCTTCAAACAGGGGATTCTCCAGAAGATCGTCGGGTAGAACAGAGCTGTTTCTGAGAACAGCACGGACCGGGATCTCCCTGCCAAGGAGTTCTCTTACAAGCCTGCTGCCAGTGGCGCCGCTGGCGCCGAGTACAAGTACTTTCATCTTATTCTCCCTTGTCACCGGTAAAGGTGAATACTTCCTCTACGGTGGTGCCGAAGACTCCGGCAATTCTGAAGGCCAGTTCCAGGGTGGGGGAGTACTTCTCCTTCTCTATGGCCGCAATGGTCTGTCTTGTTACACCCGTTTTTTCTGCCAGCTGCTGCTGAGTCATCTCATCGTGGTCGAAACGGAGCCTGCGGATGTTGTTGCTGATTAGACATTTGCCCATCTAGAATCCCCTTCTGTAGAAGATGTAGTTAAAGAGCTCGCCGACAATATCAGAGAGAAAGCCTGCCAGGATCAGGGTAATAAACATCCAGTTGACCGATCCGCCCAGGGCGATTACCGCCATGGCAAGTACAAAACCCAGGGCAAAGATATACATGGAGATCTTTGTGCTTTTCAGCTCGATCAGTTTGTCCCTTTCATCGGAAAACTCCGGACCGTCCTCTCCTCCGCCGATTTTATTGCCGATCTCAAAGAGGATCATGCCGATGATTCTCCCCGCAATGGTGACGGGAATCATAATCAGGATTGTTCTTCCCCAGAACTGCAGAACCTCAGCTCCTTCAAAGCGGCCGTTAAGGTGCATATTCCGGACAACCAGAAAGTAGATAACAAAGATAAGTATCCCTGTTATCAGGGAAGAAATGGATCTTTTTTCATGATAAGTCATTTTATTTCTCCTTGTATTTGTAAAGTAGTCAGTATATCGTGTTTGTTTTAATAAACAAAGTGTATGGTATTGATAACAATATGTAAAGTATATTTTACTTATATAAAGAAAATCTAACATGGAATCTGCAGATAAATTGCGAATTCACGGTCAATTTGACAAATTACAGATCTAAAAGGTATCTTTTCGGAGTCGGGGGAACTGCCCTTTAACAATGTAAAAAGCGCCATATGAGAAAGCACCGGGAAGTAAATAAAAAGAAAGTAATCCGCAGCCTCATTGCCTTCCTTGTTCTGGGGGCCCTGGTCTCTCTGTTTTCGGTTAAGCCGAATCAGATCAAGAAGATGAGACCTCCTGCCATTATGGATGACGACCAGTACAACCCCTTCCGTTACAGAACGGAGCTCTCCTACGGTGAATCGGTTCCCATCCTCTTTGCCTCCAACAGGGCCTTTAACTATGACAGGAAGGGGCAGCTTCGCTATACAAATAACAGACAGAGCGAAGTCCTGCTGGGAGAGGCGCAGATCTCAATCGCCGGGGAAGATCAGAACTGGCACGATATGACCACCATTGAGGCGGGGAGGAGATCTCTCAAAAAACCCATCCTTCAGGTGGATGATATGGATATCTTCGGGAAGCTGGAGCGGAGCCGTACAGAGAATGGTGCTTCAGGTCTCTTTGACTCACCCGATGCGGAAGAGGTGTTTACCCGCAGAGTCCTGGAGCAGCTGCGCAGCTCCGGCGACCGGGACGTCTACATCTTTATTCACGGCTATAAGGTCAACTTCGAGAATCCTCTGCTGATCGCCGTGCAGCTCTGGCACTATATGGGGTACAACGGCAGTTTTATCGCCTACAGCTGGCCCTCCACCAGTCACCGGAACCTTGCCTATATGAAGGATCTGGATACGGCGGCCATGTCGGCCCGGAGTTTCCGCCTCTTTCTTGACTTCCTTGCGGAGCAGGAGGAGGTTGAGAATATCCATATTATCGGCTACAGCGCCGGTACCCGTCTGGTCACCCAGACTCTCTACCAGAAGGCCTTGCAGCTGGGACATCTGACCAGCGATGAGGCCAGGAAGCAGACAAAGCTGGGAACCGTAATCCTTGCCGGAAGCGATATGGACGCCGGCATATTCACCTCCTATATTATGGACAATATCACCGGAATCCTTGAGAAGATGACCCTCTACAGCTCCTCCAAGGATATCATCCTCCTGGGAGCCCGTATCCTTCACTTTACTCCCCGCCTGGGGCAGACCGTCAAACTGAAGAGGATTCCCGAAGAGGGGCTCTCCAGTGAGCGCATCGAGTGGATCGATGTGAGCGATGCCCCCAGTATCTACTCAAGGGGTGCACACTTCTACTTTCTTGAGAGCCCCTGGGTGAGCAGCGATGTTCTGATTAACCTCTGGCTGGGCAGCGGGCCTGAAGAGCGGGGTCTGGTCAAAGAAGAGGGGGAGTTTTACTGGAGATTCCCTTCGGACTATATTGAGACGGGCCGAAGCAGGGTGGACTCCTATCTTGAAGAGGTTCTGTCAGCAGAAGTTCGGTGATGCTACTCCGGTACTGGTAAAGCCGACTGCTTTTCGGCTCTTTTATAGTAGCCTTTCATCTCCTCTTCAGGCACCATTCCGCCTCCGGTGGCCCAGGCAATATGGGTGGCCCTGGTGAGGTTCTCCGGTGTGAAGCGGGTGAGATATGACCGTCCCTCTTTTGTGGCTGTAAGCATTTCCGGTCCTGTAAAACCGGCCAGAGCCGAGGGTTCGAGGCTGAGATCCTCAAGATCCGTCAGCAGTTTCAGCCTTCTGAAGAGGGTTTCATCACTCACCGTGCAGCAGCCGCTCAGAAAGGGCTCAATTGTTTTTCCTACGAACCCCGAGGCCCTGCCCACGGCCAGACCGTCGGCGGATGTTATATTGTCTATGCCGAAGTCCTGGACGCTGACCTTATCATGACAGCCTGTCATCAGTCCCAGGAGCATGCAGGGACTGTGGGTCGGCTCGGCAAAGAAGCAGTGGACGGCATCGCCGAAAACCAGTTTCAGTCCGAAGGCGACACCTCCCGGACCGCCTCCCACTCCGCAGGGGAGATAGACAAAGAGGGGGTGGTCACTGTCCACTCTTTGTCCGGCCTTCTCCAGCTGACCCTTCAACCGCAGGGCGGCGGTGGCATAGCCCAGAAAGAGCTCGGTTGAGTTTTCATCGTCAACAAAGTGGCAGTTCTCTCCTGCCGACTTCCGGCCCTCCTCTACCGCCAGGCTGTAGTCCCCGTCATACTCCAACACTGTGACTCCCCGGCCGCGGAGTAGATCCTTTTTCCACTGCCGTGCGTCCCTGGACATATGGACGGTGGTCCGGAATCCCAGGCGGGCTCCCATTATACCGATGGAGAGTCCCAGATTCCCCGTTGACCCCACGGCCAGTTCGTGGCGGGAGAAGAGGCTGCGGAAGGGTTCCTCCAGAAGGCGTGTGTAGTTGTCCGTTTCCTTAAGGTCTTCCATGGTCATAGCAAGACTCTCGGCATGGTGCAGAACCTCGTAGATCCCGCCCCGGGCCTTGATGGAACCGGATACAGGAAGGTGGCTGTCGCATTTGACCATCAGAGACCCTGTAAATCCCCGGTCTGTAAGCATTCTCAGCCGGGAGGCGTAGGATGGGATGCTCTTCAGGGGGGATTCGATAATCCCCCCGGCAGCAGCGGTTTCGGGGAAGGCTGCGGCGATCATGGGGGCAAAACGTTTCAGCCTGGCCTCTGCATCAAGGATATCATCCATTGTAAGGGGGCTGGTTTTCAGTGCCACCGCCGTGGGCAGAAGGGCCGGATTCTCCCAGAAAGTCTCTTTCAGTTTCACAAGATCTTTCAGGGCAGGCAGCTCTCTTATCCACTGATCTCTGGTTTTGCCCCACACCTCTGATTCCCTCATCTTCTTCCTCCTGATTCCCGCCGAATAAAACCGCTTTCCTTTATAGAGTACAATTATTCGTTTTCTTGTAAATACTGCTGGTATTTTTCCCGGAAAACACCGATTATCTTTTTTATGTTTCTCTCCCGCGCGAAAAAGCTGAAAGGACAGAAAAGCTACCTTTCCTATACCTTTGTGAACGGCCTGGGCTACAGTTTTATGGCCGAGACCATCATCTATCTGCTGGCCATTCATTTCGGCGCCGACAACCTCTCTCTGGGGTACATCTCCTCGGCGGTCTATCTGACCGGTGCGGTTATTATCTTTGTCCCGGTTCTCTTTCCTGGTGTCAGAATTATCAGCCTCTTCTTCACTGCCTGGATGCTGAGGGGGGCGGTCTGTCTCCTCTACAGCGCGACTTTTTATATTCCCCCGAATCTGGCGGTGATGCTGATCATCTTTGTGTACACCGTCTACTGTCTTCTCCGGAATGTGGCCTATCCCTTCAATCCTGTGATTCAGGGGATTATCACCAAGCCCTCGGAGAGAGGGGAGTTCTCATCAAAGGTCATCCTCTTCCTCTATACCTCCATGATGCTTTCCCGGTTTATCAGCTTTTCGGTTCTCAGTGTTCCCTTTCTTGAGGAGCTGGAGGCTATTGTTCTGCTTCTGGGGATGGGAATCCTGCTGAATACGGTATCCTCCTTTGCGGTCAGACGGATAAAAATTGAAGATAAGATCGAGAGGCAGAGCCTGAGCAAACTGCTGCAGCTCTTTCTGACCTATCTGAACACTCCCCGGCATCTGGTATTTATCCTGCTCTACTGCGGCGGAATGTCCCTGATCGTCCTGTTCAACTTCTCCATTCCCTTTCTGAAAAAGGTGGCGGACATTCCCTCTAATCTGATTTTTATATTTACCACCATCAACTTTGCCGGTGTGATTCTTGCCTCCCGGGTGGCCCGTCCCTTTCTGGACCGCTTCGGAAGCAAGCCCCAGCTGACCCTGGTGAATCTGGTCATAGCCTTTATCTCCCTTGTATGGATCTGGGGGCCCGAAGAGATCCCCCTGTGGGCCTACTTTGTGCTGGGATTTATATCCATGTACTTTATCGGGATGGTGAGGCTCCTTCTGGAACGGCTGATCGTCAATATGATTCCCGAGGATGACAGGCTGGGCTTTACCTCAACCATCTGGGTGGTCTTCTCTCTTGTTTCACTGCTGGCGGGACTCGCCGGAGGCTCTCTGGCGGACATCTCCCTGGCCCGGGACCTTCCGGTATTCCATGAGTATTCACTGACCTTTGCTCTGATGGGGGCTCTGGCGTTCTTCAACTTTTTTCTCTCCCTCTTTCTGAAGGAGGAGGGGAGCCTGACGGCCAACCAGTTTCTGACGGTTATGACCAATCCGAAACACCTGAAAACCATCCGCAATATGGACCTTTTGAAAAGGGTGAACAATCCCGCAAGGAAGGAGGGCATCCTTATCGAGCTGGAATCGGACCAGAGTCATCTGGCCACCCAGGAGATCCGCAGACACCTTCACCAGGCCACCCTGCGGGACAAGGAGATGATCATCCGCTCCCTCTTCTCAAATCCCCGTCCGGAACTTGAGGATGATCTCATTAATGAGGCCATGGACCGGGACTCCTGGTGGCGTCAGTCCGCCATCTTCGCCCTGGGGGCCTATCCCACTGACAAGACCCGGGAGGCTCTGAGAAAGATTATGAGAGGAAGGTCTCCCTATATATCCTCGGTTGCCGCCAAGTCCATGGCCCGGGTGGGAGACGACTCCTGCCATGACAGAATTCTGGAGCTTCTGGAGAGGGAGAGGCTGGATGTGAGGATCTGCCTGAACCTGATTATCGCCCTCTCTATGATGGAGAAGAACGGCCGTTACTGGAAGAGCATCTTCAAGCTGGTTGCAAGCCGGGAGAGCTACCGCTTTACCCAGAGCCTGATGATTATCGGCTCCCGCAGGCAGAACTTTAAGCCTCCCATTGAGGACCTCTTTTATGAACTCAACCTCTCCGAGAAGGGGGGCTTTGATGCTTTGATGGAGGAGATGGTGGACCTGCCCATTACGGAGGAGGAGTTCAACGGCCTTGTCTCGGATATTATGGAGCAGAACTACGGGGCCCTCTGGGCCTGGTGCCGCACACGGTGCAAATGCCTGAGCCTGATGCAGCCCCACGAGTTCCTGAGGGAGAGCATAGTGAGCTTCAGAAAGAGAAAAATTACACCCACCCTGGCCCTGGCAGGGCTCTACTTTACCCTGCAGCTTGAGAATATCAGCCGCCAGGATTCCGGGCCGTCAGTACACAGGCCGGAATAAATTCCGGGCTATATCGGTTTCTTCTGAAATCCAACCAGAAATTCAACAGCTTCGAAGGCTGCGGGGGGCAAATGGCAATAATGAAAGAGGGTGAAGCCCTTATCAGACAGGGAGATACCGGTCTGTGGTACTGTTTTAAAGAGCCGGTCGTCCGGTTTAGCTGCAACAGTGCTGGGGAACTCTCCGGGCTGATGGAATATCTGGACAGAAGGGTTGAAGGGGAGGGACTCTATGCCGCAGGATATCTTACCTACGAAGCGGCTCCCGCCTTTGATCCGGCCCTCACCGTCTCCGGCGGCCTGGAAGGCCCTGTGGCGGAATTCGCCCTTTATAATCCCCCCGAACTTCAAAGATCTCCAGATCTGTCCGTCACGGCAGAGGGCCTTGAATGGACTCCCCTTGTCTCACAGGAAGAGTATGAAGCGGGCTTCCGCCATGTCAAAGAGCACCTTCGCCGGGGGGAGAGTTATCAGGTCAACTACACCTACCGTCTACAGGCACCGGTACCCGAAGATTCCCTGGCTCTATTCAACCGTATCCAGAGAGCCCAGAGTGCCGGTTACGGCGCCTATCTGGATTTTCCGGACAGAACAGTCTGCTCTGCCTCCCCGGAGCTCTTCTTCTCAAAAAAGGGCCGTCACATCTTTACCCGGCCCATGAAGGGCACAGCCCCCCGGGGGATGACCACCCTTGAAGACCGGGAGCAGGCAGCGGCGCTGAGGGCTTCGGAGAAGGACAGGGCCGAAAATATGATGATCGTCGATATGATCCGGAACGATCTGGGAAAGATCGCCCGGACCGGAACAGTCCGGGTTCCCGAACTCTTTACCCTGGAAAAGTATCCCACCCTCTGGCAGATGACCAGCAGTGTAACAGCTGAAACCGAGGCCTCGGTGCCGGAAATCCTGAAGGCCCTCTACCCCTGCGCCTCCATCACAGGGGCCCCCAAGTGCCGGACCATGGAGATCATCCGGGATCTGGAGAAAGGCCCCCGGGGCATCTATACGGGTTCCATCGGCTACTGGGGGCCCGAAGGGGAGGCCCAGTTCAACGTGGCTATCAGGACGGTCGCCGTTGACAAAAAACGGGCTCTCTACGGCACCGGAGGAGGTGTTGTATGGGACTCCAGCTCATCAGGGGAGTATCAGGAAACCCTGACCAAAACATCGGTCCTTTTCAGACAGACACCGGAGTTCTCACTTTTGGAAACCATGCTCTGGACCCGGGATGAAGGGATCTTTCTCATGGACCGTCATCTTGAAAGGATGGCCCTTTCTGCAGAGTATTTTGACCGGCCCTGTGACCGGGACCTGATGAAAAGATCTCTTGAGGAGCACAGTGAATCCCTGAAGGAGAGCTCTTCGGGAGAGTCCCGCAAAATCAGGCTCCTTCTGGATTCAAAGGGCAGGATCTCTCTTGAGAGCGGTGAGGCCGCACCTCTACCAAAGCCCCTGGTTCTGGGAATGGCCGACTCGCCGGTGGACCGCCGCTCTCCCTTTGTCTATCACAAGACAACCCACCGCGGCTTTTATCAGAAATTCAGGGACTCCTGCCCCGGGACAGATGATGTTCTGCTCTGGAATGAAAGGGGGGAGCTTACGGAATCCACCATTGCCAATCTGGTTTTGGTTCTGGACGGCAGTTCCTATACTCCTCCCGTATCCTGCGGCCTTCTCGAAGGTACCCTGAGGAAGGAGCTTCTGGAGAGGGGTGAGCTGGAGGAGCGTGTCCTGTTCCGGGAGGATCTGTATGCTGCCGAGGAGGTCTACCTTATCAATTCTGTTCGGGGGCGGATGGCAGTCCGGCTGGCGGATCATTTCTGAACCCTGATTCCCGCCATCTCAGACCTTCCGTATCTCCTCCCTCCGGTAGCTGCCGGGACTTTTTTCCGTTATTTTCCTGAAGACCCTGTAGAACTGGGCATAGCTGCCGAATCCGGCCTCGTCGGCGCAGTCCCAGATGGTTCTGTAGGGGGCCTTCTGCAGAAGTTCGCAGCAATGTTCCACCTGCAGCCGGTCGCGGAACTCTCCCATGGACTGGCCGGTCTGCTCTTTGAACAGGTGTGAGAGGCGGGAGTAGCTTATCCCTGACTCTACTGCCAGTTCGGGATTAGGTCTCCGGGAGGCCGTCATCAGACTGATCATCTTTAGAACCGATGGATGGAGTTTCTTATTCTGCCGGTTCACCTCAGCCTGTTCATAGCTCTGCCAGGATCGGAGGAGGGCATATTCAAGTCCGGCGTTATAGAGTTCTTTTTCATCTGCCTGCTCCCGGATGTCCGAAAAGAGGGCAATCAGTTTTCTGTGCTCTTCAGAGGCAAGTCTTTTGATCAGCACCGATTCGGGGTTCTCTGCCAGAAGCCTGTGATCCGGGACAGCGCAGGCACTCTGAACAAGCTGCGGTGTAAACAGGGCTATCAGCATGTCGAAATCTTCCGAGAACCGTGCCGCCCCGTGACGCTGTCCGGGAAAGAGCCAGAGTATGGTTCCCTCTACCAGAGTAACTTTCTCTCCCCTGATGATGTACTCCAGGGTCCCCCCCATTACCAGGTTCAGTTCCAGCTCCCGGTGATTGTGCTGTCTGTAGACCCTTGATCCTCTGTAATCAGAGAATTTCCTGATGCTTCCGGAGCGGCCGGCAGGGATGCGCAGATTTTCATATCGTTCAGCCATATATGATAACTTAATAGCATAATCCGCAATAAAAAGCTAATAAAATAGACATAAAATGATATATGTCAATATTGCTTAGGAGGAGGCCTGTTATGAAAAAACTTAATCTGGCTGTACTGGGACTTGGGGAGGGCAGAAGCATAATATCCGCCGCATCATCCAGTAATTACTGGGATATTTCCATGATCTGTGATGTGAATGAGGAGCTCTGTCTTCAGATGCAGAGGAGCTATTCTATCCCGGCGTATACACTCGATTACAGTGAGGTCCTGAACACAAAAGAGATCGATGTGATCGGGATCTATACTCCTGATCACCTCCATGCCTCTCACATCATTCAGGCCCTTGACGCGGGAAAACATGTGATCTGCACCAAGCCCTTAATGACCGGTCTTTCTGAGGCCCGGCAGATCCTCAGGGCTTCAGAACGGAGCGGGTGTCATGTGATGGTGGGGCAGTCCTCCCGGTTTTTTGAACCCATGATGAGGCAGAGGAAGGTCTTTCAAGAGGGAGAGCTTGGAGAACTTGCCACCATGGAGGCATATTACA
This sequence comes from Spirochaeta sp. UBA5339, assembly GCA_002408085.1. Classification (GTDB taxonomy): domain Bacteria; phylum Spirochaetota; class Spirochaetia; order DSM-2461; family DSM-2461; genus Oceanispirochaeta. The sequence continues at coordinate 593,937 of DHQL01000007.1, forward strand.
ATGCAGATCACCGCTGGTTCCTGGAAAAGCCCTGGGCCAGAAGTGAAGGGTTCAAGTGGCTGTTCGGCGGCCTCAGTCATCCAATAGATCTGGTCCGCTGGTACTTTCCCGATGTCAGTGAAGTGATGGCCTACGGAGACATCACTTCCAACGGCGCCGAAAAGGGGCTGAAGCATGAGGATATTATCCATATCATCTTTAAAACCTCTATGGGGCGGACGGCCAGGGTTTCGGGAACCTACTCCTGCCCCATGCCGCCGGAGCAGAGGGACAGCGGAATGAGCTGTATTCTGAGGGGCACCCGGGGAGCCTCCCAGGCTGACTATCATGAGCTGCGGTACTCTGAGCATATTGAGGGTAGTGAACCCCGGATTATCCACTTCGACAGGGAGGACTTCTACTTTCGTTTCAAGGGACTCTCTCATCACGCCGGGGAGTACCAGAACTACATCGACTACTTCGCCCGGTGTATCGAGTCAGGAGAGACTCCTCTTCCGGATTTGAAAGAGGGGCTGGTGACGGTGGCCTGCATGCTGGCCGTGGACCGTTCTCTTCTGGAGGGGCGGCCTGTCAGGGTGGATGAAATCCTCCGGGAAGAGAATCTTGGATACCTGATGGAGAGGCAGCCCAGTTCAAGAGATAGGCGAAAGTTATTTCCCGGAAAACAGCGCCGGATAAAGGTGGAGCATGGATGATGGCCTAAAAGGTATGCATCAAGTGAATAGTGTGTTCCGATTTTATTATTGTACATAAAGATAATACTTCCATATCCTTGATTTACATAAGACCGTGGAGGGATGTATGGTATATATAGAGAGCTAAACAATGGAATTAAATGCCTGTTTTGGGATTTGGGGTATTTCAAGTGAAGCCTGATGAATGTGAAAAATGCGGTGTTCCCCGAGCTGATTTGTTCATTACAGCGAAGGTCTGGTTTGAGCATTATGGATATGAGAAGTCAAAGGAATCTGTATACAGATCCATGGAAAAACTCAAAATTGACTATCTGATTTTTCTTCATCAGCTCTTCTGCGAATAATGAATGATGAGAGGCATAATGATTGCTAAAATTACGATACAGACAGATTTTAATGGTATTGTCATTTTTGAACCGACCAGACTGGAAGCGTTTTACGGTGGAACTATAGATGAAAATACAAATATATTTGATAAAATGCTAAAAACCGATGATGGTGAAGAAGTTCTGAAACAGGGAATTATTGTTCCGATACTGGCTATTGATGATGCCGGATATGACATAGAATTTTATCTTAACGATATCAGCATGCGCAGCAGGGACAATATTGTTTTTACAACCGGCATCTTTCCCTTGCATGTGGAAGAACGTCTGGTCATCAGTGATCTTGCTGTTTTGTGGAACTGGACCGAAAACGTGGGGTGGACGGATATTTCTATTTCTCCGGGTTATTACGAAACTACTGTCAGAGGATTCAAAGAGGTAAAAAACAGCGTTATAGAATCATGCGGTTATGAAATACACTTTAAGGGTGTGAGTGAATTACCAAAGCTTACCGGAACAACCGATATTGATTTCAAAGTATTGTGAATGGCAGTTTTCTTTATCCTGAACTGGTCAATGAAGTGCCTGAAGATTTCATTTTTTCCCATGGACCAGCATTGAAGTACATCTCCCTTTCGCTTTGACAGAAAATGAAACTTTTTCTATGATTAATTATTATATGAAGCAAGCAGAAGAAATCCTGATTAAACACGGAATCATATACGGCATTCTCGCTGGTGAAGATGGAACAATCATAGAGGAATTCGGCGATCGCTCATCATTAAAATATTCAGGAGTCGCAAAAAACTATTTCGGCACAGAAGAAATCATTCAATCCACTAAAGCTTTCTTGATGGATAAGCCGCTGCCTCAAACAGTCATTCAAGGTGATCAATGTTGTATTTTAACCATCCTCAACGAGAATGTGGTGTCCGGGTTCTTTTTCATCAATGACTCCCACGTGCTAATCAGGAAAAAAAGAGTTAAACAGATATATGATGATATTCAGAATGCATTCAGAATTCCGGAAATTGACTGAAAGCTTCAAAGATCTTGAGAGTAAGGGGTTCATCAAAAAACTTGGAAGATGATATCCGGGATATTGCCGATTCAAATTAGAAAGAATATAGACAAGAGCTGGAAGGCGGAATACGAGAATGAAATGCGCTGTATGCCATAGCCCGTCGGGTAGACTGGAAAAGTTTCCCTTTAAACTGAGGGATACTCTTTTGAGGAATTCCTATGATCATAAGGCAGTCTTCCTCCATGAATGCCTGGAGTGTGGTTCGCTGTATATCGGCCTGTCTATTCAGGCATACGACGATCATCTTTCCTATTGGGTTCAGGCTACTGCCGAAGAGATCCTGACCTTGCAGAATCTGAGGGGTTCTTCAGATCTGTTTGCCTCTGCTAAAGCTATCATTGAAAGCAAAGACCTCCACATTTACGGTAGCCATGAAGGATTCTATTATAAAAAACTCGAGCCTGTAATTGTACATGATCATATGCCTCCCTGGTAATACCAGGGGATAAGGTATATTTTCGTAGATCACAGCTAAGGAGTAAGATATGGGAATCACGGGAAATATGCTGAAAGAGAAGATGAACTCTCTTATTATGGAGATAGAACAGGAGAATCCCCATGAGTGCAGCTTAAAAGAGGACGGAAACTGCGTCTTTAATCTGGCAGGTGAATGGAATATGATCCTTATGTCTAAGGAACTGTCTGAATTCCAGAAACTGAAAAGTCTTGTTCTTTCACTGGCCGCGAAGGTCAGGGAGTTTAAGGGGGATGATATCCTGCTTATGTATGATGAACCGGAATGGAAGGAGCTCTGCTCCCACAGAGGCCCTGTGGAAGGTGTTGCGGAGTGCACTTGCAAAAAATGCCAAAGGATATCCTATTCCTTTGCCACATCCGGTTTCATGAATATCGTTTTCTTTGTGAATGAATCGGAAAAAAAGGTGATTATTGAAGACCCCTTTGAGAATTTTGATCCCCCGGAAGGGTATTACAGGCCCTCCGCTTCATGCCCGTTCTGCCATGGAGAGCTTAAAAAGGAATGGATCTCTCCCTATACAGTTTTCCAGAAGTATAAGATTATAAAATCCAATTACTGATTGGACAAATTCCGCCGGAAGAGAAGTGGCCATGTGTGGTAGACTCATGACAAAAGTCAGCTAAGGGGATCTCTTCCATAGAAGGGATAGAAATGAACGAGGAAAGGAAATGGATAAATCTGAATGGACAGGAAACTTTGCCCGGGAAATGGCAAAATCAATAAAGGGGCTTCAATCCACCGAGGAAATACAAATACTGGATATTGGTATATTTCCCTGGCACGGCCTCATTGAACTGTCAGCCCTCTATTCATCGGACTTGCAAAAGGGCGGTGTTTATGTGGACGACATAGCAGGCTGGCCCCATTACAATTTCTCAGCCAATGAAAACAGTCAATGGCCTGAAATCGGTACTATGGCCGAAGCCATGAAAACCGATTATGCCAATGACAGGAAACAGGGGGAAGAATATTTTCTTGCTGCTGCAGAAGCTGTAAAATCCCCGGTAGTTCAATCGGCCATCGAGAAACTCAAGCGCTCAAAGGATTTCCGGGTCAATCTGATCCATCCCGATATTCCGGATAAAAAATATTTATAAAGATCCGATCATCCTCATCTAAATCCGGATATGTCCGCTTTTTGTCTACCTGACTTCCAGTGCATAAAAAAAGCCTTACCAATCAACTAAACAGTTAATTGGTAAGGCTTTAAGAGTCGGGCTGAGAGGATTTGAACCTCCGACCCCATGTCCCCCAGACATGTACGCTAAACCCCTGCGCTACAGCCCGTTTTAATGCCTGTGTAAGCTACCACAGCTGTAAAAATACTTCAATATCTCCAGGCAAAGTTTTTTCAGGATCTCAGGAAATCTTCCCTTCCACTGTAGTTTGTAAGGGAGTCGATATTTTCTATGAACAGGTCAATGATCTCAGGGTCAAAGATTTTGCCCCGTTCGGAGATCATATATTTGATGATTTCTGAACGTTCCATTGCCTTCCTGTAGGGTCTGTCCGAGATAAGGGCATCGTAGATATCAGAAAGTATAAAGATTCTGGCAGCCATGGGGATGTCCTCTCCCGCCAGTCCCGCAGGATAACCTGTACCGTCCCAGCGCTCATGGTGGTGGTAGATAACTGGCACAGCCGGGCGGAGGAAGGGGATATTTATTACCGAGTCCCGGCCGATCTCGGGATGTCTTCTCATCAGGGTCCACTCATCATCGTCCAGAGGCCCCTCTTTTTTGAGAATCCTGTCGGGAATGCCAAGCTTCCCGATATCATGGAGAAAAGCGCCACGGCGGAGCTGAAGCTGCTCCTCCTCTGAAAGGTTCATTTTCCGGGCAATGTTCAGGGCGATACCGACAACTCTCCGGCTGTGGCCCTGGGTCTCAATATCTCTCAGTTCAAGAATTCTGGCCCAGGCCTGGAGGATTTCGTCATAGGATGCTTCCAGTATATCCCGGCTCTGCTTTATCTCATGGATCAGCTGTTCATTGGTCATGGCGGCACTGAGCTGGAAGAGGTTCATCTGCAGGAAGTTCAGATACGATTCATCAAGAGTACCCTTCATTCTCAGCTCAAGAAATCCTGTGGGACCGCTTGTATAGAACTCGGCGCAGAAATAGATCTCATCCTCTTCCAGCATGTCCATTTCCGGTGTTCTGACCTTCATCATCTTCAGATCATCGTTGTCCAGAAGGAGGAAGGGTTCATCAAAGTCGGGGATAATCAGGTGGTGTTCTCTCTGACCTGCGGGCAGAGCGGCAATGCAGGAAGCCGTATCGCTGCCCTTATCGGCCATGGAGAGACTGATTCCGCTGCAGTCAAGCTCCTTCTGCAGGGTTCCAAGGGCCATGTTAAGCCGCTCTTCGTAGTCCAGACGGAAGTCCATAATCACCATTCCCGCCTGTCTGAGGCTGTTGAGAAGACGGATCTGTTTATAGCTTCTCTTCTGCAGATCCACAAGGTTCCGGTTGATATGCTGTGACTTGCTGTAGCGGCGGTCCATCCCCTTAAGGATCATGCTGATCATCAGAGAGAGGAACACATGGACGATTATGGCATTCAGAACGATGAGCCACCAGTAGTATTTCCATTCTCTGAACAGAAGATATTTACTGTCGCTTCCGGACACATAAAGAAGGGAGAGAAGGGCGAAAACAGTGATATTTATGAGCAGAAAATACCCGGGATGGTTTCTCTTTGAGAAAAGAAGTATCAGTACATAGGCGGTTCCCAGGTAGACCAGCCCCGCTCCCCTTGGGCCGGTTGTGACAATTATCATAATGCTGATGCTGTAGAATCCCCAGGCAAAGAGCAGTTCCCGGATCTTGTAGGGAATAAAACGGGCAAACGCCAGGAAGTGGAAGGACAGGTAGAAGGATGCAACTATGACCGCCGGAACGGTCATATCTTCAATCAGAAACTGCCTGATGCTGGTAATGACCACCACCAGACCCAGGGTCAGAAGAGTCCCGAGAAGATTGACAAAGATCACCTGCTGCCAGTAGAGGAGGGAGGAGGTATTACCCTGATCCTTCTTGCTGATCATCAGGTTTCTGGTGAGAAAATATAGCCGGTAGTAGGACAGGTTTCTCAGATCCATATTGATCCTTATAGGATAAATAATAAACCATCGATCACCTGCCGACAAACCGAATCCACCGTCCTTTGACGAATTCGGTATTAAAACACTATGATTATGCCTTAAGGTTTTCTCTTCTCAGGATATATCCCTCTTCTACGGGAACCGAGGGGATGATGGTGCAGGGTTTTCCATGGTCGATTTTTTCGATGAAATCCCCGGCGGGGTCCTTCAGTTTAAAGCCTGCATCGGCCTTGTAGAGAAGGTCGGGACCGATATACTCAATCTCCTGGCTGGTGAGAATCTGGTTCTTTACATCCAGTTCATACTCGCCGGGGGCGGTCTCTTTTCCGATGGAGCCCAGGAATTTGTAGGAGGAGGCCTCAAGCTTGCCCGTGGGCTGCTCGATCTCGTCTTTGCCGAAGTAGAAGCCTGTGGAGAACTCCCTGTGACTTACCTTCATCAGCTCTTCCCTGAATCCCTCCAGGTCGTCGATCTTCTGTCCCTCCACAGAGTCGATCATCTTGCGGTAGGCCCTTGTAACGATGGCGGTGTAGTAGATGGACTTCATCCGGCCCTCAATCTTCAGAGAGTCTACACCGGCATCCTTCAGGTCCCGGATGTGGTCGATCATGCAGATGTCCTTGCTGGACAGGATGGAGGTGAAGCCGTCGCCCTCGTAGATGGGGTAGTACTCCCCGGGACGCTCCTTCTCTTCCAGAACCATCTCCATATTGGCGGGACCCTCCAGGGGGCGGAAGTCCCAGCGGCAGGAGTGGGCACAGCTGCCGTCGTTGGCGGAGCGGTCGATCATCCACTTACTGAGGAAACAGCGTCCCGAGTAGGCCAGACACATGGCTCCGTGAACAAAAGTTTCGATTTCGATGTCTGGTACATCCCGTCTGATCCGTGCGATATCCTTCAGGGAGCACTCCCGTCCCAGAATGACTCTCTTGAAACCGAGGTCCCTGTAGAGTTTGACTGCATCGCTGTTGATGGCGTTGGCCTGGGTGCTCAGGTGAAGATCCCTTCCGGGGAAGCGGTCCTGAAGCTTCCGGACGATTCCCATATCACTGAGGATAAAGGCGTCGAAGGGGTAGGCCTCAAACTGGTCCAGAGAGGCGTCCAGCCGGTCCAGATCGTTGTTGTGAAAGTATATGTTAAGGGCACAGAAGAGCTTCTTGTCCCCTTTGATTCTTGCAATTTCTGCAGCTTCATCACCGCCGAAGTTATCGGCTTTGGCTCTCAGTGAGAAGCTGTGAAGCCCTATGTAGGCGGCATCGGCGCCGTACTGATAGGCGTATTTGAGTTTTTCAACATTTCCTGCGGGTGAAAGTAATTCCATGGCACCCATTATGGATAAAAACGGGGTCTGGTCAAGAAGCTGAAACCTGATTGAGACCATATTCTTTTTCCTGATGGAGTATTCCGGTAACGGCGGTTTATGTTAAAATTGTCATGAAGGACAGGTTTAAGGAGTTTGGAAATGACCGAAGAGCAGATACTGTGCTGGTATGGTAAAGATCCCTTTGAGGCGGGCAGAAAGCTGATGGAGGCGTCGGAAGTATGGAAAAACTGGGGCAGGAGTGAGCAGATCGGTCTGAAGCCCAACCTTGTGGTTGCCAAAAAAGCCTCTTCCGGCGCCACCACCCATTCGGAGTTCTGCGGCGGCATTATCACTTTTCTTCAGGAACAGGGCTTTGAGAATCTCAGCATCTGCGAAGGCTCCTGGGTCGGGGACCGTACCGAGAGGGCTTTCAGAACCTGCGGGTATACGGAGCTGTCAAAACAGTACGGCGTCCCTCTTGTGGATCTCCAGAAGGACAGCTCTGTCAGTGTGGAAGCAACCAATGGTGATTACAGAATCTGCCAGTCCATTCTGAACCTGGACCGTCTTATCAATCTTCCTGTGCTCAAGGGGCACTGCCAGACGGTGATGACCTGCGCCCTGAAAAACCTGAAGGGCTGCATTCCCGACAGCGAGAAGAGGCGCTTTCATGCGGAGGGACTCTTTCAGCCCATTGCCGATCTTAATGAGGTTCTGAGGGCCGATCTTATACTTGTGGATGCTCTGGCCGGAGATCCCGATTTTGAGGAGGGTGGAAACCCCCAGACTCTCAACCTCTTTATGGCCGCCCTTGATCCTGTTCTTCTGGACAGCTACGGCTGTTCTCTTCTCGGTCTCTCAACCGCCGATGTTCCCTATATTGCAAAGGCTGCGGCCCTGGGAGCCGGGTCCATGAATCTGAATGAAAATATACTGGTCAATCTGAATAAGGGTGAGGGGTTCGGAACACTGCAGCGCTCGTCCCTGGCCAGAGCCTATGCCTCCCATATTCATGAGAAAGGCGCCTGCAGTGCCTGTTATGCTTCCCTTGTACAGGCCTTGAAGGTGCTGGATGAAGAGGGGTTTTCCATTCCCGGGACTGTCAGTATAGGTCAGGGATTCCGCGGTCAGCAGCCGGATGGACCGGGAATCGGCAACTGTCTGAAGGGCTGTTCCTCATTTACTCCCGGCTGTCCTCCCGAGAGTTCGGAGATTGTGGAATTTCTGAAACACAGCTGAAATTCTCCAGAGATTGATCAAAAAAGAGAAAAAAAAGGCAGAAAATAATGAAAAATTCATTCTGATTAAACAGATTTCTTACAGATGCCGATGTATATTACGTATACATTATGAATATTCAATCGGTAAGTGAGGCATTGAGACCTCAAAAAGGCCGGATGATATATACGACCCCGGGACAATGAAGCGGGGTTTTTTTACGCCCTGATATCTGTACGGCGGGGAATTGTCAATCCTGCAGGTCGGTTATATTATGAACCACCCAGACGACCTTATGAAGCTGTTCTTCGGCATCGTAGTCCAGGGGGTAGAGGTTCCCCCGAAATTTCTGAAGTTTATCAGGCCCGTCGGTCAGTCTTTCCAGAAAGTCAGAGGCCGTTAGAGAGTATTCCACCTCCAGAGCCTTTTTCTCCTCAACCACCCTGTCCAGAAGGGACTGGAAAAATTCTGCCTTTTCCCTGCTCAGGACTTCCGGATAACTCTTGCCTATCAGCACGGAACCGTCGGAGTAGAGGGCCCTGTTACTGCCTCCCAGCAGACTGAGATACCGTCCTGTATGGCTCATTATAAAGACAATAGTATTGTCTTCCTGCAGAACATCAACAATCTGCTCCTGAAGATCCGTGGATAATTCCATTGAACACCTCCCGGGACTTAGATTCTAATATACCGATATCTCCCTGTAAACGTGGACAATCGTTATTTTTATAACTATAAGGGTTTCCCGGGCTTTTTTGGGGTTAATAGAGAGCCTCTGCAAAGAGGATCAGAAAAGATCCAGCTGTCTGCCGTGGCAGAGTTCATCGAAGCTGAGGCCCATGAAGGGGAGTACCGCGTCTGCCAGGGGGCGTATCTGCTTCTCAATATAGTGTTCGTAATCCGGTTCTTCGGGATTCAGCTGTATCGGTACCGGTCCCTCTGCCGTCATAATGTACTCCACAGTCCTGATCTTGTGCCTCTGGTCTATGGGGAGGAGGAGGGCGGCCTTCACATGGGGGGGGACGTTCTTTGTATACTCCTCGGGTGCCTTGCTGAGGCCCTTGCGGTAGACCAGCTCCGAGTCCATCTTCCCCTCTCTCAGGTCCTCAATATATGCCTTGATCCAGGAGGCGGCATCCATATTGTTGAAAAACTGCCGGTAGAGCTCGTACTGAAAGTTTCGGGCCATCTCGGTCCAGTCGGAGCGGACAAACTCCATTCCCGTAAACTCAAGGGTTTTGATTCCCCCCTTGTCCAGAAGACCGGCGTAGCGCTTCCGGGCTCCCGTATCGGAGCCTCTCAGGCTGGGAAGGAAGAAACGGCTGTAGAGCTTTTCAAATTCGATTTCCAGATGGGAGAAGACACTGGACTCCTCCATAATCTTCCTCTCCATAAAGTGGTTCACCCTGTCGGCAATTCTCTGGCCTGCCTCCCGGGGGCTGCGGCGCTCACCCTCCTTGAGGCAGACAAATACAGAGTCCGTATCGCCGTAGATAACCTTGTACTCCTCCTGCCGCAGGTGGCGGACGGTTTCCTTGAGAATCCACTGTCCTGTTCCGGTGATGGCCCTGGGAAGGTCGGGGTTGTAGAACCGGCAGGCGGGGGTGCCCATGGCTCCGTAGAAGGAGTTCATCAGAATCTTGATGGCCTGGGAGAGGTGATCGTTCTTTTTCTCCTTTGCCCGCTGCCGCAGTTCCATCTTTTCTGCCAGAAACTCGGGGAGGATCGTTTCTGTCCGGGAGAAGCTGTGTCCCGTGGGGGTGGTGAGGCTGTTGTCCGCCTTTCTGATCAGGGCCAGGGGATCGATATGAAAGGTACGGATCACCGAGGGATAGAGGCTCTTGAAGTCCAGGACAATCACATCCTCGTAGAGTCCCGGTTCCTCGGAGAACACATAGCCTCCTGCGGCGCTCTCGGCCGCCTGAACATCCGAGGTATCCGGGGCCACAAGACCGTGACGGTGGAGGCGGGGGAGATAGAAGAAGTCAAAGGCTGCCACCGTACGGTTTACCTGGTCCAGGGGCATTCCCGTCATCTCCCGTCGTGCGAGGATCAGGCCCAGCAGGTCCGTCTTCTTCAGAATGTCTGTTACAAGGATGCAGTCCTCCAGGTTGTACTTTGCCAGACTCTCCGGGTCCTCCCGGTAGCGGCGTTCGATCTCCTGGACCTTGGAGGCGCCGTCCTCATTGGCCTCCTTGATATCCTTGCCCCGGCCAAGGAGCTCCTGGGCCACCGTTTCGAGTTTGAAATTTTCGAATTTGTAGAAGTTCTGCTTCATTGTCTGCAGGCTGTCGATAACCTGTCGTCCCCGGCATTCGGCGGAATAGAATCCCGCCCGGCTTTCCTTGATCTTTACAGGCTGTCTGTCCCGTCCGGGATTGAAGGGGATTCCATGGACTCTGCAGCGCTCGGCCAGCACCGTCAGGTCGAAGCCGATTACATGCCAGCCGGTAATGATGTCGGGGTCCCACTTCTCTATCCATCTCAAAAAGGCCTTCAGGGTGTCCGCCTCACCGGCACAGAACTGAATGTCCCCCTTGGTACCGCTGTGGTCCGAGTGGATCAGAACCTTTCTGAACTCCTCAATAACCGCGTTATATCCGCTTCCGTGAAAGGCAATGGAGTAGATCTCTCCGGTGCCTGATGTTTCAATATCAATGGAGAGGACCCGGAGTTCAGGCTGCCAGCTCTCTTCCACAGGGAGGGCTGTGATCTTCGGGTTGATATAGAGTGTGCCCCCTTCAATCTGCCTGCCCTGTCCCTCCCAGCTGATCCGGCCGGTGATAAAGCGTTCCATCAGGTAACGGTCGCAGGGGTAGATATCGCTCTCATACATCCTGATTCCCCTTTCGGTCAGCTTCTCTCTGCAGGCGTAGAACTGATGCATTGAGTGAAAGTAGAGGGCATCCACCGGGGCTCCGGCATAGTCGGTCAGTTTCAGGGGCTTGCGGTGGGAGAACTCCACCGGGGGAAGCTCGCTGTTGCCGGGGACAAAGAGAACAGGATTGTTATCGGTTATGCGGATAAAAAATGGGCCTTCCGGACCGATTCCGCTCAGGTGGATCTCATGTCTCGCCTTGTTGTCCAGACTTTCTGCTGTCAGAATATAACCGAGAGGCATCCTCTTCTCCTGTGTTCTTTGTTTTTCCGGCGGCAACCGTGAGAGTGAGTATAAGCCGGATGGGCTGTTTTTTGCAAAATACCCGTTAAAATCCCTTCAGGAAGATATGCGGGAGTGAAGAGAATCCTTTCCCAATCCCCCTTTATGGGTTACAATCAGCCCTGTTCTACCAGAGCGCTCTGCCGCTCCCAATCAACAACACAGGAGACAACTCCCATGGAGAACCTTCTTAAAAAATATCCCTGGCTTACAGAACTGATCCTTCTCGCCTCAGGGGCACTGCTTTTTGCTCTGTCCTTCCCCAGCTTTCTCTACCGCTGGGGATTTGGATTTATCGCCTGGTTCGCCCTGATTCCGGTCTTTATTCTGATTAACAGAGTCGGATTCAGGAAGAGCATTCTATACGGACTGCTCTACGGCTATTTCAGCTACAGTCTTTTCAACTTCTGGCTGGCCAAGTTCAACCCCACTTCCTTTGTGGTGGTCCCCATGATCTATGCCGTCTACTTTATGTTCTGGTTTCCCGTATTCAAATGGGCCGACAGGAAACTGCCCCGATACGGGTACCTTCTGCAGATGGTCTTCTGGCTGGCCTATGAGATCCTCAGAACAAGAGAGTTCCTGGGGTACTCCTACGGAATTATCGGATACTCCCAGTACAAAAACACCGCCCTTATCGGCATCGCCGACCTGACTGGAGTCCTCGGTGTTTCTCTCCTCGTCATCTTTCCATCCCTCTGGATTGCCCGGTATATCCGGTTCAGAAAGGAGGAGGAGAAATCCTTTTCGGCGCTGAAGAAGGCGAAGTTTCTCTTTCTGCCGGCTGTGATCTATCTGGTCCTTCTGGCCGGAAGCTTTGTCTATACGGCAGCCTCAAAGGTTGATCTCGAGGACTCCCCCAGATGGAAGGCCTCCCTTATTCAGCATGATGTGAATGCCTGGCTCAGCGGAACCGAGGTGTACCGGATGGCCCTGGATAAGCTTCTGGAGCTCTCTGGAGAGGCCCTGGAGGAAGATCCCGATGTGGTAATCTGGTCTGAGACCTCCTTTGTTCCCTCCATTGACTGGCATAACAGAAGGAGAACCGACCGTATCCGCTACGGCATGGTTCAGGATCTGACGGGCTTCCTGGATTCAACAGATGTACCCTTCCTGATCGGAAATAACGATACGCAGCTTTCCGCTGGGGAGCAGATCACCTATAATGCTGTACTCCAGTTCCAGGGACCCGAGATTGTCGACCGGTACCACAAGATCCACCTTGTACCCTTCGGAGAGCATTTTCCCTATGAAAACCTCTTCCCGTGGTTCTACGAGTACATTCTGGATAATGGAGCCACCTTCTACGAGAAGGGTGAGGAGTACACCGTATTCGATGTGGCCGGCGTCAAGGCTTCTCCTCTGATCTGTTTTGAGGATACCTTCGGATATCTGAGCCGGAACTTTGTGCGTGAAGGAGCCCAGGTCCTGGTGAATGTGACCAATGACTCCTGGTCTCCGGCACAGGCCTGCTCCATCCAGCATGTGGGAATGGCCGTTTTCCGGTCTGTGGAAAACCGCCGATCCATGGTAAGATCAACCAACGGGGGATTCACCTGCCTTATTGACCCCAATGGTAAGATCGTTGACTGGCTTGAGCCTTTTACCGCGGATGTTCTGACGGTTGATGTTCCCGTTTATGACGGGACAACAACCCTTTATACCGCTACAGAACATCTTTTTGACAGGCTCGTTATGATCCTGGCTGCCCTCGGGGGCATCGGACTTGCAATTTTAACACTAGGCAGGAAAAGAGGTAAAAAGTGAATCACAGTGACAGAATCATCTCCTTTCTGGAGGAAATCAATAAGACACCCCGAAAATCGGGAAACCGCGGACCCATCGCGGCATGGCTGAGGAAATGGGGAGAAGACCGCGGATACGAGGTAAAGCAGGACGGCATGGACAACCTGCTGATCAAGGTTCCCGCCACTGCAGGTTTTGAAAAGGCTCCTGTAGTTGTACTTCAGGGACACTCGGACATGGTTTGCGAGAAGGTTCCAGGATCAACCCATGACTTTGAAAAAGACCCTGTAAAACTGGTCCGCGACGGTGACTGGGTCAGGGGTGACGGCACAACCATCGGCGCCGATAACGGAATCGCCATTGCCATGGCCATGGAGCTGGTGACCTCCGATGGTGCCGAGCATCCACCCCTGGAACTTCTGATTACCTCCGACGAGGAGATCGGTCTTGTGGGCGCCAATGCTCTGGAAGAGGGATTTGTATCTGGAAAGATCCTGATCAACCTGGACTCCGAAGATGAGGGTGTTTTTACAATCGGCTGCGCCGGCGGCGCCGACAGCAAGATGACTGTACCCGTTGCCTCCGCAAAGGCCGGCAGCGCTCCCTTCTACAAGCTGATTATCGGCGGCCTGAAGGGCGGACACTCGGGTATGGAGATCAATAAGAATCATGGAAATGCCCTGAAAATTATCGAGCGTGTCCTTACAGATTTGAGTGCCCTCAAGGGCTTCTCCCTGGCCTCCATCAATGGAGGAAGCGGAGCGCCCAATGCCATCTGCCGTGACGCCGAGGCTGTGTTCTCTGTGGATGAGGATTTTACTGCTGTTCTGGCCGACTGGGCCGCCCGGATCAAGGATGAGTGCGGCAGTGTTGAGGAGGACTTCTTTCTTACAACAGAAGAGGCCGCTGCTCCCGCGGAGGTTCTGGATCTGGTTTCAGCCTCAAAAATTCTGAAGGTTATCCGCATTCTTCCCCATGGTGTCGAGAAGATGTCCTCGGATATCGAAGGCCTTGTGGAGACTTCCAGCAATGTGGCATGGGTGGATATTTCTCCCGCCGAAGCAAAGCTTCTGAGCAGCCAGAGATCCGCTGTTATGTCAGAACTTCATGAGATCAATGAGAGAATGGCCGCGGTTATCGAACTGGCAGGGGGACACTGCGACACCGTCAATAAGTACCCCTCATGGAAGCCCAATCCCGCATCGCCCCTGCTGGAGCGCTGCCGGACCATCTATACCGAGTGCTGCGGAAAGGAGCCTGTTGTGGAAGCCATTCACGCGGGTCTTGAATGCGGCCTTATCGGGGACCGCTACCCCGGAATGGATATGATCTCCATGGGACCCAGTATGGAAGGGGTTCACACCCCCGAGGAGAAACTCTATGTTCCCTCACTGGAGCCCTTCCGGAACTTTCTGGTGGCCCTTCTGAAGTCCTTTAAAAAATAGCTCCTCTCGGGAGCCTGCCTGATTCGGGAAGCGTCCTTCAGGAGAGGGGCTTCCGGAGAGGGCCTTCCGGAGAGGCGCAAAAAAACCGGCTCAACTGGGCCGGTTTTCTTATAAGTATCTGATTATGGCTGGAGGGCAGAGCTACTTGAGTCCATCATTCAGGAGCTTGTGAAGCACAGTATGGGCAATCTGGAGGCCGAAGATCCCGGTCACCGTGGGCAGACTGCCCAGAACCATCCGGGTCCGTCCCCGGTCAAGGATCTGCTCATTGTGGTCGGGCTGAGCCTCCTCTTCAGGAGCCCTGTACTCATACTCAACATGTTCGGTGCTGAAAATGCAGGTGATTCCCTTTCCCACTCCCCGCCGGCGGAGCTTTTTTCTAAGCTGCCTTGCCAGAGGGCAGGCATGGGTCTTCATCAAGTCCGTCCTTCTTACCGAGAAGGGGTCCATATGAAGGGCCGCTCCCATGGAGGATACTGTAGGAATATCGTTCTTCCAGGCGTACTCCAGAAGGGCCAGTTTGGGTGCCAGGGAGTCGATGGCGTCCACCAGAAAGTCCGGTTTGTCGCCGAAGATCTCGTCCATTGTCTCCTCATGGGCGAACATATTGAGGGCCCGGACCTCGCATTCCGGGTTGATATCCAGTACCCGGCGTCTGGCAAGCTCTACCTTGGGTTCTCCCAGGGTGGACTCCAGGGCCAGCAGCTGGCGGTTTATATTGGTTACATTGACGGTGTCAAAGTCCACCAGAGTGAAGTGGCCGATGCCGCTTCGGGCCAGGGCTTCCAGGGCATAGCCCCCTACGGCTCCCATGCCCACAATGCAGACCCGTTTGTCTGTAAGGGTCTCTCTTGTTTCCTGTCCGATCAGGCGGTCAATTCGTAAAAAGCGTTCCATTCCTCTTAACTAACCCGGCCAGACGGTGAATGTCAATTCCAAGAGCCCGGGATACCCGGGTGTAGTGGGATTTCAGGCAGCTTTTATAGGCCTCATCCTCTGGTTGGGAGTCGGCTGTGGGACAGACTGTAGCGGCGGAGATGCGGGCCGAGGTGGCGGCGGAGGGACTGGACGAAGTCCCTGCGGCAGGGCAGTAGGGCCAGTCGGTCTCAAGGAGCAGGCGGTCCCCGGGAATCAGGGATGCTGTCTTCAGAAACTCCTCCTTCTCCCAGTGGCCTCCGGGGCCCAGGGAGATATAGAGCCCCAGATCCAGATAACGCTTCAGTATCTCAGGGGAGTCCTTGAAGCCGTGAATCATCAATTTTACCGATCCTGCCCTGACTTCGGACAGTGACCCGAGCAGATCCGCAAGAGCCCCGGGTGCGCCCACCTGATGGAGGGCTGCAGGCCGGGAGAACTCAGCGGCCAGTCCAATCTGCGCAGCCAGAACCTCCTCCTGGAGCTTCCGGGGAAGGGTCTTGTAGAATCGGCCGTCGAGGCCGCACTCGCCGACACCCGCAGCAGGGTTATCCCGCAGCAGCCTCCTCAGCCCCGAAATCCTTCCGGACCAGTCGTGGCCGATCTTTTCAGGGTGTATCCCCAGAAAGGGCTTAATGCCGGGGGCTTTAAGGAGGGCTTCCCAGTCGTCAGGGCCGGCGGCACAGGAGAAGAAAAATCCCTCCGGCTGCAGATCCCCGGCGGAAAGCAGAGGAGGATGGGTGCTGTGAAGATGGGCATCACAGAAGTTCATCCTCCGAAGTACTCCTGGTGGAAGAGGCGCAGGATGGTCAGGGCCACAACGGTGAGAAAGAAGATCCTCACAAAGCGGGTTCCCTTAGTGATTACAAGGTGAGAGCCGATCCAGGCACCTGCCACCTGACCGACGGCCATCAGCAGGCCAGGAAGGACAAGGATCTTCCCTCCCAGGGCAAAGACAATCAGGGCCACAAAGTTGCTTGTAAAGTTGGTGATCTTCGTATTGGCGGTGGCCGCCTTCATATCGAAGCCCAGAAAACTCATCATGGCTATGGTCCACAGGGAGCCCGTACCGGGGCCGAAAAAGCCGTCGTAGAAACCCAGTGTCAGACCCGCCAGGGTGTAGAAGAGGGTTTTACCCATCTTCCCTTCTCCCTGACTCTGTCCCAGCCGGGGGGAGAAGAGGGTGTAGAGGAAGACGGCGGTCAGAATAAAGGGGATGATCTTTTTAAGGAACTCTGCGGGGATAATCTGGATCAGAACGGTTCCTGTTACCGCTCCTATCAGGGTAAAGATGACACCCCGGATAAGCTGCTCCTTTATAAGAAGTCCCGAGCCTGCATAGCGGAGGGCAGCGGTGCTGGAGCCGAAGCTGGACTGGAGCTTGTTGGTTCCCAGGGCCATATGGGGCGGGATGCCCACGGCCAGAAGGGCAGGGAGGGTGATCAGTCCGCCTCCCCCGGCAATAGAGTCCACAAAGCCCGCAGTCAGAGCAGCGGCAAAGAGAATTATCATTTTCAAAAGATCAGGTTCAAAGGTCATGGATTCACAATATCCTTTAGGGGGCGGGTTGTACAGGCCGCACCTCAGGAAAATCAGTCGGCGGATTTTGCCATTATCAGGCGGAAATCCCACTATTTCTGACCATGCCGGGCTGGAAAAGGGGGTGATATTCGGGTTCCGGCCCATTCCCGAAGATTTGGCACACTCCTTGTATTTATATCACTAGAACCAATTAACAGGAGCGTAATTATGTTTGAACTCTTATTTATAGCCTTTCTTCTGCTTTTCGGCGGACTATTTATCCTGAAGGCCCTCTTCTTTCTGCTGGGCATGATCTTTACGGGAGTCGGTGTGCTTCTGAAGGTAATTCTGGCGGTTGTATTCGGTATTATCTTCTTTCCCATCGGGGCAGCTGTGCTTGGAGTGGTCTTCTCCGGCGGCTTTCTTGTCTTTCTTCTTATTGCAACGGCCCTGGGAACTCTCTTTTCAGACGGCCGGCAGGGACGGAGCAGATATGACAGAGACCATTACCGCAGTGAGTATATCCGCAGCGGCAGATAGGCCCGGGATGGTCTATACTTTCTTCTTTCAAAAGGAGGAAGAGAAGTGTACAGCGCAACAGTGGTCTATGAGTTTAAAGAGGAGTCCTTTGATAAGGCCTGCACCATCTGGAGGAGCGAGGTTCTTGAGCTGGCCCGGAAGCAGCCGGGCTTTGTGAGGATGCAGTTTCTGACCTCTCCGCCCCGGGCCATGGCCATCGGTACCTGGAAGGATGAGAGTTTTGCACAGGCCTTTATGCAGACAGGGGTATTCAAAAACCTTCTGGAGAAGCTGACGCCTCTGCTGGCAGCAGAACCGAGACCCCGGGTCTGGGACCTGAGGTACTTTGCCGAATTCGAGTAATCAACTTGACCAATCGGGGGGATCCCTTATGATAGGGGCATGACCTTTTTATGGTATGACCTTGAAACATTCGGAAAGAATCCCCGATGGGACCGGGTGGCCCAGTTCGCCGCCGTCAGGACCAATGAAAAATTTGAAGTAATTGAAGATCCGGTGGTGCTCTACTGCCGGATCACACCGGACTATATACCCGATCCCTATGCCTGTCTTGTGACGGGGATCACCCCTCAGGAGACCCTGGAGAAGGGCCTGAGGGAGTATGACTTTATCAAGGCCGTGGACAGGGAGCTCTCCCGCCCCGGCACCTGTGTCGTCGGCTACAACAGCATCCGCTTTGACGACGAGTTTATCCGCAATCTCTACTACCGGAACTTTATGGACCCCTACCGCAGGGAGTGGGCTGACGGCAACAGCCGTTGGGATATCCTGGATCTGGTCCGGGCCACCCATGACTTACGCCCCGAGGGGATCAACTGGCCCAGACGGGATGACGGCGGCCCCCTGTTCAAACTGGAAAAGCTGACAGAGGCTAACGGTATAAGCCATGAACACGCTCATGATGCCCTCTCCGACGTCTACGCCACCATCGCCATGGCAAAGCTGATCGCCGATAAACAGCCCCGCCTCTACAGCTACTTCTTCGAGAACCGTCAGAAGGACAAACTGAAGAAGATTATCAATCTGGATACCAGAGAGCCCGTGGTCCACACCTCGGGAATGTTTACCAGTGCCCTGGGCTGCACCACACTGGTGGCACCCCTGGTTGTGGACCCGATGATCAGCAGCTCCGTCCACTGCTTCGATCTGCGCTATGACCCCTCACCGCTGATGGAGCTGAGCATCGAGGAGATCCGCCGCAGAATCTTCACTCCCCGCAGGGAGCTTGAGGAGGAGGGGCTGGAACGGATTCCTCTGAAGGACATCCACCTGGGCAAGTGCCCCGTTGTGGCCCCCATGGCCACCCTGGATGAGGCCGCCGCCGAGAGGCTGGGCATCGACCGTGAGCTTTGCCTGAAGCACAGCCGTATCCTCAACGCCGATCCGTCGCTGCTGCAGAAGATCCGGGAAGTATTCAATCAGGACAAGTCAAAGTACTATCCCGTGGATGATGATCCGGATCTGCAGATCTATTCGGGAGGATTCTTCCGGAATGACGACAGGATCAGGATGGATATTATCCACCGGACCCCGCCGGAGGAGCTGAAGCACCAGACCCTGAACTTCTTCGATCCGAGAATCCCTGAGATGCTGCGCCGTTTTATAGGGCGGAATTTCCCTCAGACTCTGGATGAGGAGGAGATGAAGGCCTGGAAGTCATCCTGTGCCGGACGTATTCTCTTTCCCAAGGCTAGGGGGGCCGTGGATCACAGGGAATATCTGAAGATTCTGGAGGATCTGAAGTACTCCACCGATGTGACTCCCGAGCAGAAGCTTGTGGTCAAGGAGCTGGAGCAGTACGAGCTGATTCTGAGGGATCAGGTTCTGAAATACGCCCCGGGGGCCTGAGCCAGTGGGGCGGATTCCGGGCGTCTCAGCTCAGGGCCCCGGTTCGGTGAGCCCGGCGGCCGGAGGTCTCAGCCCTTAAGCCGGGCAACTTCCTCCCTGGCCTCCCGCAGCTCCTTCATCAGGTTCAGCATGCGGACCGAGTTCTTCATCCTCGCCAGAAAGAGATTCACATCAAAGGGCTTCATAATGTAGTCGTCCGCCCCGAACAGGAGGATCTGACTCATGGACTTGTAGCTTCTGATTCCCGATATGGCGATGATCACCTTGTCTCCAGGCTTCTCCCGGAGCTTCATCACAACTTCCTCCCCCGGAATGTCCGGCAGGATCAGATCCACAAGATAGATAGAGTAGGCCTCTTCTGAGGAAAGGAGCTCCGACGGAGACTGAAAGTAGCTGACGTTTCTGATGCCGTTCAGATCAAAAATGCTCCTTATGGCGTTCAGTGCCACCCGGCTGTCGTCAAGAACGGCGATCTTCTGGTTCTGCAGCTGCAGGCTGAAGCTGTCATCGTTCATAAAAATATCAAAGTACTTGTCCAGGCGGTGCTGTGAGAGTTCTGATTTCAGGATGTAGTCAACTACTCCCAGATCAAAGAGCTCCTCCCGGGATTCCAGAGAGTTGTTGGATGTTACGGCGATTATCGGAATGGCGGCATAGGGAGACTTCTTCAGGTCAGAGATAAAGCTCTCGCCGCTGGTGTCCGAAAGCTCCAGGCCTGTGATAATCAGATCCACCGGCTCCGACTTGAGGACGGCCATAGCTCCTTTTTCACCCTCGGCTTCTTCAAACTGAAGCCCCTTCTCAATGGCGATGTTCCTGATGATCTTTCTGACAAAGGAACTGTTGTCTACATGGAGTATCTTTTTCATGCCTCAAGTATAGTTCCTTGATGGTAAAAAGAACATAGAATCCTCTCTTCAATTCTCTCTGAAGTGTTAAATGTTAGTAAAGAGGGAGTGTATTAAATTTGCCGAGCAGAAGTTCAGCGTTTATATTGGTTTTATAGTCTGAATAATGAAAAGGGTTCACTGATGAAAAAGATGTTTCCTGTTTTACTGCTTATTCTTCTTATCTCCTGCGGAGGCGAAAGCGCGGATACCGAAACTGCAGCCAGCGGATGGGAGGTGTCGGCCAAAGTGCCGGTGCCCGTATACACTGCCCCCGCTGTGGAGGAGCCCTTTATAGCAGGCCTTGAGGCTTCGGGTATTGTGGAGGGTGCCCGGGAAGCAGAGGTCCTGTCCGAGACCAGCGGTCTTATCACAGCCGTCAATTTTGAGATCGGCGAGTATGTGGAATCCGGAGATGTTCTTCTGAAGGTGGAAGACCGTATCCCAAGGATCAGCTATGAATCGGCTCTCAGGGACTTTGAAGCGGCCCGGATTGAGTTTGAGGCTCTGGAAAAGTCATTCTCCACAGGGGGAACTTCGCAGCTTCTCTACAGTCAGGGACGGGCCCGGCTGGAGTCGGCCAGGCTACGGATGGAGCAAGCCCGGAAGTCTCTTGAGGACACGGCGGTTAAGGCCCCCTTCAGCGGATATATCAGCAGCCGTGATCCCTCCATTGCCGTGGGCAGTTCTATTCAGCCCTCTGCCGGGGTGACCCATATTGCAGATCTCAGTTCCTACCGGATCAGAATCAGTCTGGGTGAGGATGAGATCTCCCTGGTGAAGCCCGGGGACGAGGCTGTTGTAAGGGTCAACGCTCTGCCGGGTGTGGATTTTCCTGCCATGGTCAGGGCTGTCTCTCCCGGAAGCCGGACAGGAGGCGGACGATTTCCCGTGCTGGTTTCCTGGTCTACAGAGAATGGGGAGTCTTTAAAGTCGGGTATGTCGGCTACGGTTATGATCCGGCCCGAATACGCTGGACCTCCCGATCTGATTATCCCTGCAGAGGCCCTGGTCCGGCGGGATGCACAGGACTATGTTTTCAGGATCAGGGACAATGGAGCCGAGGCGGTTCCCGTGCGGATTCTGAAATCCCTGGGAAACCGGGTCTCCATCGCCCCCGTCCGGGGATCAGATCTTCTGGTTGAGCCGGGGGATCAGCTGATTGTAACGGGACTTGCCTCAATGGCTCCCGGAGATCCCGTAATTCCCACTCCTTTAGGGGAGGACGGGCAATGAATATCGGACGCTTTTCGGTCAACAATCCCGTACTCCTTAATATTCTGATGGTGACTCTTCTGGTGCTGGGGGGGCTGAGCCTCTCAAGGATGCCCCGGGAGCAGTTCGCCGAGGTGCCCTTCTACTGGGTCAGCATCGCCGTCCCCTGGCCGGGGGTCTCGGCAGAGGATGTGGAGAAACTTGTCACCATCCCCATTGAGAATGAGATGCAGGGACTGGATGATCTGGATCAGATTCAGTCCCTCAGCTCTGAGGGGCTCTCTGCGGTAAGGGTGGAGTTCGACAGCGGCATTTCCGGGGATCAGTTTGACAAACTCTTTCAGGATGTACGGACCCGGTTCAGCAGGGTCGCACTTCCCGAGGGAACCCTGGATGCTGCGGTGGATGATTTCTCGTCCAATGACTTTCTTCCGGTTGTGGAGCTGGTCCTCTCTTCCGATGACGTGAGCGGGGAGAACTACGGCACTCTTATCGACATGGCCGAGCGCTTTCAGGAGCAGCTGATCCGGATACCGGACGTCTCATCGGTAGACCTCATCGGAGCCCGGGAAAGGGAGATCTTTATTGAGGTGAATCCGGCGATCCTGGAGAGTTCAGGGCTCAGGGTGAGTGATGTGGTGGCGGCCCTTCAGGGGCGGAACAGCAACACCCCCGGAGGGACCCTTACAGCCGACGGACGGCAGTATCTTGTCAGAACCATAGGAGAGCTTGAAACCGTGGACGGGCTGAAGGATATCATCCTCCGTCAGAACTCCGACAAATCTGTCAAGCTCTCGGATGTGGCGGACATAAAAGACGGCTACGATCCCAGAGGGGTCCGGTCCCTCTATAACGGCAATACCGCAGTGACCCTGAGGGTCGCCAAGGTTCCGGGGGGCAACTCCATCGGAATCGTTGAGTCCCTGAAGGAGCTGAACGCCGGGTGGGAGGCAACTCTGCCCGAGGGCCTCAGCCTTCATATTCAGAACGACTCCACAATACAGATTCAGGACAGCATTGATGTTCTGGTTAATAACGCGGTCTTCGGACTGATCCTTCTGGTTCTTCTTCTCTTTCTCTTTGTTGGCCTGCGGAACGCCCTGATGACGGCCCTTGGAATTCCCGTCACCTTTGCGGTGACCTTTCTGATCCTCGACCTCAGCGGCGAGACCTTCAACAGCAACACCCTCTTTGCCCTGGTTCTGGTGCTGGGGCTTATAGTGGACCATGCCATAGTGATTATTGAGAACAGCTTCCGTCTGGAACAGCTGGGGCTGGAGAGGCGTCAGGCGGCCATAGACGGCAGCAACCAGGTTGTCCTTCCCGTTGCCGCGGCCACGGCCACCACCGTGGCTGCCTTTATTCCCCTGATGCTCCTTCCCGGGACCATCGGTAAGTTTCTGAGGATTATCCCCCTCACCGTCTCCATTGCCCTGATCGTCTCCACAATGGAGGCCATAGTCTTTCTGCCCTCCCACTATGCCGACTGGTACGAGGGCAAAAGAGTCTCCTTTGCAAAGAAGGAGAGGGAGCTGGTCTTTGATAAGCTGAAGGAGGGATTCTCCAGATTTATCGGCAGGGTCTACCGCCGAAGAAGGCTTGCGGTTCTTATGATTCTGGTGTTCAGTCTGGGAACCTGCTCCCTGGTGCCCCGGCTGAACCAGGATCTCTTCAGCGCCGAAGACTTCACCCTCTTCTATATCGATATCGACCTGCCCCCCGGGGCCTCCCTGGACAGTACCGAATCCCTTATCCGGGACTATGAGAAGCGCCTTGTCCCCCTGGTGGGGAACGGAGAGATCGTCGGCATCAACAGTTTTATCGGTTTCCGTGCCGAGAGCAGCGGGAACACGGTACAGGGTAATATCGGACAGATTGTGGTGGACCTGACAGAGCAGAGTGAGGGACGGACCCGGAGCATCACCGATATTATGGCTGAACTCAAGGCCCTGACCTCGGACATTCCCGGAGCCGACCAGATCCTCTTCCGCCGGGCCACCAATGGACCTCCCACCTCGGCGGCGGTTTCCTTCCGTCTCTTCGGCAACTCCTACGACGATCTGACCCGGGTCAGCACAGCCATCAGGGAGAAGATGGGAAGCTATGAGGAGCTGGTGAATATTCAGGACAACTATGTTCCGGGAACCCCCGAGCTGAGAGTGGTCGTGGACGGAGCTGCCGCCGCCAGGTACGGTATGTCGGCGGTCTATATCGGACAGTACCTCAGGGCCGCCCTGGATGGTGTCAGGGCTTCAAGCTTCTTTCAGGACAACCGGGATGTGGATATCTACATCGGCTTAAGCGCAGAAGGAACCCTCAGCCCCGAGAAACTGGCCAGGATGAAGATCACCTCTCCCTCGGGAGAGCAGATTCCCCTCTCCTCTGTCACCTCCCTGGATCAGGGAAATGCCCTTGCCTCCATCAGACGCCTTGACGGCAAGAGGGAGATCACCATTACCGCCGACACCGGCGACAACAGCCGGGTCCGTGAGCTGAACGCCGAGGTTAAGGCCCTCTTCGAACAGAACTATGAACGCCGCTACCCGGATATGAGGCTCTCGGTGGGGGGAGAGTTCTCGGACCTCGATGATCTTCTGATTCAGATTGCCCGGATCTTCCTTCTGGGGATCTTTCTGATCTACCTGATTCTGGGAGCTCAGTTCAACTCCTATACCCAGCCCCTGCTGATCCTGCTGGCGGTGCCCTTTGCCTTTACGGGAGTCATTCTCTATCTCTTTATCTCTGGAACTCCCTTTTCCACCACCGTACTCTACTCCGCCGTTGCACTGGCAGGGATAGCCGTAAACGACTCCATTGTTCTGATCTCCTTTATCAATGAGCTCCGGGGCGAGGGGAAGGCCGTGGGCGAGGCAGTCAGGGAGGCGGCAGCCACCAGGCTGAGACCCATCCTGCTCACCTCCCTTACAACCATTGCCGGTTTGACCCCAACGGCCCTGGGGCTGGGTGGCAAGTCGGTAGTCTGGGGACCCATGGCCAGCACCATCATCTTCGGCCTGATCTTCTCCACCTTTACGGCCCTGGTACTGATTCCCTCTCTCTACGGACTTCTCTACGACCGCAGAGCCAAAAAGCTGCCGGCGGGAGAAGCAGAGTGAGCGGGCCGGCAGTAAAAGGGGTCGTATGCCTGCTGCTTGTGCTGCTTGCAGGACAGGTCGGAGCCCAGAGTACTCTTCCCGACTCTCCTCTCCCGGCGGAACTTGTTCTTGCCAGGGATATCCATTTCTCTTCCCAAACCGGACGTGTCGAAGATGCCCTGAAAGCCTTGGACTCTCTGGAGAGGAAGGACGGAACAGATATTAGAATCCTCTGTGAGATTCTTTTCTATAGAGGACTGCTCCTACTGGATCTTGAACGCGGGGATGAGGCCTCCATGGCTTTTCAACAGGGTATTGAGGTCTGTCGGAAGGAGTATGAGTCTGAAGGAGATCTCTTCTATCTTGTACAGGAGGCTCTGCTGAAGTCTCAGTGGATGATGCTGCAGAAGACCTCTGTTCTGATCAGGACCGGGTCTGAAATCAGGAAGATCAGCGAGAGGGCTCTTGATGAGGACCCCGGCAACTTTACAGCCAGGCTCCTCTCAGCCCAGGGACTGATCAATGCTCCACCTCTCTTCGGCGGAAATCCTGTAGAGGCTGTGGAAATTCTGGAGGACACAATTCCACTGGCCGAGGATGAATACGAGCTGTTCACCCTCTATCTGTCCCTGGCCGATGCCAGGCGGAAGAAAAAGGCCTGGGATGAAGCCGGGCAGTGGGTTCGAAGGGCTCTGGCTCTTTTTCCGGAAAACAGAAACGCCCTGGAGATGGGCGATGCCATAAGACGGCGGGAGAAGTAGGCTCAACTTCGGCCCCCACTTCAGCCGCAGTTTAAGCCGCAGTTTAAACCGCAGTTGACTCAGCCCTGGTGAAAAGGGATTCTCCCTGCCTGATGCGCACAGGGATATTTATATTTCCTTCACACTTTTTTCACAGCCTCCGTCTATAATAAAATCATGAAAACGATTCTTGTAGCGGAAGACGAACGCGGAATAAACGAGATGATCTGTGACTATCTGGAGGCACTGGGCTTCGGAGTCCTGCCGGTTTATGACGGCATTGATGCCCTGAAGGCCTGGAGGAAGGGGGGAGTGGATCTGATCCTTCTCGATATAATGATGCCCCGCCTGGACGGCACCGAGGTTCTCCGGGAGATCCGGAAGGAGTCGGATATTCCAGTTCTGATGGTTACGGCAAAAACCGAAGAGGGTGATACAGTTCTGGGGTTGGAGCTGGGTGCAGATGACTATATAGCCAAACCCTTCAGCATGAAGGAACTGGCCGCCCGGATCAGAACCGTAATGAGACGTGCGGCCCCCCGTGAAAGGTTGGCCCCTGCAGATGAGCTTCCCTCAGTTCTCTCCATCGGCGATCTGACCCTGGACAGGGAGAAGCACTCGGTCTCCATACGGAGGAGGAGAGTTGAACTGACTGCGGCGCAGTTTGATATTCTCGAACGCATGGTCAGCTCCCCTGGACGGGTCTTTTCCAGAATGGATCTGCTCCAGACCTTTCAGGAAGATCCCTATGAGGGCTATGAACGGTCCATCGATGTCCATATAAAAAATATCAGAAAGCTGATCGAAACAGATCCGGCACATCCCGAATATATTCAAACAGTCTGGGGTGTAGGCTACAAGATGCGGGAGAGTGAATGAAGATCTCCCTTACCGCCCGGCTGATAATTATCATGGTCCTCTCGGTGTTTCTCAGCTCTCTGGTCAGTATTCTCTTTGTGGGTTCTGTAACGATGAACAAGGTCAGACTGCTCAACAGTCAGCGGGACAGCAATATTGCCTCGGTTGTGGCTGACTCTCTTACGGCGGCTGCCGATGAGGGGCAGCTGAGCCAGACTCTGCGGGCCTATAATATGAGGCGCAGCGGACCGGGGATGATGGAAGGCCGTATGAATATGATGGGTGAGAGAAAGCCGGTTCTGCCCCTGCGGCCCCTTGTTATGTCCGAAGGGAACGAGCTGATCCCACTTATTATTACCGACTTCGAGGGACGCATCCTGCAGGGGGAATTCAGAACTGCCGCAGAGGATAAGACTCTACGAAAACTCGATTCTGAAATCTATGAACAGGGGATACCCTGGTTTTCTGAAGGGGAGATTGCCGGTTATGTGCTTGCGGGAAATCAGGCCGGTCAGCGGGAGACCATCGGAGACATCTACCAGATGACCTCCCTCTATCAGAGTATCCTTGTATTTCCCATTATTTCGGCTCTCTTTGCCACTCTGTTGGGTATCTTCCTGTTAAGACGGGTTCTTCGGCCCCTGAAAAGTCTGCAGAAGGGAGTTCAGACCATACAGCAGGGGAGGTATGACTTCAGGGTGGAGTTCCCTGCCTCAAAATTCGGAATCCAGGATGATCTGACTCTGCTCTCCCAGGGGTTTAATGAGATGGCAGACTCCCTTGAGGCTTCCGAGGAGTGGAAGAAACAGATTATCAGTGATACAGCCCATGAGCTCCGTACCCCTGTGAGTCTGATTCTGGGAAATCTGGAGATGATTCTGGATGGTGTCTACAAGGCGGATACTCCCAGGATGGAATCCCTCTATAGAGAGACCCAGTCACTGGCCGGTCTGGTAAGAAACCTCCAGATCCTTGCCAGTGAAGAGTCCGGCAGCAGAAGGAGTGAGCTTGAGAGATTCTCAATTACCGAACTGGTTCAGAGTACTGCTTCCGACTACAGCACACTGGCCCTGCAGAAGAAAATTGCCATAACCCTTGAGATGGAAGAAGAGCTGGAAATGGAGGGAGACCCGCAGAAAATCAAGCAGGTTCTGGTGAATCTTATGGCCAATGCCCTCCGGCATACCCCCGAAACAGGGCGGATTTTCCTGAGCTGTAAAAGAGAAAGAAACTACATTATTGTAGATGTTGAAGATTCAGGCGAGGGAATTCCCGAAGAGTTCAGGGAGAAGGTTTTTAACAGATTTTTTAAAATTGACAAATCACGCAACAGCGAGGGAAGCGGACTGGGTCTTTCCATAAGTAAAATAATTATTGAGAATCTGGGAGGATCTATTGAAGCTCTCTCCGGCAGAGAGGGTGGAGCCCTGTTCAGGATCTCTTTTCCCGGTAAGTAGATATATGAAACTATGTTTTAAAAAAAATGAAAATACCGGAAGAGTCGTTCATAATATTCATAAATGAACTAGACGTAATCTTTTCAGGATCTTCACAAAATCTTGACATATGATTACTAAACTGTAGTCAGCTTATCGATGAGCAGTACCCTTCGGGATACGCAAAAAGCAAGCCTCTCGGCTTGACTTAAGACGGTGAGATTATTATATTTTGAAGTGAATTAGTGAAAAGCTTCAGTCGGAGTTTTCCTCCTTTTCTTCGCTGAAGTGCTAATGACCTATGGTTGAAGTTGTTAACTGAAACCTGTGGAAGAAGAGATTGATTACCTTTTTTTCCAATTGCTTTTGGGCCCCTGAAGTTTCCTCCTTTTCTTCAGGGGCTTTTTTTTACCTGAAATTATTCTCGCATCACTCTTTTTATTTGTAAAGAAAAAAATGCAATTTAATTGTGCAGACTTGTAAATAACCCCTGAAAGCCGCTTTTAGTCTGATCAGTGGGGCAGAAAGCTCATGGCAAGGCCGATCACCCCGCCGAATACTCCTCCCCATAGAACCAGCCAGCCCAGATGTTTGCGAATCATCTCCTGAACAATCTCCTTGACCATCTGAGGGGTCAGTTCATCAAGCCTTTTCTGAACGATGGAGGATACCTTGTCGATTATATCAGCAGCGGCCTTATCCGTATCCATGGAAGATGCCAGCATGCTGTGGAATTCGGGACTTGCGGTTTCGGTAATGATGATCTCTCTGGTCTTCTCCTTAAAGGGGGAGCGGAAGTTCTCAAGTACCGAGGCCCCTCCAAACATGCCGAGCATGCCTCCCAGTGAGGAGGAGAGGATGGTCTCGGTAAGACCATCGAATATCCTGTCGTAGTTGACCGCTTCCGCGGCGGCGCTGAAGTCCACCTTGTCCGTCAGGACACCCGTCTCTCCCTCCATCAGTCTGGATACATTCTCTGCTGTAAAGAACTGATCCATAATCAGGTTCTTGATCCCATTTTTGAAGTCTTTGAAGTGGAGAGGAATTACACCGGAACCGTAGAGTCCGGGGACCTTTTCAAAGAGCATATGCACTGCCAGCCAGTTGGTCACGGCCCCCGAGAGGGCGAAAAAGCCCATGGACCGCAGCTGAGGTGCAAATACCGGAATGACATAGCTGAGACCGATAATCACCAGGGTTGCGAGGGTGGTCATACTGTTCATATTCATAATCACTGCCTCCGGAGTCTGCTGTATACAGACCCTGTGTATTTTTAGAAATTCTTCTGGTATATTAGAAAGACATGAACAGAAATTCAAGACAGTTCCTGCTGCTCCTGGGGCTGCAGATTTTATTTATCTTTCCACTGTATTCAGCCGAACGCTGGCCCGGCCCCGTCGCTCTGGAGGAGTTCCGTTTCGACAGAATGGAACTCCATGCCATCGGATGGTCCGAAAAGGGACTCTTCGCCTACGGTACGGTCTCTCCCTCCGAGTCCGGAGGCTTTCACTGGCAGTGGTATGTTCTGGACCTGATTGACGACAAGGTTCTATACGAGAGTCCCCGTTGGACCCTTCTTGAGGGACAGACTCCCAGGGAGCTCTGGAACCTCCATCCCGAGTGGTACACCCAGCTGGTCCGTTTCAAGATAGAGCCGGGTGAGAACTTTGAGTCCGGGGGGCAGCTCTTTGACCATGACGGAGCGGTCTACAGAATCAGTTACTCCATGGACCGCTCAGAGACCGAGTCTCACCCCGGAGGCCGGACTCAGCATATAAGTGTCGAGCTCTTCCGCAACTCTGTTACAGGTAAGACCGTGTACAGCTACAGTCCCACCGAAGAGGGGGGTGTGGTGGAGGATCTGATCCTCAAGGGCTATATCCTGAGTCCATATGAGAAGCGGACTGCCATTGTGGTTCTGGAGAAGTCAGGAGATTCGGAGGAAAGTGTTCAGTGGCGGTACAGGATAATCGGGGCACACCTGAGTGTGGGCTTCTCTCCTGTGAATCAGTCGGGCAGTGCCCTGGCTGAGGCGGTTCTGAACGGTCAGTTCTATGTGACAAGAATGCTTCTCTCCGAAGGGGCCGATCCCGACTCCCCTGATCCCCGGGACTACAGTCCTCTTTTAATCTCAGCCCGTCTGGGACACTGGGAGATCGCCTCCCTCCTTCTGGAGTCGGGCGCATCTTCGGGAGGACGGGACGAGAGGGGACGGACAGCCCTGCACTATGCCGCCGAGGCGGGGGAGGAACAGATTATCAGGCTCCTTCTGAAGGCCGGGGCAGACAAGAGTACTCAGGACCTTCAGGGAAAGAGAGCCTTTGACCTTGCCGCCGGGGGAAGCGCGGTAATTCGGCGTCTGCTGCGCTGACTACTTGTGGTAGGGTTCGTTTCTGTTGATTCTGAAGGCCCTGTAGATCTGCTCCAGCAGAATCACCCTCATCATCTGATGTGGAAAGGTGAGCTTTGAGAAGGAGACAGCCTGCCGGCTTCGGGTACAGAGTTCCCTGTCCAGACCCACGGACCCTCCGATTATAAAGGCTATATGGGAGACCCCCTGATGAGGAAGCCGGTCCATCCAGGAGGCAAATCCTTCAGAGTCAAAGGCCTTGCCGCCGATCTCCATGGTGACGGGGAAGGCATCGGGGCTAATCTTCGCTGAAATTCTTTCAGCTTCTTTTCTCCGTACAATATTCATATCCTCTTCCGAGGCATTTTCGGGACATTTCTCATCAGCCACTTCCACAATATTCAGAGAGCAGTATCTTCCAAGCCGCTTTGAGTACTCCTCAATGGCCGATTTCCAGTACTTCTCCTTGAGTTTCCCTACGGCTATGACTGTTATTTTCATATTTCTCCTTTTTGTTCAGAAAAAAAACATGTATCCGTGATTTTTTTTATGTTTATGATTAAACTATCATTAATAGATAGATATCATAACCGGATTGTCCTATTTGAACTTTTTCGATGACCAGCTCTACCGGAAATCCGTATTTCGTTTTTGTTTATAATAAAGGAAGAACCGGAGGAATCCAAGGATGAAAGAGTGGGACAGTAGAGTTGTCAATTCAGATAAGGACTGGTATGAGCTTGTTACAGAGGTACTTAAGGGGATGCCCGAGCTGGAAGGCAGGCGGGAGTTTATTCTGAACCACCGTCTCTGCCGTCTTATCGGCATGCTTCCCGGAATTGCCGGCACCACCCAGCCCCTGAGAGACGGCTTTACCAATCTCTCTCTCTTTCTGCTCAGTAAACACACTCCTGTAAAAGACGTGTATGATCACAAGCCCCAGGATGACCAGGATATTCTGAGACCACTGATTCCCTACTGTCACTTTACCGGCGGAGATGAGCGCATTCTCAGCCGCGGTATGCATCTTATCGCCATGGTTCTGCTTGTGGACTACAAAAAGAATAAGGAATCCGATCTGGAGCATAACCGGTACAACCCTCTGAATTCAGGACAGTGGGACTATGTTGCCATAATGGATACTCTCAGTATGTGTGTTGAGGATATTGACTGTCCCGTGATGGACGACATTCTCTCTGTTGAGTATGTTCCCTTTACAACCTGGGCACTTGGCGCCTGATCCGGGTGTAAAGCCGAAACAGGAGTAACTCCCGGACAGAGCCGGTCGCTCACTTAACTGCTTATTTATGGGAAAGTTTGAAAACATCCGTCTTGATCTACTCATTGGCTTTTCTCTTTCGGGACTGGGACTGCTGGCATTCCTTTCAAATGCCTACTCCATTCTGATTCTGAAGCACCCCGAATCCAGAACTCTTATCCCCGTGATCAGTTTTGCAATGATCACTCTGCTGGCCCTGCCTCTGATTTCGGTGACCACTCTTTCGATAAAACGGCAGTATCCCTTCCGGGAACTGGGGCAGGGGATTCAGGTCCTTATTATCCTGTTTTTCAGCGGACTCTCCATTCTCGACTCCTTTGAGAGCTCCTACGGCATTGCCCTTTTCTTTCTGGCGGTCATCCTGGCCTACAACTACAGGCTGGTGACGCCCTTCCGTCTTGTCTTTCTGGCACTTTATACGGTAACACTTACGGTTCTGGGGGCCTGGAGAGATGACCGCATACATGCCAGCATAATGAGTATTGTCTTTGATCTCTTTTTTCTCTTTACCATCGGCATGGCCAACAGGGAGTCTTATAAAAAAATCTCAAGACGTAATGAGACACTCAGGCTGATTGTTAAAGACCTGAAAAAAGAGATAACCGATATGGAACAGATTGAATCCAAGATCACTGCCCTTCAGCTGGATGTGGATGAGTTCTCCCTGACACCGGCGGAGCATGAGATTCTCTTTGTGATGTGTGAAAAGGGCGTGACTTCCAACAAAGACCTGGCAGAGCATCTGAATAAATCTGTCAGCACAATCAAGTCCCAGATCCACTCCATATTCGAAAAGACTGGTATTCACAAAAGGTCCAGTTTGATAGCCTTCTTCAAAGAGTAGTCTTCTCTGGACATTTTACTGCTATTTATGATTTTATAAGAACCAACTAAAACAGTATTCCGGGGGGAATTATGAGCGATCTTAAAAACAGGGTAGAGTCCTTTTTAAAGAAATATGAAATGCATTCAGATTTTGTGGATCTGGACGCCTGTGTAAAATCATTTATCAGTGAGATGGAGAGGGGCCTGGCCGGCGACAGCAGCATTGCCATGATACCCACCTATATTGAAACAGAGAATCCAATTCCTCCTTCAAAGAAGGTTGTGGTTATTGATGCGGGCGGAACCAACCTGAGAACCGCTCTGGTCTCTTTCGATGAAAATTACAAACCTCTTATTGAAGAGTTCAAGAAATATCCCATGCCCGGTACCGGCGGAGCCGTCAGCAAGGACGAGTTCTTCGACACCCTGGCCGAGTATATCAAGGATCTGGTGCCCAGAGGGGACAAGATCGGATTCTGTTTCTCCTATCCTACGGAGATCTTTCCCAGCAAGGACGGGAAGCTGATCAAGTTCAGTAAGGAAGTTGAGTGCCCCGAGGTTCACGGACAGATGATCGGTGAGAACCTTCTGGCCCATCTGAAGGAGAAGGGAGTTTCCGAAGACCGGGAAGTCATTATTCTCAATGACACCGTGGCAACTCTTCTGACAGGTATGATCTCCTTTCCCGAGCAGAGCTTCTCCGGCTATGTGGGCTACATTTTCGGAACCGGAATCAACAGCTGCTATGTAGAGTCCAACAGCAATATTACCAAGCTGGAGGGAATGGACCCGAAGCACCACCAGATTATCAATACAGAGTGCGGTTCCTTCGGTCTGCCTCCTCAGGGAAAAATCGATAAAATTCTGGATGCCGGAACCAGCGATCCCGGTCACTACTTCCTCGAGAAGATGATGTCCGGCGGATATTTCGGGCTGGTTGTGACCAAAACCCTTGAAAAGGCCGTAGAAGAGGGTATCTTCAGCGCCGATGCGGGTAAGATCCTTCTTGACCTGGGCCGCCTGAGTACCAAGGATGTGGATGACTACCTCCATAATCCCAATAACAAAGAGAATATTCTGGTCTCATCTCTTAAGGACTCGGGCCAGGAGGACAGAGAGGCCCTGTTCTATCTGATCAACAATCTTCTCGAGAGAGCGGCCCGTCTGGCAGCCTCTTCCATCGCCGGAACAGTTCTGAAGTCGGAAGCCGGAAAGTCTCCTCTGAACCCTGTCTGTCTGACCGTGGACGGGACAACCTTTTACTGCTTCTTCCAGTTCAGAAGCCGGGTGGAGCAGTATCTGAGAGAGATCCTGAGCGGAGACAATCAGCGCTACTTCGAAATTGTCCGTGTTGAGGACGCACCCCTTCTGGGAGCAGCTATTGCGGCACTGACCAACTAAACCTGATAAAGTGACCCCTAACCCCCGTCCGCCGGGGGTTTTTCTTTTTCCCGAACTTACTGGAAAAGGGGGGGGAAAAGTCGGATACTTTGATTAGAACCATAATCAAGGGAGACCGGCTTGGCTGACACAGCTGTTTTGACAGGAAAAAAGATCATTATTGCCGATGATGAGGACTTTATCCGCCAGCATCTGGGCAGACGTCTGTCCGGAATGGGGCTGGAAGTTCTTGAAGCGGCTACGGGACAGCAGGTCCTTGATCTTCTTTCCACCTTCCCCGATCTTATCCTTATGGATGTCCGTATGCCGGAAGTGGACGGCTATGAAACAACCCGTATTATAAAATCCGCGGAAGATACCTCAG
This sequence comes from Spirochaeta sp. UBA5339, assembly GCA_002408085.1. Taxonomy (GTDB): domain Bacteria; phylum Spirochaetota; class Spirochaetia; order DSM-2461; family DSM-2461; genus Oceanispirochaeta. Next base: position 627,772 of record DHQL01000007.1, read on the forward strand.
GAATCCCTGTGATTCTCTTAAGCGCTCTGGCTGAAGATGATGATATCCGTTCCGGCTACAATGCCGGTGCCGACGAGTTTCTCTGCAAGCCCGTCACCTTTGCTGTAATTCTGGAAAGCATATCCAGAAATCTCTCCGGCCGTCAAATCTCCTGAAACCTGATGATATGTGCCTTAGCTGCTCAAAGGAAATCCCCTGATGGATGACAAGATAATCAATGAACTGGAACGAAGACGCCTTCAGAAGCAGATGTTTGCCCTGGAGGACGAGAAAGAGGCCGTAGAGGCCCGTTACCGTTATCTTCTGCAGCAGGCCCGGGTCGGCCTTTTTACGCTGACAGCCGATGATTGCCGTCTTCATGAGGCCAACAGCGAAATGGTGCAGCTCTTCCTCTGTGACGACCTGGATGACCTTAAGGAGCATCTGAAACCCCTTCCCGAAGAGGACTTCTACTTTATCGATCCCCGGCACTTTGTTAATCTTCAGGAGGGTGAGGCCGTCTCCTTCTCCCTTCATACCTTCAGAAAAAACGGCGACTCCTTCTGGGCAAGGGTCATTCTCCAGTCCCTTGAAAACCGGGAGATGCTGGAGGGGATCATCACCGATATTTCCGAGCAGGTAAAAGCAGACATCGACCTCAGAAAGGCCATAGTACGGGCGGAGCAGGCACAGCAGGAGGCGGAGGAAGCGAACAAGGCCAAAAGCCGTTTTCTGGCCAATATCTCCCATGAAATCAGAACCCCCCTGAATGGGATTATCGGGTTTACCGAGATCATTATGGCCTCTCTGGAATCCCCTGAGGCCCTGACCTATGCGGGAAAGATTCTGGATGAAACTGAGAATCTGATGACCCTGATCAACCAGCTTCTTGACCTCTCCAAGATCGAGGCCAACAGGCTGCAGCTGAACTTCAGCTCCTTTCCCCTGAGAAACCTCCTCTCCGAAACCATCAGTTTTATCCGTCTCAGGGCCAGGAACAAGGGGCTCAAGCTGACGGTGGACTATGACAACAGTATTCCTGATTATATCTGGAGTGACTCCTACCGGCTGAGACAAGTTCTCCTGAACCTCCTCTCCAACGCGGTGAAGTTCACCTCAGACGGTAGTATCAGTCTCAGTGCTCTTGTGGAGAGTGACGGCCCCGAGGGACTGGTGTTAAGGTTCGAGGTCAGGGATACAGGAATCGGCATCCCTGAGCACATGCATATGAGTATCTTCGAGAGTTTTGTACAGGCGGACACCTCCATATCCAGAAAGTACGGAGGGACGGGGCTGGGTATCTCCATCTCACGGGAACTGGTCAATATTATGGGGGGAAAGATCTGGTTTGAGTCGAAAGAGGGGGAGGGATCGGTCTTCTACTTTACCATCCGCTGCCGAAAATCAGTGCCCGGCGAGGTACAGGAGAGACCCGGTATCGCAGCCGGTACGGAACTTCCCTCGAATCTGCAGGGCATCACTGTTCTGGTTGTTGAGGACTACCCCACAAACAGGGAGATTGTTCAGCACCATCTGATCAGCGCCGGATGCCGGGTTGATCTTTCCAGCAATGGGCTGAACGCCCTGAAGAAGGTACAGGAAAAAAGATACGACATGATCCTGATGGATGTTCATATGCCCAGGATGGACGGCATGGAGGCTACCAGCCGTATCCGTTCACTGGATGAGTATTCAGATGTCCCGATTCTGGGGATGACAGCAAATGTGTTGAGCTCCAACAAGGAGGCCTGCCGCCGGTCCGGTATGAACGATGTCATGAATAAACCTCTCAGGAGAAAAGAGCTGATCCGGGCGGTCAGTTTCTGGTGTTCTCAGGACGAGAACCTGTGTAAGCCGGAAGTCCTTCCACGGACAGATCAGAAGAGTGAGCAAAGGCCTCTCCCCCTGGACTATCAGGCTTTTCTCAAGGAGATGGACGGGGACCGGGTGGTGGTCAGGGATATTATTCTGGGATTCCTGGACAGTCTTGAAGAGCAGCGGGGGAAGATTGAAGAGGCCATTAACAGCAGGGATGTCTCCCTGATTCACCGGGAGGCTCACTCCATCAAGGGGGGGGCCCTGAACCTGGGTGCCTCGGATCTTGCAGCGGCGGCCCTGGCCCTTGAGAAAGCCGCCTCCGGGAGCTACTCTGATATAATCCCACATCTTTTCGGTAAACTCAAAGGCTCCATCGAAGAGGTCCTTTCCTGCCGTGACAGATTCGCCTCCATCGTATAAGATGGGGCTATGAAAAAAAATGCTTTAGTACTCTACAAGCAGGTTCCCGCCTGCGTTCAGGATATTCTGTCCGATAAAATAGTTATCTCCCTTCCCGACGGCAAGGAGAAGAAGGTCCGTTCCAAGGATATTTCCCTTCTTCATCCAGGTCCCGTGGGCAGTGTGAAAAATATCGAAGTCCCTGAAGGTCAGGTGGAGGAGGCCTGGGAGCTTCTGCAGGACGAGACTCCCTCCCTGGAGGAGCTTGCGGAGCTGACATTCTCCGAGTTTACCCCCGAGTCGGCCTGGGGAGCCTTTCTCCTATTAAACCGCACTCCCTGGTACCGGGGCACCGTGGATGAGATTATTGTCCGCACACCCGAAGAGGTGGAGAAGATACAGCGGGAGGAAGCCGAGAAAAAGGAGGCCGAAGAGCGCTGGTCCTCCTTTATCGAAGCCCTGAAAAAGGGAGAGATCCAGGAGGAAAACAGAGGTTTTCTGACAGATCTTGAGCAGTACTGCCTCCAGAAAAGCAAGCGCTCCCGTATTCTTCAGGATCTGGGACGGCAGCAGAGTCCCGAAAACGCCCACCGTCTTCTGATGAAGCTGGGTGTCTGGGACGGGCGCCGCAACCCCTGGCCCGAGCGTTACGATATGCCTCTGACGGCCCCCGTTTTTGAACTGGAGCATGGTCCTGAGACCGAAAGAAGGGATCTGAGTCATATGGAGGCCTATGCCATCGACGATGAAGGGAACAGAGACCCCGATGACGCCCTGAGCTTTCACGATGGAAAGTTCTGGGTTCATATTGCCGACACCTCCTCCCTTATCCCCGCCGGCGGCGATGCGGACCGCGAGGCCCGGGGCAGGGCGGCCAACCTCTATCTTCCCGAGACCACAGTCCCCATGCTGCCCCATGAAGCAACCGAGAGGCTGGGACTGGGGCTTCAGGAGATCTCTCCTGCCCTGAGTTTCTGCTTTACCCTGAATGACTCACTGGATGTGGAGGACTGCGAGGTCTTCTTCTCCAATGTGAAGGTTACCCGTACCACCTACGGCGCCGTCGAAGAGAGAATGAGTGAGGAACCCTTTGCTTCCATGAAGAAGGTGACCGACCGCTTCAATGCCTGGCGAATGGAAAACGGCGCCCTCTCCCTCCAGCTTCCCGAGGTTAAGACCCGGGTTCACTCGGACGGCGAGATTACAATAACCCCCATTGAAGAGTACTCCAGCCGGGACATGGTGGCCGAGGCGATGATGATGAGCGGATTTCACTGCGCCCGGTACTGCCGTGACAACTCCATTCCCATTCCCTATGTGACCCAGCCCGCCCCTGAAGGAGATCTTCCCGAGACATCAAAGGACAATCCCGCCTCCATGGTGGCCCTCCGGAGGTTTATGAAGCGGAGCCAGACCACCAGCATCGGCGGTCCCCACAGCGGTATGGGACTTCCCGTATACACCCGTGCCACCAGCCCCTTAAGACGCTACTCGGACCTTCTGGTACAGCAGCAGATCCGCCTCTATCAGGCGGGGCTTCCCCTGTTGAGCGAGGAGGATGTCCTGGAGGGAACCGCCTCCTGTGAGTCTGTCACAGGCCGGGTTGTGCTCTCTGAGCGCTGTTCCAATCTCCACTGGAAGCTGGTCTATCTGTCGGAAAATCCCGGATGGGAGGGAGAGGCCATTGTAGTGGGCAAGGCCGACAAGCAGTCGGTACTGCAGATCCCCTCCCTGGCCCTTGAAACCAGGGTTGCCATGAAGGAGAAGCTTCCCCTGAACTCCAGGGTTACCGTAAAGGTGGAGTCTGTGGATATTCCGGACCAGCAGGTTCAGTTTTCCGTCGGGGATTGATAAGTGAGCCGTGAGAGGGTAAGATGATCTGTATGAAAAGGGTACTGCCTGTTCTACTATTCTGTCTGACTCTCTCTGCGGCAGCACAACAGAGGATCTCCTTTCCGGGAAACCTGACCTACGATCCCTTCTACTCCGTCCTGGTGGAAGACAGCGACGGTAACGTCTACACCCTCAATGATGCAAGCTATCTCAGTCCCGAAGGGGAGAGAAAGTACTTTGTCTGGTTCCGCCGGGGTACAGACCGGGGATTGGCCGAGTATCCCCTGGACCTTAACAGGATTGTGAGCTTTGAGCTTACAGGAAACTATGAGGTCTTTCCCGACGGCTACACACCCTGCCGGGTGGAGCTCAGCTCGGGAGACATCTTTGACGGTTTTCTTGATACCACGGGCTATCTGGGGGGGATGGACCCGGAATTCGGTGTCTATGCACGGATCTACCTGCAGTACAACGGCGTAAAGAAGGTGACCTTCCTCCATGACGGGACCTATCTTCGCTGTCCCTTCTGCGGATCTATTTTCTATGACTACGGCCTGACCGAGTGTCCCTTCGACAAGACCCCTCTGGTTCCCCAGAATCCCTGATTCCGCCCCTGTTTTTCCCTTACATTCCAACGGGAGGGCTGACACAGGCTCTTCCCGGCGCCGGTCCTGCCGGCTCTAGATCTTTTCCACCTCTTCACCATGCCAGGCGTAGGATGAGGGAATCCCCAGTGTCCTCAGGGCGCAGAGCCACTTGTATCCCGAGACCCTCAGGGTCGGGAAGAAGAACACATAGAGAGTCCGGTCGTGGTAGAACTCCAGTTTCTGCCGGGTCATCACATGGACGGCGCTGATCTCTTTCAGGGGAATCAGCCTCATCTCACCCTTTTCAGGGCGGAGCATAATATGGTCCTGAAAGAGGGCGATATCCCCCTTCTCTGTCCAGGTCTTGAGGGGCTCCATACGGAATCCTGTCTTGATCTCAACCTCCGAATCCATCATAAAGGGACTCTTTTTATCTATCCCGCTTCGGTAGTTCTCAAGCATGACAGGAAGGATCTCTTTCTGCCAGAGATTCCACTCGGTAACGGTCCCGGGCCTGAACTCTCCGCCCTGGCCTGAATTGCTGTCAGGGGCGCCTGAAGAGTCTGTGTACCGGAATTTATAGAACTCGTCCAGTTCAGCCCCGAAGCCGCAGGCGGCGCAGGAGACTGAGTTTCCCTCGGAGGATATGGTTTTGATTCCCCTGCAGGAGGGGCAGATAAAGAGAACGTTCTCAAGGTACTCGGCTCTGGCATCAGAGCTGTAGCTCAGACCTTTCTCTTCCAGGGCTTCCCCGGTATGGTTCAGGATATCCTCCATCCTCTTAAAGATCTCATCACTGCTCAGGGACTTGATCTCCTTTCCGTCGGTAAAGATCCGGTGGATTGTCAGCTCCATGGGGCCCTTCCGCCTGGCTTTTCCCCAGCGTGGGAAAGTAGCCGATCCCCCTGTAAAAACCGGGGTATAGACCGGTATCTTCAGAAGCTGGATCAGCTTGGCGGTGGAGTAGAAGAGGGGAAGGCTGCTGCCGTCCCAGCTCATCTGTCCCTCGGGGTAGACGCAGATATTCTTCTTCATCTTCTTAAGGTCCATCATATGGCGGATGGCCCCAAGATCGCTCTTGGCCTTGGCCTTGGGGAAGGCTCCCAGGAGGGAGAGGAAGAAGGCTATATGGGGTTTGCGGTAGTGGGACTCGGAGACCATGCAGTTCAGAGGATCGGGAAAGAGGTTGCTCAGGAGGACGGCGTCCCACTTCATCACGTGGTTGGGGAGGACCAGATAGGGGGGCTTCATCTCCCTGAAGATCTCAGGGTTTGTGACTTTTACGGGATAGAAGATCCTGAACCAGCTTCCGGCGGTGGCTTTCAGAAAAAGGTAGAGCCCTTTGCTGAAGTATTTTGTGCGTTTCAATTTTTCTGTCCTCTTTCAGATCCTCTGCAAGAAGAGTGAATTAAAATTCGAAATCTTCGGGGAGGGGGTTGTAGTGCATGTCCACATCGTCGATGGTCCACTCATCGGGGAGGCAGAAACTCTCCCTCACCGCATCCATCTCTGCAGGGCTGAAGTCATCGCCGTGGTAGATAACGAACTTCTTTTTCTTGAAGAGATAGACCACGCGGCCTCTCGGGATGGTGTCGTATTCGGAGCGGAGGCTGGGAGGGAGTTTATCCAGAACTCCTTTTTTGCTCATCAGAAACCAGGCGGCATAGTGTCCCACCTTGTAATCCACCGAGATGGTGGTGATCATACCCTGGGTCACAGGGGCCGACTCTGCATAAAAAAGATGATTCTGGTAGCTCCAGAAAATTCCTACCCTGGGTTCCGGGTCCAGAGGCAGGAAGGGGAAATCACTCAAAGGGAAGCTCCTTATCAGTTCGGCTGATATCGGGAAAGTACTCCTGGACCGTACTGATAAATCCGTGACTGCAGCTGCAGAGAATATAGCCCTGTTTCCAGTCCCTGTAGAGCTCTCTCTCTTTCCCGCTGAGCTCTCTGGACTCCATAAGAGTATTGAGGGCCGGGAGCTGCCTTGCCTCTTTGGAGAGCAGGGTGTGCTGAACTCCCGGAGTCTTCAGAAAGTCCAGAAGGGTCCCTTCGGGGAAGTCTCCGCCGATGCTCCTCATCTGAAGGGGATAGACCCTGGCAGGAATATTCCTTGTCATTCCGGGAAGCCGGGGCAGAGAGGCCAGAACGCCGGTCTGCAGGGGGAAGGATCTGGCCGGGAAGAAGGCAAAGAGCCGGTTCCTGTAGCTTTGGCTCAGGAAAAAATCATCCTGTTCAATCAGAGCATTTCTCAGTATCAGATCCAGATAGATCGAAGTGGCGCTGTCTATATCCGATGAATCCAGGGGGAAGGCGGGATTGTAGGGAGTCTCTCCGGGATCATCCCTGTACTTAAGTATGCTTAAGAACAGGTCGGGGTGGAGTTTCATTCCCGAGGGAAGCACCAGGGTGTCCACGGGACTCTCCTCTGAAGGCTTCAGGATGCTCTGCATAACAAAAGCCACCGTAAGGTCTTCCGAAAAATCTTCGGACTCATCCTGAAAGAGAAAGACAAAGTCCGGTCTCAGATTACCGGTCATCTCCCTGTGAATCAGCTCGTCCCGTACATTTTCCACTTCTCTGAATTCAACACTTCTTTTATGAAGACTGGCCCAGACCTCTATCTGCCTGTCCAGTTCCCTCACACCGGGCTCGGCCCAGATTACAAGGGGCCTGTTTACCGCCGCTGTGCCGTAGAGATCTATACGCCGGGGACCGGAGTAGACCGATGTCCCCATGGAGAGGAGCCACTGATCATTCTCTTGTCTCAAAGCGGAGTGCCTGAGATAATCCATATCCCTTTCCAGAAATATATCTCCTCCGGGGACTGCAATACGGATGCCCTCCAGGCTTTTCATCAGAGGAAGCAGTTCTCTGAAAGGGATGCCGATCTCCGGGGGCTCTTCACCCGAAAGCTTCAGCTCAAGGGCCTTGAGATCTTCACTGCTGTAGCTGTGCCAGAGTATGTCATTGATATATACATCAAGGGCCAGGAGAGGTGATGAGAGGGAGACCAGAAGTAGTAGGATGAAAAGACGGAGCATTTTCATTTGATGGAATTGTATCCTGTCCGTTCCGGCCTTTCAAGTCAATCTTTAAATTATTCAGTCATATGTTCATTTATCAAAGGGCAGAAGGTGCCGGAAAACAGAGGGCCTTACAGGCCGGCAGGGGCAGGGGGTGCCGAGTGGCTGAGGGGTTTAACTGATCGGCAGAACAGATTGTCTGCCGGTCAGTCAGAACTGTTTATCAGCCGAGAAAGAGGTTGATCGCCTCTTCGGGTTTGATCTTTCTGTTCAGGATGGAGTAGACCATATTGATGATGGGGATCTTCAGCCCGTGTTTCTCTCCCAGAAGTACCGCGTACTGGGCGGCGATGGCGCCTTCGGGGAGGTAGCCCAGGCTTCCTATGTGGGAAATCAGATCATCTATATTTTCAAACTGTTCATGAATCCTCTTCAGGATAATGTCCCGTCCGAAGCGGCGGTTACGGCCGAACTGGGAACGGCAGGTTACGTCCAGGTCCCCCACACCGGCAATGGATGTAAAGGTTTCGGGGTGGGTGGAACCCAGAGCCTTTCCAAGGGACTGAATCTCGTTGAGTCCCGCTGCAAAGAGGAAGGACTCGGTGTTGTCTCCCACCAGCTCGGTTGTCTCTTTCAGGGCATCCAGAATACCGAAGGCGATGGCAATCACGTTTTTGATGGCAGCACAGGTCTGTACACCCACAACATCAAGGGAGGAGAAGAGTCTGGTACTCGGAGAAGCCAGAAGCTCTCTGAACTCAATGGAGTTCCTGGGGTTGGCGGAGGCGGAGATCAGACCGGTGATCTTGCCCATTCCGATCTCTTCGGCATGGCTGGGTCCTGAGATGTAGACTACATTACCCTTGTAAAATCCGGGCAGGTAGTTCTCCAGAGTCTCTACGATAAACTGGGGACCGTTCTTTCCGGGAGCAAAGCCCTTGGTAATGGTGGCGATCAGGGTCTCGCCCTCCTGAATGTTGGGAACATTGAGAATCTGTTTTATTGTGTCCACCAGAAAGAGGGAAGGGGTAGCCAGGATCAGGTAGTCCCGTCCCGTAGCGGCCTCGATAATATCCGTTGTGGCTTTGACTGAGGGGGGAACCTTGACTCCGGGAAGGAATTCGCAGTTCTCTCTCTTGTCGTTGATGTCACTGGCTCCCTGTTCGGTAAAGCTCCAGATGGTTGTATCGATCTCTTTCTGACCCAGTATTTTGGCAATAGCCGTTCCGAAGGCTCCGGCTCCGATTATTCCGACTTTCTTTTCGCTCATTGTTTATTCCTTATTCGGTCTCAGCCTCTGTAGCTGAGAGAGTAGTTGATTTCGTTTCTGTGCATAAGCAGTTCCACCAGAGGAAGAGTGATGCGCATGGTTGAATCATTGAGCTTCTCTCCTCCCTCCAGACTGATGATGCTGCCGTCCACGGTTATAAGCAGTTTCAATGAGGCCGTTCTGATCAGGGATCTAAGGGCCTCTTCGGTCAGGTTTTCCTGGCCGTCAAATATAAAGAAGAGCATATTACTGTACTCTGCTTCACTGATGCCGGGTTCCGGCATAAAGTACTGAAAACCCGGGTCCTGGAGTACCGGAAAGAGCTGATAGACCTGTTCAAAGTTCTCACTGTTGATCCGAATATCCAGTCTGTGCGTGTCCGCACCGGTGCTGGTGTAGGTTATGATATTTGATCCGCCGGTAGTACCTGCAGATCCGAGGAGCTCTTCTATATGATTGAATTTGAGAGAGCCACCGTATACACCCTCTGAGGGGGAGTCCACAGCAATATCATAGAAGAAGGGGTTCATCGCCATTTCCTGCTCGATTGTTTCAGGAGCAAGACGGTCGGTTCCCCCGGGACCGGAGCTGGTCAGCCCTGTCAGATCCTGCAGTGTGCTCAGAAAAAACCCCTCCAGGTAGACATTGGTCTCCACCGTACCCGATCCGTCTTTATTCAGCATAATCTGCTGGTCAACGGCGCAGGAGAGGAGAAGCAGGGGCAGCAGTATTGATATGATAGTCAGCTTTTTCAGCATAAACCTCCAATAAATAAAACTAACTCAACTCCCTAGGATACAGCAAATAGAGGGGAAATTAAAGGGTCCCCCCATATCGGGGGATTTGTCCCGCCGGAAGTTTTGCACTATAATGAGGAAAATTTGACAAGGGAGACCTCCTTAATGGATATACGGGAACTGCGGCTTTTTCTTAAACTTTCAGAAACCCTGCACTACACAAAGACCAGCCATATTATGGCGATCAGTCCCTCCGCCTTGAGCAGAACCATCCAGCGAATGGAAGATCAGGTGGGGCAGAAGCTCTTCTTCCGGGACAACAGAGGAGTTGTTCTGACTCCCGCGGGAAGCCGGTTCCGGGAGTACGCTCTCTCTGTTCTGGGCGACTGGCAGCTCCTTCAGGACGATCTGTCCGAGGAGAGCCGGGATATCAAGGGAGATCTGGTTGTCTACAGCTCCGTAACGGGCTGTTATACCATTCTTCCGGAGCTTCTGGAAAAGTGCCGGCAGATGTATCCGGGAATCCATATCAATCTGAAGACCGGTTCCGCAGCCGATGCCGTGGCGGTTGTAATGAGCGGTATGGCGGACCTTTCCGTCGCAGCGGAACCCGACTCATTGCCTGAAAATCTGGTTTTTCTGAGTGTAACCAGCACTCCCCTGCAGCTGGTGGCTCCGGTTTCCGACTGTCATCTTACGGACCGTCTGAACACCCCCGGCACTGCCTGGCACGATCTGCCCCTGATTCTTCCCGAGAAGGGTCTGGCCCGGAAGCGTCTGGACCGTTTTTTCAAGGCCAGGCAGATTGAACCCGATGTCTATGCCGAGGTTGACGGCAATGAGGCGATAATCGCCCTGGTGAGCCTGGGATTCGGAATCGGTGTGGTCCCCTCACTGGTCCGGGAGAAATCGATGTTCCAGGACAAGGTACAGGTCCTGCCCGATGTTCCCGATCTGGACCCCTACAATGTGGGGATCTGTCTGAACCGGCGTAAGAGCCAGACCCCTGTGCTCAGGGCCTTTACCTCTTTACTGACAAATCTCGACGGAGCCGCCGAATAATGGAAAAAACCGATGCCAAGCGCCTGCTTATTCTCAAGATACTCTCTGAGGAGGATGAACCCCTCTCCAGTCAGGTGATCAAGGAGAGACTTCAGGAGCGGGGCACCTCAATGAGCGAACGGACCGTTCGTTTTCATATGCTTGCCCTGGACAAGGCGGGTTTCACCGAATACAAGGAGAAGAAGGGACGTTATCTTACCCCCGACGGCTATAAGGAGCTTGCAAGGAACCAGGTCTATGACCGGGTGGGATTTCTTTCCTCCCGGATCGATGAGCTCTCGTACCAGATGAACTTCAACTGGAAACGGCGGAGCGGGACTGTGCTGGTTAATGTCTCCCTTATTCCCCTGGAAAACTCTTCGGTGGTCTACCATCTTATGGCGCCGGTCTTCGAATCGGGGCTGACCATGGGACAGAAGGTTACCGTCTTCCGTCCGGGGGAGAAAGTCGGTGATATGGAGATTCCCGAGGGCTGCTTCGGGCTGGGAACGGTTTGCTCCATTACCCTGAATGGTGTCTTTTTAAGCTGCGGGATTCCAGTCACCTCTGTATTCGGAGGTCTTCTTGAGGTCTCCGGAAGCCGTCCGGACCGTTTTGCCGCCATTATCAACTACAACGGCACCAGCCTTGATCCTCTGGAGATCTATATCAGCAGCGGTATGACCAACTGCCGGGGAGCCGCCGAGGCGGGCCACGGCTATATCGGCGCCAGTTTCAGGGAGATTCCCGCAGGGAGTCTGGATCAGGTGACCGAGGTCCACGCAAAGCTCACGGAGATGGGCCTGGGGGGAATACTCAAGGTGGGCTACTCCGGCCACTCTCTTCTGGATATTCCTGTTCCCGACGGCAGGGTGGGGGTCATCACCGCCGGGGGACTCAATTCCATCTCCGCTCTCACCGAGGCAGGAATCTCCGTAAAGTCCAAGGCCCTCTCGGGACTGATTGAGTATGACAGGCTGATCCACTATACGGACCTCTATGATGAGCTGAGCAGCATCCGCTCCTAGATCTCTTATATCTGGAAATTCACTGCTGCGGGAACATAGGGACGTATTTCGGCGGTTTCCAGGTGTTTTAAGGAGCGGTGGGTATCGCATCCCCTGTTTTCCGTCCAGGTCAGGGCAATCTGCAGAATATCTCCATGGGAGATCAGCAGGATCTTCCTTCCCTGATACCTCTCTTCCAGTTCAATAATCAGCATCAGAAAACGCTCCCGCACATGACGGGGGCTCTCCACCCCTTCGGCTCCGTTGTCCGGATCAAGGGCATCCTTCTCCCACACCTTTGCGTAGTTGGCGTCACCGGTCTTCTCATAGCTTCCGAAATTCCTCTCCCTGAGGAGAACCGTCTGCCTTGGTTCTTCTGCACCCAGAATATCCGATGCCTCTTCGGCGCTCTCCCTGGTCCGTTTGAAATCGGAGCAGTAAATCAGGGTCCTTTCGTTCAGGACGCTCTGGTTTTCCAGGCTCCGGCGGATCTGATTCCGTCCCTCTTCGGCAAGTCCCCAGCCGATGCATCCGTTTTCGGGAGTGCTGATTATAATCCCCTCCTCGTTTGCCAGGCTCCTGCCGTGACGCATCAGGTAGTAGCTGTTTTTCAGGTTCCGGGAAGGTTCTTTTCTGTCGGTCATATCAATCCTATTCTAGTGTTCATATTTGTTCCAGGGAATAGTACTTGACCTATGTTAGAGGAGTATTTAGTCTGTATTCGATTATTCCGGTTTTTTCCTGCCGCCCGCTGGGGATCAGCTGCGGCTTTTTTTAGTAAACTGACGCCGGATGAAGAGGATATTCTTTGAAGATACTGTTTGTCTGCTCCGCCCGTGCCTGGGGGGGGAATGAAAAATGGTCCACTATGGCCATGAGGGAACTTGAAAAACAGGGCCACAGTGTGAGGCTTCTGCTGAGAAATCCTCTTCTCGGGAAGCGCTTCGGGCAGAAGTGGTTCTTTGCCCCCTTTGTCACCGCCTTTGATCCCTTTACCTTTCTGATCTCTTTGTTCATCCTCCTTTTCTGGCGGCCTGATGCGGTTGTCAGTACCAAAAGGGCCGAATATTTTATCCTGGGCTGTCTGACCCGAATCTTTAAAATCCGTCACATCCTCCGTCTGGGAATCGTCCGTGATCTGGACACCAGGTGGAAGCGCTTTGTCTATACCCGTCTGAACGAGGGCATTATCGTCAATGCCCGCCGGACCAAGGACAACTTCAAGAAGTATGATTTTGTCGATCCCGACAGGATCAGACTGATCTACAACGGAATCCCCGAAATGGATGTTCCGGCCGCCGAGGAGCGGACCGACAAACGCTTCAGAATTGTATCTGTGGGAATCCTCTCTCCCAGAAAGGGCTTCCATCTTCTGATTGAAGCCCTCAATGCCCTTCCCGAGGAGATCCGCAGGGATACGGCCCTGACCATTGTGGGCAACGGGCTGATGAAGGGTGAGCTTCAGAAGCTTATCAGCGACCTGGGTCTGGAGGAGAGTGTGGAGATGGCCGGTTATCAGAGCAATCCCGTTCCCTTTCTGCAGAAGTCCGATCTTTTTGCACTTATCTCCGAAAACGAGGGAATCTCCAATGCCCTTCTCGAGGCAATGATGCTGGGAATGCCCGTACTGACCACCTTCTCCGGAGGAACCGAGGAGTTTCTGAAGGACGGAGAGAACGGCTACGCCGTGGACCGGGATGTTCAGGCCCTGACAAAGCGTGTTGAGGAACTCCACCGCAGGCGCAGTGAGCTTCCCGATGCCGGCCGGGCCGGACAGGAGACGGTGAAGGAGTTTTTCTCCCTCTCCCGGATGGGTGAGGAAGTGGCCTCTTTTCTGAAAGGGGAGTGAGTGTTTGGTTAGTTCGGTGGAGAGTTTGATATTCTCTGCCGATGATTATATAGATGCTCTGATTATCGTGCCCGGGATCAACGGGCTGGGGAGGGTGATTTTCCATATGCCGGAAAGCCTCCTTCAGAGTGCTTTTGCTTTGCTATAATTTGAAAAATCTACACAGGAGTCTATAAGGTGAAAAAAACGGTTTTTCTGGTTCTGATCTTCATTGCCGGCATCTCCATGTCAGTGAGTGCTCAGACCCATAACTCGGTTCCCATTTCGGAAACAGCTCTCTACCACTTTCTTGATCAGGCGGAGATGAGAGGGTATACAGGAGGTCAGCTCCGAGCAGTTAAGCCCTATCCCAAATCCTATGTTGTTAGAACTCTGGAAAGGATTAATAAATACCGGAACCAGATGAGCTCTGATGAGCGTGAAGTGTTTCAGGAATTCTACGACAAATATGTGATTGATGAGGACAAGGGTTTCTGGACCGACGGTGATGTCCGGGTTGGAGAGGAGGATGATCTTTTTACCCTCCGTGCTGAAATTCGTCAGGACTCGGAAGCCAAGGCCCTGCTAAATGATATCACTTCTTCAGGAGGCGAGGTCACCGCCACCGGTACCCTCTCCGGTGATGTGGCGGACAACTTCTCATGGGCTCTGGAGATCGGTGGTGGGGCCTGGTATGTTGATGATTATAACTACGATATTGAAAACGGCGGTAGTTATGATCCGATTGCCTGGGAACCCTATACCTTCAGTAAGGGCTGGGACGGAGGAATCCACAAGATCAGCAGTCTCAATAACTATTATATGATGCCTGGTGGTCTGGGGATAGCCTACACCTACAATGCCGAGATAAACGCCTCTTTTTTCGATAACAGAATGGATTTCCGCTTCGGCCGTTTAAGAAGGGACTGGGGTGTGGGAGAGGGAAACCTCTTTTTAAGCTCCAACGCCCGCCCCTTTGTGGGAATCGAGGGAACCTTCAACCCCTGGCACTGGTTCAGCCTTTCCTTTATTACAGGAACTCTGGAGTATGGAGAAAACTATCGGCAGCAGGATGACTTCAGCATAAAGGGAACAGCATCAACCCAGCAGAATATGTTTGCTATGCTGAAACTGGAGTTTATGCCCACAGACTGGCTCTACTTTGCCATCAACGACAGCGGAGTCTATCTGAAGCGCCCCGAGCTGGGATATATTCACCCCCTGTTCAGCAACTTCTTCTTTCAGAACAATGTGGGGGACTACGATAATATGGCCCTGGGTGGTACTGTTGCCGTCAAAAAAGCCGGTCTGGGTAAGGCTTACTTCTCTCTATTCCTGGATGAAGCCCGGTTTAACCATCCAGATTTCTTCAGCAACTACGCCAATATGTACAGTTATCAGGCGGGGATTGAAGCGGTTATTCCCGGACTCCCCTGGACCACCGCTCTGCTGCAGTACACCAAGATCGAGCCCTTCTGCTACACTCACTATACAGTAGATGATTCTCCTTGGTATTCCGGTACTGCTATGGAGACTGCTTATATGAATAACGGCGAGTCCCTTGGATACGGTCTGGAACCCAACTCCGACGAGATTATGCTGAAACTGAGAAGCCAGCCGAAGCGAGGTTTTACATCGGAGTTCGGATACCGGATGATCCGTCATGGGATTACTCCTCCTGGAAGTACTTTTAATTCCTGGGTTGCTGGTAATTCTGATGGAGCCTATGATACTGAAGAGAAAAAGAACTTCCTCAAGGACGGCATCTACGAGTGGTTCCATGTGTTAAGCATCGGCGGTACCTGGGACCTGACCAGCAAGGGAACCCCCGTTGCCTTCGGCGCCGGCTACTCCTATGTGTTCCACTACTATACCGATTATGAGTCCAACGGAGGCTTCAAGCCCATGAACTCATCGGGATACGAGAATGAGCACAGACATATTGTAACACTCTCAGTGTCAATCTTTCCCTGATCCTCTTCAGAAAGAGCCTGTCAATCGACAGTATAAATAAAAAAGGACCGCGGCAGGCGGTCCTTTTTTGATTCAGGTGCATAGGGTGGGAGTCAGAGCTTCCTGTACTCCCTGTACCACTCGGCAAATCTGGCTATTCCCTCTTCCAGGGTGATCTTCGGCTTGTAGCCGGTCAGCTCCTGGAGCCGGGAGGTGTCGGCCCAGGTGACGGGCACATCGCCGTCCTGCATGGGCAGAAACTCCTTCCTCGCCTCCATCCCCAGGTTCTTCTCAATGATCTTGATAAACTCTAAAAGGTCCACCGGTGAGCCGTGTCCGATATTGAGAATCCGGGCGGGAACCTGTCCATTCCCGATGCTCATTGGTTTTTCCACCAGACGGGATATGCTCTCGGTAATGTCATCCACATAGGTAAAGTCCCGCTTCATATCGCCGTTGTTGAAGACCTTGATTGTCTCCCCCCTTCTTATCCTCTCGGCAAAGAGGAAGTAGGCCATATCGGGCCGTCCCCAGGGACCGTAGACGGTGAAGAAGCGCAGCCCTGTGCAGGGCAGACCGTAGAGGTGGCTGTAGGAGTAGGCCAGGACCTCGTTGGAGCGCTTTGTGGCGGCGTAGAGGCTGACCGGTTCACAGACCGGGTCGTCCTCGTGGAAGGGGGTCTTCCTGTTTGCCCCGTAGACCGATGAGGAAGAGGCGTAGACCAGATGCTCCACTTTGGCGTGACGGCAGCACTCCAGAATATTCATAAACCCCTGAATGTTGCTGTCCACATAGCTCTGGGGATTCTCAATGCTGTAGCGCACCCCCGCCTGGGCTCCAAGGTGGATCACATGGGTGAAGGCATGTTTTGCAAAGAGCTGGTCCATCTGTTCCCTGTTTTCAAGGCCGGCCCTGTAGAAGGTCCATCCCCTGCTGTTGGTCACTGGCTCCATCTCAGGATAGCTCTCGTCAATATCAAAGCCCCGCTCGGCCAGGCGGCCGTACTTCAGTGCGGGATCGTAGTAGTCGTTCAGGTTGTCCGTCAGAACCAGCTCACAGCCATTTTCAAACCAGGGGTGTCCCGAGAGATGGAAGCCCACAAAACCGGCGGCGCCGGTGATCAGTATCTTTTTCATCATGTCCTCTTCAGTAGGCGTTTTTATTGACGAATCCGTTGAAGACGGTAAGCAGAAGGATCTTGAAATCCAGTCTCAGGCTCCAGTTCCGGATATAGTACATATCGAATTCAATCCGTTTGACAAGGCTGGTATTGCCCCGCCAGCCGTTGATCTGGGCCCATCCGGTAATACCGGCCTTCATCCGGTGGCGCAGCATATAGCCGGGAATCTCGTCCTTGAATCCTTCGATCAGTTCGGGGCGTTCGGGCCTGGGACCCACAAGGCTCATATCCCCCACAAGCACATTCCAGAGCTGAGGGAATTCATCAAGGCTTGTTTTCCGGATAAAGGTTCCGAAACGGGTCTTCCGGGGATCGTTCTCGGTGGTCCAGGTAAAGCCTTCCTCTCTGTCAGCTCCCTGGCGCATGGAGCGGAACTTCCACATCTTGAAGATCACACCGTCCTGGGTCATTCTCTCCTGTCCGTAGAAGATGGGACCCGGGGAGGTGATCTTGACCAGAAGGGCAACGATCAGAAGAAGGGGTGAGAGAATGACAAGGCCGAAGAGGGAGCCGACAATGTCGGTCAGCCGTTTGGCCAGAAGGGCGAAACTGTTCTCCGAGGGTTTATTGATAAAGATCAGGGGAATACCCAGAACATCTTCAATGGTGGTGCCGATCATGGCGTAGTTCACCTGGGGAATCATAATAATGGGGGTCACCTGATTGTAGTGGGTCTTGATATACTCATCCTGCCGGGCCAGGGACTCACCCTCATAGCCGATCATAATGCTGCCGGGGCGGAGCTTCTCAATCTGTTTGTCTGCATCCTCATAGCTGTAGGAGGGAATCCTCATCTCCTCGGATTTCCCGTTGGAGTCGGCCCAGCCGCAGATCTCTATTCCCATCTGAGGGGATTCCAGGACTTTCTGAACCAGACGCTCCACCTGTATTCCATGACCGATCAGAAAGACCGAATGAACCGTCTCCCGTTTGATCATTTTCATCATCTGGTGGTTCCGGAAGAAAACCCGGTTCATAATCAGAAGGATCTGACAGATCAGAAAGAAGGTTATCAGGGTCAGTCGGGAAATTCTGTCTGACTGCAGGTTGTATCCCGCAAGGATGAAGAATATCTGAATCTTTATATTCAGCATCAGAAGCTTGGAGAACTCCCTGTGCCAGGCTCTGAGGATCTGTCCCGAGTAGTAGTGCTCTCTGAACAGGAGGTAGGCGGCTACCACCACAGGAATGGGGAGGTATCTCATAAAGCGGGCAAATGAATCAAAGTCATTCATCAGAATATTAAAACGAAGATAGGTGGCAAGAAACCAGGCCAGGCTGACCAGTGCAAGGTCGGTAATATAGTGAAAGAATAGAAATCTTTTTGATTGTTTATGCAGCATATTTTCCTAACTCCGGGTTTTTTCTGTGAATAATGTATGCCCGGTCCTACTTAATAAATACTTTCATCAGTATAAGGTAACAAGCCTTATATTAACAGCCGAAAATCATTAACTTTTTTGTCCAATTTCCTTTTGTCTGCATTAATTAGGTGTAGAATTGAAGCTTCAGGAGATTCATATGTGTTTCAGTGCGGCCCTGACAAGGGAGACCATAGAGAGTGACCCCCGTTTTTCCCATCTTCTTCCACTGGTGGACAGTCCGGGAGAGAAAATCTCCGGCTTCAGTTTCCCCGGTCTGCCGGTGCTCAGGGAGAGCATGGACCATAAGGCGGAACTCTGCCGCTGGGGGCTGGTACCAGCCTGGGTAAAAGAAGAGGAAAAAGCCAGGAAAATCCGCTCAGGAACCCTCAATGCCCGGTGGGAGAGCCTTGCGGAGAAGCCCTCTTTTCGGGAGAGCTGGCCGGGAAAACGCTGTCTTGTCCCGGTGGAAGGTTTCTTCGAGCCCCATCTGGAGGAGGGTGTCAAATCGACCTGGTATATCTGTCACCGGAGGGAGAAGCTCCTTTACCTGGCCGGAATCTGGCAGGAAAACTTACATTTGGGTAGATTCACGTCTTTCCCGACATTTTCCATTATTACAGTTCCCTCAACCGGACTTCTGTCGGTAATCCACAATGAGAAACTCAGGATGCCCCTGATTCTCTCATCCCCTGAGGCGGAAAAGTGGCTGAAACCGCCCTTTACCGCCCTTAGAGAGATCCCCGGCCCCTTTGATCAGGGTGAGCTGGAGGCATGGGAGTGCGAGCCGGGAGGAAGGGGAAAAGTAAACTCAAGGCCCGAATGGAAACAGGGATCTCTCTTTTAATTATTGATGGAAGCCCTTCCCGGGAGTATAATTGATCAATCAGTCAATTTTTGTTGAAGCCCGCACAGGAAGGTAAAGTGAAAAACTGTTTTAGAAATGATGCCAGGCAGAAGGTCACCGGAACGGCCAGGTTTGCAGACGATCTCTCTTTTCCGGGAATGGCCCATGCCGTTCCCGTATACAGCAGCCATGTCCATGCCCGGATCTCCGCTCTTCTCACCGATGAGGCCCGGAGTATGCCCGGAGTCCTGGCCGTATATACCTGGAAGGACGTACCCGGCTCCCTCAGTGCCGGTCAGATTCATGCGGACTGCCCTATTTTTGTTAAAGACCGCATCAGAAGCACCGGAGATGTTCTGGCCCTTGTTGTCGCCGACACCAGGAGCAGCGCCCTTGCCGCGGCGGAGAAGGTAAGGGTCAGGGCGGAGGATCTTCCCCTTGTTCTTGATACCGAAGAGGCTCTGAAGCCCGACTCCCCGGTTATTCCCGAAGGCCGTCCGAGCAATATCGTTAACCATCACAAGGTCCGCAAGGGTGATCCCGATGTCCGTATGGAAGAGGCTGATTTGATTATTGAGGAGTTTTTTGAGACCCCACTGATAGAACACGCCTATATCGAGCCCGAATGCGGCATAGCCCTTCCCCGGGAGGACGGCGCCCTTGAAATATACGGCTCAGTGCAGCACCCCTTCAGTACCCGGCGCTTTATCTCTGCCTATCTGGCCAGGCCCCTGGCCTCCATTATCGTTCACGGTCACGCCGTGGGAGGAAGTTTCGGCGGCAAGGACGATACCGCATCGGTTGTCTGCGCCAGAGCAGCCCTTGCCGCGGTGGATCTGGGCCGTCCGGTCAAGCTCCTCTACGACCGTCCCTGGTCCATGAGGGAGAGCTACAAGAGGAATCCCTACAAGATGTGGTACAAGGCGGGATTTACAAAGGAGGGGAAGCTTCACTCTGTGATCAGCCGGACCCTCTCTGACTCCGGAGCCTATACCTCCACTACTCCCTGGTCCACCTGGCGGTCCGCTGTGCAGAATGTGGGCCCCTATGAGCTTAATGATATCAGGGCCGATGTGTATGGAGTGGCCACCAACAATATCTTTACCGGTGCCATGAGGGGCTTTGGATCTCCCCAGACCAATTTTGCCTTTGAGCAGATTATGGATATGGCCGCGGAAAAGCTGGATATTGATCCTCTTGAGATCCGCCGGATCAACGCTGTAAGAGACGGCAGCGAGACCATTACCGGACAGGTCCTGGACGACCACACCGTCAGTCTGGTGGAGGTCCTTGATAAGGCCGCCGGGATCATCGGCTATGAGTCCAGAAAGAGTCTGAATACCCGGGGTGTGCCCGGAGAGGACGGAAAGCTCCGGGGCATCGGCCTGGCCTGCTCCTACAGGGGCTGCAGCCTGGGTGCCGAGGGAATGGACTTCTGCTGTGCCACGGTGAATGTCCAGTTCGACGGCTCAGTCCTGATGGATGTCTCAGTATTTGAAAACGGCCAGGGTGCTCCCAGCGCCATGATGATTCTGGCTTCCCAGATGCTTGGTATTCCTGTAGAGAAGATCCACTACAACGCCTCCTCCACCGCTACCATACCCGACGGCGGAACAACCGTTGCCTCAAGGGGAACCCTTGTGGGCGGCGGGGCTCTGAAGGACGCCGTTGACCAGCTGAAGAAGATTATCAGGGACACCCTTAAGAAGCATCTTGTGGACGGTGACGAGGATATCGAGTTCAGGGATGACAGGATCTGGGGAAGCCGGGGCCGCTCTCTGAGCTGGGCCGAAGCGGGACGGATGATGTATCTGGCCCGGGTCTATCCCTTTGCACTGGGAACCTTTCAGGCTCCTCCGGTGACCTGGGATGAGGAGACCGGACAGGGAGATGCCTACTTCTCCTATGTCTACAGCGCCCAGGCTGTGGAGCTTGAGATAGATCCAAAAAGCGGTGTCTGCAGCATACTGAATATCGCCGCCGCCCATGATATCGGTAAGGCGGTAAACCCTCCCATGGTGATCGGCCAGATTCAGGGGGGCATCGTACAGGGGGCCGGCATGGCTCTGACAGAGAAGTTTCTCCTCGATGATGAGGGACGTGCCCTCTCACTTAACTTCTCAAAGTATAAAATACCCAGGGCCACGGACCTGCCGGATATCAAGGCTGCTATTGTGGAGAACTATGATCCCCTCTCTCCCACGGGAGTGAAGGGAATCGGAGAGCCCGCCCTTGAGATTATCGCTCCGGCCATTGCCAATGCGGTTGCCGCGGCGACGGGAAGTCACCTGACATCCCTGCCTCTTGATATCAAAGCCCTGACAAAATCCATGTTTGAAGAGACCGAATCATGAAGAAGATAAAAGTTAACGGAAGTGAGCATACCTTTACCGAAGAACAGGAGGAGTCTACCCTCCTCAGCTTCCTGCGGGAGGAACTCCGCCTGACGGGAACAAAGAACGGCTGCGGTGAGGGAACCTGCGGCGCCTGTACGGTGCTGGTCAACAACAAGGCCGTCCGCTCCTGCCGCTACAAGCTCGGCCGGGCGGCAGATGCCGAGGTCCTGACAATTGAAGGGCTGATCCGCGAGGACGGCAGTCTTCACCCTGTACAGCAGGCCTTTATGGACGCCGGGGCGGTACAGTGCGGTTTCTGTACTCCGGGGATGATTATGCAGACCCTGGACCTGCTTCATAAGAATCCCGAACCAACCAGGGAGGAGATTCGCAAGGCCCTGAAGGGCAACCTCTGCCGCTGTACCGGTTATCAGACTATTGTGGATGCCGTCCAGCTGGCCGCGGCACGGATGATGCCCTCGGCCCAGTGCACGACCTACGGTCAGTAATTCTGATATCCCTACAGCACCAGACAGTCGCTCAGTGAGACGGCAATCTCCATCTCCTCTCCCGGTGCCGGGCAGCCGGCCTCCCGGCTCTTTACCCTGACCGTATAACCTCCGCAGTCCAGCTCCAGATAGTGGAAGTCTCCGCCGTATTCGGCATAGAGAACCCTCCCGGTCCAGTGAAGCTCCTCTTCAGAGCCCTCTGCTGAATCACCGGACGGATTGCCGGTGCGGCAGTACTCGGGACGGAAAAAGAGCTTTCTCTCCGCAGCATCTCCCGTAAGGAGCCCCGCCTTTCTGACAGAGTTGTTCAGGGCTCCCGCCTCATTCAGTGGAATCAGATTGGCGGTACCGAAAAAGTCCGCCGCAAAGGCTCCGTCGGGGCGGCGGTAGATCTCCTCGGGGCTGCCTGTCTGGACAACCTTACCGTCCTTCATCAGAACAACCAGATCCGAGATGGCCATGGCCTCTTCCTGATCATGGGTCACATAGACCGTGGTTATCCCCGTCTCCATCTGGATCTCCCGGATCTGCCGTCTCAGGGTCTTCCGCAGCCGGGCATCCAGGGCGCTCAGGGGTTCATCCAGAAGAAGAAGATCCGGCTCCGATGCCAGAGCCCGGGCAAGGGCAATCCTCTGCTTCTCCCCGCCCGACAGTTCCTCTATCCTTCTGTTTTCAAAACCCGGAAGCTCCACCATCTCAAGGAGTTCGGCGCAGCGCCGGCGGGCTTCCTCACCCTTCTTCGGCATGCCGTAGGTGATGTTCTTCTGAACGCTCATATGGGGGAAGAGGGCGTAGTCCTGGAAGACCATACCGATTTTCCGGAACCTGGGATCAAGGTCGGTGATGTCCCGTCCTCCCAGATGAATCCTTCCAGATGCTGGAGTGTAGAGTCCGGCGATGGACTTGAGAAGACTGGTCTTGCCGCAGCCCGAGGGACCCAGCAGGGTGATCAGCCTGCCCGGGGGCAGGTCCAGAGAGCACTCAAGGCTAAACTCACCAAGACTCATTTTCAGTTTATCTATACTCAGATTCATTTAAAATCCTCCGGAAATCGGTATCGGGAACGGGCCGGGCAAGGACCGGACAAGGGACGTGTCTCTGGGCGGGATATCAATTTTCCCAGCCCTCGAAGGCGTCTATCAGGGCAAATGCCGCCATGCAGATCAGAATAAGCACCGTACCCAGGGCACAGGCGCTGTAGAACTTGTAGTTGCCGATCAGGTTATAGATGGCAATGGGGATGGTTGAGACCCCCGCGTCGGAAAGGATAAGTGTGGCGTTTATCTCTCCAAGGGATATGGCCAGGGCAAAGGCTCCGCCGCTGATCAGTCCCGGTTTGACCAGGGGCAGCTCCACCGTCAGAAACTGGCGGATTCCTCCTGCTCCCATCAGACGGGAGGCGTCCAGAAGGTCCTGGCGTATCCTCTTCATTGCCGGTGTCAGGGCCCGCATCACAAAGGGCAGGGCAATGACCGTGTGGGCCAGTACAATGGAGGCCATGGCAGGAACGGCGCCCATACGTCCTCCCCTGAGGAGCCAGAGATATCCCATTCCGAGAACCACCGATGAGACTCCCATGGGCATCATAATCATGGTTTCCGTCAGCTGGGGAAACTTCAGGGGGAACCGGGCCAGTATCCATGAGGCGTAGGAGCCGATAAGAAGGGCCAGAGCCAGGGTTGAGAAGCCCAGAAAAAGGCTGTTCCGCAGGGATTCCGCCAGAAGCCGGGCGCTGCTTCCCCTGAAGCTGCCGGGGGAGTGGATCATCTCCCGGTACCAGCGCAGGGAGAGAACCGGAGGGGCGCTTCTTGTGGTCTGCTCAAGAAAGGACTGAATCATTACAGTCAGAATGGGCCCGAAGATAATAAAGAGGATGACCAGAAAGTAGAGGGAAACAAGGACCTTCGTCCTCAGGCTGATCTCCCTCCAGTGCATCTTCTGCCGTCTCATGCTCTCCCGGTGGATGGTTCTGTTTTCACGGCGGATGTAAAACCAGGTGAGAAAGAGGGTTGCCGCCGTCTCGATCAGGGCCAGGGCGCCGCCGCGGCCGAAGTCCAGGGAGTATTTTATCAGACGGTAGACCTCCACCTCCATGGTGGAGTACCGGGGACCGCCGCCGAGAACCAGTACAACCGCAAAACTCATAAAACAGTAAAGGAAGATCAGGGTTCCCGCGCTTATAATCCCCGGCATCAGCTGGGGCAGGGTGATGGTCCGGAAGATTCTTCTCTCAGAAGCACCCAGAAGCCGGGCCGCCTGGTGCTGATTATCTCCAAGCCCCTCCCACCAGGCGCCGATCAGTCTCAGGGCGATGGGGAAGTTGTAGAAAACATGGGCCAGCAGAATGGCCTTGAAGGAGTAGAGCACATCCAGAACCGGCTTGTCCGCTCCCGTCAGTGACATAAGCACCGCGTTCACCACTCCCTGACGTCCCCAGAAGAGGATAAAACCCAGCACCACCAGGATCGATGGCAGGATAAAGGGGATGGTGGTCATGGCCTTGATGATTTTCTTTCCGGGAAAGTCCAGATGGGCCAGTATCCACCCTCCGGGAAGGCCCAGAATGAGGGAGAGAATGGTGCTTAGAAAGGCCTGGCTCAGGGTGAAGGTAAAAATCCTTCTGTAGTAGGGGGACCCGGCCATCTCCCTCAGCCAGTCAAAGGACCAGCCGGCATCGGTCTGCAGACCCTTCAGGAGCAGCACAGTTACCGGCAGGTAGAAGGTCAGAAAGAGAAAGAGAGTGACCGGCAGAAGCCTGAGCTCACCGCTTTTGAAAAAGCCTTCCTTTCTGACCTGCATCGTATACATCAAAGACCTGAGTGCTCCACCCAGCTCTGAACCCAGTCGCCTTCGCCGGCTTCCACGGTTTCGATATCCAGGAGAAGGGGGTTCTCGGAGATGAATCCCATTTCGAAGGCCTCGGGAAGTCCATCGATATCCAGAACGGGCATCATGATATTGGTTGTGGCAATGATCATCTGTCCCTCTTCGCTGAGCATAAAGTCGATAAACATCTTCGCCTCTTCGGGATTGGCGGCTCCCTTGATCAGACCCACACCCTCAACCTGCAGGTAGTTGCCTTCGGCAAAGGGGAGGGCTCTGTAGCGGTCGATGTCCTCCCACATCTTGTGGTAGATGGGGCTTGTGGAGTAGCTTAGAACCATGGGGGCTTCACCGCTGGTAAACAGGCCGTATCCGTTGCTCCAGCTCTCTGTTACAGTCAGGATTGAGGGAGCCAGTCTCTTCCAGTAGTCAAGGTAGTCATCGCCGTAGACCGCTACGGTCCACAGGAGAAATCCGAAACCGGGGCTGGAGGTACGGGGGTCCATTACAACCAGGCTCTTGGCGTACTCGGGTTTGGTCAGGTCCTCCAGGGAGGCGGGGGGATTGTCCATAACATCCGCATCGTAGCAGACGGCAAAGTAGCCCCAGTCGAAGGGTAGGAGGTGGTGACTGTCGTCGAAGATCAGCTCAGGAGCGATCTCATCCAGGGCTGCGGGAGAGTAGGATTCCAGGATATCCTCGGCCAGGGTTCTGGCCAGAAGGTTGTTGTCCGGGCCGATCAGAATATCGCCCTGGGGATTATCCTTCTCCATAATGGTCTTGCTCAGTACTGTAACAGCATCGCCGGGGGCGGCAAAATTGATCTCAATGCCGGTCTGTTCGGTAAATACCTCGGCCAGGGCGGGACCGGGACCCCATTCGGAGGAAAAGGCGTCATAGCAGTAGATATTCAGAACCCTGGGCTCTGAAACTTCTGAAGAGGCATCTTTGTTTCCGGCTGCCGACAGTATTCCCGCTGTCAGGGCCAGAAACATAATCAAGATTGATTTTTTCATAAAAGAAACTCCTGGTAAAAATACTAACCAGGGGATGTGGAAGAGTATGACCTTTCCCTTCGCCGGCATTATCCGGATCAGGTTCTATGGGTATAATCTCAGGTTCCTCAATTCAGGGAACCACCCCCGGGATAGATAGATCATACCCGCATGCCGGGGTGGGGTCAATAGACAGAAGGAAGTCAGGGCCCGACGGAGTTGTCCGGGTAGTCCTCATGGTCAACGGGCTTCAGATTTTTCTGCCTGTGGACGGCGTCATCAAATTCGGCCCATGCTTTTTTCCGCTCTCTGGGAGTGTAGACCCTCTCCCGGGGACGGTTGTGGCGGCTGTAGTCTTTCATGGCCCCCCGGGGATTAACATCTCTTTTGCGTCCTCTTTTTCTCTCCTTGGGTCTGATCTTCCGGCTCGGCGGCAGATCATCAGCAAACATGGCCACATAGCTGTCATAACGGCCTGTGATTCTCAGAATAAAGCGCCCCAGCCAGCTCAGCTCCTTGTAGGCCTTCTCAAAGAGATTTATCAGCTTCAGCTGAAAGATCGTATCCACATTTCGGAAGCTCTTCAGGTCCGAGTGGAAGTAGAGCTCCATGGCATCCTTGATCCTGGCATTCTTCTGAACGCCCTTGATATCCTGCAGGTAGTGGTAGGCCGCCTCGGCGACACGGGTCGGTTTCTGCAGAAGTTCCCAGAGCTGGAGGTCCTCCTCTCTGACACAGGTCATTATGTCGGAACGGAAGTTGCTTCTGCTGAAGAACTGGGCATAGCGCTCATTCCGGTTGTGCCTTAAAAGATCGATCATCTGGTCCTGGTACATAAAGAGAAAATCCCGCCTCAGATTGCTGATCCCCATGGTGAAGTAGCGGAAAATATAGTCCCGGTGCATGATCATGTTGTTTACAAGAACCAGTTCCGGAAGATCCTTTCCCTCACCCCGGATAAGGGTATGGGACTTAAACTCCTCTCTGAATCCGGTCCATCTGTCCTCGTACTCCTTCAGTTTATCGTCGAGGAGACTGATATGGGTCCAGTTGTTCTCTTTCTCCTTGAACTCCTTAATGATGAGGTTTCTGGCGTCCTGTCTCTCCCTCTCCTCAAGCTCCTTCTGCTTCATCTCTCCCAGGGTGTTCTGAAACCAGGTCAGAAGCAGCTGGGCCGATGTAAAAATCAGAGGGTTCAAGCCCTTGATCCTCAGCTTCAGCTCCTCCTTATGGTCCAGCATCTTCTGGCAGAGTTTTATCCAGAAGGCTGGCTGTTTCTGCTCCATGCTCTTCTGGATATCGCTGATCTTCTCTTCTGTTATTCTGGATAGATTCTCCAGAACCGTGGGACTGGTCGCCTCGGCACGTATATGGCCGATCATGGAGTCTACAAAATCCTCAATCATTCCGGAGGGCAGAAGAATGGGGGATTTCATTGTCCTGGGAATTCCGATTATTACAGGAGTTTTCAGGGACTGCGCATATCCGGGGCTGATCATCCGGTTCTCAAGGGGAGTCACCAGTTCATCGGGCAGATTGACCCCCTCGGTATCGAAGGCCTTGCCCGTCAGGAAGGGATGGGGATTGTCATGGATCTGCCGGGCCATCAGATCTTCGCCCAGGTAGTAGTAGAACTCGGGTGCTCCCTTTTCGCTAAGGATTATCCTGGCAGGCTTGAGGTCTCCCTCAACAAGGGCATACTGGAGGAGTCCGATATGGGCGGCCTTGAGCTTGTCCATAAGCAGTTCAATCTGATTGTTCGATGCCAGAAAGGATTTGGCGCTTTTGAGAATAAACTGATTGTAGTCAAGAACAGGTTCCCAGAAGTCGCAGATCGTGTGGAACAGCTGATACTGCACCTGGGTGAAGCTTCCCACCTGAGACAGGAACTCTTCCCTGCGGAAGGTTTCCATATGAAAAAAATCGGGTACCTTTTTACTCTTTTCGTCCATTTCTTCCCTGCCGGGATGCCTATTCATAGGGGTTTAATCCTCTTTAAAAGATAGAGCAGGGATAGTCACAAAACAATAAAAAAGAGCCGAAAACGGGGTTCACGGCTCTTTTAGGGAGGCTTTGGGCTGGGGTTTTTACGAAAAACAACCTGATCAGCTAAAGCTGATTAACTCAGCGCCTGATCAATATCAGCCTTGATGTCCTCAATGTTTTCAATTCCGATGGACAGACGAATAAGGTCGCCCGATATTCCAGCTGCCACAAGGTGCTCTTCGGAGAGCTGTGAGTGGGTTGTGGACGCAGGGTGGATAGCCAGGCTCTTGGCATCCCCCACATTGGCCACATGGGAGAAGAGGTTGAGGTTCTCGATGAACTTCTGTCCCGCTTCTCTTCCGGCCTTGATGCCGAAGACAACCATTCCGCCGAATCCCTTCCTCAGGTACTTCACCGCTGTCTTATGGGCAGGGTCCGACTCCAGGCCGGGATAGCGCACCCAGGCCACCTTGGGGTGGGACTCAAGGAACTTTGCCACAGCCAGTGCGTTTTCCGAGTGACGCTCCATTCTAAGGGCCAGGGTCTCCAGTCCCTGCAGGAAGATCCAGCAGTTGTCGGGGCTGATGGCGCCGCCCAGGTTTCTCAAGGGAACCGTCCTCATTCTCAGGATAAAGGCCAGGGGATTCAGGTCTCCAAGTTCATGACCGAAGCGCAGTCCGTGGTAGCCTCCGTCGGGCTCGTTGTAGAGTTTGAACTTGGGATTCTGCCAGTTGAATTTTGCAGCATCCACTACAATTCCGCCCAGTCCCGTGCCGTGTCCGCCGATCCACTTTGTCAGGGAGTGAACAACGATATCCGCACCGTGCTCGATGGGACGGAGGAGGTAGGGGGGGGTAAAGGTTGAATCCACAACCAGGGGAATCTCAGCTTCCTTTGCTATCCCTGAGAGCATCTCCAGATCCGCCACATCCAGTGACGGGTTTCCGATGGTCTCTGTGTAGAGAACCCTGGTCTTCTCGTTGATCGCCGCCTTGATGGCTTCAGGATCTTTGGGGTCTACGAAATGAACCTTAATGCCGAAACCGGGAAGAAGGTCATTGAACATGGTGTGGGTTCCGCCGTAGAGATTGCTGCTGGAAACAACCTCATCTCCCGCGGCACAGATATTGATTATGGTATAGAAGATGGCATTGGTTCCGGAGGCCAGGGCCAGGGCTGCGGCTCCGCCTTCCAGTGCGGCCATTCTGTCTTCAAGAACCGCCTGAGTGGGGTTTCCCAGACGGGTGTAGATATTTCCAAGTTCCTTGAGGGCAAAGAGGTTCTGGGCATGTTCTGCCGAGTTGAAAAGGTAGGCAGTTGTCCTGTGGACTGGTACTCCTCTTGAGTTGGTTTCGTCGATTGTCTGCCCTGCATGGAGGGCAGCCGTTTCAAAAGATGGATCTTTAATTTCTGAATAGGGCATAGATTTTTTCTCCTGTATTTTCACTTTATATTTTCCGGAAAGAGGCATCGGGCCTCCTGCCGGACCAGTTTCCTGAATACCTTCTGTAAATCAGGCATCCTCGAAGAGCCACGTGCTCAGGTAACGTTCTCCAGTGTCACAGCCGATGGTTACAATGGTCTTTCCCTTGTTTTCGGGACGGGATGCCAGAATCTCGGCGGCCCGGACATTGGCTCCGGCGGAAATTCCAACCAGAATCCCCTCTTCCCTTGCCAGGCGGCGGGAGGTTTCACCAGCCTCCTCTGCGGTAACCTGAAGAACCTCATCGTAGATTTTCGTGTTCAGCACATCCGGAACAAATCCGGCTCCGATTCCCTGAATCTTGTGGGGACCGGGGTTCCCGCCCGACAGAACAGGGGAGCCCACAGGCTCAACGGCAACAGACTTTATCTCAGGGTTCTTCTGTTTCAGGGCCTCGCTGACACCGGTTACGGTGCCGCCGGTTCCCACAGCTGCCACAAAAATATCCACCTTGCCGCCGGTTGCCTCCCAGATCTCCTCGGCGGTGGTAAGCCTGTGGATCTCAGGATTGGCGGGGTTGGCAAACTGCTGAAGGATAAGGGAGTCTTTTATCTCCTTATGGAGCTCATCGGCCTTGGCCAGGGCAGCCTTCATCCCGCCGCTTCCGGGAGTAAGTACCAGTTCGGCACCGAAAATCTTCAGAAGCTTTCTCCGTTCAACACTCATGGTTTCTGGCATGGTGAGGATCAGTTTATAGCCTCTCTGGGCGCAGATATAGGCCAGGGCAATTCCCGTGTTGCCGCTTGTGGGTTCGATCAGTGTTGTACCGGGTTTCAGCTTTCCGCTCTTTTCGGCTGCTTCAATCATATTTTTTCCGATTCTGTCCTTCACACTGCCAAGGGGATTGAAAAACTCCAGTTTGAGAAGAATCTCAGCGTCACCGGCAGACTTATTCAGTCTTACCAGAGGAGTGTTTCCAACCAGTTCTGTTATATTTTCTGCTATTTTCAAAATGATACCTCCCTAATAAGGATCTATACTTATATGAAATACATAGGCTCATCGCCTTCCTGTATCTGTTTAGACAATTCCTCAAGATTTATACCCTCAAGGGTCTCTTTTATGGCCCTGCTGACCTTGTCCCAGACATTTCTCGTCAGGCAGATTCCCGACCGGCCGCAGCTCTCGTCATCTGACAGGCAGTCCACTATATCCAGTCCTCCCTCCATGACTTCAACAATCTCTTTAAGGGTTATTCCGGAGGGTTCTCTTGTCAGCAGATATCCTCCGTGGGCACCTCTTACAGAACGGATCAGTCCTGCTCCTCTCAGATTGATGACGATCTGACTCAGGTACTTTTCTGAAATTTCCTCCTTCTTGGCAATTTCATTCAGTTGTGCAGGACCCTGCCTGTAGTTCCAGGCAAGATTGATCATCAGTCTGGCTGCATACCTTGATTTTGTAGAAAGTTTCATGATCCCGTCCTTTTAATTACTATAATAACTAGTAAAATAGTAGTGATTAAAATATGAGATTGCAAGAGGGAAAGAGAAAAAACTGTAAAAAAAAAGAGACAAATCGGTTAATTTCAGGGATTATTTTAATAGCAGTGCCGGTGAAGCTCTTTGTTGAATTACAGACCCGGCTCAACTATTCTTTTAAAAAGCAGGAGTCTTGTATTTATGTCTTCAAAACTGATTTTTAAAAAAAGAGATCCAATAGAAAGCACTGTACCGAAAAATTTCTGGAAAATAATGATTACCGATGACAGCGCTGATGTTCATGAGGCTACTGTTTTTGCCCTGAAGGGGGAGACTGTACTGGGACGGAGTCTTGAGTTTATCCATACCTACTCGGCTGATGAGTGTCTTGAAGCTCTGAAGGAGCACAATGATACGGCGGTGCTTCTTCTGGATGCGGTCATGGAAACCCGTGATGCCGGTCTTAAGGCTGTAAAGAGCATCCGGGAGGATCTGGGCATGAGAGATGTCCGCATTATCCTCCGTACCGGGCAGCCCGGTGATGCACCTGAGGTGGATTCAATTCATCTCTATGATATCAATGACTATAAAACCAAGAGTGA
This sequence comes from Spirochaeta sp. UBA5339, assembly GCA_002408085.1. GTDB lineage: Bacteria > Spirochaetota > Spirochaetia > DSM-2461 > DSM-2461 > Oceanispirochaeta. The sequence continues at coordinate 658,793 of DHQL01000007.1, forward strand.
ACTGACTAGAAACAGGCTTCTGACTTCCATAATAACTGCGGTACGTTCCTATTCACAGCTTAAATATATCGAGGCAGGCTCCCGGACTCTCAAACAGATTATTGAGTCTACAAAGTCCCTCAGTCCCGGCCAGTCACTGGACGAGCTTGCAGTGGAAATTATGGAGAGGATCTCCAGTCTGTTTCATTTTCAGGGAGAGATGACCTTCTGCCGTGCTCTTATAGAGGGCGGAGAGGCCGAGATAATTGCCTGGAAGAAAGGAGGTGATTCGGGCCCTGCAGACGACAGGCACTCATACACCATTGGAGAAGAAATTCAGAAGGCCCTGGACTCAAGATGTTCCAGCTACTTTAAGCGCTCCGTCTGTATCTACTTTGATGATTCAAAGGAGTACTCCTACACTGTCGGAATTGTTCCTGAATATCTGAATGAGGAAGAGATCCCCCTGATGGAAGTCTATGCATCGAACCTTTCCCTTACAATGCAGAACTACCGCCTCTTTCATAGAATGGCCCGGCTGGCCTATGAAGATCCGGGGCTGAAAATTCCAAATCTCAGTGCACTGATTAAAAAAATCGAGTCCCTGGACAGCCCGTTTCAGAGCAATCTTTTTCTGCTGGATATAAACCAGTTCGGCAGCTTGAACGATATGCTGGGGCACGATTACGGTGATCAGGTTCTGGCCGCAATGGTCCGGCGCCTGAAAACGGCACTCCCTCCGGGAGCCTTTATCGCCCGTGTTTCAGGAGATGTCTTTGCCGTTATTTCCGGAGACCTCACCAATCAGGAACTCCTGGAAATTTTCTCAAGACCCGTAGACCTGGATGAGGGGAAACAGAAACTCTCTGTCAGTATCGGCTCAGTAAGCCTGGAATCAGAGTATATAAGCGGCTCGGACTGCCTGAAGAATGCTCATATTGCCCTGAAAAGATCCAAGAGTGAGGGGATGGGCAGTTCTGTCCGTTACAACCCGGAGATCGGTCTGGAAACCAGGGAGAGAATCCGGCTCCTTCATGAGTTGAGAAACGCCTTCCAGAGTGAGAAACTATTTCTAATGTATCAGCCCCAGGTTGATATAAAAAGCGGAAAACCCATCGGTTTTGAGGCTCTTCTCAGGTGGAAGTCTTCTGACGGGGCATTTATTCCCCCATCAACCTTTATACCCCTTGCAGAACAGGGCGGACTGATTGTTCCCATGGGCAGATGGATTATGAAGTCGGCCATGCATGCCCTGAAGGAGCTGCAGCACAGTACGGCCGGAAGTCTCCGTATGGCCATCAATGTATCTGCCATACAGCTGAGCAGCTATGATTTTCTTGAGCATCTGAAGAGGACCCTTAAGGAGACCAGGGTGCCTCCGGAGCTGGTGGATCTGGAGATTACAGAATCGGCGGCCATCCTGGGGGCCGAAAAGGTACTGGCCCTCTTTCATGAGATCAAGGCCCTGGGACTCTCCATCTCCATTGATGATTTTGGAACCGGCTACTCCTCTCTCTCCTCCATTGACAGCTGGCCTGCGGACAGACTCAAGATCGACCGTTCCTTTGTCAAGGATCTGGGTGTGGAGGGGCAGGGCGGCCGGATAGTCGATCTGGTCATCCCCCTGGGACAGAAGCTGGGAATGCAGGTTCTTGCAGAGGGTATAGAGACCGAGGAGCAGGCAGGGATACTGCTGGATCTGGGATGTCCCGAAGGTCAGGGCTATCTCTATGGAAAACCCATGACTCTGAAAGAGGCCAGAAAGTGGCTTAAAGAGAGGAGCTGATGCTTTGAAAGGGCGATTCCTTCTTTCTGTATTTTTGACGGGTCTGCTTGTCCTGTCATGCAGGAATCGGGAGCCCCTTGTCATAGCCTATATGGGAAGCATGACCGGCCCCAACGCGGATCTGGGAGACGCCGGCAGAAACGGTGTTCTTCTGGGAGTGGACAGCATCAACTCTCTGGGGGGCATTCACGGCAGACCCCTTGAGGTTCTGATTCTGGACAATGCCATGGATGAGAACCTGGTTCCCCCGCTGCTTCACTCCCTGTCCGGCAGGGGGGTGGAGGTCCTTATAGGACCCCAGACCTCCGTAATGACAAGAGCAGCCCTTCCTGTGGCAGACAAGCTGGGGATATGCCTTGTTTCTCCATCAGCCACATCCAATGAATTCCTTGGCAGAGATGACAACCTGATCCGCCTCTCCTCATCCACCACTGATTTCGGAGCCCTGTACTCAGCCCTTCTGCTTGAGAAAGGCCATATGAACTGCGGACTCATATTGGACCTCAAAAACGGGGCCTATACAGAGAGCTGGCTGAAAGCCTTTGTCAGCCACTATGTTAATCGCGGCGGTAAGATATTAAACGTACAGTTTATCGACTCCAGCAGGAAGTCAGACTTCCGTGATGAGCTGAATCTCTTTCTGGAGTCAGGAGCCGGTGTTCTGGTGGTAAATGCCAGTTCCATGGATTCTGCCGCATTGATTCAGGAGCTGCGCAAGATGGGCAGTTCTGTTCCGGTCTTTGTGTCTGAATGGGCAGGAACAGATCACTTTATCAAACTCGGCGGCAGAGCCGTTGAGGGAGTTGTTGTTCTTCAACCCTTTGATCCATATGATGAATCGGAGGAGTTTGTACAGTTTTATAGAAACTTTACCGAACGCTATAATGAGGAGCCATCCTATGTGGCCATTGCCGCGTATGATGCCACCCTTGTAGTTCTTCAAGCCCTGTTCAACAGAAAAGCCGGTGAAAGCATGAAAGAGGCAATTCTCAATAACAGTCCCTACGAGGGGCTGCAGCAGGAGATCATCTTTAACAAATTCGGCGATACCAGGCGGCTGGCCCTCTTTCAGGAGGTTCGGGAAGGGCAGTTCAGGAAATTTGAATGATAAAGAGAGGCTCCATACACTTCAGAACCTATCTGATACTCCTTTTCTTTCTGATCTATCTCATATCCATGGTGCTTATTGCCTCGTATTTCATATTCTACAGGCTTCCCCGTCTTGAAGAGCAGAATATCAGGTCCGTCAGCGATGCATCCCGGGAGCTGGCTGTCCGGTTTGAACAGATGCTGAGTTCCATTCAGGAACAGACAAGGCTCTTTGTTCTGAGCAGTGAGTATCTTGACCCGGGGGATATGGAAAATCTGATTGAATCAATGACGGACCCCCTGGGAATACAGTCGGTTCTGCTGGTGGATGAGGGGGGAATAGTGACTGCCGCTGCCGCCGCAGGCCGCGGATATCAGAAGAGCTCCCTTATACTGGGAAACGATCTCTTCTATAATCCCCTTTTTATGGAGGCCGTAAAAAGGGAGCGTCCTGTGTGGAGCGACAAGTATCTCTCTCCATTGGGCGGTGACACTGCCATTGCCGTAGCTGTTAGCGGAGAGGAGTATACGGCCATCGCCGAAGTCTCCTGGGAGTATATCATTTCCACTTTGAAGCTGGCCCGGGCAGAGGACTACTTAAGTGTCTGGATTCTTGACGGCCGGGGAAATGTCGTTGCCGATACCGAGGGCGTTTATGCGACCGGTGTGGACAACCTGATGAATCTGGATTTTGTCCGCAAGGCCCTTCAGGGGGATATCCTGATTCCCGAACAGGACTTTATGAGAAAGAAGTTCAATGTTTCATCCAGTTACTCTGAGTATCTGGGTTGGGTCTTTATTACCAGAATCCCCGTGGGTAAGGACAATCCGGATATCAACTCCCGTTTTACGGATCTTCTCTTCCTTCTTCTGGGCCAGGCTTTTCTGATTCTGTTTCTAACCCCTCTTCTGGCCAGACCCATCTCATTCAGCATGAGCAGTCTGGCGGCCTATGCCGCCAGGATCGCCGACCACAGCACCGAAGGTCCCTGGAAAAGCCATCTGGTTTGGGAGATCAACGGTCTGGCGGAAAACCTGCGGTTTATGGCCGGTGAGGTTCAGCAGAGAGAAGCCTCCCTGAGAGACTTGAATCAGGATCTTGAGGATCGTGTAAAGGAAAGGACTGAAGAGCTGGGGCAGGCAAACAGTGATCTCAGACAGAGCCTGGATTATCTGAACAGGATGAAGGATGAACTGGTGGAGGCTGAGAAGCTTTCGGCCCTGGGTTCCCTGGTGGCGGGAATCTCCCACGAGCTGAATACACCCATGGGGAACGCCCTGATGGCGGTTTCTGCAATGATGGACAGACACAGGGAGTTTCTGAAGATTCCCGTTGAAGACCTGAACCGGCAGGATCTTGCGGATTACCTTGAGCAGGTCGGTACTGGTCTCTCCATCTCACACAGGAATCTGGAGAAATCCTCGGAACTTGTCAGCAGTTTTAAACAGGTCGCCGTGGATCAGACCAGCTCGAAACGCAGAGTTTTTTCCCTTGATCAGATGCTTACCGACCTTCTTCTTGCACTGCAGCCCCTCTTAAAGGCATCCCCTGTCAGAATCGTCAGGGAGTTTCAGAAGGGAGTCACCCTGGACAGTTACCCCGGTATTCTGGGACAGATAATAACCAATCTTGTCACCAACGCCCTTATTCATGGCTATGAAGAGAGCACTCCCGGAGAAATCTATCTTACCTCCTCTCTTGAAGGGGATGACAGGGCTGTTGTAACAGTCCGTGATCTGGGAAAGGGGATGAGTGAAGAGACCATGTGCAGGATCTTTGATCCTTTTTTTACAACCCGTCACGGGGAGGGCGGTTCCGGTCTGGGGCTGAGCATTGCATTCAACGGCGCCAGAAAAGTGCTCGGCGGAACAATAGAGGTGGAGTCTGCTCCCGGAGAAGGAACCCTGTTCAAGGTGATTATTCCCCTGAAGGCCCCGCTGCTTGAGGTCCGGGAGTAAGCTGTACTTTTTTAAAGACAATTTTCGGGTCTGATGATAAGGTTGTTCATCAAGCCTGGAGTGAAACTATGTTTAATGCCCCCGAATATCTGAAAAAACTGTCTGCCGGAGAGGATCCCGGGAATCCGGTTCTTGAATTTCTGGGAATGAAATTGGAGGAGTTCCGGGAGGGATATGTCCGTTTTTCCATGGAGATCCGGCCGGAGTTCAAACAGGGGATGGGATTGATGCAGGGTGGTTTAACCGTGGCCTTTGCCGATGAAGCCGCCGCTCATGGGGCAATGACCATCCTGAAGCCGGGGGAGGGTGTTACCACCCTGGACCTGAAAAACGATTTTCTTTCCATGGCCAGAGAGGGACGGCTTACCGCCGAGGCGAAGGTCTTTAAAAAAGGCCGTCAAATTGTTATTGTTGATACTCTGGTCAGCGACAGCCGGGGAAAGAACATATCCCGCTGCAGCGCCACATTGATGATTCTCAGGGAGGGCTGAAACGGTCCGTGCCGTGCCCTTTTAAGGAATTGATATATTACAATTTTTATGAGGTATTAAAATGAAGATGAGATTTATCTCCCTGCTGATGCTTGTCTGTGTATCAGTCTCACCCCTTTTTGCCGATTCAGCCCTTCTGGCAGCAAATCCGGCGGCTGAATCCGTTCTCTCTGCCTACTCAACCAGAGAGTTTTCAGAGGAACCCCTTAAGGCCGGTCAGCTGGACCTGATTCTTCAGGCCGGAGCCAATGCCCCCAGCGCCCAGAACAGACAGCCCTGGACCTTTATTGTTGTGGAAAACAGCGAAATCCGTTCCAGACTGTTCAAGTCTCTTCCTGAGGCCTGTGCGGTTGTTGTCGTCTCTGTACCTGTAGAGGACTACTGCGGCGGAGGGAATTCCCAGTTTGCCGCCGGAACCGCAGCGGAAAGTATGTATCTGATGGCCCAGGGCCTCGGTCTGGGTGCCCATATGTACACATTCCCCGCCAAAATTATCAACGAGACTCCTGAAATCAAGACAGGACTGAAGATCGGTGACGACTCAGAAGCAGCCGTTGTACTGGCCTTTGGAAATACCGATGAGGCTGACACCGTTTCCGGTGCATCCGGCAGAAACAATATTGATGACTTTGTTGTAATAATCGATTGACAAGTCATATAAATCAGCAATCCGGCACTGGGTGAGATCCCGGTTCCGGATTGCCCTCTCACTCTTTTCTATTCCTGTTTTTTGAGATCTCTTCCTCTTTGTCCTAGAATTATCAAAGAGAATAATTCCTTTTATTTATGTAATGGTTATGTACCAATGTGGGGTGGCAGAGAATGTCTGAGGGTGACAGTTCCAGAATAGTCTCAATGCTGGCAGATATCTCAATGGAGCTTATAATTGAAATATCCCGATGACAGCTCCCTCTTCAAATCTCTGGTACAATCTCTTCCAGATTTATTCTGGATGAAGGATGCTGATGGTGTTTTTCTGGCATGCAACAAACTGTTTGAAGATCTTATGGGCATCAGTGAAGATCAGATCATCGGCAGAACTGACTACGATTTCTTCGATAAGGAAACCGCAGACAGCTTTCGTCTCCAGGATCTGAAGGCTCTGGAGTCTAACGGTTCCGTAATGAATCAGGAGTGGCTTGTCTTCAGGAGCGATGGACACAGGGCCCTTCTGGAAACGACCAAGACACCCTTTTATGACCGTGAGGGAAACCTTATCGGGGTATTCGGGCTGAGTCACGATATCACCGAGTGGCACAAGGCACAGGAAAAACTGCAGGACTACAACTTTCTCATGAAGGAGATGGGCCGGGCGGCCAAGGTCGGGGGATGGGAGTTCGATGCCGAAACAGGAGAGGGCACCTGGACCGAAGAGATCGCCCTGATCCACGAGGCAGACCCCGATGCTCCCACCAGCAAAGAGATCGGTCTGAGCTACTACTCCCAAGAGTCAAGGCAGCGCCTTGTGAATGCAATCAACAACACCATTGAGACAAAGCTTCCCTACTCTCTTGATCTGGATCTTGTCACCCCTTCGGGACTTCACAAGACTGTCAGATCTATTGGCTATCCCTACCTGAAGGACGGTAAGGTTTCAAAGATCCGGGGTTCTTTCCAGGATATTACCGATGAGAAGGCGGCTCAGGTGGAAAGACAGAAGCTGGAGCACCAGCTCAGTCAGGCCCGGAAGATGGAGTCCATAGGCCGACTCGCCGGAGGGGTGGCTCATGATTTTAATAATATGCTGGGGGTTATTCTTGGATATACCGAGATGATTCTGGATGAAAGCCGTACCCGGCCTGCTATTCATGAGGCCCTTCTTCAGATCAAACAGGCGGCAGAACGGTCTGTAAATCTGACAAGACAGCTGCTGGCCTTTGCCAGGCAGCAGGCGGTCCAGCCCAGAACCATCGATGTAAACGAGACCATAGAGAAGATGCTCTCCATGCTCCGCCTTCTTATCGGTGAGTCCCTCCAGCTTCAGTGGTTTCCGGGAGAGGATGCCGGCAGCATCAATATGGACCCCAGCCAACTGGATCAGGTCCTGGTGAATCTCTGTGTCAATGCCCGGGATGCCATACCGGATGCGGGAAAGATTACCGTTGAGACCAGTTCTGTCTTTATCGATGAAACCTTTCACTCCGACGATCCGGCAATTCAGTCGGGTTCCTATGTGCTTATCTGTGTCAGTGATAATGGTGTGGGAATGGACGGTGATGTGGTCGATCAGATGTTTGAACCCTTCTATACAACCAAGTCGATTGGAGAGGGAACCGGTCTGGGACTGGCATCAATCTACGGGATCGTAAAACAGAATGACGGCATGATTGATGTTTACAGTGAGAAGGGAAGGGGGAGTACTTTTAAGATTTATCTTCCAAGGGATGAAAAGCACTCTGTTTCAGATTCTGGAGAGTCTGATGAGGATGCTCCTGGCGGCAACAGGGAAACAATTCTCCTTGTGGAGGATGAGGCCATAATCAGAGAGATGACCTGCAAAATGCTTAGCAACCTGGGATATAAGGTACTGACAGCGGGGACTCCCGGAGAAGCTGTCACCCTGGCCGCTGATAAGTGCGGGGATATTGATCTGCTGATAACCGATGTTATTATGCCGGAGATGAACGGCAGGGTCCTGGCGGAGAGACTGGATAAACTGAGACCCGGACTGAAGTGCCTCTTTATGTCGGGGTATACCTCCAATATCATTAATGATCATGGAATTCAGGAAGAGAACCTCTTTTTCCTGCAGAAACCCTTTACCCGGGCCGAGCTGGCCAGGAGGATCAGGGAGGCTCTGAGGCAATGATATGCCTCTGTCTGTCCGGTGGAATGAGTCCCTTTACGAGTGAAAATACGGCAATATTAGAAATATAGAATATAGAGGTATAATGATATGTTTTAAAAAAGCTATACTAGTATGGTAGTTGTTCGTATATGCGTATTCTAAAAGTTTTTTTCTTGACAACTGGTTATTTCAATGTATGGTAAAATAAGTTTATTGGCCCACCGGAACTGATTATTGCTGCTGAGGGAGACGGTACTCTACAGGAGTTCACAGTCTGAGACTGCTGACTCACGGGTATACCCTGCAGTATATGATTGCCGATGGGATTGGTAAAATTTGGAGGTTTTTGTATGAAAAAAATTATGTTAGCTCTGTTGATCGCTTCTATGGCTGTTTCAACTGTAGTTGCCAGCGGACAGCAGGAAGCTGGTGAAGGTGGAGAAAGAACAGTAACTCTGGTTTACGCCGAAGTTAACCCCCTTGATACAATCGTTGGACAGACAGGTCTGAAGTTCAAGGAAGAAGTTGAAAGACTTTCTGAGGGAACTATTCTGGTAGATCTGCAGCACAGCGGTGTTCTGGGTGCTGAAAATGACGTTCTCGACACAATGCTCGGTGGTGGTGGAACCATCGATATGTCCAGAATCTCTGCTTTCGCTCTGACCAGCTACGGCGGTGAGAAGTCCAAGCTTCTGTCCATCCCTTACACATTCGAAGGAAGAAGCCACTTCTGGAACTTCGCGACCAGTGAACTGGCTCCCGAATTCCTCCTTGAGCCCCACGAAAACGGAACAGGAATCCGCGGTCTCTTCTACGGAGAGGAAGGATTCAGACACTTCTTCGCTACCAAGCCCCTCAACAGCATTGACGACCTGGCCGGTATGAAGATCCGTGTATCCAACGACCCCATCATGAATGGTATGGTCCGCGGTCTCGGCGCTGCCCCCACTGTTGTATCCTTCGGCGAGCTCTACTCCGCTCTCCAGACTGGTGTTGTTGACGCTGCCGAGCAGCCCATCGCCAACTACAAGTCCAACGCTTTCCCTGAAGTTGCTCCCTACATGATCCTCGATGGTCACACACTTGGTGCTATCCAGGTTGTAATCACCGACGAAGCATGGGACAAACTGTCTCCCAGACAGCAGGAAGCTATGATGGAAGCCGGAAGAATCGCTTCAGCCTACAACAGAGAGATCTCTGAAGGTGCTGAAAACGAAGTTCTTGCCGAGCTGAGAGCAGACGGTATCACTGTTGTTGAAGTAACAAACGGAGCTCCCTGGCAGGCAGCTACTGCAGACGTAATTGCAGAAGCCAGCTCTTCCAACCCCGAGCTCTACAAGAAAATTCTTGACATGAAATAATTAAAACATCGTTTTATTTATTAAAACCCGGGTGTAGCTTCTTGCTTCTATCCGGGTTTTTCGATAAAAAAATAATGTAATAAAAACAAAACAGTTTTCTTGAAGATCCCGGCACAGGAGTGATTCTGTGCCATTTCTCTGTTTAAACGAGGAGTGTAAGATGAAAGCGGTTTTTCATATTGCGGACAAGATCAAGCCTTTTTACGACCTGGTCGACAAGGTGGTTCTTTTTGTCTGTAAAATACTGCTGATAGTAGACATTGTCATTACCACAATGGCAGTAACCGGGAGATATGTCTCTTTTATCCCCGACCCAGCCTGGAGTGAGGAGGTGGTTCTCACCTGTATGGCCTATATGGCAGTGCTTTCCGCAGCCCTCGCTATTCGCCGTAACTCACATATCCGTATGACAGCATTTGACAGATTTCTGCCGAAGAAGCTTGTTCATACCCTGGATTTCATCTCCGACATAGCCGTCATGATTCTCGGTTTTATCATGATTTTTGTCGGCTGGAACTATGCTCAGAGGCTCGGTTCCAGAGGTTTTTACGTAAGTATGCCCGGACTTTCCCGGTTCTGGATGTACTTTCCCGTACCCCTGGCCGGTGTGGCCATGGTTATCTTTGAAATTGAAATGATCTATAACAGGATTAGACATCTTGTTATGGGTGACGATACTGGAATTCCCGAGGCCCACAACGAAATGGAAGAAGCGGCTCTGGAAATGGATGAGGAGGACACAGAAAAATGATTGTAAACAGTATGGCGATTTTTATTCTGCTTGGAACCTTCCTGTTCTTTGTAATTATCCGTTTCCCCATTGCCTATGCGGTGGCTCTCTCTTCTGTTCTCTGCCTTCTCTATCAGGGACTTCCCCTCTCTACCGTCGCACAGCAGATGGTTAAGGGAATCAGTTCCTTCAGTCTGATGGCGGTACCCTTCTTTATTACCATGGGGTATATCATGGGAAGCGGCGGTATTTCCGAGAAGCTTATTGCCCTGGCAAACGCCTGTGTAGGCTGGATGCGCGGTGGAATGGCGATGGTAAACATTGTTTCCTCTTACTTCTTCGGCGGAATTTCCGGTTCTGCTGCTGCCGATACAGCTTCCCTCGGTTCCATCATGATCCCCATGATGGTTGATCAGGGCTATGACGATGACTTTTCAACAGCCGTAACCATTACATCATCCTGTGAGGGACTCCTTGTACCTCCCAGCCACAACATGGTTATCTACGCCACAACTGCCGGTGGAATCTCCGTAGGAAGCCTCTTCCTTGCCGGATACCTTCCCGCAGCCATTCTGGCGGGAACCCTGATGATCGGTTCCTATATCTTCAGTGTGAAGAGACAGTACCCCAAGGGTGACAAGTTCAGCATTATCAACCTGTTGAAGCAGCTGTCCATCTCCTTCTGGGCCCTGGCGGCGATTATTATCGTTGTTGTCGGAGTTGTCGGCGGTATATTCACCCCCACTGAGTCAGCGGCTATCGCCGTTGTATACAGCCTCTTTGTTTCGGTTTTTATCTACAAGGGACTCAACTGGAAAGGTGTATGGAAGGTTCTGGACCAGTGTGTTCACACCCTGTCCATAGTACTGATCCTGATTGCAACATCCAGTATCTTCGGATTCCTTCTGACCCGTCTGAACGTTCCCACACTGGCTGCCAATGCCATTCTGGGACTGACTGACAACCCGATACTCCTGGCTCTGATGCTGAACCTTATTCTGCTGATTCTCGGCTGTATTATGGACATGGCGCCGATCATTCTGATCGCCACACCCATTCTGCTGCCCATCGCAACATCCATCGGCATCCATCCCATTCAGTTCGGTATTATGGTAATCCTGAACTGCGGTATCGGACTGCTGACACCTCCTGTAGGTTCCGTACTCTTTATCGGTTCCGCTGTAGGTAAGGTATCCATTGAACGTGTTGTTAAGGCGACTCTGCCTTTCTATATCTGTATGATCGCAACTCTGATACTGGTAACATTTATTCCCTCTATCAGTCTCTTCCTGCCCAGCCTGTTCAACTAAGGCATGGATTTCAGGTTCGATTACAGAGTCAGCCCTGTCAATCTGTGGGTATTGACCATGGTCAATATCTACAGATCCATGATGGGGATGATCAACTTTGTCTTTACCGTCTCCATGGTACTCCTGGCTGTCAGATTCTGGCCGGGAGTTTCCGTGGGGATTAGAGTGCTGATAACCGGGGGAATCCTTCTGTTTCCCCTGCTTCAGCCTGTTTCGATATTCTTTCGATGCCGGAAGATTGTAAGGAGAATGCCCGGGGATATGGAAATCTCTTTTGAAAAGAAGGGAATCACCACATCCACAGGCGGGCAGAGCTCAGTTCTTGCCTACGGCGATGTACGTTCGGTGGTCAGGGTATTTAATATGCTGATCATCTACTCCCGTTCCAGACAGGGGTTTATCCTGAGCGATGACATCCTGAAAGGGAAGGGGAGGGAGCTGTATAACTTCCTGAAGAAGAACCTTAAGGCCGGTCCCAAGGCTGCTGGAAAGTGACAAAAGGCTGTTCTACCGAGAGGTGAACAGCCTTTATTTTTACTCCGATATCCTGTAACGGCTTAGAATCTCAACCACCTCGGCCAGTGAGGCGTCGGTGGCCCTGTTCTGTTCCACCATCAGCCCAGACTGATCTGTAATCCTGTCGGAGCTGCCTGAGATCTCCTTCATGGCGGCGGTGACATTCTGGTTTATCTCCCTCATCTTTGTTACCGCCTGGAGGATCTCACTGTTGCCGATCTGCATCTCGTTGGAGCCCTGGGTCACGCTGTCGGAGACCTTCTCCAGATCACCGATGGCGCTCTCCAGCTCCCTTGAAAAGCTGACAACCTTCTCGGTAAAGCTGAACATATTGTCTACAGTCTGGCGCACATCGGTGATATGGTCGCCCATCTGTCCCATTGATTCCTGCATGGTCACAAACTCACCGTCAATATCGGCGATACGGGAGAGGACCTCCTTCATGTTTTCACCGATACTTTTGGACTGGAGAGAGGCGGTCTCCGCCAGCTTGCGGATCTCATCGGCAACCACCGCAAAACCTCTCCCGGAGTCACCTGCATGGGCCGCCTCAATGGCCGCATTCATGGCCAGGAGGTTGGTCTGACTGGCTACTGAGGCGATCATGGTATTGGCCTCGATCAGGTGCTGTGAATCGCTGCTGATCATCTCCATGGTCGCCTGCATGGTCTGAAACCTTGTCTTTCCCTCGGCGGCGGAGCTGACCAGGGCCTCTGTACGGGATTTGCTCTCGTTGGAGAGGTTCATCAGCTGTGAGTTATGGTCCATCAGCTCCCTGAGGGAACCTGATGAAACCCCGAGGATGCTGACCTGTCTGCCTATGGACTCACCCAGGGCATCGATGTTTCTTGCAAGCTGCTCAACAGCCGCTGTGGTCTCAATTATGCTGGCGCTATGCTCCTCCATCTGCGCCGATGTGCCGTCCAGATTGCTTTTTATCAGCCTAACCGCATCGGCCATCTCCTGAACCCTGCTGCCCAGTTCCCCCTTGTCCTTCTTAAGAAAATCCACATTTTTCAGGATCGTGGTAAAACCGCTGTTGAGGCTGGAAAACAGGTCATTTGCCATGAGACTGACAAGTCCTATCTCATCACAGGTCATTACCGGCAGAGTGACCGTCATATCCCCGGAAACTCCAACCTTCAGTGAATCTATCATAAGAGTCATGGGGGTAATCATATTCCTCATTATCAGAAGGAGCATAAGGACCATGAAAATAAGAGCCGTGAATCCTGCGGCAATAAACAGATGAAGGTTGCTGAGGGGAAGAGTTCTGCCCATGGATAGTGCCGTAGTAGATATATGGTCAATCAGAACAAACATAATAAGAGTTCCGGCAAAGGAGCTGATGATTCCGAGACCCAGCTTGAACCTCAGGGTAAAAATGCTCTCCATAGTTCTGTTGTTCTCACGTATCAAAACATCCAGTCTTGAGTTTACAATGGACATCAGGGGGATAAATATCATAAAGAAGAAGGGAATGATCCATAGAACTGTGTAGAATCCGGCATGGGGAAAATCAATATTAATGATGTATCTCATATTCACAACTCCCCCCAGACAGACAATCAGCAGCAGAATATTAAAGTAGCCAAGGATCTTATTGCCGAAGGATTTCCACATGGCCCATTCCGTATTTCCCGAAGCCAGGGCCTTTTTGTAGTATCTCATGGGAAGAAGAGCAAGAAGATAGCCCATAGCCAGTGTGATCAGTGCAACCACAACTACGGCTGGACTCATAAAGATGGAAATCAGTTCTTCCATGGTAATAAATCCGCTTAAGTAGGTGAATGAAGCCAGAAGTGCGGGGGCTGAGAGGGGGAATATCAGAAAAATGGTTATGGTTGCTCTGAATAGCCGTTTGTAACTTAAATCGTTCATGAATTCTCCGGTCATTGGACTTGTATAAATGAAGTCTTGTCATTTAAAGAGGCAAAGTCAAATAAACCGGAAAAATCCTGACAAACATGATTTGCGGGAGGCTGTTACCGGACTTGCGGCTTCCGGGCCGATCCGGCCTGCCGCAAGCATGATAATCAGACGGTACGTCCCGCGTCGTTCCCATCCCGGATGGCCAGGGCAATGTTGAAGGGTTCGTCACAGTCCCCCACAGCGTGGGTCTCGGATACGGAAATCCCCTTGAGCAGGAACTTGTTGGGGAGCAGATCCCCTGCATTGATAATCGAATCAGCCTTGATCACCGTGTTCCAGCCGCCCTCGGTGGTAATGGTTACCTCTCAACTTTTACTGTATCCGTTCTCCTCCAGATAGTTCCAGGCACCGGTTACGGAGAACCCTCTGTTCTCCTCTGTATTCTCACAGGTATCCCTTGGATTTATACCCAGTTCCGCATACAGCTGATTGATACCAGCTCTCATACTGTCCAGACAGGGTTCGTGAACATTCATGGCTCTTTCAGGCAGTACGGCAAGATTGGTAACGGCGGCAATCTTAGTTAAATCGGCGTCATCAATTTCTCCGTGTTTATATAAAGATGTACCGGGGATACAGATTCTCCGCATCACGGCCATTACCTTGGGCTGCAGCTCCTGGGCCCTCAATATCTCCCTGGCGATCTCCTGGCTGCTGTGTTCCGGACCGATGGGTTCGATGCAGTAGTAAAGTTCCAGTCCCTCCTCCATACCGAAGCGGATAGTTTCCTCCCGAACAGCGGGATCTCCCTTGGTGTCCTGGCCCTCCCGCAGACGCACTATATGATAAAAGCCCGTATAGCCGGATTCCTTCAGGGCTCTGGCCTGATCTCTGTCGAAGTCCCCGATATTGGCGACCAGTCTTGTTTCCCGGGGAATCCTTTTTCTGACCTCCCTTCCTATAGCATAGATTCTATCCAGGGGATAATCGGCGGTGCACATCATAAATATGTCTGAAACCATGCTGATATCTGTCCTGTTTAGGCCTTCAACCGCCTCCTCCACGGTCAGAGAGAATTTGCTGTCAAAGGAAAAGTTCTTTTCTCCAAGAGAGCAGAAATCACAGTCCAGGGAGCAGGGCTCACAGTTGAGGCCCCACTGGGCAAAGACATAGCCCCGGCTGCCGAAAGCCTCTCTGCTTCGTCCTGCGGAAAGCTCAATGAGATTTTCAATCTCAGGACTGCAGGAATCTTTATTCAGATAATCGATGATCTGTTCTTCGCTAAGTTTGCGGTATGACATAGTTGTACTCCTTGTGAGTTAACGTTATCACGGCCTATTTGAGGCAGATAGTATTTAGCTGTTATTTTTGGTGGTTTTCCATGCGGTTATATCTCTATAGATCAAAAAGCCCGCCTTGTGGCGAGATTTGTCTCGTTATCCAATCGGACCTTCATCAGTTCCGATGTTGATCAGGCATATGGTCTAAGGGGTTATGTCCAGGAGGATTCGCCTTTCATTCACCTGTATACTATGAATATCTTTGATATTTCACACTGAGCCGTTTATTGGTGACAATCAGCTCATTAAATGAGCTTAATGTGACTGCTAATCAGTTCATTGAGGTTCAATTTCATCTTTAGGAAACTTTAAAAGAGGTCTGCATTCTCCTTTGATCAGGAAGCATTTCTGCCGAATATTTCTCAGGCAAGAAATCTATGGGGCTAATTCACTCTACTTCATCCTGTCTGGAATTGAAGGATCAGGGAGAGCTTCTTTTCAGATAAGCAATCACCAAAATACTCCTGGACCAGTTCTATGAACTAAGGTCATCTTGGAGACGGGGTATTAGGGTACTCCTTCGTTCAGGGTACTCATCTGACTACCAGATTCCGAGCCTTTGACGGTGCAACCCCAGCCCAGACTTTATATGCCCTTTGAAAGGAGGATATGTCACTATATGCCAGGAGGTAGGAGATCTCTGCTATAGTCATATCCGACGATTCCAGGTAATAATCGGCCAGTTCTTTTCTCAGGCTGCTTAGAATTGACTGGAAGCTGACATTTTCCTCTTGAAGTTTCCTCTGTAATGACCTTGTACTCACAGCCAGTCTGCTAGAAGCCACGTCAATCGATATTTCACCTGAAGGCAGCATTTCTAAAAGAACTGAGCGTAAACGATTGGTCATAGGCTCTGCCCTTTCATCCGTCGGCTGTTGTATATCAAAGCTCTGTCTGAAGAACTCCCACATAGCATGATCCTCGGTAAGAAATTGTCTTTGGGCATCTTCTGAAGAAAACACGATCTGATTGGACTCACCCGTTTCCGGCCGAATACCTAATAGTCCGGTCATGTCTAGTGTATCAGGAACCGGCCCGGTCAGATTTACTGTAACGGGGGTTATGAGTTCCCGGGTGGCCATTCTGGCTATACGATTTATAAACGTCAGTTTGTACAGAAAAAAGCTGATTGGTAGATTCTTCAATTCAGTCTCAAAGCTCAGGGATACGGCCGTGTGCTCAGTATCAATTTTTACTTCCATGATTAATGGAGAAATCAGATGTTCATATTGGGAGAGTCTGGTCAAGGCTATATTCAGGTTGGGACTGCATAGGCAGGCAAATATGGCAGGATCAAAGCTTTCAGCTCTCAGATGGTTAATGATTTCGGGCACCAGAAGATCTTCTCCGACTATGGTCTCTAAAGATCTCCAGAAGGAGATAAAATCCGGAAGCTCCAGTCGGGGATTTTCCCTTCGCATGAGATCTAATGGCAGTCCTGCGAGTTTGAGGACATGCCCGGGTGGAATGTTCAGATCGGAGAGTAGAAGCCGCCATGTCTTTTTTACAGTGAATCCTGATATTTGCTTCATCTCAATCTCTCCCGAATAGAGGCACATCCCTCATGGCTAAGAGCATAATACATTTTATATCTTAAGGCATTCATTAAAACTACTGATCCCTCTGGATATATAATAGGAGAATTCGGCCATGGAATCTCTATATCTTCTGAATGGATTTCTTATATCCATTCCTGGATTGGTGATGATTCCCGCCTGTATCCTTTGTGGTAGATTCAAACCACATGGTCTGAAACTGGTACTGTTGAACTGCTCCACAGGGTATTTTATTCCGTTTCCCATAACTTCCATACCACTTGTGGGTACTTCTTCTTTCCAGGCTCCTTCAAAAAAGTGGAAAGCCCTGATCTCATCTCCAATCCTTGCCAGACGCAGCCGGACGGGTGTGTGTTCCCCAGGAATCAGATACAAGGTGGACAGGGAACGCAGTCCCATAAGGTAAGTCATATCCATTCTGAATCCCTTGGAAGGACGGGTCACTTTTATCTCCCTGCCGTAAAATGTATTCTGAAACCCGATGTTGTACATGACCCATCTTTGTTTGCCGGGAGCTGAAGTCGTGTCTCTAAATAGCAAACCCGCTGAGCTGAACTGGGCCCCAGGACAACTTTTTCCATCATCTTTTTTTACGATATGAACTTCTGTCTCTATCAATATATTGCCTCTTATTTCTTCAAATAGGAAACTCCCGCAGCTATCGGAGAACCAGCCGATACCGCTTCCAGCTCCTGCAACCATAAGATGATTGTCTGTGACTTTAAATCTTTCATGTTTGGAACTGTCCAGGTCCAAAAGGTGACTGGTAATTTCATTTGGTTTTAGATTCATCATTACACTCCATGGCTTATTTATTATTTGTTCTGCCTGACAAAAGAGTAACTTTCTCTTTATCTTTTTTTTATTTTTGATCACGCCAAAAATACAGCAATTCCCGCCAATCATCTTTTGGCGTGATAAGGAGGGCTGTTGGCGTGATTTGCAGTCCTGAAAAGCTAAAGCTCTCAGTATCTTTTATTGAGGCCACAGCGGCCTCAATAATATTTCTTTTAGGAGAGACTTTTTTATGAGTACCAACAAAACCATTTTTATTACAGGAAGCAGTTCCGGGATAGGACGTGCCTGTGTCAGGCATTTTCAGGGAGAAGGCTGGAACGTCGTTGCGACCATGAGGAATCCTCAGGCTGAGACGGAGCTGAATCTATTAAACAATGTCCATGTTGCTCGAGTAGATGTAAGGGATATTGATTCATTGAGCATAGCAGTTGAGAAGGGAATAGAAGAGTTCGGTAAAATTGATGTGCTTTTGAATAATGCAGGTTTTGGAGCTTATGGCCCACTTGAGGCAACCAGCCTTGAGGGTATAGACCGGCAATTTGAGACAAATGTACTTGGTTTAATTTATTCAACCCGGACTTTAATTCCCCATTTCAGAAAGAATAAAAGCGGAACGGTCGTCAATGTCGGTTCTATGGTCGGTAAGGCCGGCGTTCCCCTGGGTTCTCTGTATAACTCAACTAAATTCGCTGTAGAAGGCTTCTCAGAAGCACTGAGTTATGAAATGGATGCCATCGGTGTCAAGGTCAAGCTTATCGAACCTGGGTCGGTCAAGACTGATTTCGCCGGCAGATCACTCCATTTCAGCAATGATGAATCATTAACGGAATACCAGGATCTGATTCAAAATGTTCTGTATGCAAGGGGGAATTTCAGAGAATCCGGCATCATGGCGGAACGGGTTGCACAAACAATCTATGATGCTGTTACTGATGAAACTGATCGTCTGCGCTACCCGGTCGGTCCCGATGCTGATTTTCTTCTTTCAGAGCGAAAAAGGCTTGATGATTCAGATTTTATGGATTTGGTTAGGCAGACAAATGGCCTGAGCTGAAGAAATTGAAGTTTGCTGAACACCTGTTTTTCTGTTTACGTCCAGGAGGATTTGCCTTTCACTAAGCGAAATCCTCCGCTTCGTTTCCGGCCCTCCTCAAAAACTAAACGGACGTCCTGTCCGTTTGGCCCCTCCAGATATTCGGGGCCGCTATCTCAGTTCGAATCCTTTGGAGCCTCATAAATGAAAAAAGCACGCCTTATGGCGAGCTTCATTCTATTTGCCCTATCGGAACTTGTTTAGTTCCGATGTTTTTCAGGCATATGGCCTAAGGGTTTACGTCCAAGAGGATTCGAACCTCTGACCCTCGGCTTAGCAGGCCGTTTTTGAAACACTACAAATGCTTTTCTTATAAGAAAAAGTAATTCAATGGTATGTCGTATGTGTGTGGTTTGTGTATGAATATAACTACTACTAGTCTCTCCGGTACCTGGTATTCTGGAGGAAACTAAAACTAGTAATTGCTTGGTAGATTAGGAAAAACACTATAGAACGGTCATCGCCGCTCCCGGCCGCATGACCACAGGGACCGAGCATATCGATGTGACCTTCTATGGCGACGGCTGTCACGGATCGGCGCCGTCAATGCCGGTATGGACAACAATGTGATCCCCACCTCGGCGATCCTGAAACTCAAGCTCAACTTTGCCACCGAAGAGGCTCACACAATCCTGGTGGACGGAATTAAAAGGATCTGCGACAGCATCGCCGTTGCCAACAGAATCCCCGCTGAACGGAGGCCCGAATACAGACACAAGGGTTATACTCTCCCTGTTGTGAACGATGAGGAGTTTATTGCCGATCTCCATAACATTCTGGGAACCGCCAGCCACTCTCTCTTTGACGAGACCATGGCTCTGCCCTTTACACCCCATGAACCGAACTACATTGATGAACTCAGAGGGTCAGAGGTTTCTGAACTTTGGATTTTTTGCCAGGGAGAGGCAGAAGGCTTTCAGAGGTTCATAGAAATCCGAGAAGTTTTTATAGTCCTCTTCACTTGTATAGTTCTTCATATAAGTGAACATGTCACTCTGAATCTTTTCTATAGTACTTATTCCTGAATCTGTCAGGATCAGGCGAACCTTGTTGGAGTAGTCTGACTCCTTTCTCAGAAATCCCTCTTTTACAAGGGATTGGACTGTCTGGTTGATCCTGGCAGAGGTATATCCTGTCTGTTTTGAGAGCTCATACTGGCTGATTTGTGGTTCATCAAAGACCGCCCACATTACAAGATACTCCAGATTTGAAAGGGAGAGGTTCTCTTTATTCAGGCTGTGTCTGAGCAGGTTGTTGTGTATGTTGTAGGCAAAGTTCATATAAAAAAATATGCCTGGTGTCTCTCTTCTGTCCATGAGGCCTCCAAATCACAGTCTTTCTGAATCTCTTCCATTATACAATCTAACACTCCTGGTTAAATATGAAAAAATATCTACAACTTTTTTACATAATCCTGCTACAGCAGGCTCATTCCAGGCTGCCAACTACAATTATTCCACAAAAAGTTCGCTAAATTCTTTAGCGATTGGCAGTTTTGAGGATACCGCATACCTTTGTGTCAGTTATTTTGAACGGTGTTTTTTTTAAGCAGCCGGTTCTATTACAAGGAGTATCCTGATGAAAAAAACAGTAATAATAAGCTTCCTGCTTATTTCAATGATGGCTGCCGTCCTGCCGGCAGATAGTGTATATACCATCCCCGAGGACCTGACTCCCGTCAGCCGCTGGGCAGATGGATTTACTGCAGAAGAAGCAGAGTCTTTCAGAAACAGTTATACTGTTCCCGACTATATAGCCGGAAATGATATCACAGCCTACACCTACCTTAATATTTCTGAGATCATCACAACTATGATGGTCAATAGAGGTGGTGCCGTGGCCGAACTGTCCAGGGGAGTAGATCCCGGGATCGAGCAGATCGTTGCCAAAACAGATCTGGGAGTCCTGCCTCTTTCTGAAGCCATAGCGGATCCCCGTTCGAGACTTCAGGGGATGATCGTCATGCACAAGGGGGAAATCGTCTATGAAAATTACCCCGGAATGCCTGAAAACAGCAAGCACCTCTGGAACTCTGCATCAAAAACCATTACAGGTCTCCTTATGCATCAGCTGGTTGAAGAGGGATTGGTGGATCTGAAGCAGCCCGTTTCTGAATATCTGGATTATACAGAGGGTTCCCCCATTGGCGAAATCCTTGTGGAAGATGTGCTGCATCAGCGCTCAGGGCTGGATTTCGAAGAGACTCAGGAAAACTTCCATAACCCTGATCATGCCCTCGGCGGAGTCCTGCACTCCAACATGGCTCCCAGGGGAACCGAGAGAGGGGCTGGTGTGAAGGAATCAATAGTTCTTGTAAAGCCTACAAAAGCGCCCAATACGGCCTTTGAGTACTCCTCTTTAAACACACAGGTTCTGGGAGACATCGTTGAGGAGGTTACCGGAAAGCCGTGGAATGTTGTGGTTAGTGAGAGAATCTGGTCCAAGGCGGGAATGGAAGGGGATGCTCTTCTGGGACTTTCCAGCGCTCATGAAGGGCTCTATGGCGGGGTTTTTGCATCAACTCTGAGGGATCTGGCGCGGTATGCTCTGCTCTTTACGCCCAGTTACAGTGCTGTTAGCAGTGAACGGGTCGTGAGTGAAGATTACTTCCAGGCTGTTTACGATGCGGTAAATCCCGAGATCTACGACAAGGCCTTCCAGGGCCCCCGGATGATAAAGGCGTTTAACGGAGATGAAAAGCTTATAGGAACATCCTACCAGTGGGATGCAGTCTTCTCTGACGGCGACCTCTACAAAGCCGGTCTCGGCGGACAGGCTATCTACGTCTCTCCCGAAACAGATACTGTGGTAGTCTACTACTCTACAACCTGGCAGAACTCCTTCTCCATGATCTCCTATGCCAGAGCCATTGTTAACGATCTTTACAGATAAGCAGCAGCCTTCTGAAACTGTTTGAAGCCCCCTGCAGCAGGGGGCTCTTTTTTGTTCAGTATTGTCTGAGGGGACTGCTGTTAGTTGAACAAAATGTGCTATGTTTACGATAGGGAGGGGTCCCACAATGGACTGGATGTCAGCATTCCGGAATCCTATTGATTATATGGAGAAGCACCTGCTTCGAAACTGCAGTGTGAAAGATGTGGCTGGCTGCGTAAATATCTCACCTTTCTATTTTCAAAAAGGTTTTGCTTTGTTAACGGGTTACAGCATCAGTGAGTATATGCGTAACCGGCGTCTGTATTTTGCGGCTCTTGACGTTATCGATAATCAAGAGAAAATCATCAATCTGTCTTATAAATACGGTTATGATACTCCTGAAAGCTTTACAAAGGCATTCAAGCGTTTTCATGGCTTGTCTCCCTCCCTACTCAGGAAGGAGCCTTACAGGTTAATATCCTTCTTGTCTCATCACCTGATTAGGAGTTCATATGATATATCAGTCTGAGTTTGGTAAGGTACATTACAATATTACAGGACGTGGAGAACCATTACTTCTGATCCATGGTACTCCCTTTTCATCAAAAGAATGGGATATCATTGTTCAGTCACTTCAAGATAAATATAAGTTCTATACATATGATCTGTTAGGATATGGTCTTTCTGAGAAAGTAGAAAATGTTTCTCTTGAGATTCAAAATCAAGTCTTGGCTGAGCTCCTTGATCATTGGGGATTAGAAAAGCCTGATGTGGTTGCCCATGATTTTGGTGGAGCTACTCTACTTAGGTCGATGCTTTTGAATAAGTGCACCTATAAGAAGATTATGCTTATTGATATAGTCGCAATCTCTCCCTGGGGGTCTCCATTTGTTCAACATGTAAAAAAACATGAAGATGTGTTTGCCGGGATTCCGGATTATATTCATCGAGCCATGGTTCAAGCTTATATTCGGGATGCGATTTTTAGTGATGTCAGCGATGAGGATATAGATTTTCTGGTACAGCCGTGGCTCTCTTCTGACGGAAAGCATGCTTTTTATCGGCAGATCGCACAAATGGACCAGAAATATACTGATGAAATTGAGAGCAAACTGAATTTAGTTGATAATGAAGTCAGAATTTTATGGGGAGAAGAAGATAACTGGATACCTCTGGAAACGGGAAAGAAGCTACATCACGAGCTACATAATTCATCCTTCAGGCCTATTCCTGGTTCCAATCACCTGATGCAAATGGATATGCCCCATGAGATCATAAAAGAAATAGAACTGTTTTTTTAGTATTTCTCAAGGTTGAGCTTTTACCGCCATTGTTCACAATTCTCAAAATATTAATTGATTTAAAAATAATTATTTGAGATGATACTATTATGGAACACTTGACTACATTTCTTCTTTTACCGGCAATAATTTTAACTTCCATAACAGCAGGGGCATCATTTATGTTATGGTCAATATACCATCATAAAAGTGCTTTATGGATTGTTTATACTTTTAGTGGTTTATGCTGTTTTCTTGTTGAAATTATCATATACAGATATGGAATTGCTATTGAAAAAAATGTCACCAATTCTATATATGAGCTGGTTATCTCATTTAGTGATCTATTTGCTCTTGTCGGTGGAGTCCTTTTAGCCTATTCATTGCCTAAATTATCACTGTCCTTTACAGGTAGTATATATAATTGGAAATGGGAGTTCTTTATCATATTAAGTCCAATTATAACATTCATCATAGGTTTGCTCTTTTTAATTAATATAGGTCGACCGCTATCAATTTGGTTATTACAAGGAATTATATTTTCGACAATTATTATTTCATTATCAATTATTAGACTCAAATCAATTGGAAATAAAAAAACAGTTATCAGAAAAATGATTAAGAAAAGTACATTAATTGTATGTATGGTTTTGCCATTTATAATAATTGATGCACTTGGATTTTCTCTACCTGTTTATTTAAATGATATTCCATTGATTATATTTTCATGCGGTATAAGTTTAATAACATTGTTTTATATAAAAGAACTATTTGGTTCACCAACATACATGGAGAAGAATAAAATCACTCAATACTTCATAGAGTCGTATAATATATCACCTCGAGAAACGGATGTTATAGAACAAGTTTTAGAAGGATTGTCAAATAACTTAATAGGAGAAAAGTTATTTATCTCCCATAAGACTGTTGAGAATCATATAAGTTCTATTTTCCGAAAAACAAAAGTTAAGAACAAGATGGAACTGGTACATTTGATTCACTCCTCATCTAATTAATTTAATACTAGGGGTATACCCCTATCCCTTTGAATATATATCCCCATATCATTTCCTGCTCTACAACGCTACTGTTGTTAAATGGAAAATATTAATAAAGAAAATGATACATATGGTGTGGTATCAGCAAAGCGTCAGAACATTAGAATTATTCTGATGATAATTTGGGTAATTCTAATGCCTATTACATTGTTCTATTATTCACCATATCTTCCGTTCTTAGGTTTAGCAGAGGGGATAATTGCTGGGAGTATATTTGTTTTTATAACCCAGTTTCTATTATCAATCGTTTTTGGAAGAGTATTTTGTGGATGGATATGCCCAGCTGGTGCAGTTCAAGAATTTACTTCTTTAGTCAATCCTTCAAAAGTTAACAGATCAAAAATGCAATGGATTAAATATGTCCTTTGGTTACCATGGCTTGCAGCATGGGTTTCTATTGCATTAAGTGCATTAAGAATCCGGGAAATACCATTAAAACCAGAGCTTTTTTATAATCTTGAAGATGGGATTTCTGTCAGTAGACCAGAAGCTTATATTATATATTTGTTGGTTTTAACATTGATCCTAACTATATCAATAATTTTAGGTCGTCGTAGCTTCTGTCATACGACTTGTTGGATGGCACCATTTATGGTATTGGGACAAAAACTTGGTAGAATCCTAAGATTTCCAGGTATTCACATCAGAAGTAATCAAATGAATTGTATCTCATGTGATTTGTGCTCTAAAGTATGTCCAATGAGTATTAATATTGGAAAGCTGGCTAATTCTTTAAATAGCCAAAAAGATAAAAATATAAAAGTAAAAATAATCCATCATGATTGCATCTTTTGTATGAGATGTGCAGATGTATGTCCTGGTAAAGTTTTAAGTGTAGGATTTGGATGCAAAAATTGAAAATTGTTAAGTCTATTGAATGTGTTTTAGTTGCAATAATTGTATCGAGTTGTGCAATTACTGCAAAAAAATGGGAGAGTGAAATGTCTGGTCCTATACTGGAAGAACATAAAAAATGCTATGAATTAGTTAATCATGCAGTTAATGAATACTCTTTACCTGGTTTGCAAGCTGGCTATAAAAAATACGGGGAAGAATCCATTATTTCTACTGGTGGTACTTTTGATTATAGTAGAAAAGAAGAAGTTATAACTGAGCAACATTCATTTCATATAGGAAGTGCTACAAAAATGTTTGTTGCAGCATTGTTTATGCGTTATGTGGAATATGGCAGGATAAGGTTAGATGATACAATAGATAATTGGCTTCCGGATTATCCTAACAGTTCTTCTATTACTGTAGAAAGTCTACTAAATCATACTAGTGGAATAGACGAGACTCTTTTTAATGTACCTAAATATCTTATTGGCTCCATGATTCATAAACAAATAATTTGGAATCCAAATGAAGTAATTATTAAAATAGCCAATACCAGTTCTCCAAAGAGTTTAGCTCAAAGGAGCTTTTTATATTCCAATAATAACTATTTAATTCTAGGTGTTATTGCAGAGAAAATTGAAAATGAAAAATTATCAGAAATTCTTGAAAGAGAGTTTTTTGATCCTCTTGAAATGCACAGTACCGCATTATTGCCTGGAGGAAAGTGCGATTCAATAAACATTGTAAGTGGATATGATTATTTTATCCCTTTTGGTCCCCATCTTATAAAACCAGAACAAACATCTTGGGATAGTTTAATGTTCTCTGCTGGCGCCATGGTTTCCAATTGCTCAGATTTACTTTTATGGATAGAAGCTCTTTTTAATAATAAAGTTGTCTCTTCCAATTCACTAAAACGTATGATGGAATGGACTGATTCTACTGATAATGGAAGAGATAACTCAATGGTCTCTTATGGCCTTGGGATATCAAAATATTCAATACATAAAAACATACTTATTGGACATCCTGGTGCTGGATTTGGTGGGGAGTGTTTTCCATTTTGGTTACCGGAAACAAATACAGCTATTGTTGTAATGTACAACGAATCAAAAAAAGATAATCCAGCTGGAAAAGATATTTTAGAAAAACTTATTCAATTAGCAAATCGAGACATTTCGCATGAGTAAATCTATTATAAAAACTTGCTCTCTACTTTTTTTTATGAATTTAAGTTTGCAAAAAGTATCACCAGCTGAAAATATGAAACAAATATATCAGTTTGGTAATTATCACTCTTTCGATTCTTTAAATACCAGTATTTTAGATATACGATATGGGGTTTCATTTGAGTTTTTTTACATAAATAAAAAGTTCCATCTGATAGAAACACTTTTTGATGTAAATTGTGTTCTTGCATTTAAAGAGTCCAGAGAACCATTTGTTGAGATCGTACCAGGATTTGGATTGAATGCATTAGTTCGAATTAATTTAATTCCTATTTTAAATGATCTTGTTTTTATTGAGGGAGGGTATGGTTTGATAGCTTTTGCTAAACCTCATCCTGATGATGGAACTTATATTAATGGTGTAAGGAATCTTGGTATTGGCTATAATATAAAAAATAATTATTTTTTAGTTTGTAGATGGTATCATAATTCTAATGCAGATATAGCGGGGCGAAATAAAAATCCTGGATTAGATACAATCGGGTTTTCATTCGGAGTATCATTTCAATAATTACTGCTTTGGAGTTCCTTGAGAGCACTATATTCCGAGGCTCCATATCTTAATGAGCATCCTGCTCATTTGCGCTCCATGTATTCGCGCCGTTCTTTCAGTTCGAACCCCTTTGAGCCTCATAAATGAAAAAAGCCCGCCTTATGGCGAGCTTCATTCTATTTGTCTTATCGGAACTTATTCAGTTCCGATGTTTTTCAGGCATATGGCCTAAGGGTTTACGTCCAAGAGGATTCGCCTCTAACTCAGCGGAATCCTCCGCTTCGTTTCCGGCCCTCTTCAAAAGCTAAACGGACGTCCTGCCCGTTTGCCCCTGCAGGTATTCGGGGCCGCTTTCTCAGTTCGAATCCTCTCGGCACCATATAAACAATAAACCCCGCTAAAAAGCGGGGTTTTTCATTTACGTCCAAGAGGATTCGAA
>DHQL01000006.1:0-26473 GCA_002408085.1 Spirochaeta sp. UBA5339
TGATCCGTCTGCTGTTGATCCGCCGGCTGTTGATCCGCCCCCAGAATCTGAATCAGCAGTTGTTCCGCCGCCGGAACCGGATGTGCTTACCGCACCGCCGTCACCGTCGGACGCACCGCCTCCGCTTCCTGAGAAGAGGAACCAGGCTCCGACACCGAGGAGTCCCAGAAGCAGTAGAATCAGAATGATCCAGAGAATCTTTGAACCTCCGCTTTTGGCAGGCGGTTTTTTCCGGACAGGTTTCTGATCAAAACCGCCGTACTGTCTCTCAGGCTCCTTATTCTTGGGAGCAGTATCTGTTTTTGTAGCAGCTGATGTTGAAGCAGCTGCTGTGGTTTTTGCAGGAGTGGATGACGGAAGAGGCCTTGATCCGACTCCGGAACCCGTACCATAGAGGTTTGCCAGAAGGTCCTGGAGACGCTGTTTCTCTTCCTGAAAAAGTTTCAGGTCGGGCTTGTTAAGCTTTTCCATTTCAGAATGGATTTCCCGTGCCTTTCGGACATTAAAGGGATTCAGCTTACTGCTGCTGACTCTGTAAAGGATAAAGGGTCCCTTGTTTCCGGAGTAAAGATCTCCCAGTACCGGCATTACCGGATCGGGCTCCTCCATTCCTCCAAGGAGCTTACTCAGTTCTTCCACCAGAGGCTCTGAACTCTTCTTTCCATAGTGTTCAAGAATGACCATGGCATTATGAAGGAAGATATACTCCAGGCCCGGTGTCTTCGAACTGAGGCGCCCCAGTCCCGCAGGAGCCTTAGCCTCCGCACCGCCCAGAATACTCTGAACAAGTTCTTCCAGCTCATAGAGGACCTTCCAGGAGTCACGCCCCTCCCAGGCCTCAAGGGAAGCATGAAGAAAACTGAGGTATCTGTTTACAAGGGTAGTGCCCCTGGGAGAACCCTTTTCAAGGATCAGCGGAAAACCTCCAAGGGTCTGCAGTTCCGTTTCCACACCCTCTTCGGTTCTGTGGGTCAGAACTTTTCTGTCATAGGAGATATGCCAGCCCGCCCAGCGGGGTATTCCCTGTCCCGATGAACTGTGGGGAACGATCAGACTCTGAGACTCTCCGAACTCCACACTGAGAGTCTTCTCTTTGACAACCGCGGACATCCCCCGTTCGGTAACTGGTTTTTCCGCTTCCATCAGAACGGGCCTGACGGCGGTTGTGTTCTGGTCGTCGGGAAAGAGATGAAGGAGATGATCGGTTATATCCATTCTGGTGGTCCATACGGTTATCTCCTGCTTGCGGAGGGCCCTTCTCTTTATTAGCTGAACAAGAGCCTCTCTTTCAGAGTTGCCCATCTCCTCTTCAGAGAGATGTGTAAAAACAGAATGAACTTCATCGGGATCAATCCCCTGGGAAGCGAGGGATGAAAAGTACTGGTCTTCCAGATCCAGAGCAATCCAGTTCCTGTGAATCAGATAGAACTTGCCGTTTTCAGAAACAAAGAACCCCGGCTTGTTCAGTTCCTCCCTTGTATAGCGCAGGGGATTCTTCAGAAGGAGTGCCTTGATTCTGTCACACTTCTGATTGCTGTGAAGATCCTCAGCCTCTTTCTTATGAAGGTCGAAGAGAAGATTGTTATCGAAGTTCAGATGAATATTGCCATTGTTATAGAAATAGAGAGTGTGGCGGTTCTCTCTGGACTCAACCTGCCTGTAATCGTTGAGTTCCCTGGCGGGAAGCTGAAGTCCCTGAAAAAATTTTCTGAAGTGTTCAATAATATCCACATCCCCCAAATAGGAGAGCTTGTGGTGCCTGGCATATTCCACTTCAAGAAAGGGATTCCCAGTATAGGAAGAGGTCAGTACAATCTTTGAGGTGATTTTATGTACCACCTCGGGAAGGTCAGTGCAGTTCCCGATCCGGATAAAAGGATCATCATCCTCCCTGTCGCTTCCGAGATAGAGAATATAACATTCCGGTCCAAGATGAAAAACTCTGTGTGCTGTTCCAAGGGTTCTCACGATCATCCTCCATACATATTATCTGACTGTCCACAGTATAACTGTACAACTATTTACTGTTTGTTTCCTCTTTTATAATTACAAAATTATACAGGGGTCTGGGAAAATCCCATTCTCCCGAGGAGAATTCATTCCTTTCATGCATTATGCCCAGATAGAGAATTACCAGATTCATCAGTTTCAATAGAGTAATGCAGTCCTCCTGAAGAGCCTTTCTTTCAAGAACACTCCAGCCTGCGCTTCCCCCTTCCAGAATCTCTCTTACCGAAGCAAGATGTCTCTCTTTCCCTGCAGTGCAGTCTACATAAAGATCAAACACCGCATGGAGTGAAGGGCTCTGATTTTCAGCCCACCTGGACTTCACTTCCTTTCCTTTATAAAAGAGAGCATGAAAATCGCTGCTGTCCTCTTCATCCCAGAATACGGAAATAAACTCGGCTGCCAGATTCCAGAGAGACCATGCACTCTGAAAGGCTGCAGCAAGCTGATGGAAGTCGGGCTGTTCCGAGGGAAAGAAAGAGGACTCCTCATCAGTAAAACGCCGGTGAAGGTACTCCTTCTTCCTGTTGCTGTTCAGAGCATCTGTCAGAAGATACCTGGAAGTGCAGTATTTGGCTCTCATGGCATCATAGATTCCTCTGAGCCGGACAAATCTTTTCTTCTGTCCCTGCCGGATTGTCAGGCTGGAACTGCTGAGTCCGATGGTATCGCCCATGGAGAAATCACAGCGTCTGCAGAACCCGCAGAGATTGAGATAGAGTCCTTTTGTATCACAAAATTCTGTATAGAAGTGTTCCTCATCACTGCTGGTCGTCACCGAACGCAGAGGATACTCTCCGGGAGTCTGAAGGAGAACCCGGTCAATATCAGCAGAGAGAAGACGGTTCCTCAGAATACTGTCCTCCTGATCGTCTTCATCGGTCCTATACTCGGAACTCTTAATCAGAAGGGTCCAGGCCTCCTGAAGGAATTCGATTCTGTTAGGCAGAGAATCCACAGCATACTGCTTCATCAGCCTGATCTTTTCATGGAGAATCTCACGGCTTTTGGAATTGATCTTAAGGCAGCTCTGATACTCGGCCAGAGCCTCAAGCCCCCTGCCTGAACTCTGATACATCTGGGCCAGCCCCTTGTGGGCTTCAAAGGCCGTTTCCGGACTGACACTGTCGTACTCAAGAACCTTCAGATAGAAGGCACGTGCCTTGACCTGTTCGGCCCTCCGGAAAAATCCGTAGTATTCGTTATCAAATGAGGAGAGGGTAACCATATTGGCATACTGATGTCCCAGGTTCAGAAAATATCGGGGGGCTAGCTCATCCACCTCAAGGACCTCGCTGCCGTGCTTCTCAAGGAGATAGAGCCCGTAGCGCAGGATCTTCTCATCCCTGAGAACGAAACCGATGTCTACGAGGCACTCTATCTTTTTAAGCAGGTCAGGAAGACTTTGAACATCCTGATTGACGATGAGATCAAAGGCCTTTCTATACTCCCCGTCGTCCATCATGGATCGGGCGCTTGCAATCTTAAGGGAAAAATTCTCCACAAAAGGATTATACATCAAAAGAAATGGGTTGTCATTTTTAGGGCCCGGAATTGACTTTTTTTGAGGGTAAAACGATACTGTGGCCATGAAAAAGACAATCTTATTTATTGCAGCAGTGACCTTTGCACTAAGCTCCTGCACCCCTGCGGAAGCCGAAACTGCAGAGGAGCCGCCAAGACTTCTCCACACGGCATTCAGCCTGACGGAAGAGGATCTCCCCGAACTGACTTCCGGCCTCCCTGAAGAAGTGGCGGAGAAGATCACAGCGAGACCCGAGTACTTTCTTCAGCTGATCAGAGACATAAGCCCCTGGTCTTCGGAGCTGACAATTCTGGTCAACAAGGAGACCGGCCTCAGCAGCAGCTATATACCCGAAGATATCGTCGCCCTTGATGATTACAGTTCGTCACTGGTTCTTTCCAGAGGGGGACACAGACTGAGAGCCCTTGTTCTCCCCGCCCTCCTTGCCATGACAGAAGAAGCCGCTCAGGAGGGTCTCGACCTGATGATCTCCTCCTGCTACCGCTCCTACGACTATCAGGAAGGACTCTATAACCGCTATGTGGCGCGGGACGGACAGGAAGCCGCCGACCGCTACTCCGCCCGTCCGGGAATGAGCCAGCATCAGCTGGGAACAGTTATCGATTTCGGCGACATTACCAATGCCTTTGCCGATACAGCACCGGGACAGTGGCTGCATGAAAACGCCTGGCGATTCGGTTTCTCCCTGAGCTATCCCAGGGGAATGGAATCCTACACCGGCTATATGTGGGAAAGCTGGCACTACCGTTACATCGGCAGGGATGCCGCGATCCTGGAAAGGGAGTTCTTCTCTGGAATCCAGGAGAGAATGCTCCGGTACCTGAATGATAAGAGCAGCCTCCTTGAGGCGGCCCTCCTCCCCTGATTCCTTTTCCTTTATAAAGGCGCTTATTCCTTATAAAGCAAAAACCCGGGTGCTGCCCGGGTTTTTTTACTCCTGTATCTGATATGGCTTATTCAACTGTAAAGCTTGTTACCACTTCGTCAAATACCTTGACTGTCAGCTGTGTTCCCACACTCTCCCTGTAGGGAAGGGAGAACTCACCGCCGGGGTGTTTCAGGGCATAGACCGTTTCGGGACGGCCGCCGATCAGGGTTCTCTCCACTGTCAGATCAACTGAAACAGGGTACTGGGGAAGATCCAGTTCGATGAAACCGAAGCGCTCGTCTCTGGCCAGTCTTTCGGGTGTAGATACTTCCAATGTGATAACAGAACCTGACCGGACTGTTTCGCCGGCGGCAGGAGTCTGACTCAGAACAACAGAGTTGCTTCCTTCAGGCTCGTTTTCGGACTGTTTAAAGATAAAGGGCTGGTTGGAACGGACAAGTCTGTTTACGGCATCCATCCAGCGTAGCTCTGTAAAATCATCAAGAGTGTAGCGCTCGCCCACGGGACCGCGGCTGACCACAAAGACAAGCTCGGTGGGTCCGGTCAGAGGGGTGTCTGCGGGAGGAGTCTGCTCGAGAATGGTTCCCGCAGGAGCATCGTCAAAGACAAAGATTACAGGTTCACGTACAACCATCAGAGGTGTGTAGGTGGCAAAGAGAGTCTGAAGCTGGGCACGTACATCGGAAAGGCTCTCTCCGGTATAGGAACCGACCTTGTCCACAACAGCACCGAGACTGACCATCAGCTTAACCCGTTTACCGGCACGCACAACGCTTCCTGCCTTGGGGTCCTGTGAGATAATCCGGTTCTTCTCAAGGGGATCTTCAGTGTATCTTGTCTGAATACGGGGATAGAGTTCCTTCTCCTGAAGATCGACGAGTCCGTCAATAAGAAGCTCGTTTGTAACATCGGGAACAAGGGTCTGTTCCGCTCCCCGCACGGAGATAAAGAAGGTCAGAAGAAATGAGAAAAACAGAACCAGAAGGGTTCCGAGAATCACCAGCAGGGCCAGACGGAAGAAGTTCTTCTCATCCCGGCTTTCCAGATCAGACTTTCCCTGAAATGAGTCACGTACAGGTGGTTTTATAAAGTTTTTAAGTTTAGAGATCATTATCCGCTCCAAGTACCGAAGATATAAAGTCTTTTGATCCATTGAGAAAAGATTTATAGTCCAGGGCTTTTTTTGACTGCAGCTGAAGGCGCTTCACTGCCAGGAGGCCTTCACCAGTTTGTATCAGAATTCCAACTTTCTTGTCCATACCGCAAACCTCTCCGGGCTCTCCCGAATAGCCTTCACCGGTATAGGGTTCAGCCTCAATTATATTGAGACGCTGCCCCTTCCAGAAGGTAAATCCATGGGGCCAGGGCGTATAGGCCCTGACAATTCTATCCAGCTCTACGGCCGGTTTATTCCAGTCCATCAGACCGTCGTTCTTGCCGATCATTCCGCAGAAGGTGGCCTTGTCATGGTCCTGGGGACGGGGTTCGATTGTTCCGGCTTCCAGACCCTCAAGCACCTTCAGAAGGCACTTGCCTCCCCTATGGGCGACCTTTTCGGTCAGAGTTTCGGCGGTCTCTCTGTCATCGATGACCAGAGCATCCTGCAGCAGAATATCTCCGCTGTCCATCTCCTTTGCCAGGGTCTGCACCGTAATGGCCCCTTCACTGTCGCCTCTTAAGATAAGAGAGTTCAGAGGAGAGGGCCCGCGCAGATCGGGAAGCTTCGAGGGGTGGAGATTGATTCCGCCCCTGGGAAAAAGCCCGAGAAAGAGGGGGCCGAAGATCTTGCCGTAGGCGATGCAGATCAGAATATCCGGATTCAGGGCTTTAATAACCTCTCTGAACTCACCGTTCAGCCTGTCAGGCTGCAGAACATTCAGTCCCAGCTCCAGAGCCGCGTCCTTTACCGGCGAGTGATGAAGCTTCTTGCCCCGGCCGCTCCCTCTATCGGGATTGGTCAGAACGCCGACGACCTCATGCTTTGATGCCACAGCCTTCAAAGAAGGGACGGCAATATCAGGGGTACCTGCAAATACTACTCTCATCCCTACCCTACTGACTTTTCGTACTTCTTCAGAAGCTTTGCTTTTTTCCGGTCACTGAGATGATCGATAAAAAGCTTTCCATTCAGGTGGTCATATTCGTGCTGAATAACGGTGGCCAGAAGACCGTCGGCCTCGAGCTTGAAGGGCCGCCCCTTCTGATTCCAGGCCTGAATCTGAATGGCAGCGGGACGCTTTACATCGCCGTACATGCCGGGAATACTCAGACATCCCTCTTCATAGGAGGAGAGTTCCTCACTGGTACCGATAATTTCAGGATTGATAAAAACAAGGGGATCCATCTGGTCCAGATGAACTACGAAAAAGCGCTCATTCCGTCCCACCTGGGGAGCGGCAAGACCGATTCCGATTCCATCGATGGACCGGATCATCCGGTTTGTATAATCCACCAGTTCCTGATCAATATTCGTAACGAGCTCTGATCTCTTTCTAAGGACCTCAAGCTCTTTTTCTATATCTATTGTGTATATATCCATAACATCCTCTATATCTGATTCAGTATCCACAAGGCGGATAGAAAAGTCAATCTTTTAACTTCCGGGAGCATAAAGCTTTCACAAAAGCTGAACCGGGTCAATATCGATCTCCCTGTAGACATTCCGGGGCACCTCGGTGCCCTCGATAATCTGAGCGGCGACCCTGTGAATCCCTGTAAAATCCTCACTGCAGCGCAGCAGAGTGTGGTAGCGGAAATTCCCGGAGATAACCCCCAGAGGGCACTCGGCAGGACCCATCACATCGGGGAGTCCGGCGTTTCTGAATGACTCGGTCAGCCCTTCAAGGGCATCGAGAACCTTCTTTCCGTCCTTTCCCCTGTAAACGATGCGGATCAGACGGCCGAAGGGTGGAAAGGCCATAATCTCCCTCTGCTCCAGCTCCCAGTCATAGAAGCCCTGAAGATCTCCGCGGCTTCCGCAGACCACCGCATGGTTGTCGGGGCGCATTGTCTGAATCAGCACAAGGCCGTCGTTGCGGTAGCGTCCGGCGCGGCCGGCCACCTGGGTAATCAGGGAGAAGGAGCGTTCGGCGGCCCTGAAGTCGGGAAGAGAGAGTCCCGTGTCTGCCAGAACGATCCCGACCAGCTTGACCCCGGGAAAGTTCAGCCCCTTGGCCACCATCTGGGTCCCCAGAAGGATATCGATATCTCCTCTCTTGAAGCTGCTGATGGTCTCCTGAAGAACGCCTTTTTTGCGGACGCTGTCGGTATCCAGACGGGCCAGACGGGCCTGGGGAAATACGGCGGCCACCTGCTCCTCCACCTGTTCGGTACCAAAGCCCGCATAGCCTACATCCATTGAACCGCAGTCGGGGCACTGGGTAAGAGGAGGGGACTGATAGCCGCAGTAGTGGCAGATCATCCGGTTCCTGTTCTTGTGAAAGGTCAGGGGGATGCTGCACTGACGGCACTTCATCTCATAACCGCAGCTCTTGCAGTGAAAGTAGTAGGAGTGTCCCCGGCGGTTCAGAAAGAGAATGACCTGCTTCTTCTCCTGCAGCACAGACTCCATGGTCCGGATAAGCTCCTGAGAGAGAAGACTCTTCGACTGCTTCAGGTCTATGACCCGAATCTCGGGGAGCCCTCCCCCGGCGGGGCGCTGTTTCAGAACCAGCTTTTTAAAGACCCCCTTCTCCATCATGGACCAGGCTTCCACCGAGGGGGTGGCGCTGCCCATAAGCAGCTTTGCCCCGGCGATGCGGCACCTTTTCATGGCCAGTTGCCGTCCGTGATACCGGGGTGTGGAGCCGGACTTGTAGGAGGTCTCATGTTCCTCGTCCAGAATTATAAGTCCCAGATCCTTTACAGGAGCAAATACGGCGCTCCGTGCACCAAGAACAATCCTTGCCTCCCCGGACTGAATGCGCCGCCACTCTTTCAGCTTCTGGGAAGGGGTGAGATGGGAGTGAAGCACCGCCGGTTTCGTCTCGAAGCGGCCGGAGATATCATCGATCATCTGATGGGTCAGGGCGATCTCGGGCACCAGGAAGATAACCGACTTCCCCTTTGCCAGAACATCCTCGGCGGCCCTGAGAAAGACCTCGGTCTTGCCGCTTCCGGTGATGCCGTAGAGATAGAAGTAGGAGTCGCTGCTCCCTACGATGGTTTCAAGGGCCAGGCTCTGCTCGTCGGAAAGGGTTACCGCCTTCCGGGCCTCCTCTTCTTCACCTCCAAGCCCCAGAGGGGGCAGGTCCTTCTCCCTTTTGGCACCGGGAAGCATAACCGAGAGGGCCTCACCCAGGGAGCAGAGATAGAAGCCGGAAATCCACTTTGCCAGCTCCAGAAGGTCATCAGAGAACAGGGGCTGGTCATCGAGGACTCTGTGTACGGGCTTTGCTTCCCTGACTCCCTCGGGAAGAGTGTCACCGGCGGAGACCACCCATCCCGTCAGTTTCCTTCGGCCGAAGTCCGCAGAGATACGGCAGCCAATCAGTTCTTCAGGGCTTCGCTCCTCCCCTTCGGGAAGGGAGTAGGAGAAGATGGAGTTCAGGGGAAGGTTAAAGGCGACTTCAAGATACTCAGCTGCCACTTAGAATGTTCCGCAGGCTCTTGAGGTCTTCCCAGACCGGCCGTTTCAGCTCACCGTAGCTCAGCACCTGGTCCGGAGAGTAGGTGACAACTACGGGGATATCATTCCACATATAGAGTCGGCCGCGGATCTCGCTCACCTTCTGCCCTTTAAGGCCGGAAAACCAGCCGGCGCTGGAAGGGCCCATGGCCAGAATGGCCTTCGGACGGTGGATCTTCAGACGGGATATAATCTCCCGGCCGCAGCGGTTCAGCTCCTCTGCGAAGGGGGGTCTATTTCCGGGGGTCCGGCATCGGGTCAGGTTCTGAAGCAGAAGGTCTCCGGGAAGAGAGAGTTCAATGGCACTCATCCACTTCTGAAAGTAGTCCATCTCCCCGTGGCCCAGGGGCGTCTTCTCCCGTTCCGCCTCGAGGGAGGGGGGATCGGTGATGACCCAGAGCTCCGACTTCACAGTGCCCAGAGGAGCTATGGCCTTCCGTCCCGCCTTGAGCATGGGACAGCCTTCACAGTTTTCAGTGGGAGGAAGAACCTCGTTTTCAAGAACAAAACTCTCTGGTGCGGGAGCCCCCGGGGCTTCGGGTGAGAATTCGGGGGCTTCTCCCCTCGTGGTCTTCATTCCGTATCTGAAATAGTCCTCCGAATCGGAGAGAAGATTCCAGAAGTCAGTATAGAGCTTTTTCTGATCCATAAATCACCTTATCAAGAAACAGTCCGTAGGGTCGTGCCGAAGGTCCGGCCAGGGTTCTGTCTTTCTTTTCCAGGATTTCCCTGATATTTTCCGGGCCGCCGCCGTTTTCATACTGCTGCAGCAGGGTCCCTACCATGGTCCTGACCATGCGCCAGAGAAAGGCATTCCCGGCCACCCTGAAAACCGTATAGGGTCCCTCTCTGTAAAACCGGGCCGAGTGTATGGTTCGTACCTTGTTCTCATTAGGGTCCCGGGCGGCGGCAAAGGAGGTAAAGTCATGACTCCCTGTAAGCTCCATGGCCATCTCGTTCATCTTTTTCAGATCCAGATCAAGAACCGAGGTGGTAGAGTAGCGGCACATATGGGCCTTCTGGTCTTCGGGCTTGATCAGGTAGTAGCGGTAGACCCGCATCACCGCATCATAGCGGGCATGAAAGGAGGGGTCCACCTCCCGGCTCTTCATTATTCTGATATCCCGGGGAAGAATTGAGTTCAGGGCCTGACGGAAGCGCTCTGACGGAACTGTAGAGTTCTCCGACTCGAAGTGGGCCACCTGAAAGGAAGCATGAACCCCGGAGTCTGTCCGTCCCGAACCGACCAGGGTAATATCCTTTCCCTTGTGGAGGGTCTTCAGGGCTTTCTCTATCTCCCCCTGAACAGTCCTCCCCTCTTTCTGAATCTGCCAGCCTTCAAAATCTGTCCCGTCATAGGATAGATCAAGGCGGATCTTACGTATCGATGCCGAGCTCATCCAACTCTTCCTTGATTAGTTTATGCAGATCCCTGGCGAGCTCCAGTATTGCTGTGGGTTTGGATTTTGAAGATTTGCCCATTCCGACTATTCTGGAAACAGTGGCCCGTGCATTTTTCAGCTGTCTGGCCCGGCGCTCGGGATTGCTGCGCTGCCCGTATTTATATTCCAGATAGCCCGAAAGATAAAGTACTCCGTCGAAACCGTAGTTGTTATCCAGATCCGGTCCGAGATGACTGATGTTCTCAACCGACTCCTCACCCTTCTGTTCCAGCTCCACAACCCGGTTGTAGAAGAAGGCGGCCTTTCGGTAGAAGACCTGGGCAAGATAGTCGTAGTTTTCGGTCTTCTCTTCCTGATGAAGGTTCATGCATAGCCAGGCGGCCCGGAGACAGGACTGGGCCTGTTTAAAATGGGGTGCAATCAATTGGGGAGCAGACTCATAGCAGTCCACCGCAAAGGAGTATGAGGCAACTCCCTCGGCCAGTCCTCTGGATTTCTGAAAATCAAGGTCCGGAAAGATCTCCCTGAAGGCGAGTTTTCTACCGGCAATTCCCTTGTTCAGAAGGGCCTTCCGCTCGCTCCCAATCTGTGAAAAGTCCGATGGATAGGCGGCGTAGTAGCAGGAGGGACAGACGGTCACAGGGTAGAGAAGCGGATATACCGCGCCAAACTTGTTTGTGGGAATGTAAATCCGGTGGAGCTCCTTGGTCAGGTCTCCCGCATTCATCCTGCCCCCTCCCGAAAGGAGTTCCTCCTTGCGGAATTTCGCCTCGCAGACGGGACAGTCCAGCTCCTGCTTGCTCATAAAGGTAAGTTTTTTTTCAGCCATCAGGACGCCTCCTCGATGATTACCTGGGCTATGGAAAATATGGAGTCATGGCTGAGGGAGAGAAAGACCCGTCCCCCGCCGTTCTCTTCAAGGGCCTTCCTGGCAGAGCCCGTCAGATGGAGGGAGGGTCTGCCTCCCGCCTCGGGAACGACCTCTATGTCCCGCAGGCTGATGCCGTGAAGCCCTGTCCCCAGGGCCTTGCCGAAGGCCTCCTTGGCGGCAAACCGGGCGGCCAGAGAGGCAGCGGCGCTCTTCTTCTTTCCCTGCACATAGGCAATCTCGGCAGGGCTGAAGTAGCGGCGCATCAGACTCTCGTCCTTCAGCCACTTCTCGATCCTGCCGTTATCCACTATATCAATTCCCGTTCCGAGGATCACTGCTGGTCACTCCTTGAGGAGAAGGTAACAGAGATCTCCCGGGGACTGTACTTTAACACCGCAACACCTTCGGGAACATCCACCTGTACGGGAAGGGTATACACTCCGGGAAGGTTTGCCCGGGAACAGTCAAGATAGAAGTGAAGGTCCCTGTTTCTGATCTGCTCCAGAAGGAGCTGACTTCCCTGAATGGTAATAGACACAGCCGGAAGGTTCTGAGCTATGGTCAGGTCCGGATCAAGGTCCACCGCCACAATCTCCAGATCGTTGAGGTTCTGGATAATCACGGCCTCTTCGATAACACCCTTAAACTCAACGGTGCTTCCTCCGGGAAAGGACACATTGTCACCGGGAGGGAGAAGACGGGAGCTGACGGTAAAGTTATCATAACGCCCGGCCAGATCAATCTCTTCGGTCTGAATGCTGTCGACATTCTCAAGCTGGGACTCGGGTCCCTGTACCGTAACCACCGAGGGCGAGACAAAATACTGGACCAGCTCGTAGCCTGTGGGTGGAAATGACGAGAGGGTCGGCTGAATTTCCAGACTGCGGGTTACCTTCAGCTCCTGGCTGATGGTCACCTCCGAAGGCTCCACACGGATCTCCATGGAGTCCTCTCCGGAACCGTAGCCCGTATCAAGCTTTATCTGCACCGGGGCCTTGAAGGTTCCTTCGTTATCATAGGAGGAGAAATCGGCCACCGCGGTGATATCGTTATCAAGAATGGAGTAGATCAGCTCTTCGGTTCCTCTCAGGTTTACACGGACGCTCAGGGGGTAGTTCCCGCTTACCGAGAGGTTCTCATTGGTCTCGATGACCAGGGGAATACTGAAGTAGCGCTCTTCCAGATTGTTGATCTGGTAGAAGAGAGAGAGGAGGATCGCTGCCAGAATGGAGAGGATCTTTGCCAGCCAG
Organism: Spirochaeta sp. UBA5339; assembly: GCA_002408085.1. Lineage (GTDB taxonomy): Bacteria > Spirochaetota > Spirochaetia > DSM-2461 > DSM-2461 > Oceanispirochaeta. The sequence continues at coordinate 12,594 of DHQL01000006.1, forward strand.
CGGTCAAAGAGAATATGAGAGAGTCCTTTTTTCACTGGATTCCCTCCTCACCGGGATCTTCCCTGAGGTTAAGAAGCTGGCGCAGACGAAACCGGACCTCGTCCAGAGTCAGGGCGTAGAAGATATGGGAGTCATAGGCCAGAGAGAGGGCTCCGGTCTCCTCGGAGACAACCAGAACCACCGCGTCAGTCTCCTCTACCAGTCCCAGGGCCGCCCGGTGACGTGTACCGAAACTCCGGCGGATGTCAGCCTGACGGGAGAGGGGCAGAAAGCAGCCCGCCGCCACAATCTCTCCGTTCTGAATAACCAGTGCCCCGTCGTGAAGGGGGGTGTCGTGCCCGAAAATGGTGATAATCAGACTGGATGTGAGATCCGCATTAAGTTTGGTTCCGGTATCGATAATATTCTTCAGTCCCACATTACGGGAAAAGACTACCAGGGCTCCCCTCTTCTGACCCGAAAGGACCTCGGCGGCACCGAGAATGGAGTCCATCTGAAGGGAACGGGACCGGGCCTGGAGACGGAAGAAGTCCCTCTGCCCTATCCTGGTGAATATGCTCCGCAGCTCGGGCTGGAAGACGATGGCCACACCGATAAAGATACCGGGAGCCAGAAGGTTCAAGATCCACAGAAGGGTGCTGAGCTTGAGAAACCAGGCAGCCACATAGATCAGAGCCAGAAAGGACGCACCCTTCATCAGCTGTATGGCCTGGGTCTCCTCCATAATGTTGTAGGCCTTGTAGATTAAAAAGGCCAGAAGTCCAATATCAATTGCGGGCCGAATAATTTCACGAAGGGCCCAGCTGTCTATCAGTCCTTCCATAAAAGGGCCTCCATGATCTTCAGCATCTGTACAGTCTCTTTAACATCGTGAACACGGAGGATGTCGGCTCCCTTTGCGGCGGACACGCCGTTTGCAGCCAGGGTTCCGATCAGCCGGTCATCGGCTTCCGTTTCGAGGATTGTTCCGATAAAGGATTTCCTAGAGAGCCCCATCAGCACGGCGTAGCCGGTGGCCGCAAAGCGGTCCAGACTTCTGATCAGTGCCAGATTGTCCTCAAGACGCTTTCCGAACCCGATGCCCGGATCGATGATAATATTCTCTTTTTTCACCCCCGCCTTCTCCGCCGCGGCGGCCCGGGTCAGAAGAAAGTCCAGTACCTCATCCACAACAGAACCGTAATCGGGCTTCTTCTGCATGGTCTCGGGGCTGCCCTGCATATGCATCAGGCAGACAGGGCAATCCTTTTCAGCCGCAAGAGGTATCATATCCTGATCATCCCGGAAGGCGGAAATATCGTTGATTATATGGGCGCCCAGATCCAGGGCGGCCCGGGCGACGGCGGCCTTTCTTGTATCCACGGAGATAGGGACTCTTATCCCGGCGGCACGGATAGCCTCTATAACCGGAAGAACCCGGTCCATCTCCTCATCCAGAGAGACATAACTGGAACCTGGTCTGGTGGACTCACCTCCGATATCCAGAATATCGGCGCCGTCTTTTACCATGGCCGATGCCTGCTGCAGAGCCTCATCCACCCCCTGTTTGCGGCTTGAAGAGTAGAAAGAGTCTGGAGTGCAGTTGATTATGCCCATCACAAGGGGCCTGAAAACTCTATGAATCATATCCTTCCATCAGAATACACTATTGCAGGACTTATTAAAAGTTAATCCTCCAGAATAAGGATCTCCACCCTCCGGTTCTGACGCCGCCCCTGGTCGGTGGCATTGTCTCCCACAGGCTCAAGCCCTCCCATTCCGGAATAAAGAAAGCGGTCTGCGTCTATGCCCCGGGATGCCAGAGCATCTACAATGACCTTGGCCCGCTGCTGGGAGAGCTCAATCTGAGACTCCATTGTCCCGATATCCGCGGTATGTCCCTTGACCAGGAAGGTCCTGTGGGGAATCTTTTTCAGAATATCGGCAATGGTGTCCAGAAGAGGTATGTCCTCATCAAGAAGGACCGCCTGGTCCGCCACAAAGTGAAGGTTTTTGAGGTTCAGGGCCAGCCCCTCCTCTCTCTCTTCAACAGTGACCTGGTCCTCCAGGGCCTCACCCTTCTCTTCGAAGGTTTCCTTCAGGCTTTCAGCTAGACTTTTCTGTACATCTTCTGTCAGGGCCGGACGGTCAAGAAGCTCAATTCCCTTATAAAAGGTAAGAAGAAAGCCCTTCTCGCTCCGGCTTGTGCCGTCACGGTACTGGTACTCCTCCTCCATCTGATCCCGCATCAGGAGAAACTCTCTGGTATCTGCATCAATCAGAAGGGTCACCACATGCCTGCCGCTCAGGGCCCGGAGGAAGCTGTCCGCCGCCGGTGACTGTCCGTTTCTGTAGCGGACGGCATACTGGGCGTTGATCACATAGACCCGGCGGCCCTCGTAGACATCCTCGCCCTCAAAGGTATAGCCGCAGTACTGGGGAAGAACCGCACGGACAGAGCCGTCGGGGGAGGTGATGACCACCTCAAGACCAGCCTCCCACTTCTGTCCCGGCAGAACAGGCTTGTCGGGAAAACTGGGGAATCCCCTCAGCCGCGGATAGTCGGTTCCCGGAACCAGCATATGACCCTTTTCACTGAGGGTGTAGGCAGCATCTTCACTCCCGGTGAGAGCGGCGGCCTGTTTAAAACCGTCCCTGGTCCTCTCCTCCAGATGATAGACGGTACCGGTGATCCTGTAGAGGCCGGTACCCGTGGGCTCGGTCTCATAGATACCCCGGTTTTCCCGGTACACATAGCCCGTATACCGGCCGTTATTATACTGGCGGAGATTGAACTTTTCGATAACCCGGTACTTTTCACCAGGCTGGATGGTAAAGAGAACCCCCTCCTCCTGAGCCGCCGCCCTTACCACAGGCAGCAGGGTCAGAATGATAAGGGGAAGAAAATCAGTTATCCTTCTTCTCAAGGGTACTTGTCTTGATAAACCGGGCACTGCTGAACTCCTTGGGCTTGATCCGGACACCCTGTGCCTTGACCCCCTTCACTAGATACTTGTCCAGGGGAAAGCCGTCGGCGGCTGTCGGAATCAGTGACTTCTGTTTAAAGTCAACGACTATAGAGACATCTTCCTTGGTTGTAAACCGGACGAACTGGGCTCCCTCGGGGAGCATCTCATAGACCTTGTTCAGAATAAACTGGGTCACCTTACAGCGTTTAATGTAGGGATAACCGTTCTCCTTGTTCCGGTAGACAATCGAGAAGACCGTGTTCTCCATGGTTTCCTTGTCGGTGAGACCGCAGTAGAGCAGTCCCTTCCCTACAAAGAGTTTATCAGGAACATCGATAATCTGATAGGTGCAGTCCTTACGGATCATCAGAACCCTGTCGTATACCGAGGCTTCGCACATAATGGTGCCCGAAGAGACCTCGTGACCAAGGTACCCGGTATCCTTGTTGTAACGGATCTTCAGGTTTTTCTGGGCGGCGTCACGGATATCCACCTTCTGAATCTCCATAATCTCGGTACGCCGGGGCATCTTCTTCGCCGCCTTGCCGATAAAGCCGTCAAGGGTGGCGATGGCGTATTCCTTCAGGTGCTTCAGATGGTAGCGGATCTCCTTGAGCCGTGCCTTGATCTCGTCCATCTCCTTCTTCATCTTGTTGATGTCGTAGAGGGAGATACGTCTGATGGGGATCTTCAGAAGGCGTTCGATGTCCTCTTCCTCGATATCCCGTTTGATCTCATTCATAAAGGGAGTGAATCCGTCCCGGACGGCCAGAGTAATGGCTTCAGGGCTCTTCATCTGCTCGATGGCCTTGTAGATCCGCTCTTCGATAAAAATTCTCTCCAGAGTCCGGGCGTGGAGCTTGTCCAGAAGCTGCCCCTCCTCCAGTTTCAGCTCTTTTTTAAGGACATTGATCAGCTGCCCCGCATGATATTTGATAATCTCGGGGATGGTCATCACCACGGGCTTGGTATCGGGACCGATCACCAGGAGGTTTACAGAGAGGGAGACCTCACAGTCTGTGAAGGCATAGAGGCCGTCAAGAACGTCCTTTGTATGAACACCCCGGGGGAGTTTGATCTCAATCTCTACCTTGTCTGTTGTAAAGTCGGTGATACCGCCGATCTTGATCTTGTTCTTCCGGGCCGCCGCCTCTACAGAGGCGATCAGAGTCTCAGTTGTTGTTCCAAAGGGGAGCTCCCGGATGGTGATCTTCTTGGGGTCCTTTGTGTCAAGTTTGGCACGGGAGAGGACCTTGCCGTTCCCCTCCCTGTACTCGGACACATCCACAAGACCGCCGGTGGGGAAGTCGGGATAGAGCTCAAAGGGCTCGTCCATCAGGAAGGATCGCTCCGCCTGAAGAACTTCCACAAAGTTATGGGGTAGAATTTTTGTGGACATACCTACTGCGATACCCTCTGCCCCCTGAATCAGAATCAAGGGGATTTTCGCCGGGAAGGTGATGGGCTCCTTGCGTCGTCCGTCATAAGAGTCCTCAAAATCGGTTATCTCGGGATTGTAGAGGACCTCTTTTGCCAGGGGCAGCAGGCGGCACTCGATATATCTTGCAGCCGAAGCGGGGTCACCGGTATATATATTTCCGAAGTTTCCCTGCTTGTCGATAAACATGTCCTTGTTGGCCAGATTTACCAGGGCGCCGTAGATGGAGGCATCTCCGTGGGGGTGGTACTGCATACAGTGCCCCACCACATTGGCCACCTTGTTGAACTTGCCGTCGTCCACATCGAAAAGGGACTGCAGAATACGCCGCTGTACGGGCTTCAGGCCGTCGTTTAGATGAGGAATGGCCCTGTCCTTGATTACATAGGAAGCGTACTCGATAAAGTTGGTTTGAAAAAGTTTATTTACATATGCCATCAGACAAGGTTCTCCATAATGTATTTGCGGCGGTCAGGGGTGTTTTTGCCCATGTAGAACTCCAGCATCCCGCCGATCTCCTTCATGGACTTGATATTTACCGGAACAATCCGCATGTCCTCGCCGATAAACTGACCGAATTCAGTAGGGGATATCTCACCGAGTCCCTTAAAGCGGGTTACCTCATGGCCCTTGATGGCGGCCATGGCCTGGTCCCGCTCCTTCTCGTTGTAGCAGTAGACTGTCTTTTTCTTGTTCCGCACACGGAAAAGGGGTGTCTCCAGAATCCAGATATGCTCAGCAAGCACCAGCTCCTCAAAGTAGTTGAGGAAAAATGTCAGAAGAAGGTTCCTGATATGGAAGCCGTCGGTGTCCGCATCGGTGGCCACCACGATCCGGTCATAGCGCAGGTCGTCGATGGAGTTCTCTATTCCCAGAGCCATCATCAGGTTGTAGAGCTCTTCGTTGCGGTAGATGTCCGCAGGCTTCTTGCCGAAGGAGTTCCAGGGCTTCCCCCTGAGGGAGTAGATGGCCTGAAGGTAGACGTCCCGGCAGGAGACCATGGACCCCGTAGCCGACTGTCCCTCGGTAATAAATATCGTTGAGCCCCTGCCCTTGTCGCCATCGGCCCTATGGTACTTGCAGTCCTTGAGCTTCGGGATATTGAGGGAGATCTTCTTGGCCGCCGCCTTGGCTTCCTTCTTTACGGCGTTCAGCTCCTTCCGGAGCTTTTCGTTTGTAATGATCTTGTTTTCCAGAAGCTGCGCGGCTTCGGAGTTCTTGTGAAGGAAGTCGACAAACCCCGCCTTTGTCTCATTGACGATCCAGGACCGGATGTCAGAGTTACCCAGCTTGTTCTTGGTCTGGCTCTCGAATACCGGTTCCTTGATCTTGATGGCGATGGCTCCCGCCAGTCCCTCCCGAACATCGGTTCCCGAGTAGTTCTTCTTGTAGAAGTCATTGACCCCTTTCAGAATTCCCTCACGGTAGGCGCTCAGGTGGGTCCCCCCGTCGGAGGTAAACTGGCCGTTAACAAAGGAGAAGTAACTCTCACCATAGGTATTGGTATGAGTAAAGGCGCACTCCATCTTGTCCGACTGGAAGTAGCCTATCTCGTAGAGGGTCTCATCCCCCACCTCGGCGTGAAGAAGATCCCAGAGTCCCCTTTTGGACTCGAATTTCTGTTTATTGAAATAGAGGCGGAGTCCCTTGTTCAGGCAGGCGTAGTTCCAGCAGCGCTGCTCAAGAAATTCATGAATAAAATTGTACTCACCGAAGATCTCCTCATCGGGAATAAACTCGACGAAGGTACCGTCCTCCACATCGGGGGCCTTGCCCTTCTTCTGGGAGATCAGAGTCCCCTTTTCGAAGACAGCCTCGGCATACTGACCGTCCCGGTAGGCACGAACAAGGAAGTGGGAGGAGAGGGCGTTTACAGCCTTGGTACCCACACCGTTGAGTCCCACGGAGAACTGGAACACATCGTCATTGTACTTGGCACCGGTGTTGATGACCGACACACACTCGACAATCTTCCCCAGGGGAATACCGCGCCCCCGGTCACGGACCTGAACCTTCTTGTCCTGAACAGAGATATCGACACGGTTGCCGTAGCCCATGATGAACTCGTCAATCGCGTTATCCACCACCTCTTTTATAAGGATATATATACCGTCGTCCTGATTGCTTCCGTTTCCCAGACGGCCGATATACATACCGGATCTGAGACGGATATGCTCCAGGGAACTTAGTGTTTTAATTTTACTTTCGTCGTAATTGGTCTTCTTCGCACTCATAGAAAGAGATGATATTCTGAGTCAATAAAATTGTAAAGAGAGAGAAAAAGACAATCTCTGTTCTCAGATGGCTGTCAGACCGGCAAGCTGATCTCTTACAGGAGCCAGAAGAGAGTCCACCACATCTTCCTCCGAAGGAAAGCAGGAGACATCACCCGTTTCAATGTAAAGATAACAGTATTCAAATACACGATTCTGCATGGTCTCCATCAGCTGACGAATCAGAAAAAAAAGCAGCATTTCCATCGATGAGTCAGTCTCAGCTATTTTCTCTTCACGAGCCTGATGTTTAAGGATTGCCAATGACCGGAGAACCAGCTGTTCCATGGTTTTATTGATACTGTACTTTTTGTCCAGCCTCCTGTTCATGGCAAATCCCTGAAATAGAATCATTATTTCCGGATAGCTCCTGTTGATGTTGTAGATCAGCCTCATTATCCCCGTGAGCTTATCAAGAAAACTGGATTCCGATTTTTCCAGTTCTCTCAGTTTTTCCAGGACTGCCTGTACCGGAGCATTCATTAAATCATTGATAATTGAGTGCTGTCCTGAGAACAGCCTCTTAAGATCCTCTTCGGGCACCCCGCTGATACATGCAAGTACTTCGGAAGGGATGTTTTCCCGTCCCTCTTTCAGCAGTTTCTTTGCCAGAGATCCGAAAAGAACATCAATATGTCTGTCATCTCCGAAGTAGGAGACCAGACGGCTTTTCTGACTGTTAATATCAGCGCTCATTTGCTGAATTTTAGTACATCCCGATGGCCGATGGTATGGTATATATAAAAAAACTCCCCCGAAACAGGGGGAGCCGTCAGTTTATTTGTATATGCGAATCAGCTTTGAGACCGGCAGATCTCAATCGCAGTTTTTACCGGCAAATTCCTTAACCAGTACAGCAAGCTCCTTACCCCGTTCATAGGCCATTTTAAGCTCATCTTCACCGGGTGCACCCTGCCACTCAACGGACTCAAGGAATTCCCACTTCAGAGATTCCGTTGCAGTCCCCAGCTCCTTCTCCGCTCCGCCGGACCAGCCGAAGGAACCGAAGCGGAAAGCCTTCTTGTTCTGTACCTTTTTTCTGTTGAAGTCATCGATTACATGGGCCATGGGGGGGAACATCTTGTACTCATAGGTGGGCATCCCCAGAACGATTCCCGCGGATCTCCAGGCGTCTGCCAGAATAAAGCCGATATCATCCTCGGGAACCTGATACTGATGGACGGGAACTTTTTCGCTTCTGATTCCCTTGATTACCTCGGTCACAAGCTTTGCGGTATTGCCGTACATGGAGCCCCACACAACGGTGATCTCGGGACACGCGGGGCCCTTCATATAGGAGGCATACCGGGCATAGCGCTCGACAATAACCGAAGGATTCTCTCTCCAGATAATACCATGGGAGGGACAGATCATGGAGATATCCAACCCTTCAAGCTTTTTAAGTCCACGCTCCACAAAGGTTGAGAAAGAGGCTACGATATTGGCGTAGTAGCGCAGGGCCTCTTTTTCAAAGAAGGCGTGCTGGTCATCAGAGATCTCATCATCAAAGACCGCATTCTCCTCAACGCTTCCGTAGGATCCGAAGGCATCGCAGGAGAAGAGGATTTTCTGCTGGGGCAGATAGGCCATCATCGTCTCGGGCCAGTGGATATTTGGTGTCTCGAAGAACTGAAGGCTCAGGTCCTGCCCCAGATCCAGAACCTCTCCGTCCTCGATGGCGTGAACATTCTCTGTAACACCACTGAAATGTTCCACAAGGGGCACTGCCTTTTTAGTACAGTAGACCTCCATGGCGGGATTCTTCTGTCTGAACTCTCCCAGCCAGCCTGAGTGGTCGGGCTCCATATGGTTCACAATAATATAGTCGATATTCTCCGGGGTGACACCGATCTCTTCGAGCTGGGCATTGATGCTTCCGGGAAAATCATCCTTGTCCTGGGTCAGGTCGATAACGGCGGTCTTGTCTCCCTTAACAACATAAGTGTTAATTGATGTGCCGTCGGGAATCGCCCAGATTCCTTCAAACAGATTGCCGGGATCAATATTTACACCGAGACGGTAGACACCTTCACAGATTTTTACAGTTTTCATTTTGCTCTCCTTGCAGACTTCTTGCTTTATATTCAGCTTCTTAAGCGTAATTTTACACCGGTATACAGTGATTCAGAAACCATTATAGTAAAAAGCCCCTCGGGAAACAATCGTAAACATCTACTCTTTCCCCGATCTTTCCCTGAACCGGTTATCAGAGAACTGAGTGTGGGATCTTGCGGTACTTAAAGCCCCCGGGCCTTGCGGAAACGCTCCTCCGCAAGCATCTGCACCAGGGTTCTGTCAAAACAGGATGAGAAGGACCTGAGTTCCCTGGCTCCGTAATTGCTCCCCTTCTCCTGCTCTATTCCCGCTTCCCGCATCATCTGCATAAAATCACGCTGCTGCAGACGTTCACGGATATTGTTTTTGGTATAGGCCGTCCCCCTGTCGTTAATCACGGCCCGTTCGGTCTCCACCATCCGGGAGGCAAGAGGGATATCTCTGGTGATAACCAGATCCCCCTTCACACAGTGCTCCTCAATATAGTCATCGGCACTGTCGGCCTCGGGGGAGGTCTGTACAAAGTGAATAAATTCCGACTCCGGTAAAGGGAGTGTCCGGTTAGCCACATAGAACAAGTGAACCTGCTCTTTTATACATCTTTTATTTACGATTTCCCGGACCTGTCTGGGACAGGAGTCTCCGTCAATCCAGATCTTCATCTACCGGGGAACCCTTGCCAGAAAAGCAGTGCCCTCACCCTCAATACGGCGGCTGCTGCCGGAACCCGAAAGAAAACAGGACTCTCCCGCCTTCAGATTCAGGACCTGTCCCTCTTCGGAGACTGTCAGGCAGCCGCTGTCCACGGCCAGAATGGACACGGGATAGTCTTTATCAAGGGCAACGGAGCCTTTACGGCCGTCTATTCGAACCAGCTCAAACTCCGTTGACGGAGTCCGGTAGACAAGGGTGCCCTCCGCCTCGGGTTCGGGCCTAATACGGACAAGGGGAAGGGATTCAAAGAGAAGGGTCTTCTCCAGCTCCTTCAGATCCATAAACTTGCTTGTCAAACCGCCGCGAAGAACATTATCTGAGTTGGCCATCAGTTCCATACCGAATCCCTGAAGGTAGGCATGAAGCTCTCCCGCAGGCAGATAGAGGGCCTCCCCGGGATTAAGGCGGATGGTATTCAGATAGAGAGGAGCCAGCACAGAGATGTCCCCCGGATACTTTTCATCAAGCTTAACGACCCAGCCGCAGGCGGCATCGGTGCTCTTTCTGCAGTGAGAGAGGGCCGCGTCAAGAAGAGTCTTCTTTGATTCATCATTCAGATTCATAAGTGCAATAAAAAAAGTTCTATGAAAACTGCTTCCGGATTCAGAGAAAAGAAGAGACTCTAATTCAGAGGGACAGAAGGGTGCAAAATACTCCCTGATCTCTTTGGCGGGACGGAAACCCTTCATGGCCCAGTATTCACTGATGGCGCAGATAATCTCCGGTTTATGGTTGTCGTCTTTGTAGTTTCTGTTAAAGGCATCAAGGGGGATACCTTCGCGGTTTTCCCGTTCATAACCCTCTTCGGCCTGTTTTTTGCTGGGATGTGCCTGGATGGAGAGAGGCTCTCCGGCGGCCAGAAATTTAAAAAGATAGGGAAGATCTCCGAATTTCCCGGCAACATCGCTGCCCAGGTACTCTTCGGGATTTTTCAGAATAAGCTCTTCCAGGCTTATGGGAGTTCCGTCGGGAGACTCCACCATGGACATACCTCTGGGATGAACTCCCATCCACATCTCTGCAAGGGGCCCGGTGCTCTCAATACCGACAAGCTCCTGCAGATATACCTTTGATCCCCAGGGATAATCCTGGATCGTATTTGTCATTTTAGCAATCATGGAACAAAGTATAGACAATCAGGGCACTCTTAGAAAGCCTGTTTTTTAAAGTGCCGGAACAGCCCTATACAGAATCGCCTTTCACAAGACGGGGGAGAACAACCTTGCTTCTGAACTCAGCCTTTCCACCGCCGGATGAGAGGATCTCCAGTAGCATGGTCATGGCCTCCCTGTAGATCAGCGACGGCTGCAGGTCCACCGTGGTAAGACGGAAGGGAAGAGCATAGTTGAAGGGCATATTATCATAGCCGATAAGGGCCAGATCCTTTCCGGGAGTCAAACCGTGGTTCTGAAGGCACTGTATGACACCGATGGCGGTCATATCATTTACGACTCCCACCGAATCTATTGCTCCCTTTTTAATATGAGGAATAAGGGTTTCGCAGACAGCATATCCCCCTTCCTTGCCCGGCTCTGTCAGATGAAGGGGTACCTCTTTATCAAAGCCTTCACAGAACCCCTTATACCGCTGACTGTTCGGAGAATTCAGATCCTGAAGATAGGAGATATAAACAGGGCGGTCAAAGGAGTTCTCCTTAAGATGATCCGCAGCGATCTGCCCCCCTGCCCTGTTATCTGTACAGCAGCGGTGGTTATTCACATAGGCGGCGGTGTGGTGTGAGATGATCGAAGGAACCGGCAGGGCGGCTGCGGCTGCGGCCTCCTCTTCGGTATCCACATCGTAGAAGAGTACTCCATCGCTGATCTGCTCCCAGGGGATGTCTTTAAGCTCTTCCGGCGACTTCAGGGTTTTCAGATTCAGACGGAACATGGAGGACTCCACCACAGAAAGGACTCCGCTCAGGACATCCGTAAAGAACCATTTGGCCACGGGAAAGTCTCCCCAATACCAGGTTCGTCCCTTCTTCTCAAAGCTCACAAGGGTTATCTGACCCGTTCCCTTCCGCCTGAGGGCGCTGGCCGATTTGTCCGGGGAGTAACCAAGTTCCCGGGCGGCTCTCAGAACCGCCTCACGCTTGACTGCGGAGACCCGTTCGGGACTGTTATAGACCCTTGATACTGTGGCGCTGCTCACTCCGGCCAGAGCGGCGACCCTGTCTCTGTTATTTTTCCCAGACATTAAATTCCATCCTTGACAAACTCAACCTGCCCCTGTATTGTACTCGTGTACATTCACTTATGCAAGACCCTCATTCAGAGTGTCTCGCCAGAAAGATTTAAAGGAGTATTCCATGAGCGGAAAAATCGACTTTACCGAACACCCTCATAGACGCTACAACCCCTTGAACGGGGAGTGGATCAAGGTGTCCCCCCATAGAACAAAAAGACCCTGGAACGGACAGGTTGAAAAACCCAGTCTCGACAAAAAGCCCGAGTTTGATCCCGGCTGCTACCTCTGCCCCGGCAACGAAAGAGCCGGAGGACACAAAAACCCCGACTACCAGGGAACTTTTGTCTTTGAAAACGACTTCGCCGCCCTGCTGAAGGATACTCCCGCCGGAGAACTGAACGATGGTCTCTTCCAGGCCCGTTCCGAGAGAGGAATCTGCAAGGTAATCTGCTTCTCCCCCCGCCATGACCTGACCATCAGCCTGATGGACCGGGACAAGATCACCGAAGTGGTCAAGACATGGAAGAAGGAATACCAGGAGCTGGGAAGCATCGACTACATCAACCATGTGCAGATCTTCGAGAACAGAGGAGCCGTAATGGGCTGCTCCAATCCCCATCCCCACGGACAGATCTGGGCGGAAGAGATTATTCCCGACATACCCGCTAAAGAGCAGGAGATGCAGAAGGCTCATCTTGCCAAAAACGGAACTCCCCTTCTGGTGGAATATGTGAAGAAAGAGCTGGAACTGGGCGAGCGGATCATCTTTGAAAATGACAGCTTTGCCGCACTGGTTCCCTTCTGGGCTGTATGGCCCTATGAGGCGATGATTCTTCCCAAAAGACATATCCCCTGCATCAGCGATATGACAGAGGCCGAAGAGGCGGATCTCGCCGACGCTCTGAAGAGAATGGGAACCCGTTTCGACAACCTCTTCTCCACAAGCTTCCCCTACTCCATGGGAATCCATCAGGCTCCCACAGATTCAGAGGAACACGGAGAGTGGCAGATGCATATTCACTACTATCCGCCCCTCCTGCGCTCTGCCACTGTAAAGAAGTTTATGGTCGGCTACGAGATGATGGGCATGCCCCAGAGAGACATTACCGCCGAGGGCGCCGCCCTCAGCCTCAGAAACTGTTCTGAAGAGCACTACACTCTGACTCTGGGAGGGGACAATGAATAAAGATGCCCTGCTGAAACATATAAATGATGGAAAGATGGCCCCCCTCTTTGAAGAGATCTACGGAGAGGAGCTGGCTGAGCTTCAGGCTGCCCGTTACTCCAGCCTGGTAGAGAAACACACCGAGCTCTACGGTGACAGTGAGATAAGTCTCTTCAGCACCCCCGGCCGCACAGAGCTGGGTGGAAACCATACCGACCACAACAGAGGCCGTGTACTGGCAGCGTCCATCAACCTGGATACCATTGCGGCAGTCAGTCTCAGCGACAAGCCTGTTGTGATTATCGACTCCGAGGGCTACCCCGCCGTTGAGGTGGATCTTTCTGACCTCTCCGTCCGCCCCGAAGAAGAGGGAAGGACAGAGGCTCTGGTAAGAGGTATCGCCGCCGGATTTGCGGAAAAAGGGTATAAGATCGCCGGTTTCCGTGCCAACTCCATAAGCTCTGTTCTCAAGGGATCAGGCCTCAGCTCCTCTGCGGCACTGGAAGTCCTTGTGGGCACAATCTTCAGCACCCTGTTCAACGATAACATGGTAACCACCACAGAGATCGCCCAGATCGGACAGTACGCCGAGAACAAATACTTCGGCAAACCCTGTGGTCTGATGGACCAGGTGGCTTGTGCCAACGGCGGAATTGTGGCCATCGACTTCGGCGATGAGGCAAAACCCGTTATCACTCCCGTTGTATACAACTTCAACAGAGCCGGATACTCCCTGATGATCGTGGATACCGGGGGCAACCATGCGGACCTGACTCCCGAATACGCAGCCATCCCCACCGAAATGAAGGCAGTTGCCGGAGAGTTCGGTAAGGATGTATGCCGGGACGTTCCCGAAGAGGATATGCTGAAAGCGGTTCCCGAACTGCGGGAGAAGACCGGTGACAGAGCCATTCTCAGAGCCCTCCACTTCTACAACGACAACAAGAGGGTCCGCCGGATGGTTGAGGCCCTCAGAGACAACAGAGTCGACGAGTACCTGACCCAGGTCAATGCATCGGGACACTCCTCCTTCTGCTTTCTCCAGAATGTCTATGCCAGCAAGGCCCCCGAAGAGCAGGGAATCAGCCTGGCTCTGG
>DHQL01000006.1:26623-27379 GCA_002408085.1 Spirochaeta sp. UBA5339
TGGCTCTGGCCCTGACAGAGGACTTCCTGGACGGCCGGGGCGCCTGCCGTGTACACGGCGGAGGCTTTGCCGGAACCATCCAGGTATACGTTCCCCACGACAAGGCGGGAGCCTATATCGAGTATATGGAGAACTTCTTCGGAAAGGGATCAGTCACCCCCTTAAGGGTCCGTCCCCTCTCGTCCATGCAGGTTCTGGCCTGATTTTCCGGCGCAAAACCGGCTGATATGTCGAAAAGGGTATCCTCAATAAACGGGGATGCCCTTTTTTGTTATTCCATCCAGAAACTCCTGCCGCTGCAGACCTTTGATTCCCTCCGTCCCGGTACCCTCGTATTGACTAGCACCCCGAAAATCCGTATAAAATTACAGGACTGATACAAGAAACAGCGGAGCTTAATTTCTTTTAAATCAGATGTATAGCTCTGTTTAACCTTTCGCAATTTCATAATCCCCTGTTGGGGGAGAAAACCAACAAGGAGTATTTTCATAATGAGTACATTATCAGCTCTTCAGAAGGCCAGATACACCTATCAGCCCAAACTGCCTGCGGTACTGCAGGGAGACATTAAAGAGATCACCTGTCAGATGGGTGAGCCCACTAAGTCCGTTGCCGACCAGGCCGAAGTAAAAGACATCTTCGCCAAGACCTACGGAAACCCCATTGCCCGCTTTGTAAAGGGAACAAACCCCAACGCCGGCAAGAAGATCAACCTGGGTGTTATCCTTTCCGGCGGACAGGCTCCCGGCGGACACA
>DHQL01000006.1:27669-27847 GCA_002408085.1 Spirochaeta sp. UBA5339
CTCCCGGCGGACACAACGTAATCGCCGGTCTCTATGACGGTCTGAAGAATTCCAACCCCGAATCAAAGCTCTACGGATTCCTCGGCGGACCCGCAGGTATCATGAACGGCAACCTTGTTGAAATCGACGATGCCATGATGGACGCCTACAGAAACACCGGAGGATTCGACATCATCGG
>DHQL01000003.1:0-112475 GCA_002408085.1 Spirochaeta sp. UBA5339
CATGATGCCCTTAAGAAGTGTATTATCGGACCGTCCACGGTTATGATTGCCTCATCCCTCTACAGGGAGACCGGCGGCTTCCGTGACGATATGGAGATTGCCGAGGACTACGAATACTGGCTCCGCCTGACCGCCTTCCATCATGTCGCATATCTGGATGAGGCTATGACGGTAAAGAGGGCGGGACACGGTGATCAGCTCTCCGAGAAGTATGGTCAGATTGAGATTTTCCGTATTGAAGGGCTGAAGGATCTGGTGGACAGGAAGTTCTTTTCTGAGGATCTTCTGAAGCTGGCGGCCCGGGAGCTCTCCCGGAAGTGCAGTGTCTACGGACGGGGCTGTCTGAAACGGGAGAAAACGGAAGAAGGGCAGGAGTATCTTGATCTAGCCGGATTCTATGAAATCCTGGCAGAGACCTGAATCAGCTCAGACTCTATAGACCAGACGCAGGCAAAGCTTGTCAGGTATAAATAATATGTGAAGTAAGGAATAACAGTGGGATCATCAGCAAAAAAACAGCGAAGAATAGACAACCAGATACTGGGTCAGTTTTTTATAGAGAGTCAGGCAGGCAGGGCCCGTCTGAAGGATGTGGAAGAGGTTAAGGAGATTTTGATCAGACTGGGAGAGCCCTTTGCAGAGGTCATTACTGACCGGGAGCTCTTCTACTTCTTTCTTATCTTTTCATGGAACCTCTCCTTTGCCCCCGAAGACAAGGTGGATGAAGAGCTGGAGAACTTCTTGGAGCCCTACAGACAGATCGGCGACCGGTTCTACAAGGCGTCCAGGGAACTGATTCTCTCCATATCCGAGAGAAAGAAGAAACTCTTCCCCCATGAACACTACACCTTCGGCTCATTTGCTCAAGGGGAATAGCTGAATTGCGTGAGGATCAGAGCTTAGCGGCTTCCTCTTTGATGATGGCTTTCAGTTCGGGATCTTCCATGGCATAGCGGAGGGTGGCTCTCAGGAATCCTGAGGGTTCTCCAGTGTCCAGGCGTTCCCCTTCTGTCTCTTTGTAGACGACCTTGCCCTGGTCCATCAGTTTCTGAAGGGCATAGAGGTGGTAGTATTCACCGCCAGTATGTTTTTCCCATCCCTCTTCCAGATATTTGAAGAACTCGGGAGTGTAGAGGTAGCGTCCGATGGATACCTCTTTGCTGGGCTCTGTTCCCACAGGGGGCTTTTCGATCATACCCTTTACATGGAGACAATCGTCTGCCAGTTCAAGGACGCCGTAGCGCTCCAGATGGGGAGGATTGTGTATTGTGGCCATAACGGAGCACCCTGTTTTCTTGTAGCTGTCTATCAGCTGTGATGTAAGGGGCTTTTCTCCCATATGGATATCATCGGGGTAGGCCACCACAACGGGTTCGTCGCCGATCAGGGGGGCGGCTTGCAGCAGGGCATGACCGGTTCCCATCATCTCCATCTGGCGGATAAAGGAGAACCGTGCATCACCGGGAGCTATGGACTGAAGCTTGGCATCGGCCCCTTCTTTTCTGAAGACCGACTCCAGTTCAACCTCTCTGTCAAAAAAATCTTCGAGAACTTTTTTTCTTCTTGAAGATATGACGATAATATCTTTAATGCCTGAGTTGATGAATTCCTCAATTATGAATGAGATAGAGGGTTTATTGATCAGGGGCAGCATCTCTTTGGGGATTGTTTTGGTCACAGGGAGAAAGCGGGTTCCGTAACCTGCAGCGACAATAATACCTTTCATGGTATACACTCCTGGAGGGGATTTGGGTTTTGAGTGCATTATGATGGGGGAGGATGAAAAGATCAACCAAAGGCTTTTTCGGGTCATATTTCCAGTTATCTCACTGCTGCTTTTACTAAGCTCCTGCTCTGTACTGGATCCGACCCGGCTGACCGATGAGTTTGACCGGGTCCCCATTCTTGAGGAGATCCTGATGCGGGACCGTGTATATACTGTCCGGAATACCGACGAAACTGCCCTGATTGCCCTCCTTGAAGAGCCTTCGGTTCAGGTCCGCCTGGCCGCCGTTCGCCTTATGGAGCAGAACCCGTCACAGGAAATATACGATGCTCTTATGACGGCTGTTCTGGATCTGGATGAAGATGTCTCAGCTGAGGCTTCCCGGGTCCTGCTTGACCAGTGGGAGGACTCCTATAAAGCGGTTCTCAGGGGGCTGAGTTCCTCCGAGGCAGCTATTGTCTACTCTTCCATCGATTTGATCAGGAAGAAGGAGAGTCAGGATATCTCCGTCTATCTGTTGACCCTCTTCTCCGATACCCGTCCTTCTGTCAGGGCCGCGGCATCACGGGCATTTGTGGGGCTGAATGAATATGAGCACCCCTGGTTTCAATCCCTGTTAAACAGCCCCCGTCCCATTGTCAGGCAGACTGCCGTAGAGACTCTGCCCCGCTACAATAACCCTGAAATTATTCCATCACTGATTGCCTTTATTCTTGATCCAGTACCCGAGGTCAGAACCGCGGCCCTCTTCGGTATTTCTGAATTTGACAAGTGGGCTCTTCCAGCGCTTCATGAGACACTTCGCTTTACCGCAAACAGGGAATTGAAACTCAATGTACTGGAGATTGTCGACGGAATACTGGAGCCTGAGAGTATTCCTGTTCTGGTGGAGCTTTTAAGCAGCGGAGACTCCCTGATTGCCGCCAAGTCCGCAGAGATCCTGTTCCGTCAGGGTCCGGACTCGGTACCCGAGCTGATGGATAAAATGGATGACATGAACCGGGAAGCGGTTCTCCTCTCCTTTGATCTGATCGGACGTTTTAAGGATCAGAGAGGACTCTTTCGGCTTATTAAATATTTTAACCATGAGGATGAGGAACTCAGGCAAAGGGCAGTTGAAATAGTCCGAAGTTATGAGTCCAATGCTTTTCCTGCCCTTATCGAGGGGCTTAATGACAGAAGTGAGATGGTTCAGAGGCAGTGTCTGGAGCTTCTGATCGAGCAGAGGGCTCCGTCTCTGGTTTATGAAAGCTCCTCCTATCCTGTAGACCGGGTCTTTTACTTCTTTGAGACCATGGATGAAGAAACCGTCAGACTCTTTCTGGATGAAGTGAAGCTTTCCAGCCGCTCATCTAATGCTCTGAAGTACCTTTATGAAATTGAGCTGAGTACGAGAGACTATCAGTTTATCAGATCTCTCAGGGATCGTGAGCAGTATCCCTACCTCTATTTCTTCAGAGAGTGGGAGGACTCTATGATCTCCGCTGAACTCAGCCGGGAAAGTTCATTTTCCTATATGCACTACTACTTTGACACGGGTATGGAGGAGTGGCTCAGAGAGTCTAAACAGCTCAGGGAGACTGCGGCCCTCTTTGAACGGGCTGCTGCGGCGGCAAGAGATTCTGCAATGAGAACCGGAGCCGGTGCGGCTCCTGAAGACAAGGCGTTGGTGGGACGGTACCTTGAGCACCGGAAGAGTCTTGCAGAAAGCTGGCGGGCTCTGAGTTCGGATATAAAAAATCTTGCTATGCTGGTCTTTCTGAGGTACTCACTGGATATTGAGACGGTAATCAGGGAGTATGATTATTTCAGAACTCTACCTGCAGTAAACAGTCCTCTCCCTCAGAATCTATAGTATCAGGCTTGAATCTGTCTCTTACCTTCCCAGGCAGTTTTTATGATTTCATAGCTGTTCTTAATATGGACGGAATCTTTAAAGTAGCGGCCCAGCAGTTTCTCTGCTGATCCGTTTAGAGGAAGCTGATGGGTAAATATAAATGCCGTATCCCGGATAAATGCATCCAGATCCGGGGCATCTTCCCAGACTGTATTCATCCGGAAGTAGATGTAGAGCTGGGTTCCGGGAAACTCAACACTATCAATAGTATCCAGAATGACTTTAAGAGATTTATCACTGACTTTCTGCACTTCATCCGTAAAGGAATTCAGGGCTAATGATTGAACACTCACTTAAATAGTATATCAGCATGAATTATATAAGTGAATACTAATTTTCTTTTATTGTTGTGAAATTAATATGTTAGGATTTATCTATTTTTAAAGAAAGGATTTAAATAAGATGTTATTAGTAAATTTATATTTGAACAAATATAGATTAATTGTTTTCATATATGAACGCAAATCATGAAAAGGCTTGTCTTATACAGGACTGGCCCCTTCTTCCACTGGTGTTCGGATTGGCTGTCACTGTTTCATCTTTCAGGCAAACTGTCATATGCTGCCTTTCGGCAGCTTTCGGATAGGGCCGAAGGGTGGCTCACTCCCGCTCCAGGTATTCGCGCGTTCCAGTCGGTTCGAGACCCTTAAGTTCTCAGGCAATAAAAAAGGCCACCCGATTTGGATGACCTTAATTACTTATGGTTTTAATTGTTTCGGAAGCGACGGGTCTCCCTTCCGGTCAGAGCCCTCGTGGCTCTTCCCTGCAGGCCCCTCCTTCCACTGGCGTTCGCCCTCAGGGCTCACTCCCGCTCCAAGTATTCACGCGTTCCAGTCGGATCGAGACCCGATCCAGTTTTTGTGCAAAAAAAAAGATCACTCCGAATTGGAATGATCTTTAATTCTTATGTTTTATCGGAAGCGACGGGTCTCGAACCCGCGATCTCCGGCTTGACAGGCCGGCGCGATAACCATCTTCGCTACGCCTCCAATATTATACAGGTTAGGGTCTGCATAAAACCCATGGTTAAAAATAAAAGATGCTCAGAGGTTAACAAAAGTCAACATTCAGCTCTTTACGGAAGCGACGGGTCTCGAACCCGCGATCTCCGGCTTGACAGGCCGGCGCGATAACCATCTTCGCTACGCCTCCAAAATAACCCTATCCTGTGCTCAGGCCTAAAAAAAGTACCCCGGGGACGATTCGAACGTCTGACCTGCCGCTTAGGAGGCGGCTGCTCTATCCCCTGAGCTACCGGGGCACAGGATGAGACGTATCTTATATAATCACTAATTTTATGTCAACTATGATTTTCATCTTTTTTTCAACCCGGTATTTTCAACTTTAGGCGAATCATTTTTGCCACTTATTGAAGATGAATTTTCAAGAGTAGTACTTGATGTATTATGATTTGTTTTATTATTTTGTGCTCAGTGACTTTACGGGTGAAACACAGGAGATTGATGATATGAGTGATCTGCAAAGACAAATAGATACAATTGTTCAGGAAAAATTTTTAAGATATGTGAAAGTCTGGACAACTTCAGAGCCTGAACTGGCTCCGAAAAAGACACCTTCCACCGCCTGTCAGTGGGACCTGATCAAAATCCTCGAGCAGGAACTGAAGGACCTGGGAGTTCCCGAGGTTTATCTGGATGAGAAGGGATATCTGATCGGAAGAATTCCGGCCAGAGGAAAGGAGGGACTTTCAGGCCTCGGTTTTATGGCCCATGTGGATACGGCCAGCGATGCCCCCGGTAAGGATGTAAAACCTCAAATCCACAAAAACTGGCAGGGAGAGGTTATAAAGCTGACAGGAGATGTGACCCTCGATCCTCAGGATATTCCCGATATGAAGGATTTCGTAGGAGAGACTCTGATCAGCAGCGACGGAACAACCCTGCTGGGAGCAGATGACAAGGCGGGGATCGCCGAGATTATGACGGCTGTCGAAGTTCTAATGAAAACACCCGGCATACAGCACGGCCCCATTGAGGTTGTCTTTACTCCCGATGAGGAGACCGGCTGCGGCATGGACCGTTTTCCCGTCAAAGAGCTGAAGTCAAAGTTCTGTTTTACCCTGGACGGCGGCAGAGAGGGGGAGCTGGAACTGGAGTGCTACAACGCCTGGCGTGTGGATCTTGAATTTTCAGGAAATGTGATCCATCCCGGCTATGCCCGTGGAAAGCTGGTGAATGCTGTAACTATGGCCTCGGAATTTGTTTCCATGCTGCCCAGAAGCGAGAGCCCCGAGGCTACAGACGGCCGTTACGGAAACTACTGGCCCCATGCCATTGAAGGGAATCTGGACAAGGCAAAGGTAACCGTTATGATCCGCGATTTTGATGCGGAGGGCGGAAAGAGACGCCTTGAGGCGGTCCAAACCTTTGCAAAGGCGGTGGAGGCCTCCTTTCCCGGAGGAAAGGTCGCTGTGACTGAAAAGATGCAGTACTCCAATATGAAAGAGGAGCTGGACAAGCATCCCGAACTGGAGCCCCTGATGCTCAGGGCCTATGAGAAAGCGGCTGTTATTCCTCTAGTTAAACCGATCCGGGGCGGTACCGACGGTTCAAAGCTGACGGCCATGGGTGTGCCTACTCCCAATATCTTTGCCGGAGGCTTCAATTTTCACTCTGTTCGGGAGTGGGTTCCGGTAAAATCGATGGTAAAAGCGGTCAATGTTGTTCTGTCTCTGGTTGAAATCTGGGCAGAGGAGTAAGGAACACCTTTTTTTCTGAACATTTCAAGAGATAGTGGGAATATCTCCATTCTCTGTGCTAAAATAGATTATGGAGGGTTCTGTGTTCTATAGAGGACTGGTTCTATTAACAATTCTACCACTTCTCTTGATTGTTTCCTGTTCTCAGGAGAACAGCGGTCTTCTGGGCTCAAGCAGTGAGAGCAATTACAGTCTTGAGTCCGTTGAGGATGGAACTGTTCTGGAACCCGGCGGACAGATCAATATTGTGCTGTCCGAACTCGGCGGCAATGCCCAGTCTGTAAAGGTGTCCCTCCTTGATTCCGAAGGAGAAGTAATTGCCGAAGATACGGTAGATCCTGCCATTCTGAAGGGTCTTGGAATGCCCTTGGATCTTCCCGAGGATCTGGAGGACGGAATCTATTCCCTGCATTTCGAGGTTTACGAAGGGACAGTTCTTCTCTATGAGGAAAGCCGCTACTTCTTTATTTCCGGCGGAAATCTCGGCATCAGCAGTCTAAATACCTATCCTCCTGGAATAAAGCCGAAGGATACGGTTCAGGCCGAGGTCAATCTTCTGTATCCTGAAGAATCCGACCCCTGGCTGCGCTGGACCCTGGATGGAGCAGTCCTTCAGGAGGGCCCCGTCTCGGAGAAAGGTTTTGTCTGTATCTTTACGGCTCCCGATAAAGAGGGTGTCTACTCTCTGAGTGCTGAACTTTTTCCCGTCGAACCCCAGGGTGATCATGTAAGTTCCGTATTCAGACGAACTGATATCTTTGTGTCCTCATCAGGCACTATCTCCTGGCAGATTATTGAAAACAGAGTCTATCGCTATTTTATTGATTTTTCGGACTCCCTATCCAACAGGATGTATGCTTCTGCCTCTCCTGTGATTACCGGCAATCCTGTCAGAAAGAGTCAGGGCAGCTACAAGGGGTATCAGTTTTCCAATAATGACGGACTGACCTTTGAAACTTCCGCCCTCCCTTTGACCCGTGAAGGACTGGTCGGTGATTTTATCCTGGCTCTGGTATTCAGTACATCCTCTCTGCCCGCAGAGGGTGAGTACAATGTCTTTACCGCTGGAGACGGGGAGAGCAATTTTATTATCCGCTATATTGCTTCAAGTAAGGTCCTTCAGGCCGGATTTTCAGGTTCTGATAACAGTTTCACTATTGATCTTCCGGTGACTGCCATTCAGGGTGAGGATGTCAGTTATCTTGAGTTAAGTTACACTGTATCCGGTAATTCGGCGGCTTTTAACTGGATCAGCAGCGGAAAGACCCTTGTCACTTCGAAAGGATCTCCTTTCAGCATCCCCGTAGAAGGTTCCACCCGCATCGGTTCTCTTGCCTCAACACCGGGACTGCCGATGATCTGGTATACCCTTGCTCTCTCTTCGGGAGTACCTGAGAAAAAAGCCGGGATACTGACAAGTTCTTCTTCGGTTACCGAGAATCGTAAAGAGGCGGAACTCTATAAGAGAAGCAGCTCTGTTCCAAAAAAGCTTGATATCAGCAAATTCAATCCCGGATACGGAATCGCTTCATTAGAAGTCCTCTCTGACCCCGGTGTAAAGAGCTGGACCCTGACCCTCACCGGGAGTGACGGAACAGTCCTTTTCTCCCTTTCCCCGGCTGCCTTCGCTGCTGAAGCCGGAGGAGCTGGCGGGCAGGAGGGGAAAATTCTTGTCTCCTTTATCAACGATTCAAGAGGTTTCTTTGTGAACTCTTCACTGGACTCGGCTATGAGCGGGCCCTTTCCCTTTCAGGATAGTATTGATATTAAAATTTCACCGGATACAGATGGTACCATAAGCGGTATCTCATCAATCCGGTATTATCAGGATTAAAAAAGTTGAGAAAAAAAGTTATTTACACGTTTTCCAGATTTGCAGTTATCATAATTGTTCTCATTTCTCTGCTTGTGGCTTCCTGTGCCACCGGGGCCAAGGGAGAGCGTCTGGCTCCCGACTGGTTCCAGGATCTGGAGGAGTCTGAGGATGACAGCTCCTGGCTGATCAAGATCGCTGCCTTCGGAAATTCTGAAGACTCGGTAAACAAGAAGGCTGCGGACGAACTTTTCGACCGTATTATGGAACTGACAGGACAAGACAATGTCTTTACCGCCTCCGAGGACCAGGAATGGCTTAAAGAGATGCTTTCAGCCCTGATCGAAACTGAGGAAGATGTTGAAGAAATTGTTTCCCTCCATAAAGAGGAATGGGTCATTGATGGCGATGAGGTCTACTACTATGGTGCCTTCCGTGTTCAGAAGGGTGCTGATGAGGTATTGAAAACAGCACTTATGGACCGCTACTATGGAGAAGATGAAACTCTGAACTCCTACCTTGCCGCTTCTGAAGCCTATAAGGAGGCGGGTAAGTACTATCTGGCGGCGGAGACTCTGCTGGATGCAGCCGCCTATCTCTCAGAACTCTCGGACCCCCTGTCCGACAGTCTCGCTCAGAGCTATATTTCCGATGCCGCAGCTCTTCTCTCTCTTGTGAAGGTTGAAGGCCGGCAGGCTCCGGAGCAGGCCTATACCAATACGATGGTTACCGATCCTTATCTTCTTTTCAGCTCCTCCGATGAGGGACCCGCCTCTGAGGTGGAATACCTTGTGGCCTATGAGGGAAAGAAGAGAGACGGTTCACCCGGACAGTTTGAGCGCCGTCTTGTAAGTGATATTGAAGGAGTAATTGAGTTTTACCATCCCTTTATTCCCTTTACCGGGGATGCGGATGTGCGCTTTACACCGGGAAGCCGGGATTTTCACTCCTCCCTTCAGCTCCTTCAGCAGTCGGGGCTGGATGTCTCAGTGATAAAGGAGTGGGTTTCCGCCTACAGCTTTGACTACACACTGCCGGTGGACTCCCTCTCCAGGGAACTGAAGATGGGAGTTGTCATCCTGCATACCGATATTACCGGTGCCGCCCTGAATAACGGGGAGGCTGCAACGGGGATTACCGAGACCCTGGTGCAGAACGGGTACAATATCGATGTTCTTAATCTGGATCCTCTTGAAATCAGAAGAGAGGGAGAGTCGGCTTTCCTGAGAGATCTCAAGGCCCTCTATAAGGAGGACTACATCCGTGTCGTCTACGGAACCGTTGAAATCCAGGACTTTGAGGCGGTATCCGACTCCTACAGGGTTAAAACCGGCGGAAGTCTGTCTGTTGTGGATGTGGACAGCGGCGAACTTCTGGTCTCTCTGGAGCAGGAAAAGTCTGTTGAGAGCCGGAGTAATACACTGGCAGTTTCGGCTTCCTTTCGGGAGCTGGGCAAGGCTTTTGCCCTGGAATTGATTGAGAGTCTGGAGTAATAACTCCTTAACAGGGCTCAATCTTCATTGATTGCAGAGATGAAACATAGTATTCTTGGCCTGTTATGAATCATGAAAATTACGATCCCGATGACAGAATTGCCGCACTGGCCACAGCCTGGGCTGAAAGCGCCATAGCCGTAATCCGAACTTCGGGAGAAGGCAGTATAGAGGCCGTTAACGGCCTGTTCAGCGGAGACCTTGCCGGGGGTGAGTCCCGGAAGATGGTCTATGGAATGATCCGGGATCCCGAATCCGGTGATGCTCTTGATGAGATTATGGCGGTGCCCTTCAGGACTCCGGGCAGCTACACCGGGCAGGAGAGTGTTGAACTCTACTGTCACGGCAGTCTTCCGGGAGTTCAGAAAATTCTACAGCTCCTCTTCCGAAGCGGTTTCCGCCAGGCTTCTCCCGGTGAGTTTACCTTCCGTGCCTTTATCAACGGAAAGATGGATCTGACCCGGGCTGAAGCTGTTCAGGAAATTATCAGCTCCAAGTCCGGCAAAGCCCAGTCCATGGCCCTTAACCGCCTCTCTGGAGCCGTAGAGAAGAGAATCAACCACTTTAAGAGCATTGCCACCGGCATGGCCGCCTCCTTTGCCATTCAGCTGGACTATCCCGATGACGAGGTGGAAGCACCTCCCATGCCCAGCTCTGAGATTGCAGAGATGAAGGAAGGTCTTCAGTCCCTGATCGACTCCTATCAGGTGGGAAAGATCTATCAGGAGGGTGTGATCATCGCCCTGGCGGGACGGACGAACGCGGGGAAATCCAGTCTCTTCAACCTCTTTCTGAAAGAGGACCGCTCCATTGTTTCCGATATTCATGGAACCACAAGGGACTACCTTGAGTCCTGGATCTCCCTGTCGGGAATTCCCGTGCGTCTTTATGATACCGCGGGCCTCCGCCGTTCGGACGATCCCATCGAAGAGGAGGGTATCCGCCGGACCCGGGAGCTTATGGACAATGCCCATATCATCCTCTATGTAATGGACAGCTCAGAAGAGCTGACCGAAGAGGAAGAGGCCCTGATCGCCTCCGGTAAGGCTTCCGGTAAGGCTGCGGAGGGTGGAAAGGAAGTTCTGGTCTGGAACAAGTGCGATATCGGTAAAACTGCGGCTCCCGAGGGGGCAATTTCTGTTTCTGCCGTTACCGGAGAGGGCTTCAGTGAACTGGAAAAGGTTCTGATGGACCGTATCTTCAAGGACTCATCCCGTGTTGAAGGGGATGCTGTTATTGACTCTCTCAGGCAGAAGGAACTTCTGGAAAGGGCACTTTCCGGGGTTGAAAAAGTGGACGAGGCTATACATAATGGCCTGCCCGTTGATGTATTAGCCATGGATTTACACGATGTTCTTCAGGCCCTTGGCGAGATTACCGGCGAGGTTTCTTCATCGGATATTCTGGACAGAATGTTCTCAAGCTTCTGTGTGGGGAAGTAATTCCTGCATGGTAGATAAGCAGTCCCCCCCTTGAGCCGGGAAGTGCCGGTATAAGATTTTAACCGGTTGAAACATAAGGAATTGCCCTGATTATGGATTTTGATGCAATAGTCATCGGAGGCGGACACGCCGGGATCGAAGCGTCCCTGGCTCTGGCCCGTCTTGATTTTTCTACACTCCTCATTACACAGAGTCTCGATGCCATAGGACGGCTTTCGTGCAACCCCGCTGTGGGCGGTCTCTCCAAGGGTAATATTGTCCGTGAGATCGATGCACTGGGCGGAGAGATGGCAAGGCTGATCGATCAGTCCATGATCCAGTTCCGTATTCTAAACAGAAGCCGCGGTCCAGCGGTACAGGCTCCCAGGGCACAGGCGGACAAGAATCTCTATGCCCGTCTGGCCAAGCAGACTCTGGAGCTTCAGAAAAACCTCCATCTCTTTCAGGATACGGTGGTGGATATCATCACCGACAGCAGCGGCACCGTTTGCGAGGGTGTTGTGTCCGAGCGGGGCAGACGCTTTACATCAAAGACCGTTGTTATGACCACAGGAACCTTTATGGAGGGTAAGATCTTTATCGGCGACTTCTCCCAGTCCTCGGGACGCCTCGGTGAACCCGCTGCGGTAGGTCTCGGTACAGCTCTCAGGGAGAGAGGCTACACGGTGGGCCGTTTGAAGACCGGAACCCCCGCCCGGGTCAGAATGTCCAGCCTGGACTTCTCTAAAATGGAGGAGCAGGGTGGGGATGAGGCCATGCAGGCCTTCTCCTTTTTCAATGAAAAATCCGACAGGCCCCATGTGCCCTGCCATATTACATATACCAATGAGAATACCCATAAAATTATCAGGGACAACTTCCACCTCTCTCCTCTCTTTTCCGGGGAGATCGTGGGAACAGGACCCCGTTACTGTCCCTCCATCGAGGACAAGGTAAAGCGTTTCCCCGACAGGGAGAGACATCAGATCTTTGTGGAGCCAGAAGGACTGGATACCGAAGAGATGTACCTGAACGGTATCTCCTCCTCCCTTCCTGAACTGGTACAGGAGGCCTTTTTAAGGACTCTGCCCGGTCTGGAGCATGCGGAGATTATGCGTCCCGGCTACGCCGTTGAGTACGACTACCTCGATCCCACGCAGCTGCTGCCCAGTCTTGAGAGCAAACGCCACAAGGGGCTTTTTCTGGCGGGACAGACCAATGGTACCTCGGGGTATGAAGAGGCCGCAACCCAGGGCCTTATGGCGGGAATCAATGCCGCCCGGAAGATGCAGGGCAAGGACGCACTTATCCTGAGCCGCGCCGAGGCCTATACGGGTGTTCTGATCGACGACCTGGTGACCCTGGGAACTCAGGAGCCCTACAGAATGTTTACCTCCCGGGCCGAGTACCGTCTCTCCCTCCGTCATGATGATGCGGATATCAGGCTCTTTCCCTACTGTAAGGAAGTCGGACTGGCCACACAAGAGATGATAGAGGCCTTCAATAACAAGAAAAGCAGCATTGATGAAATCAAGGAGCTGCTGCGGCAGAAGAAGGTGGCCACGGCCTGGTCCGAATCATTCGAACCCTTAAAACCCCACATCGGAAAGAGCTCCTATATGGCCCTCAAGGACCCTGCTGTCACACTGGAGAAGCTGGGTGAGACCATCCCCGAGCTGGACTCCTACTCCCTGGACCTGAGGTACCACACCGAGCTGGATGTGAAGTATGAGGGCTATGTGGCCCGTCAGGAACGGCAGGTTGCCCGGTTCCAGAAGATGGAAAACATGCTGATCCCCGAAAATTTTGATTATGATAAGCTGGACGGTATTTCAACCGAGTCCAGAGAGAAACTGAAGACTATTCAGCCCCGTTCTGTGGGGCAGGCGTCCCGTATTTCAGGGGTCCGGTCTTCTGATATTGCAGTGCTGACGGTTCTTATAAGCAGGTCCGACAGCAAAAAAACAGCTGAATAAAGGCAGGAAAGAATGGGTATATTGGATAACGGACTGGCAAAAATGGGCCTCTCCGCAGACTCCGAAAAGACAGCATTACTTGAGAAATACATCGATGAGCTTGAGCTCTGGAATCCCCGCTACGGTCTTGTAAACGCCGAGGGTGACGATCTTGTCATCAGGCATATTCTGGACTCCCTGGCGGGTGTAAAGACCATGCAGGGACTGGCTCCCTCTATCGTGGCGGATATCGGTTCAGGAGCAGGCCTTCCGGGGATTCCCCTGGCTATTATGCTGCCCAACACACGGTTCCACCTGGTGGAACGTTCCGGAAAAAGAACCGGCTTTCTGAGAAACATCATTCTGACACTGGGATTGACCAATGTCTCTGTTATTGAGGACTCTCTGGAGAACCTGACAGAGCGCTATGATGTCGTAACCTTCAGGGGATTCTCTCCCTTTCAGAAGGACCTGATGAAGCACCTTGGCAAGATACTCTGTGAAGAGAAGGGGACAATTCTCGCCTATAAGGGCAGAATGGAGCAGATTAAATCGGAGCTGGACTCCCTGGATGATGAATCTGTAAGAGACAGTTCAATTGTTGAGGTGAGTGTTCCCTTTCTGGAAGAAGAGCGTCATCTGGTTATAATGCATTTGCTATAGCCTGACCGCCGCTTTTGTACTTGTTCAGGAGCTTCATCAGCTTTTCCTTGGGAAGCAGGTCAATAAGCCGGGCTTCCACAAACTGCTGAGCCTCTTCTGAGAATGTACCCGCACTGATACAGAAACCCCGTCCCGCGTGAACTTCCTTCACATGGGCATAGAGCTCGCGCACTGAAAAGTCACCGATCTTTCCCTCTTCTCTATAGAAGCGGAACACTATCAGATCTTCCCATTTCCGGGCCTTAACCTCGGCCAGAATGTCGAGATATTCATTCTTGTGAACTGAGACGTCCAGCACCTTGATTCTCGTTTTGGGGAAGAGGATGAGTGTGAGCTGCCGGCAGAGAGACTGAAACTCATTCATGGGAGCCATCAAATAGGTCTGGAGATTCCGGTTTCCCGTCAGTTCCTTGATCTTCTTGCGCTGCGGCGCCACATCCTTATACTTCGGGTTGATGCCGAACAGATCGTCCAGCTGAACAAGAGCCTTGTCCAGGTTGGAGAGCTGGTTGTAGCAGTTTGCAAGTCTGTACTTCAGCTCCAGAAGAACATCTTCGGAGATCTGTTTGTGGCGCAGTCCGATCTCAAAATCCATAACCGCCTTTTCAAGATCCTTTTTCTGTCTGTTAATGGTACCGCTGTAGAGGGCTGACTGAGGACCCCATTCGGGATCTGCCCTGAGGTGTGAGAATATCTTCAGGGCCTGGTCCAACTGTCCCATCTCAAAGAGGGAACGGGCCAGGGCAAAGAGGATTTCCTTGTCATCGGGATGACCTGTCGCCGCATTTCTCAGGTAGGCCGCCGCATCCTTGTAGCGCCGCAGCTTGTAGAGGCTCAGACCGCAGAAGCGCATGGAATCATGATCATTGGGCTTTGCTGCAAGGGCCTGTTTCAGAAGGGCAATGGCCTTCTCGTAATGTCCCCGTCTGTATTCCAGGGCTCCCAGGGAGGAGTTTATATCGAAATTCTCGGTGTCTTTTGTACGGGCGATTGCCAGACTCTTATAGGCTTCGGTCCATACTCTCGCCTTCATTGCCGACAGTCCGTAGTTGAGGTTTATCTTGTGTTCATCCAGCCGGGAGTTTGTGGCGCAGAGGTCAAGGAGTATTCCGTAGGTCTTCATGGCCTGCTGGTAGTTCTTCTCTGCAAAGTGAAGGTCTGCCAGTGCCGTGAGAGCCTGTGAGTCCTTGGGGTTGCTTGCCAGACGCCTGTTGGCTTCCTTCAGGATCGTGTTCCTGTCGTGGACCTGAGAGCCCGAGAGGTCTTTTTTTCCCCTCCCGGAGAGTATGGAAACCATTATTATAATGGTTACAGTGATTATAACAATGGGTATCAGCAAGGGTATAAATGACGACATATGTATGGAATTATGTTCTTTTACATCGTTATTTGTCAAGAAATGTCGATTTTCTGGAAAGCTGCACACCGGGACAATTATAATTAGGGTTTAGCAAGGAGAATAGTCATGAAGAAAAAGACCTCAGATGATGCCGTTCTGTATCATGTGAAACTGAATAAAGCCATGCTCTCGGGGGCTGTTACCGCAGTCCTTCCCGGTGATCCGGGGCGGGTGGAGAAAACTGCCAGGATGATTGATCCAGATGCGGTTTTTCTGGTCTCCAACAGGGAGTATACATCCTGGCTGGCCGACCTTTCCGGGCACAAGGTTCTGGTCTGTTCCACAGGCATAGGCGGGCCCTCGGTATCCATCTGTCTTGAGGAGCTGGCACAGCTGGGGGTGACCTCATTTCTGCGCATCGGCACCACCGGAGCCATTCAGGAGAAAATCAAGGCCGGTGATCTTATCATAACCACCGGTTCTGTTCGTCTGGACGGTGCTTCGGTTCATTATGCCCCCATCGAGTACCCCGCGGTGGCCGACTTTGACCTGACCCTGGCCCTTCTTCAGGCCTCTTCCAATCTGGAGATACCCCATCACAAGGGAATTACCGCCTCCAGCGACACCTTCTATCCCGGGCAGGAGAGGTACGACACCTTTACAGGTTATGTACCCCGCCGTTTCCAGGGCTCTTTGAATGAATGGAAGCATCTGAATGTTCTTAACTACGAGATGGAGTCGGCCACTCTCCTCACTCTTGCCTCTGTTTTCGGCCTGAAGGCGGCCATGGTGGCCTCGGTTATTGCCATTCGTGGCAGGAATGAGACTCCCGATGATAAAATCCTCCCTCTGGCGGAGGAGCGGCTGGCGTCCTGCATCAGAGAGGCTCTTTCGCTGCATCTGACAGGTGAGAGTTTCAGCTGAAAAAAGGGCTGTAAATCCCGTTTCAGGGGTCTGGTATGTGAATTCACCCCTGTCGGCGGGGAAGATGAAAAAAAATAACTAAATCTCTATGAGCTCTGATTTTCCCTCGGTTCCGGGTATTGATGAAAGCAGTGCAAGTCTATATAATTCCGGTACAATTATTCGCTTTGAACAATCCGGACGTTTGCCGGGATGATTTTAAGTTCGGTAATTCACCGCAGGGCCGCTGTTTACTGTTAGTTCAGGAATACAGAGGACTGCCTGATGCCGCTTAACCATTCTGCTGAGCATTCCCGGCAATTTTATTAAAATCTAGAGAGGTTAGTGTTTCTATGAGTGTAGATATCACCAAAATGCGCAATATCGGTATCAGCGCCCACATCGACTCAGGTAAAACAACCCTGACTGAAAGAATCCTGTTTTACTGTCAGAAAATTCATGCCATCCACGAAGTTAGAGGAAAAGATGGTGTTGGAGCTACCATGGACTCCATGGAGCTGGAAAAAGAAAGAGGTATCACAATCGCATCAGCTGCGACTAACGTTACCTGGAAAGAGCATGCCATCAACATCATCGATACTCCGGGTCACGTTGACTTCACAATCGAAGTAGAGCGTGCCCTTCGTGTACTGGACGGAGCCGTACTGGTTCTCTGTTCCGTTGGTGGTGTACAGTCTCAGTCCATTACTGTAGACAGACAGCTGAAAAGATACGGCGTTCCCCGTATCGCTTTTGTTAACAAGAGTGACAGAACCGGTGCAAACCCCTACAAAGTTTGTGATCAGCTGAGAGAAAAGCTGGACCTGAACTCTGTAATGATGCAGGTTCCCATCGGTCTCGAAGAAAAACTGGAAGGTGTTATCGACCTTATCAGAATGAAGGCCATCTACTTCGATGGTAACGACGGTGAGCAGATCCGCATCGAAGAGATCCCCGCCGAACTTCAGGCTGAAGCCGATGAAAGACGCGAGATGATGCTCGACACAGTATCCATGTTCAGCGAAGAGATCATGGAACTGATGATGGAAGAGCAGGAAATCCCCGAGGATCTCCTCCACGAAACAGTACGTAAGGCTGTTATCTCTCTGGAACTGGTTCCCGTGTACCTCGGTTCTGCATACAAGAACAAGGGTGTTCAGGAGATGATGGACGCGGTTCTCCGCTACCTCCCCGCTCCTCCCGATGTTGAGAACAAGGCTCTTGACCTGGACAACAATGAGGAAGAAGTTGTTCTTCCCTCTGACGAAACCAAGCCTCCCGTTGCTCTGGCATTCAAGCTGGAAGACGGACAGTACGGTCAGCTGACATACATCCGTGTTTACCAGGGAATCATCAAGAAGGGTGCTGAACTTATCAACGTAAGAAACGGAAGAAAGTTCAAGGTTGGACGTCTTGTAAGAATGCACTCCAACAACATGGAAGATATTACAGAAGCACCTGCAGGTGACATCGTTGCCCTCTTCGGTATCGACTGTGCATCAGGTGACACATTTTGTGACTCAAACCTGAACCTGTCCATGACCTCCATGTTCGTACCTAACGCGGTAATCTCACTGTCCATCAAGCCTGTAGACAAATCTGCATCCGACAAGATGGCAAAGGCCCTCAACAGATTTACCAAAGAGGACCCCACATTCAGAACTCACGTAGACCCCGAGTCCAACGAGACAATCATCTCCGGAATGGGTGAGCTTCACCTGGAAGTTTACATTGAGCGTATGAAGAGAGAGTACAAGGCTGAAGTAGAAACCGGGGCACCCCAGGTAGCATACAGAGAGGCGATCTCCGCTTCTGCAGACTTCAACTACACTCACAAAAAACAGACTGGTGGTTCCGGTCAGTACGGTCGTGTTGCCGGTTCTATGGAACCCCTTCCCCTGGACGACGAGAAAGGGTACGAGTTTGTTAACATGATTAAGGGTGGTGCAATTCCCACTGAGTACATCCCCTCTTGTGACAAGGGTTTCCAGACAGGTATGGAGAAAGGATCTCTGATCGGAGCTCCCGTTGTAGGCGTTAAAATGACCATCAATGACGGTCAGTTCCACGCGGTCGACTCTTCAGACCAGGCCTTCCAGACAGCCGCCCTCGGCGCCTTCCGTGAAGCCTACAAGAAAGCCAACCCCTGTATCCTTGAGCCCATCATGAAGGTAACCGTTGAAGGACCTACTGAATTTCAGGGAAATATTTTTGGCACATTGAACCAGAGACGTGGTATGATTATAGCATCCAATGAGGAAGGAAACTACTGCTCAGTAGAAGCAGAGGTTCCTCTGAGCGAGATGTTCGGTTATTCAACCGTACTGCGTTCTTCTACTCAGGGTAAGGCCGAGTTCACTATGGAATTTGCCAAGTACGGTAAGGTTCCCTCCAGTGTAACTGAGGAACTTATCAAAAAGTACGAAGAAGAACGGAAAGCTCAGCAGAAATAAAGCCCGGCCCTTCGGGGCCTGCGCTTTCCGCCGTGACCGCCGGAGTTGAACTGCTCCGGCACACTGGTTTGATTCTTCGGTTCAGAGCCTGGATTCCCCGGACCGTGGAATCTCTCTGGTTGAAACTGAAGGAGTTCAAAGATGGTAAAGACTGAACTGACTGAGAAGAGTCCCCTGAGGAGTCTGGAAAAGGCTGTTCAGGGAGGCCTCGGGAAGGGAAATATTGCCGTAATCGCATCCAAAGAGGGTGTTGGAAAGACTGCCTGCCTTGTACACATTGCAACCGACAAACTGATGCGGAACAAACATGTTATTCATGTTTCCTATGCAAACAGAGTTGATCATATCGTTAACTGGTATGAAGATATATTTACCGAGATTTCGAAGAAAAGAAATCTGGAAAATGCAATGAGTGTTCATGACGATATCATACAGAACAGAGTGATCATGAACTTCAACCAGAAAAGCATATCTGTTGACCAGGTAATAGCCAGCATCAAAGCGATGATGGATAATGGTCAGCTGGGTACCGATGCGGTTATCATCGACGGATTCGATTTTACAATTGGTTCAGCCGAGGACATTAAAAAGTTCAAGGCTTTTGCCGTAGAGTCGGACATTGAGCTCTGGTTCAGCGATTCCTACCCTGAGGGTGCGGATTATCTGGATGACAGGGGGATTCCTGTAAATCTGATCAAGGATCTGGACGATCTGTCTGTGGTCCTTACTCTCAGGGCTGAGCAGGGGCTGATGGTACTGAAACTTGTGAAAGATCATAAGGCACTTGTGTCTGAAGATCTGCATCTTAAACTTGATCCTAAAACACTTCTTATTGCAGAAGCATAAGATCTGTACATCGGTCAAAGATATTAAGGACTGCTTCTTTGAGGCAGTCCTTTTTTAAATATTCAAGAGTATGTATACTGCAGACGGATATGTTTATAGACAGTTTTTATAATCTGGAATTCAAATTCGATAAAAACTCAGACGGTCTGGATCACCTTTTTCCATCAATGGAGCTTCTGATACGCTCCCTGGAAAACATTGACCGTTGCCTTGTCTCCTCTGTGGGGTACAGGCTTGAATATAAACGCTATCTTAAAAACATTGGTGAGGAGTCTTTTACCTTTTCAATACGTGTCAGACTGATTAAGCCCAGGCAGATTGCCCTGGGTGAAGACTTTCCAACTGAAAATATTCTTGAATGGATGAAGCAGGGAAGGGATATTTTTACATCAGCAGCCAACAGCAAAGATTCATCTGAAAAATCCTCTTTCATCGGTAGCAGTCTGAATCCTCTTATCAGGGAGAGTGGCCTTGAGAACTCAATTCTCTACAAGCCTCTGGATGGGGATGAGCTCTCCAATCTCTCGGAAGATCTGAACAATGCCGTTCAGTTTCTCGGAGGCAAGGTGCTTATCGAGGAGACCGCCTGAGTCTCCTCTCAGTGGTACAGTATCAGGACTTTATAGTCGCTGAGATGGACTTGAAGGCATTTTTGATGCGGTCGTTTTTTCGGCTGAGTTCCTTCAGGGAACCCTGAACCTGATTTCTTCCGGCTGCCAGTCTGAGAGTGGCCAGTTCCTCTTCAATCTGCTCAATTTCTTTCCGTATTTTGTCAAACTGATTCATCTTTATCTCCTCTGTATCAAGCGGCCGGGATAAATTCCCTTTTCAGTTACCAAGACCCCTGTCTAGTTAACTCAAGATGCACAGAAGGGGAGTACAGGGGCAGGTCTATATATTCAATATCGGAACTATAGAGGATTTATTAAGGTTTCTCTGGATTTTCATACCAAATGTGATTATGATGAAGCCATAAAGTTAACAGCTCCGGTTTTTCCGACTAGACTAAGGAGCTGTAACTCGATGTTGCAGGAGATATGCTGATGTCTATTTTCGATGACACCGACGAAGACTTTGATGACGGTATGATGTCTCTGGATGATCTCGAACCCGACGAAGAGGGAGGGGAGGATCATTCGGACTGGGGTGATGAGTTAGATGATATGGACTCTGAATCCTGGGATAAGGAGTACGGCGATTCTGAAGAGGAGCTTGAAGGAGACCCCTGGGATCTTAACTGATGTCCCTGGAGCCACAGGCCCTTGCTGCAGAATCATTCCGTCAGGTTTTGTCACACGGCCCATACGAAAAAATTGATCGACTCATTGATATAGTAGGCCGGGAAGATTGTCAAATTTGCGAATGCCTGGTCCGGGATGCACAACTGATGTATCCCGGACTGCTTATACTTCCCCCGTTCTTCAGATCCCCTGAAACAGTTTATTCACACTACTCCTTCTGGAAGATCATCTCCATAATGCCTGAGAAGCCTCTCTGGTTTTATCATCTGGAGTCATTCGGACTCTCCGGACTGCCGGTCTCTGAGCAGTTCAGATTTCCTCCGGCTCTTGCACAGTGTCCCTCTCTTAAAACTCTTATTCTCAAGGATCTGGGGCTTCGGACTCTGCCTGAGAACATCTTGTCCATGCGTAAATTGAGGATTCTGGATATCAGCGGAAATGAAATCTGTGAGATTGAGAAAGGTATAGGCAGACTGAGGCAATTAGTGTATTTTAATGCTGCCGATAATGAATTGGAACGGCTGCCTCAGCAGATGGGAAACCTCCGTAAGCTGCAGGTTCTGAATCTCTCGGGAAACAGAATTCAGAGGATTGATTTTCCACTGGATTCTCTGGTTATGCTGAAGAAACTGAATCTCTCAGGCAACCTTCTTGAGACACTTCCATCAGGTTTGAAGTCTCTTTTCCAGCTTGAGAAGGTTCAGTTAGCCTATAATGACCTGAGTGCCGAAGAGGAAGCTGCCTGGGAAGAGGATATCTGTTCCCGAATTCCCAGTTATCAGTGGTACCTGCCCTTTGAGGAGAGTACCCCGGCAATCAGTTAAGATTCTGGAGTAATGAAATATGGTAGATCTTTCACAGTTTGAGACCTTTGAGACAGAAAAGGACCGGCATCAGTCGCCCTGGAGATTTTTCTTTGGAAGACGTCTCTCTTTTTATCTTGCCTTTATCAGAATCGTGCTGCGCTGCCGCAAATTCAGTCTGCAGGGACGTTTCGACAATAAAACCTACTTTAATCAGTCCGATCTGATCCGTATTGCCGCTGAGCGGCATGGAGCCAAATTCAAGATTACAGGATTGCAGAATCTGAACTTTGACGGTCCCTGTGTTATCGTAGCCAATCATATGAGCCTTCTTGAGACCCAGATTCTTCCCTGGGTCGTTGGAAGTTTTAAACCTTTTTCCGTTGTTATGAAAAAGAGCCTCTATGAGTCCAGCCTTTTCGGGGCCATCTCCATTGCCACTCAGAGTATCGCTGTTTCCAGAGAGAACCTGAGAGCCGATATCGATGTGGTAATGAAGGAGGGTGTTGAGTATCTGAAAAAGGGCCGCTCCATCCTTCTCTTTCCCGAAGGAACCAGAAAGGAGTACTTCAAGAGATCCGAGTTCAATCAGCTGGGAACCATGCTTGCTTCCAGAGCCGGTGTAAAGATTGTTCCCCTTGCCCTGAAAACAGACTTTCTGAGAAACGGAAAGAAATTCTCCGACTACGGAACCCTTCATCCCGAAAAGCAGGTTCTTATGGAGTTCGGAAAGCCCATTACCATCGAAGGCCGTGGAAAGACGGAGCATCAGGAAATCCTGGATTTTCTTGAAACCACCCTGAGCGGATGGGGCGTAGAGATCAAGGGAGATGAAGAATGAACTACTCATTTAAGGGGAAGACCCCTGTTATTGACAAGAATGCGGGTTTTATCGCTCCCAGTGCCGATATTATCGGTGATGTGACCATTGCTGAGGGAGCAAATATCTGGTTTAACGCGGTACTCCGTGCCGATATGGCCTCCATAAGCATTGGTATAAACACAAATGTTCAGGACTGTTCGGTAATCCATGTGGATGAGGGCGTCTCATGTACTCTGGGTGAGGGGATCACCGTGGGCCACAGCGCCGTTCTCCACGGCTGTACCGTGGAAGATCACTGTCTGATCGGAATGGGCGCGATAGTCTTGAATGGTGCAGAAGTGGGTGAAGAGTCCCTTGTGGGTGCAGGCAGTCTTGTTCCTCAGGGGATGAAGATTCCGCCCCGTTCCCTTGTTATGGGGTCTCCTGCCAAGGTGGTGAAGGAACTCAAACCCGGTATGATCGAAGCCATCCGCAAAAACGGATCTGTCTATGTCTCCTGCAGTCAGGACTACCTTGAAGAGTTGACAGCCTTGGGTGAAGAGGGCGGCGAGTAGGGAGCCCTATGCCGTCTCCGTGCCGTGGTAAGGGTTTCTTCTATCGCGGCCAACTCCAGAAGTTCCTCCATATTTTCAATGGATTCACCTAGAAGCAGCTTTCCTTTGTAAATATAAAAGTACTCAAATTGATACCGCATATCTTAAGTATAGTTCTTTTTTTTTGCTTAACTCCCTTATTCGCATTTTTTTTACATTCTTTACATTGGCCTTCGGCCTAAAAGAGAGGGCTATGTCCTACCAAGGCAATAACATTGCTCTGGTACCTTTCCCTCTTATGGCCTAAGGGGCATTGTCCTACCAAGGCAAGTAACATTGCCTTGGTGGTTTCCCCTCATTGGGCCTAAGGGTTGGGTTGCAACATCCTACCGGCGCAATAACATTGCCCGGTGGTTCTCCCTCATATGGCCGAAGGGTGTGGATAAACTGTGGAAATTTGCACAGGTGCCTGTGAATTCTACAGAAGGGGTTGTGGATAACTTGTGTATAGATTTCTAACAACTTTCCGGCTGAATTCGCTGAAATCGAAAATAATGGGGTTTCAGCCCAATTTTAGCCTGTTTTTTTCACAATATGGGGTATGTTTTTGAATAACCGTGAATTCATTGAATTTCGATCACCATTGTGAATTTCCACGAATTTGTGGATAACTTGTGGATAAATTTGTGAATTCACCGGAATTTACGGAATTCATCATGTGGATAACTGTCAATTGCGCATTTTGTTATTTCCGTGGTATTTTAAAATAACTGATACATAACCGGGAGATTTAAAAATGCGTCGTCAGAGTACAGGCCTCAATTCAATTTTCTTTTTGCAGCTTGCCGTTGCCCTTTTCTTTCTGATACTGGGGTTTCAGGGAATCATCAGCAACATGTCCCAGAACAGCGGATTTGCCAGAGAGATGGCCAGGTTCATCAATGCCGAAAATCCTGCTGTACAGAAGACTGAACTCATTATGGGGATTATAAGCCTGGTTGCGGGGCTTCTTCTTTTTCTCGGACTTTTTCGATTCATGGATTCGAGGCTGGTGGTTATCTCATCTGTGCTGATCTTTATCTTCTGGCTTGTGCGTTTCGTTATGGTCCGCTTTATGACAGAACTTGTTATCAGAAACGGAAATATCATCTTCAGTCCTGATTTTTCCACATGGCTGCTTTCGGTCTCAATGGATGTGATCATCCTCTGCTCCATCTGGACAATCGCACGGCGTCCCGCCTGATCTTCTAATGTGTGCATATAAAGTTTATCAAGGCTCATCCCTTCAGTCATTTATCGATGACCATTCAAGGATTCTCTGCCCGGACTCTCTCTTCGGCAGCTCACTGACTCTGGTTGTTCAGAACCGGAGTATGGGGGAGTGGCTGAAGCTGAAGCTGGCTGAAAAAAGGGGTATAAGTGGAGACAGTCCCTATGTGCTTCCTGAAAAGGCTATGCGGGAGCTGGCCGAGGGGTACCGCTGTGTACGCACCCTGCTGGGTAAGGATGACTCCGCCAGACCCGTCCTCTATATGGATAACCTGAAGATCCGTCTTTATAAGATTATGGAAGAGCTTTTCGCCGATCCTTCCGGGGTCCCTGAAAGCTGCCGTGAGCTCTATGCCTACATTACCTCCTCATCGGGGGGAGATGAGAAGGCCGATACCCAGATCCGTTCCACCAGGCTCTATCAGCTTGCCGACAGCATTGCCGGTCTCTTCTCCCACTACGGAATGAATACTCTGCCCCTGGTGAATGCCTGGGATGCGGGACACGGCTATGAAGATGTTCCTGCTTATCTGAAAAAACATGAGACATGGCAGCGCTTTCTCTGGGAGAAGGTCTATGACAGCGGTCTATCCCTGAGCCGGATCTTCAGCACCATAAATGAGAGCAACGATGCATACGACGGGGATGTGAAGAGGGTTGTTCTCTTCGGTTCCTCCTTTCTCGGAGATACGGCGCTTCAGTTTTTTCACCGTCTCTCCCGGGATATTCAGGTGGATCACTTTATTCTGACTCCCTCGGCCAGATATACCTCTTTTATACCGGCAGAGGCGGCGCAACTGTCTGAGCCTAAAGGAAATCCCCTCCTTGAAAGCTGGTGTACCCAGATGGACGGCTTTGCCCGGTTTTCTGCGGGTATGGAGAAGAATAGCCGTATTAACCTGCCTGAAGGCAGCTCCATCCTGGAAACCGTTCAAAAGGGGATTCTCGAGGATACCCCTGTTCCCTCCAGCCTCAGAACTGTGGAAACTGATGACCGGTCCCTGACCATTCACGGCTGTACGAGTCCCTGGCGGGAGGTTGAGGTTCTTAAGGACCTTCTTCTCCATGCCCTTGATAAGGATGAAACCCTGCAGCTGACGGATATCGCCGTTCTGGCTCCCGACATCAACACCTATGCTCCCTTTCTGGAGGCCCTTTTTCCCTCGGAAGATGAGGATCTGGCTCTGCCCTACAACCTGATTGACCTGGACAGTGCCGGTCTCTCTCCTCTGATCCAGGGATTCCAGCATATCTTCACCCTCCCCGGAGCCCGTTTCCTCCGGTCCGAGCTCTTCGTTCTCTTTGATAATCCCTGCTTCCGTGAGGCCCAGGGGATGAGCCGTCTGGACAGAAAAATCTGGCTGGAACTCTGTGAAGAGATGAACATCAAGTGGGGGTATGACCGGGAACACCGCAGCAGCTTCTTCAGGGGGACTGGAGATTTCAACAGCTGGGAGAGGGCCTTTGACCGGATTAAGGAGGGGCTCTTTCTGGATGAAGAGGATGATCCCGGCCGCCTTCCTGCTGCCCCTCCCGATGAGGAGACCGGCAGAAGCTGGGGTAATCTGATGGTTCTGATGCAGAGCCTCTACAACGACCTCTTTGAGCTGGACCGCCTGACCATGCCTCTGGAACACTGGGTTCTTCTGGCCGAGTCGGTTCTGGAGTCCTACTTCAAGGTGAGAAAGGACAATCGTCAGGATGAGAGTGACTGGTTCCGTCTGAAGGGCTGCTTCCGTGATATCCTCAATATGGCAGCAGAGACAGCTCTGCCCGGTGGCCGGGAGTATGATTTCTTTGTTTTCAGAACCCTTCTGAATGAGTATATCAGCAAGTCTTCCGGGGTTAAGGGACGGTACCTGACCCAGGGGATTACCTGTTCCTCCCTGAAGCCCATGAGGGCCATCCCCTTCCGGAGAATCTATGTTCTTGGACTGAACGAGGCCGCATTTCCCGGTGAGGATGCAAAACTCAGCTTTGACCTGAAGGAGTGTTTTGACAAGGGAATCGATCTCTCCCGAAGGGGAGGGGACCGCTACGCCTTTCTGGAGACCCTTCTCTCGGCAGAAGAGTCGCTGACCCTCTTCTACAAGAGCCGGAACTCCATAAGCGGTGAAGTGCTGCAGCCATCCATTCTGATCTCCGAGCTTCTGGACTATCTGAAGAAGAGCTTCTCCTTTCCCGGAGGTTCAGCTGAAGAGAACCTTATAACACAGGAGTCCATCCACAGCTTTGATCCCCGGTACTTTACAGGCGGCCGTTCCTTCAACAGGGCGGCACTGGAGTCTGCCCTCCTCCTTCAGAATGGGGAGAGAGAGGATACTCCCGAGAATCCCCTGGTCAAGGTTCATACAGAGTCCGAGAGCGGTGAGATTGTGCTGAGCCTGGACAGCATCAGTCGGTTTCTGAAGAATCCTGTTGCCTGGTACTACAGGAATGTTCTGCATATCTATCTGGATGAGGAAGAGAGTCCCGAGCTGGACAGCCGTGAGAACTGGGAACTTCCCTTCCTTGAAAAGTACAGCTTCTACAAGAACAGTCTCTGGCCCCCTGAGAAGCTGGAGAATCCCGCACTCCTGGAATCCTATGTGAAGACACAGCAGATAAAGGGAAACCTTCCCGAGAGCGGTATCA
The DNA here is from genome assembly GCA_002408085.1 of Spirochaeta sp. UBA5339. Lineage (GTDB taxonomy): Bacteria > Spirochaetota > Spirochaetia > DSM-2461 > DSM-2461 > Oceanispirochaeta. The sequence continues at coordinate 26,532 of DHQL01000003.1, forward strand.
GTTTTCTGGAGGTCGAGGAGCTGAAAGAACGTCTTGAAACAATGAAGGCTCAGGCTGAGGATGAGAGTGTCCGGCTGGCGGAAGAGTGGGAAAAGTATGTAGATGTCCTTATCGATCCCGAACGGGGAAGCAGAAGCTTCAGTGATGACAGGCAGCTTACTGCCAAACAGATTCCCGAGCTCTCCCGGAAGATCACAACCACCGACGGTGAGGAGCTGACTGTTTACCTTACGGGGGGCCTTGAATCTCTGGCCATGGGCGAAGAACCTGGCGTCTGGAAGACTCTGGAATACTGCGAGTCGGGATCGCCGAAGGCAAAGCACAACTTCGAGTCCATCCTGAAATTTCTGATTCTCTCTGTCTACAAGGGTGATTTCACCGAGCTCCATCAGCAGAAGATGGGCCGTGGTGCCGGAAAAGAGGGCAGGTATAAAAAGGTGATCTTCCGCAGGGAGGGAGAGGCCCGGGAGAATGAGGTGGTTCTCGATGATCCCGAAGAACGGCTGGACAGACTGATCCGCCTCTGCGTGGTGCCCGAAGAGAATATTCTTCCCCTCTATCCCGAACTGGGCGAGGCTCTGGCCGGGGAGCTGAAGGCTTCTCCCCTTATGAGCGACAGAGAGCTTCTCTCTCTCTGGAAGAGAACATGGATGGATTTACTGAATGACAGGTGGAGCGCAGGTGATCTTCAGGGCTGTAAGTACAGGTCCCTTTTCCTGAGCAGTCCCCCGGAAATTGACGTGACCCAGCTCAGGGATATGCTGCAGCTGATCTATCAGCCCCTGGCAGCCGCATCGAAGCCGAAAAGAGGATATACCAGTGGCAGTTAATCTGTTTGATCCTGCGAAAGCGGATCTGAGACAATCTATAAACCTCGAGGCCTCCGCCGGAACGGGTAAAACATACAATCTGGAACGTGTGGTCTGCGAACTTGTTGAGCGCTATGGTCTCGGCATCGATGAGATTCTCGTGGTGACCTTTACTAACAAGGCTGCCAGTGAACTGAAGGAGCGTATCCGGCTGCTTCTGGATGAGAGAGCCTCAGGGGGCAAGGTCGCTCTGCAGAAGGCCCGGCAGAACTTTGACAAGGCCCCGATCTATACGATTCATGCATTCTGTCAAACCGTTCTGAAGTCCTACCCCTTCGAGTCGGGATCTCCCTTCTCACAGGAGCTTCTGTCGGACAACTCCCTTCTTGAGGAGGGGATTGAAGAGGTCCTCTACAGGGAGTTTATGGATATCCCCGATGAGAAAAGAGATCTGATCAGATCCTACTTCTCATCTGGAATTGATGAGTGCATCACCACCCTTGTTAAAGAGGTTAAGGCGGCCCTGGAGGATTCTGGTTCCATAAGACTGCCCTCTGACGGGATGATTGAGAGGGTCCTGAAGGAGAAGGATCTCTATGCCCGGGGAGAGGGGGAGATCCGGAGGGCGGCTGATGCTTTGCTGGGCCTTGCTCCCGACGAGGAGAGGCTCCATCAGATACTGGTGGAACTCCCTTCAAGATCTCTCAAGACAACATCAAAGAATGCGGCAAAGGTCTGGAGCTTTCTTCCTCCCGCCGGATCCCTTGGTGAGTGGCTTACGGCCTTTCTTGATAATCAGTGTCTTCAGAAGCTAGGATACCTGTCCGAGGCGAAGCGGAAGGACAAACTCCCCGAAGCCCCAGAGGACATCGAGCTATGCAGGGCGGTGGATGATCTCTTTGATGCCCTGGAACCCCTGCTGGACCCCGATGATGTGAACAGAACGATCTATCACAAAACCCTGGGCTTCACCTACCTTCAGGAGCTTCTGGAGAGTTCTGTCACAGTGATCCGGAAAAAGAAGAGTCTCCGTGGTGCCCTGGACTTCTCCGATCTGATCGGCACCCTGGCGGACCTTCTGGAAAAGGACCCCGACGGTCCTCTCTCTCAGGTGCTGAGAAACCAGTACAAGGTTGTTCTGGTCGATGAGTTTCAGGATACCGACAGCCGGCAGTGGTCCATCTTCAGAACCCTCTTTGACTGCCCCGAACACAACTACTTTCTCATCGGTGACCCCAAGCAGTCCATCTACGGATTCAGAGGGGCCGATCTGGAGGTCTACTTCGATGCCTGCAGTACCGTTGATGATCAGAACAGCTACTCTCTTCCTACAAACTACCGTTCCCGGAGTGAACTGGTAGAGGCATGCAACACAATATTCGGAAGGGTCTTCTCCTATGATCTGGACGGCTTTACCAAAGTCCCCTTCGACCCTGTAGAGTCGGGGAATGAAAAGGCCCCCGCCGTTGTGGACCGGCAGGGCAGGCAGATGGGAGCCGTACAGTTCTGTCCTGTTCCCGTGGATGCAGAGGAGCATAAGACTGCCGGCAAGAGCAAGCTTCAGGAGGCCTGGATGGACTGGGCCGTCCGGGAGATCGGATGCCTTTTGAAGGGGTCCTGCAGCTTTGAACTGAAGGGGGAAAGCCGAACCATCAGGCCCGGAGATATCGCCATTCTTGCCGAGAGCAATGCGGTGTGTCTGGAAATTCAGAAACAGCTCTCCGCCAGGGGGATCTCTTCGGTCATCTTTTCCGACAGAAAGATTATTGAGACCCCTGAGGCGGAAGTATTCGGATCTCTTCTGGGGGCCCTTGCATGGCCCGAGAGTAAAAGCGCCTCCCTGGCCCTGCTGATGACCTCTGCCTTTGACCTGAGCAGTGAAGAGGTTCAGATCCTTCAGGAGAGCGACAGCTTTCAGGACTACCTTCTCTATCTGCAGAAATCAAGAGAGATCTGCAACCAGGGAGATCTGGTCGGATTCTTCAGAGCCTTCTTTGAACAGGAGATTCCTCTCTCCTTTATGGAGGGAAAGGGGAGCTGGCGGAACAGACTCCTGAAGCGGACCGAAGGGATCAGGAGCACTGCAAACCTGACCCATCTCGCCGAGATCTTCCATGGGGAGCAGAAACAGAGGTCCCTTGATATGGGAGAGCTCTACGATCACTATCTGCAGATGAAGAACAATCCCGAAGCAGATGATGAGAAACAAGTCCGTCTTGATCAGGACGGTCAGGCCGTTCAGATTCTGACCCACCACCGGAGTAAGGGACTGGAATTCCCCATTGTCTTCTTCTTCGGCGCCGACAAGAACGGAGTAAGCTCCAGGGACGGCGAGGCTCTGGACTACTACTGGGACGGAAAACGCTACCGGGACTATCTGAAGACAAAGGTCTCAAAAAAGAAGGCCGACCTTTCGGCATGGGAGGAGAGGAAAAGACTCTACTATGTCTCTCTTACCAGAGCCTCCTCCCTTCTCTACATGCCCTGGTTTCCCGAAGGGGACCTGACATATCTGACTACCATCTATGCAGCCCTGGGAGGAGACGACCTGATTCTTGAGGAGGATGAGCTCTTTGAGGCCGAAACTCTTCAGGATCTCTGGCCCGTTCACTCCCTCAGGAGCACAGACTTCAAAAAAGCCAAAAAGCCGAAGGATACTGCCGGGGCAAAGACACGGATCTTCAACGACAGAATCTCGGGAGTCCTTTCCTCCCTGGCGTCCGAACGGCCCGGAATATTTGCCTACCGCTCAGACTCTCCGGACCCCGATGCTCTGGAGGCGGTCACCGAAGAAAACATTACCCGGTCACTGACTCTGGCAAAAAAGACGGCCGCGGACCGGTTTGACGGAAGAATCACCAGGGTCGTCAGCTTCTCTTCCCTCACTTCCGATGTACATGACTCCATTCATCCGGCTGATGATGCGGACCGGGATGATCAGGAGGAGAGTCCCGACAGCGAGGAGCTTACAGGAGCTCTGGCCCTGACCCGGGGTGCCGTATTCGGAAACCTTGTGCACTGCATCTTTGAAGAGATTGACTATACCTGGGCAAACCGCCCCCTGTCCGAGTGGCTTGAAGAGGAAGGCTATGCCGGTCCATCCGAAATCTTCAGCTTTATGGAGGAGAGAGCTGTCAGGTTCTTTGATCAGAACTGGTGGAAGGAGAACAGGGCTTCCCTGTGCGAGATGGTTCACAATGTTCTCAACACACCCCTCGAGCCGGTAGGCCCCCTGCGGGATCTTACACCGGGACAGAGGAAGCATGAGCTCGAATTCCTGATGACCACCGAAAGGGGAACCATGAGTCTGGAGGAGTGGAAGGCGGCCCTTGAGAAGGGGTACCTGAAGGGATTTATCGACCTGATCTTTGAGAAGGACGGCAGACTCTATATCGCCGACTGGAAGACCACCGTGCCTCCGGGAAAAGGGGTCCTCGCGGACTACTCACCTGATAATCTGGAGAGGACAATGGCCCTGCACCGCTACGATCTGCAGGCCATGATCTATGCCCATGCCCTCAGGCGCTACATGCTCTCCCTGAACCCGGATTTCAACTTCGAAAGGGAGTTCGGAGGGGTCTACTACTTCTTTGTACGGGGTATGGGGAAGGACTCTGAAAGGGGAGTTCACTTTGTCCGGCCTGCCGAAGAAGAGGTCCTGAAACTGATGGGAGAGGGTAGATCATGAACCGGAGCCGGTCAAAAGCCATACAGCGATTTCTGGAACTGAAATCCATCAGAGAGGAGCAGCCCGCTTCTCTTATGAAAAGAATCAAACCCGCAGCCGAGGCGGACAGCTTTTTCCGCCAGTCCTGGAAGACCGGGGCCGAGGCCCTCTGGATTCAGAGTGCCGAGTTTATGGCCGGGAGGTTCGGGGATGAGAGACGGGAGGAGCTGCGCTGGCTTCTTCTCTATCTGCTGGAACTCAGCTCCCGGGGACATATCCGGATCTCTATGGAGGATATAGAGAAGGACTTTCCCCTCTGGGCCGCGGAGGCATACGGCAGCGCATCAGAGATGGCGGAGAATCTGCCTGGACTGATCGGCGCCAATCCCAGGCTTTTCGGGAAACTGATGACTGGTGAGGCTGGGTTGAAGAGTGCACCGATCCTTTATGCTCCTGACTTCAGCTACTTCTATCTTCTGAAAAAACAGCGTTTCGAGGCTGATTTTCTGAAGGTTTTGGGTACTTTTACGGACAGGGAGTTTCAGGTTCCTGAGGACCTGGAGCGCGAGGCCGCTCTGGAGGAGATTTATAATTCACTCAAGGACTCGGCTCCCATGCCTCTCTCCGAGGATACAGTTAATGCCGCCCGTATCCTGAACCGCTCCAGGCTCTCCATTATCACCGGGGGACCTGGAACCGGAAAGACGACAATCCTTTCGGGTCTTCTGAAGATCTATCTGGAGACATTTTTTACCTGTCCCGCTGAAAACGGGGCTCTGCCTGAGGTACGACTCTGTGCACCCACCGGTCGGGCGTCCAAGCGGATGATGGAGAGCATGGACACTCTACTTCAGGATGAGAAGCTCAAAGGGGCCTTTATCCATCCGGCACAGACAATTCACAAGGTTCTGGGACTCCGTCCGGGAGCTCCGGCCTCCTTCAATGAGAGGAGAAAACTCCACGCCGATATTCTGGTGGTGGATGAGGCGTCCATGGTGGATCTGAATCTGATGACCATGATCCTGAAGGCCCTGAAGCCGACGGCCAGACTGCTTCTTGTGGGTGACCGGGATCAGCTCCCCTCGGTTGAGTCCGGGGCCCTGTTGTCGGATCTGCTCTACAGGGTGGAGAGTGACAGTCAGCGTCTGAACGGACGGGTTGTCTCCCTGACAAAGGTTCACCGGAACAGCGGAGCCATTCTCGATGCCTCCCGTCTGGTTATCAGCGAGAATCACCGGGATTTCGCATCCTTTCTTGATGATCCCGGGCGGAAAGTACCTCTTGATGAGGCCCTCCGGAATGGTGCCGGCTGGGTAAAGAGCGGCTCACTTCCCGGTTACAGGGCCCTGCTGGATGAGCTTACCGGGCTGCTGAAGAACCTTGGTGCTCCCTCTTCTTCCTTCTCTGTTTCCTCAAAGGAGTGGAGGGTCAGGATTGATGAGATTGATGCGGCCTTTGATCTCTACCGGAATCTTTCGGTTCTCTCTCCCACAAAGAAGGGGCTCTATGGAACCAGGATGATCAACAGGGGGATCAGCGAGCTTGTCTCGCCGAAGAGTCCCGATGCTTACCACGGCAGACCTGTGATTGTGACCCGGAATGACTATGACCGGGGCCTCTACAACGGAGACCGCGGAGTCGTTTTCCAGTTCAGTGACGGGAACTTTGCCTGTTTTGAGGATGCCGGAGACCGCTACAGGCTGATTCCCCTGCCCCTGCTGACGGATATTGAGACGGCCTATGCTGTGACCATTCACAAAAGCCAGGGGTCCGAGTTTCGCTATGTCTATGTTCTTGTTCCCGAAGGTTCCGACAGACTCCTCTCCCGGGAGATTCTCTATACGGGAATTACCAGGGCCCGTGAGGGCGTAATCCTCTATGGAGAGCGGAGCGAGCTGGAGACCTGTCTCTCCAGGGGGGTAAGAAGATTGTCTGGAATCCGTGATTTCATGATTCAGACCTGACAGTTCCCGCAGAATTATGCTACTATGCTGTTGCTTCGGCGCTTTTTCCTGATGAACCGGCGCCGCATACAAGGAGTTTATAATGGCAGAATGTCCATGCGGAAGCGGACTTGATTACGAGAAGTGCTGCTCCCTTTATATTAACGACGGAATTCCCGTACCCACAGCGGAAAAGCTGATGAGAGCCCGCTACACATCCTATGCCATGGGTGAGATCGATTTTATCATGAATACCCATGAAGTTGATCCCAAGGACCGCGAAGAGTCCAGAAAGGCCACAGAAGAGTGGGCCAAGGGATCAGAGTGGCAGGGTCTTGAAATAATTAAAACAACCAAGGGCGGAGAGTCTGACGATACCGGAACAGTTGAGTTCAAGGCTCACTACATGGTGGACAGAGCCCGCTATACACACCACGAGCTGAGCAAGTTCGGAAAGAAAGAGGGCAAGTGGATTTTCCTGGAAGGTCAGGAGATCAACAAGCCTGTGCACCGTGACGAGCCCAAGGTCGGCCGGAACGATCCCTGTCCCTGCGGATCAGGTAAAAAGTACAAGAAGTGCTGCGGTTAAATTCATTGAAGTGCCGTAAGGCACTTCAATAATACAACCCCGAGGCCTAAGGGTGTGGATAAACTACTAAAGTGCCGCCGGGCACTTTAGTGATATAACGGCAAGGCCGAAGGGTGCGGCTGAATTCATTGAAGTGCCGTCGGGCACTTCAATAATACAACCCCCAAGGCCGAAGGGTGCGGCTGATTTATTAGGTTTAATCCGGTTTGGCTTGTTCTACCAGAGTGCCGCCGGGCACTCTGGTGATTATTCGGAAGGGCCGAAGGGCCTAAGAGTCCTCACCGGGGCCGAGGTCCCGGCTGAGATCCTTTCTGTAGGAATCGAGGAACTCCCTGTAGTGCTCATTCTCCTCCCGCAGCCGTCTGATTTCAAAAATCATCCATTTTATATCTTCCGACGCATCCAGTACATCATAGTCAAAGTCTGAAGCGGGATTGTATTTTATCCAGTAGAGCTGACTGCCCCGATTCTTCTTGTGGGTCAGCATTTCTTCGAGCTTTTCGAGTCTGTCATTGTCATCATTCATTACAACTATAAAATAACACCCCCTGACTACTTTATCCAATCATTTGATTTCCCTATGCTGCGCGGCAGACATCAGGAGAATATCCGTGCTATGCTTGCGGCCATGATAAACGAGATGGATGACAGCAGAGTTCTCTATGAAGACAACCATATTATCATTGTCAATAAACTCTGCTCCGAGATAGTTCAGGGAGATAAGACAGGGGATAAAACCCTGGCCGAAACGGTGCAGGCCTATATCAAGAAGAGGGACAGCAAGCCGGGAAATGTGTTTCTCGGCATAACCCACCGTCTGGACCGGCCCACAAGCGGCATTGTTGTCTTTGCCAAAACCTCTAAGGCCCTCTCCCGGATGAATGCCCTCTTCCGGGATCACAAGGTGCAGAAGAGCTACTGGGCCGTACTGGAGGCGGCTCCCCCCGAAGAGGAGGCCCGGCTGACAGACTATCTCTGGCGGGACAAGAAGAAGAACCGCTCCTACATCTCCAAACCCGGAAAAAAAGACGCCAAAAAGGCGATTCTCTCATATAAAATTCTCTGCCGTTCAAAGAACTATGTGCTGGCAGAGGTGGATCTCGAGACAGGCCGTCACCATCAGATTCGGACCCAGCTCTCGGGCAGAGGCTGTCCCATCAAGGGCGACCTCAAATACGGGGCCAAACGGTCCAACCCCGGCGGAGGGATTCACCTCCATGCCAGAAGGGTCCGTTTTGTTCATCCCGTAAGCGGCAATCCAATCGATGTCTCCGCACCCGTTCCCCGTACCGATGTACTGTGGCAGGACCTGGAAGAGGCTGTAGTCAGGGGAGAGAACCGGACAAGTGGCTGAGACCCTGGTTCCGGGAGGACCGGAAAGCTCAGCTCCTGCCTCTCTTATGACTGCATCAGAGGTCTCCGGGCTGCTTGACTGGTTTTCCGAGTGGGGAATCAGCTATCCCTGGGGAGACAATCCCACCCCCTACAGAGTATGGATTTCGGAGATTATGCTGCAGCAGACGGTTGTTACAGCCGCAATAGATCACTTCAAACGCTGGATGGAACTCTTCCCCTCGGTAGACGCCCTGGCCGCCGCCGACGAACAGACCGTGCTGAAGGCCTGGGAGGGACTGGGCTACTACTCCCGTGCCAGAAACCTCCGCAAAGGAGCCATCTACCTTAAGGAGTACCACGGCTCCCTTCTTCCCGATGACTATAAATCCCTGCTTAAAATACCCGGGGTCGGCGACTATACCGCAAGGGCCGTTCTCTCCCTGGCCTTCGGAAAGGCCTATCCCGTTCTGGATGCCAATGTCCGGCGCATCGGCCAGCGGTTGTGGGCCAGGGCTGAGTGGTCCGGAAAAACAGAGGATGAAGAGCTGATGAAGGCCCTGGAGGAATTGATTCCTCATGACCAGCCTGGGGCCTTCAACTGCGCCCTTATGCAGCTTGGGCAGCAGGTCTGCCGGGTCCGAAGCCCCGAGTGCTCACTCTGCCCCCTGAAGGAGAGCTGCCGCTGCCGGGAGCTGGGACTGCAGGCGGAGATTCCGGCACCGAAAAAACGCAAAGTGAAGGAAAAAAGCAGTAATCTCTATCTTCTGATCAGGGACGGCAGAATCCTTCTGACCCGGAGGGCTTCGGGAATAGGGCAGGGCCTCTGGTTTATTCCCTCCCTTCCGGCAGAGATAGAAGAGGATTTCCTGAGTACTCTTGAACCACTGATTGATCACTCTCCCGAAGAGGTGCTTGTACTTGAAGAGAGGTTTCACCTCTATACAACCTGGAAGGAGAAGCTCTCTCCCCGAATGTACCGGCTCAAGTCCGGGACTCGGGCGGTTTCATCTGATTTGGAGATATCCAAGCCGGATTTTCCGGATCTTTCGGAGCATTTCAGAGCCGGTTCAGCTGCGGTCGCAGTTTCCGGCGGATCTGCAGATGGAACTTCTGCAGCGGGAGCTACCGAAGGCAGCGTGGTCCGACCCGGCGAACAGGATCTCTGGGAGTGGGTCCCCCTTTCCGCCCTGGATGATTATCCCACACCCTCGGTGTACAGAAAAATCCTGAAGGATATCCCCTCCCTCTTTCTCTGATCAGACAAAGACAGGCTCAGGTCAGAAGAAGGCCGGCTCTGGTCAAACAAAGTTCTACCGGATAGTGGCCTGGCAGGAAATAACCTGTTCGAAGCAGTTCTAACAGATTGTTCACAATATGATTTCATGTTTTTTCTTGATTATCTAAAAAATATCTTATAGGGTTTATCTATGAGAAAGAGGATTTATTTTTACCTTACCCTGTTGATTATCACGCCCCTTTTCTTTTCTTCCTGCCGCTCAGTCGAGAAACTGGCAGTGAACAAGCTTTCTGACATGCTCTCCTCCGACTCCGGAGCCGGAGCCTTTACCAGAGACGATGATCCCCAGCTGATAGCCGATGCACTTCCCTTCGCCCTGAAGATGTATGAAATGCTGATGGATATGAATCCTGATGATTCGGCCCTGAAGGTTGCGGCGGGCAGGTCTTTTGTAATGTATGCCAACGGCTTTATCCAGACCCCTGCGTCCATGCTTGATGACGAGCACTATCTGGAGCAGGAGAAGATGCTGAACCGGGCACAGAAGATGTATCTCCGGGGAAGAAATTATATCCTTGAAGGTCTCTATCTTGAAATCAAGGATGGAGAAGAACTGCTTGCCCACAACCCTGACGGTTTTCTTAAGGAGGCCGATAAGGATCAGGCCGCTGCTCTCTATTGGGCCGCCGCCGGATGGCTCGGTGCCTTCTCCTGCGATCCCTTCAATATGGAACTTGGACAGACCGTTCAGGTTCCAGTGGCATTCCTCTTCAGGGCCCTTGAACTGGATGACAGCTATGGCAGCGGAAGCATTCATGACCTTCTTCTCACAGTATGGGCATCACTGCCCCGGTCTATCATAGACAACGGACTGGCAGTTGCTCCCGAGACCGCCGGAAGGTTCGCCTCGGAATATTATGGAAAATTTAATGTGGGAAACAGTGAAGAGGAGCGGGCCCGTTTCCACTTTGCCCGTGCCGTCGATCTTTCAGGCGGCAAGAACCCCTCCACCTATATATCTCTGGCCTCAAGCTATTCTGTAAAGAAGCAGGACTATCAGGAGTTTGAAAAGCTTCTGAACCGGGCCCTTGCCATTGACCCCTATGAAGATCCTGACTCTCAGCTTCTGGTTGTTATCTTCCAGGAGAAGGCCCAGTGGCTGCTGGATCACAGGGAAGATTTCTTTTTGATTGATTTTTAACAGAAATAAACGTTTAGATATAATTAAGGGATATAATGTTAGCGTATGAATATTAAAGTAAAAAAAGTTGTTTCTTTTACACTGATTCTTTTCTTTGCGGCCTCGACTTCTCTCTCGGCTCTGACAATAAAGCTGGGGAGTCTCTTTCCCGAGGGAACGTCCTGGGACAGAACTCTCAAGAAGATGGCCCAGGAGTGGAAAGAGATCTCAGGGGGCAGGGTCAATCTGAAGATCTATCCCGGCGGTATTGCCGGTTCCGAGGCCGATATGGTCCGGAAGATGAGAATCGGCCAGCTGGACGCGGCGGTTCTGACCAATATCGGTATGACCGAGATTGTATCGGACAGTCTGGTATTCAGTCTTCCCTTTCTGATTCAAACCGAGGATGAGCTTGATTTTGTAATTGAGGAGATCATCCCCGAGTACAATGAGAAATTCCAGGACAAGGGCTTTGAGGTAATGGTCTGGTCCAAGTCCGGATGGATCAACTTCTTCTCCAACAGCGAGGTCTACACTCCCGATGATCTGAGAAGAACCAGGGTTGCTGTCGGTCCCGACAGCCCCGAGATGATTGAGGCCTTCAAGGCCCTTAACTTCAAGGTTATTCCTCTGAATATGAATGACAACCTGATGGGACTGCAGAGCGGTATGATCGATTCTGTCTACTCCATCCCCATGGCAGCCGCCACCTATCAGTGGTTTGCCTTTGCCAAGTATATGAACCCCATGCCCATGGCTCCCGTAATCGGAGGAATTGTTCTCTCCGACAGAGCCTGGAGAAAAATTCCCTCCCGGTACCATGAGGATTTCAAGGCGGCCATGCAGTCAGTGGCCGATGAGTTCTATCAGGAGACAATTCGTCTCAACGAAGAGGCTATGCGGGTTATGCTCGAGAATGACCTGACCGTACTGGACCCATCAGAATCTGATAACCAGGAGTGGAGAGACCTCTTCAAGGACGGTTATCCCATGATTGTGGGGCCCGGCAAGGGGATCAGTGAGGAAGCCTACGAATATCTTGCCGGAAGACTCTCGGACTTCAGGAACAGATGATGAACTTATTCCGGAAGGCCTACAACAGAGTTGAATTTATCGGGGCCGTACTGATCTTTCTGTTATTGGCCTTTATTCCGGTTCTTGAAATACTCTCCCGTCTGATTTTCTCAAGCGGCATAAGAGGAGCCGACTCCTATGTGAGCCATTCGGTCCTCTGGGTTGCCTTTCTGGCAGGGATGATCGCCTCCAGGGACAACGCCCATCTCTCCCTGACATCGGGAAAGGATCTGTTTACCGGGAAGCTGGAAATATTCACCACCGCGGTAAGCCGGATCTTTTCTGCGGCCATCTGCTTCGGTCTGGCCTCAAGTGCCTTCTCATTTCTGTTTATCGGTTTTGATCCCGGCCGGATGGTGGGGCTCTTTCCCATGCGCCTTGTTCTGTTTATTATCCCCCTGGGGTTTCTTGTAATGGGAATCCGCTTCTTTCTTCTCCACGACGATGGCAGGAGATGGGTTCACGCCCATGTTATTGTGATTGCCGTTCTGCTGGGAGCCTTTCTGAGTATTCCCAGTATGACCAATATGCTCTACATGCTGATGGCTGAACCGCCCATGTTTCTGGACTCCCTGAGCATGTTCTACTACGACTTCTTCTACTACGCCGCCGTTCCGATGATCCTTGTTCTTCTCTTTACAATGGTCAACGGCACTCCCATATTTATCCTCCTCGGAGGAATAGCCTTTTTTCTCTTTTCAAAGGACTGGGGCTCCCTTGAGGTCATTCCCAATGAGGCTTACAACCTGCTGACGGGCTCCTCGGTTCCGGCGATTCCCCTGTTCACCCTGACCGGGTTTATCCTCTCCGAGAGCAAGGCAGGGGACAGATTGGTCCGTCTCTTTAAGAGTGTTCTGGGCGGGCTTCCCGGTGGAATGGCGGTAATGGCCGTCCTTGTGTCCGCCTTTTTTACCACCTTTACCGGAGCCTCGGGTGTAACCATCCTGGCTATGGGAGGGCTTCTCTCCTTTATGCTCCATGAGTCAGGGGAGTACAAGGAGGGCTTTATCAAGGGAATTCTGACCTCCTCGGGGAGCATCGGACTTCTCTTTCCTCCCAGTCTGCCCATCATCATGTACGGTGTTATGGCTCAGATCTCCGTAAAGGATATGTTTCTGGGCGGTATTATTCCCGGCGTGATTCTTGTGCTGGCTCTTGCGGTGATGGGTGTTGTCGCCTCTTTTCACAAGAAGAGGAACTCGAAATTTGACCCCTCGGATTTTCTTCCTGCTTTGAAGGATGCGGTGGGAGAACTCCTTCTTCCCATTCTGATTCTGGCCGGTTACTTTGGCGGCTTCTTTACCCTGGTCGAGACCGGCGCTGTCTCGGTGGTTTACTGTCTGATTCTTGAAGGGCTGATTCACAGAGATATCAGGAAGAAGGACCTGAAGGTGATTATGACCAAGAGTCTGCCCATTATCGGGGGAATCCTGATGATCCTGGCAGTCTCCAAAGGTCTAAGCTACTACCTGGTGGATGCGGAAGTCCCCATGGCTTTGACGGCCTTTGTACGGGAGAATATCCACTCGAAGATTGTCTTCCTGATTATTCTTAACCTGATGCTTCTCTTAACAGGCTGTCTGATGGATATCTACTCGGCCATTCTGGTTGTGGGCCCCCTGGTGATTCCCATGGGTGAGCTCTTCGGAATCCATCCTGTTCAGCTTGGTATAATCTTTCTGGCAAACCTGCAGCTCGGTTACCTGACGCCTCCCGTGGGAATGAACCTCTTTCTCGCCTCTTACCGCTTTGAAACTCCTCTTGTCGAGATCTATAAGAAGGTTGTTCCCTTCCTCCTGGTGCTTCTTGTAATGGTTCTGCTGATAACCTATGTTCCCTGGTTCTCACTGGCCTTCCTCGGAGGCTGATCCCCCTGGAGATGCTCTCCGGGATAAGTGATGCCGGGGCAGTTAATTCTGTCTCACAGGAGAGTATCCTATGATCAAACTGACAAAGACCGAGCGCAGCTGGGTTCTCTATGACTGGGCGAACTCCGCCTACTCCATAACCATTACCACCGCCATCTTCCCGCTGTTTTTCGGACAGATTGCCAGGGAAGGGGGGCTCTCGGATACGGCTTCAACAGCTGCACTGGGTTTCGGCAACAGCCTTTTCGCCCTGTTTATTGCAGTGCTGGCTCCCATTCTGGGGACCATGGCCGACTACCGGGGAAGGAAGATCAGGTATTTCAGGGCCTTTCTCTTTCTGGGAACCCTTGCAACTATTCTGCTGGTCTCTATCCGCCCGGGAGCATGGCTGCCTGCCATTATTATCTACATGCTTTCGGCCGTTGGATTTGCCGGAGCCAATATATTCTATGACGCCTCTATGATCGATGTGACCACCGTAGACCGTATGGACGAAGTCTCTACCCTGGGCTTCGGCTGGGGCTATATCGGCAGCACTATTCCCTTTGTTATCAGTCTTGTCATCATCTTTCTGATGGCAGCAGGAGACCTTTCGGTGCTTAACCTCTCCGCCGTAAGGATCGCCTTTCTGATCACCGCAATCTGGTGGCTGGCATTCTCCATCCCCTTTCTTAAAAATGTAAGGCAGAAGTATGGTATTGAGCCTTCTCCCCGCCCCATACGGGATGCCTTCGGTCGGCTTTACGAAACCTTCAGACATATCCGTTCCTACAAAAAGATCTTCCTCTTCCTGATTGCCTACTTCTTCTACATCGACGGCGTTGGAACCATTATCAAGATGGCCACCGACTACGGTTCCAAGATGGGCATCAGCTTCACCGTGCTTCTTGTGGATCTTCTGATGCTGCAGATCGTGGCCTTTCCCTTCGCCATTCTCTACGGCTGGCTGGCAAAGAAGACATCCACCCGGTTTATGCTCTTTACAGGCATATGCATCTACACCCTTATCACCGTTCTGGCCGCCCTGCTGCCCTTTATGGGGCCCGGCGCCCTTGTTCCCATGTTTATCTTTGTCTCCTTCCTGGTGGCCACCAGTCAGGGGGGGATTCAGGCCCTTTCCCGTTCCTACTTTGGGGCCCTGATTCCTCCGGATCAGGCGGGTGAGTTCTTCGGATTCTTTGATATTTTCGGAAAATTTGCCGCTATTCTCGGTCCTCTTCTGATGGGAATGGCCACTCAGCTCACTGGTTCCTATTCTATCGGCATAGGCTGTGTTATAATACTCTTTGCACTGGGCGCATTTTTTCTTGTGCGCTGCGGTAAGGTTGAGGATTAAACGGCAGGAAGGTATGAGAATGAAGGAACCCGAATCTGTAGAGGAACTTGTTGCACTGGGTGTCTACTATTCTGAACAGGGGAAGAGGCTGAAGGCCAAGGACTGCTTCAAGCGGGCATTGGAACTTCTGCCCGAGGATCCCGTAATAAGCTATAACCTGGCTCTTGAGCTGATGCTGGATGAGAACTGGGGCGAGGCCCTGAGGCTGCTGAACCAGTCGGTAAGCGGTGAGCCTGACAATCCTGATTTCTGGTGTGAGAGGGGAGTAGTACTCTTCCGGCTTGACCGTCACGAGGAGGCGGAGGAGTCCTTTGACCTGGCCCTGACCTACGGGGATGAGGATACAAGAATCTGGAACTCCCTGGGAGTCCTGCGCTTTGTTAATGAACGCTATGAAGACGCCGAGCTATTCTTCAGAAGGGCACTTGAGCTGGATCGGTCAAACATTGACGCCTGGTTTAATCTGGCGGACACCCTGGAGGAGCTTGGCAACAGGAAGGGCTCCGATGAGGCAAGACGGATCTATGAGAAGCTTGCCGGGGAAGATCTTAGCTGATGAGAGCCGAAGAGCTTGTCGCCTATATCTACAGCCGTAAGGTTGCCCTGCAGAACAAGGGGAGCAAACCCTCAAAGGTCGTCATGAATATGGAGTGCTGGCGCCATATCAGGGCCTGGCATCTGGCCATGGGTGTGATGGAACAGGCTCCCCATATGGACTATATCACCGAAGATAAAATCTTTGAAATGGATATCTATATCGATGATGTGGAGAGCCCCCAAATATCCTGATTTTTTGATATTACAACCTTCTCCGGCCTATAATTGAATTCGGGTCCTGTCGTTAGATCCTCCCTCGGGGCCTGAACTAATGTCGGAGGCAATCAATGAAGAAATCCATCATCCATAAAATAGTATTATTTGTAATTTCGACAGTCCTCTGTATCAGTACAGGCGGTCTGTTCTTTTCAAGAATGGCACTGAAAAACCTCTCTGACGATGTCTCTGTGGCCGCCCTGCTGATGAAGGTGCATGGTGATATTGAGTCCTTTAACAGGGCTGTCGCCCTTGAGTTCGGCAGCCTGTATCTTGATGGGGACTGGCTTGTTGATGAATCGGGGAGAAGGCTGGAAAGCTTTGATTTTATTGACGGCTTCGGTCAGGATCTGGGTATCACTGCAACCATATTCCGTAAAGAGGGTGATGATTTTATCAGGGTTGTCACAAATATTAAAAAGGCTGACGGCAGCCGGGCAGTCGGAACCTTTCTCGGGAAAACAAGTGCTGCCTATGATCCTATCCTGAAGGGAGAGCTTTATGTGGGTGATGCCCTGATACTGGGAAAAAATTATCTCACCGCCTATGATCCCCTTCTTGATGAACAGGGTAATATAATCGGTATTCTCTATGTGGGAATTCCCGTTGATGAAATTTTTGCCATGGCCGCAGAAATCAGGTTAAAGGCGGTCCTTGTGCTGTCGGGTATTTTTGCTGTCCTGGCAGTCCTGGGTGCCCTGGTGGGATATTTTATGAGCCGGCGGATTGCCGCACCCATTATCAAGGGGGTTGAGCTGACACGGGAAATCGCTTCGGGAAATCTCGGGGTGGAGGTGCCTTCCGCCTTTCTGAGGCGGCCTGATGAGATCGGCGACCTGTCCCGTTCCCTTAATGAGATGGTTCATAAGCTGGCTGGTATTTTCGGTGAAGTCCGTGAATCCTCAAGGGATATAAACGACAAGAGCGAGCAGTTTGCCGGAACCGCCCAGGAGATAGCCAGCGGTTCATCCACCCAGGCGGCCTCTGCCCAGGAGCTCTCCGCCTCCATGGAGGAGATGAGTTCCAATATCGAACAGAACTCCCATAATGCCCAGGAGACCGAGGGAATTGCAAAACGGGTCAGTGAGGATGCTGAACGGAGCGGAGTTATTGTGGGTGAGGCTGTTGAGGCCATTACCATGATTGCAGAGAGAATCTCAATTATTCAGGAGATCGCCCGGAATACAAACCTCCTTGCCCTGAATGCAGCCATTGAGGCCGCCCGTGCCGGAGAGGAGGGCAGGGGATTTGCCGTTGTTGCGGCAGAGGTCCGTAAACTGGCCGAAAGGAGCCAGAAGGCTGCTGGCGAGATCAGTGAAGTATCCGAAGAGACCGTCCGGAAGGCCGCCGATGCCGGTGAAACACTGAAACGTCTCGTTCCGGATATCCAGAAGACCTCCTCCCTGATTCAGGAGATAAGCGCCGCCAGCAAGGAGCAGTTCAGCGGTGTGGAACAGATCAACCAGGCCCTGGTGCAGCTGGATGGAATCATCCAGCACAACGCCGCCTCTTCGGAAGAGATGGCGGGTTCCTCGGAAGAGCTGGCCTCCCGGGCTGGAAATCTTCGGGAGACCATGGATTTTTTCAGGGTTGAGTAGGAGAGAGCCCTGCCCGGCTCTTTTTCAGGGGATTCAGCGGGTGAGTTCCTCCAGCTGGGTATAGGGGAAAATCCCCGAACTGTGGCCATCGCTCCAGGTAAAGGAGAGGGCGTAGTTCCCAAGGGGGGTCACATCTTCCACTCTGATATCTGAAGGAATATCGTCGTCATTGAGGATCTTCTCCCCTGTATACTCGTCTACACATAGGGCGCAGCGGCAGCTGCTTCTCAGATGAACCGCGTCAAGCTTCCATACACGGCCGTCTGCCCAGGTAACTGAAATTTCAGTTTCCTTCTGAACCACCTCGGGAGGATCGATCTTCCCGGCAGTGGCACGCCCCAGGGCCCTGGCAATATTGAGTACAAGGGTTTTGTTCAGATCATTGCTCGTGTAGTTCTCCATATGCCGCCCCCGGCCGGGCTCGATGGGAATCTGAGCCAGAGTCTCCAGACCGAAACGTTCCCCGGGAGCCTTGGCCTCGCCGAAAATGTAGTGCTCCTTATCGCAGCTGTCGCAGATAAAGTGGGACATGTTCTCAACCACACCCAGCATGGGGACTCCGACTTTTTCAAACATAAGGATACCTCTGGCCACATCCACCAGGGAGAGGGCTGCACGGGTGGTCACGATTACCGCACCGTCCACCTGAATGGTCTGGCTCAGGGTCAGCTGAATGTCACCGGTTCCGGGAGGCATATCAATGATCAGATAGTCCAGCTCTCCCCAGTCCACCTGCAGGAGAATCTGCTGCATATAGCCTGAAACCATGGGACCCCGCATAATGGCGGGAGCGTCACCCAGGAGGAAGCCGAAGGACATCAGCTTCAGTCCCTCTTTTTCCAGGGGTATAAGCATATTGTTTCTCTGGTAGACCTCCGGCTTGGTAATATTGAAGAGGGTCGGTACCGAGGGGCCGAAGAGGTCCGTGTCCAGAAGGCCTGTCTTGTACCCCTGATCCTTCAGCTCGCAGGCCAGAGTGGCCGCAACGGTGGATTTACCGACTCCCCCCTTGGCAGAGGCAACGGCTATAATCTGCTTCACCTTTTTCAGACCGTTCTCCTGGGCTTCATCCCGGGAATTTCTTGCGGTCATGGTGACATGGACCTTCTCAACACCTTCCACCTGGCTCACAAGCTTCTCGGCGGCTTCCTTGAACTGGTTTTTTACAGGACAGGCCGGTGTGGTCAGTTCGATAGAAAAGCTTACCTTTGAACCGCTTATTACCAGCTCCTTGATAAACCCGAGGCTAACAATATCCTTGTGCAGGTCTGGGTCCTGTATCTCTGACAGTGCCTTTAACACATCTTCTTTCTTTACCATAGTTCTCTCCAAAACAGAAATTATCTAATTGACCCCTCCCGGTGACGGAGGCAGGTCTATTTTACTTTTGTCCAGGCGCTGCCCTTTTCCGATGATTCCAGTACTGCTGTGACAAATCTGATACCTGAAAGACCGTCCCTGTGGTCGGGGCAGCTCAGGGATTCGGGGCGGGGGGAAGATCCCGCCCTTCTGGCGGCAACGGCTTCGGCGGCATCCCTGTAGATATTGGCAAACCCGTCGGGAAAGCCTTCGGGATGCCCCGCCACGATATGACTGGACCAGGCCGACAGGGGCAGTGTTCCGGGGCCGTTCGGTGTTCTGGTCTGGGCGGGCTGTCCCAGGGGCTTGAAGGTCAGGCGCTGGGGGATCTCCTGGTTCCACTCCAGGCTTCCCTTTGTGCCGGATATCCGGAAACTGAGGGAGTTCTCCACTCCCGCGGCAGCCTGGGTGACCCAGTAGCTGCCTCTGGCACCCCCTTCCATACGAAGCAGAGCCCCTGTATAGTCATGGATCTCCCTGCCGGGAACGATGGCCCCCGCCTCGGCGGCCACCTCGGCTACCTCAAGACCCGTGACAAAGCGGATCAGGTTGTGTGCATGGGTTCCGATATCACCCATTACCAGTGAGGGCCCACCCTTTACCCTGTCAAATCTCCAGGGGGCCTCTGCTCCCTTCGGGTCGGGCTGAGACTCGTCGGCCTTGCCTCCCTGTACATACTCAACCTGTATCAGCCGGATCTCTCCCAGTTCTCCGGTTTCCACCATGGCCTTCGCCTGCCGGGTCATGGGGTAGCCCGTATAGTTGTGGGTCAGGCGGAAGATAAGGCCCGTCTCTTCAACCAGAGCGGCCAGCTCTTCCGCCTCCTTTAGGGTATTGGTCATGGGTTTATCGCAGATAACATCCATCCCCGCCTTCAGCGCGGCTTTGGAGAAGAGGAGGTGGCTGTCATTGGGAGTCATGATGGCAATAACCTCGGCGCCGTCTTCACGCCGGGATTCAGCGTCGATCATTTTCAGACCGTCCGAGAAGATCCTCTCTTCCGCCAGACCGAGATTCCGTCCCCCCTCCAGAGCCCTTTCGGGGTTTGCCGATACTGCGGCGGCTACAAGGTCGTAGCTGTCGGTCAGCCGGGCCGCCTGCCTGTGCATGCCGCCGATAAAGGAGCCCGGGCCCCCTCCGATTACCGCCAGACGCAGCCGTCTGCCCAGGTGATGAATTGCGGGGTTGTAGTTATCTCTGCTCATTGATGATTCTCCTTTTCTGCTTCCATGGGGAATCAGTATATGCCCAAACGAACTATGGTTCAACTGCAGACCCTTCGACATCCGTGACAGCCTCCCGGATCTGCCGGTGAACAGTTCAATTTTCAGGGAAGGTTCCTGATATTTATGGAGGAAACGTTATAATGATTGTAAGATATTTCCCTATAATGAAAGGAGAAAAGTATGACTCTCTTCGCGGTTATTTTTCTTATCCTGATACTCTTTATTGTCGGATTTCAATTTGCCCTGATTCTGGGAGCACCATGGGGGGAGTTTACTATGGGAGGAATACATCCGGGCAGGCTGCCTGCGAAAATGCGTCTGGCTGCAGCGGTACAGATTCTGATTCTTATTGTCTTCGGAGCAGTCACCCTGTCCAGGGCGGGGCTGGGACTGTCGGGGCTCTACTCCCTGTCAAGGATAGGCATCTGGGTAGTGACGGCCTTCTTTGTGTTCGGAACGGTTATGAATCTGGCAACCTCAAGCAGAAAGGAGAGGCTTCTTATGGGGCCTTTGAACATCGTGGCACTGGTCTGTTCCTTTCTTACGGCAATCAGCTGACATGTCCGGATCAGTAGTGAAAAAAAATGCCCTGACCGGTCTCAGGCAGGGCATTTTTTATTAAGGGATATATCAGTTATCAAGATCCTTGCAGGCGCTGTAGATATTGTTGAACAGCTCCTCGATATACTTTTCAGGGAGTGACGAGTAAGCCACGCGGATCAGGTCGCCCAGAGCGATGATTCCGGTGTCGTAGTCGGCCAGCAGCTTCTGGCGTACGTCCTCGGCGTTTCCCGCCTTCAGTTTAACGCACATAAAGTATCCGGAGTTGAAGGGAACGGCTTCGAAGTACTCCTTGTACTCACTGTGGGACTCCATGGTCTTAACAACCAGATCGTAGCGTCCCTTCATCAGATCATACTTGGCTTTCTTGTCTGCTTCGTAGCCGGGGTCAGCATAACCCGCAAGCAGAAGGTTCTGTGAGAGCATGGAGTCATTGGAGATACTTCCTCTGATTGCTCCTCCGGCCTTGTCCACCAGGGTCTGTCCGGCTTCGGCGGTCATGCCCTTCCAGCTGAAGGTCATAAATCCGACTCTGAATCCCCATACATAGTCTTCCTTGGTGGCTCCATCAATCTTGACGGCCAGGACATTTTCGTGAAGTTCTGCCAGGGAGGCGAAGATAGACTCGGTGGCAACATCCTCTTTAAAGACCAGTCCGAAGTAGGCGTCATCGATAATAACAGCAATGTTCTTTCCGGCCTCTGCAGCTTCAAGGATAATCTCTTTGATTCCGGCCATCTCTTCGATTGTGGGAGTGTAGCCGGTGGGGTTGTTGGGGAAGTTCAGAAGAACAACTTTCTTGGTGCCCGGGGACATCAGTTTCTCTTTCATGCCCTCAAGATTGAAGCCGCCGTCTACAAAGGTGGTAAAGGTGTCGATTTCAACACCATAGGCATTCTTGAACACCAGGTTGTAGTTGCCCCAGTAGTAGTCGGGACTGATAACGCTGTCCCCCTCGTCGAGGAAGAGGTATCCTGCCATGCTCAGACCGTGGGTCAGGGCGTTGGTTACTACGGGAAGGGTCAGTTCGGTATCCTTCAGTGAGGGGTTTTTGACCCGGATAATTTCCTGCCACTTCTTTCTTAAAGGGAGAAATCCGTAACTTGAGGCGTAGGGGAATACCTTTTCGGGCGCCATGTTCACAAGGGACTCAATCCCTTTCAGGCGCAAAGGAGATCCGTCATCCTCGGTTGCCATTCCTATTGATGCATTAATTCTCTTGCCTGCTGCATCGCTGCCCTGCATAACAAGTCCCTTTTTGGGGAAGAAAATAGCCTTTCCTCTTTTACTGAGGAGTGAGAAAACGGCAGGATTCTGAGCTTCCAGAACCTCGTTCAGTGCTGAAGCCTGTGGATTCATTGTTCAATCTCCTAAAATCTGATTTTGGGGGTCAGCCGGAGTATGCCGGTTGACTATTGGGACATATCATACTGAAAGGTCAGGATTTAGGGAATGCGCTTGTTGAGTCTGCCGGGCTGAATTATTATAAAAAATGATGGAATACTTTATTAAAGCCCATGGTCTGTCCCAGCTGGAGATTAAAATCAACTATCCCCTGATCCCGGAAAAGAAAATCAGCCGTTACCGGATGACGTCGTACTTCTTTATCCCCGAACAGTTGGGGGTCAATGACTCCTCCTTCTCCACAGAAAGAATTCTGACAGACCTTACGGTTCATACACGCTTTACCACACCCCGGATAAGTATTGAGGACCTGGTGGACCCGGCCTGGGATACCAGCCCCGTAATCAGACTGAAAAAACTCTGGCAGAGGACTCAGAAAAACAGGGAGTGGAAGAAACTGGCGGAGTATGAGATCAAGACCCTGGTGAATATTGCCCTATCCCAGACGGGAAAGGGAATGGAGGATGTGCCTCTGCCCCGGTATGAGACTTTCTGTGATGCGGCAGACTCAATCGCGGCAGTTCTGATGGATCTTCTTCAGGAGCTCAATCCCGGGCAGTCGAAATCGGCAGCTCAGGTCAAACAGTCTCTGATCTGGGGAATTGAGGCCCTGAGCGGTCTGTTCTGTGAGTTTTACCTTGACTGTCTGAGGCAGTGGGCTGGAGATCAGGAGAAACAGGAGCTTTACTGCCGGTATGAGCACTCCCTGTCCGGACTTATGAAGATCAGAAAGAAATTCGGCTGGGTTCTGCCGGAGAACCTGAACACAAGGAAGGCGGAGCTTCTGATCTACCGGAGTCATAAACTGAAGAAGTGGGCCCATGAGTCCCTCTATCTCTCCATCCTCCCCTCCCGTGCGGCGCAGCGAGTGGGACAGTTCCTTCTGGGGCTGGCTGCGGCGGTGGCCATGGCCTTTGCCCTGACGGCAACCCTGTTGTCGGCAAAGTGGTTTCCCGAGGGAAGTATCTACTGGGCCATTGTGGCTGTCCTGGCCTACTCCCTGAAGGACAGGATCAAGGAGAATTTGCGTTTTCTCTTTCTGAGAATCTCTCCTTTTCTGGTGGCAGACAGAACCCAGGGGCTCCGGGATCCCAGGGGGGGGCTCAAGTGCGGAAAAATACGGGAGTCTGTGGGCTTTATCGAGAAACTGGATGATTCAGTAAAGGAGTACCGCAGGGCCGGTAAGGACAGGCTCAGTCTGGGGCTGATGAAGGAGAACATTCTCAAGTGCAAGAGGGAGTTCAGGATCAAATCGGCTTCCCTCTTTGCGAATCACAGCCGTCTGGAGGGCATCACCGATATTATACGCCTGGATATAAGCAGCTGGCTTCAGAAGATGGATGGAACCAAAGAGGTTCTCAACTACCGGAGCCGGGGAAAGATCAAGGATCTGAAGAGCAACCGTGTTTATCATATAAACTTTATTCTTCTGGTAGAGGACCGTGACAGTCCGGAGTCGAGAGACATTTCCCGGTACAGGATTATTATGGGCCAGAAGGGAATTATCAGAATCGACGAAGTTCTTCTTCCGGAGCCTGAGGCTCTTTCCTGAAGCGCTTTAGGACTCCGGGGGCTGAACATTCTGCCGGCCGGCAAGCTGGAGATACTGTTTCCGGTATACTGAAGGTGCGGTTCCCGTATACTGCTTGAAGACCCTGCTGAAGTGAAATTCGCTGTAGAAATTCAGGTCCTGGGCTATGGTGAGAAGGGGGCGGTCCGTACTGGTCAGCATGGCACCGGCTGCCTCGATCTTCAGTTTCATAAAATACTTCATTGGTGTGGTCTTCATCTTCTGCTGAAAAAGACGGATAAAATAGGACTTGCTCAAATCAAGGCGCTCTGCAATATCCTCGAGATCAAGATCGTTGGTTATATTGTTCTGCATTATCCGAAGAGCCTTTTCTATATGGCTGTTCCTGCTGTCGGCAAAGTGAAAATCCTCTTCTCCCGACAGGACATAGAGGAATGAGATCAGCTGGTGTACCGCCGACTGCCTGAGGGCGCGGTTGCCGGAAAGTCCCTTCTCCCTGATCTCCTCAAAGAAGAAGCGGTAGTTGGTTCCCACGCCGTAGGTTCGGTTTGATTTGAGATCGATGGTCAGGAGACGGTGAAATTCCCTATCCCGATCTTCTGTTTTCAGAAGGACAGCATAGTAGGAGATGGGGGTAGTGTCGTCCTGTACGATAATAGAGTGGCGTACCTCCGGATTTGTCAGGTAGAGGGTTCCCGGTTCCAGACTGAATCTGGTTTTGTCGTTGAGAAAGCTGCCGCTGCCCTGGATAAAATAGTGGAGTTCAAATTCGTTTTCCCCATGGGAATGAAGGCGGCTGTGCCACTGTATTTCTGTTTCCTCTTTCATCTGGTAGACGAAAACAACATCAAGAATTTGCAGATTTTTCTCCTTTTAATGTCAATTATATGTATGAACTGTCAATTATGTCCATTCCTTTCTGAATCACTCAGGTTGATACTGATGAAAATTGAAAATCCCGGATGAAACTTCCGGGAGGTGAAGTGGAGGACAGATTGAAGACCGTAATAGGTATAGACAATGGAACCCAGAGTACCAAAGTCGTCTTTTACAACTATGAGACCGGAAAAATTGCCGCCTCGGCATCGGCACCCCATGACCTGATATCCAGAGAGGACGGAAGCCGTGAGCAGAAAGCCTCCTGGTGGATCCAGGCCCTTCAGTCCTGTTTCGATCAGATCGATCCGGGAATCAAGCAGACCGCCCTGGCCGCCGGCGTTTCGGGGCAGCAGCACGGCTTTGTTCCTGTTGATGGAGAGGGTAATGTCCTTAACGATGTAAAACTCTGGTGTGATACATCCACTGCCGGCGAATGCCGCGAGCTTACCGAGTCCTATGGAAGTGATGAGAAGCTCCTTGAGGATACGGGCAACCTGATCCTCCCCGGCTACACAGCCTCCAAGATCCTCTGGTTCAAGAAGGCACATCCCGCTGAGTATGCAAAAATGAAGCATGTCCTTCTGCCACATGACTATCTGAACTACTATCTCACCGGAGAAGCAGTGATGGAGTACGGCGATGCCTCGGGTACCGCCCTTCTGGATGTCCGTTCAAGAACCTGGCACAGGGAGCTGGTCGAGTCCCTTGATCCCGGCCTGATGGACTGTCTTCCCCGCTTGATCGAGCCCTGGGAGGCTGCCGGAACGGTGCTTCCGGAAGTGGCCGAACAGTTCGGAATCCCCGCGGGTATTCCCGTCTCTTCCGGAGGAGGGGACAATATGATGGGCGCCCTGGGAACCGGAACAACCCGTGACGGTGTTCTGACCATGAGTCTGGGAACCAGCGGAACCCTCTACGGCTATTCTGACAAACCCATTGTGGACCCCGATGGAAACCTGGCGGCCTTCTGCTCCTCCTCGGGAGGATGGCTGCCCCTGCTCTGCACCATGAACTGTACAGTGGCCACCGAGCTGATGAGAGATCTTTTCGAGTACGGTGTAAAGGAGTTCGACCAGCTGGGAGCCAGGGCCCCCGTGGGCGCCGAGGGGATTCTTACACTTCCCTTCTTTAACGGAGAGAGAACCCCCAACCTGCCTAACGGTAAGGGCTGCATCGTCGGAATGACCGCATCCAATGTCAAAAAAGAGAATATCTTCCGCTCGGCCCTTGAGTCGGCAATCCTCGGAATGAAGGTCGGTCTCGACTCCTTTGAAAACCTCGGTTTCAAGGCAAAGGAGATCCGTCTGATCGGAGGAGGAGCAAATTCGAAGATCTGGAGACAGATTACTGCGGATGTTATGAACCTTCCCGTGGTTATTCCCGAGTCTCCCGAGGCGGCGGCCCTGGGAGCAGCGGTTCAGGCCCTCTGGTGTCTGGAGAAAAGCGAGGGTAAGGATACTGATATCAATGTGCTTATCGATGAGCATATTGCCCTGGATTCAGAGGGGGGATGCGTACCTGTCCCCGAGAACGTCGAGAAGTACAAGGCCGTATACGCCGAGTACAGCAGATATGTGGAGGCGCTGTCTCCTCTGTTTTCATAGGCTGCCGCCGGATTCCGCCGGCAGCGGACTCCGGATGCAGATAGTTGTGTAATTTTAAAGCAGGGGGTGCCCCTGTCTGATCGATTGATTTTTTATATAGGAGATTCATTATGAGTCAGGTTTATGTAGGTAATAAAGAGTATTTTAAAGGTATCGGCAAGATCCCCTTCGAGGGAAAAGGTTCCGACAATCCCCTGGCCTTCAAGTTTTACGATGAGAACAAGAAGGTCCTGGGAAAGACAATGAAGGAGCACCTGCGCTTCGGTATCGCCTACTGGCACAGCTTCTGTGCTGCGGGAAACGACCCCTTCGGTAATGAGACCCTGGACCACCCCTGGTCCGAAAAGAGCGGACTGGATATGGCCAAGGACAAGGCCGACGCCGCATTCGAGTTTATCTCGAAGCTCGGCGCTCCCTACTACTGTTTCCACGATGTGGACGCTTCTCCCGAAGGAGCCTCCCTTTCCGAGTACGACAGCAACCTGAAGGCCGTAACAGCCATGCTCAAGGAGAGACAGGACGCTACCGGCATCAAGCTGCTCTGGAACACAGCCAACATGTTCAGCAATCCCCGTTATATGAACGGTGCCTCCACCAACCCCGATTTCAACGTTCTTGCCTACGGCGCGGCCCAGGTTAAGGCCTGTCTGGAAGCCAACGTAGAGCTCGGCGGACAGGGTTACACCTTCTGGGGCGGTAGAGAGGGATATATGACTCTTCTCAACACAAACATGAAGAGAGAGAAGGACCACCTGGCCCAGTTCCTCATTGCTGCAAGAGACTACGGACGGAAGATCGGATTCAAGGGTAAGTTCTACATCGAGCCCAAACCCATGGAGCCCTCAAAGCACCAGTACGACTATGATGCGGAGACAGTAATCAACTTTATCAAGGCCAACGGTCTGGAAGATGACTTCGCCACTAACATCGAAGCCAACCATGCCACCCTGGCGGGACACTCCTTTGCCCACGACCTTCAGCTCAGCGCTGAGTACGGACTGCTGGGATCAGTAGACGCCAACCGTGGTGATATGCAGAACGGCTGGGACACAGACCAGTTCCCCAACGATGTGGCAGAGTGTGTTGAAGCCATGAGAATCATTCTCGGAATGGGCGGATTCAAGACCGGTGGTCTGAACTTCGACGCCAAGATCAGAAGAAACTCCACAGACCTGGAAGACCTCTTTATTGCTCACATCGGCGGCATGGATACCTTCGCACTGGCCCTTGAGATTGCGGCGAAGATCCAGGAAGACGGTAAACTGGACAAGATGAAAGCAGACCGCTACAGCTCCTATGACTCAGGAAAGGGTAAGGAGTATGAAGAGGGTAAGCTGACTCTGGAAGACCTGTCCGCATATGCCCACGAGAACGGAGAGCCCGCTACAGTCAGCGGCAAGCAGGAACTCTACGAGAACATAGTGAATCAGTACCTTTTCGCTTAATCTTTTTTCATATATGGCTCCCCCGCTTCCCCAATTGAGGGAGCCGAAAACCTCCTTTTTTGCCGCCTTCCCGTTTCCTTTCGGGAGGGCGGTCTTTTCGGGTTTGAAACACACTACATCTGCATAGTATAATTGAGCCAGCAAGACAGATATCATCAGGACGGTTTAAAAATGAATGTAGGTTTTATTGGTTCAGGAAATATGGCGAGCGCCATTATCGGCGGTCTTTTAAACAAGGGCAGTGTAAGCAGCTCTGATTTATATGTAACAGATGCCTCTTCCGAGGCTCTGGAGAGAATCTCTTCAAGGTTTAAGGGAATAAATACAAGCACAGACAATCTGGCATTTCTTGAAAAGCTGGACTATCTCTTTCTGGCGGTAAAGCCCCATATCTATGAGCCTGTTATCAGACAGATTCGAAAGGCTGTAAGCGACAGCACCGTAATTATCACCATTGCCGCGGGCAAGAGCCGGGCACAGGTACTCGGGCTTTTCGAAAGGGATCTGAAGCTGGTCAGGACCATGCCCAATACCCCGGCACTGGTTGGCGAGGGAATGACGGCCCTCTGTCCCACGGAGAATCTGAGTGAAGCGGAGGTCAAAGAGGTTATTGATCTGATGGGAGCCTGCGGCAGGGCTGAACTTCTGGAGGAGAGGCTCTTTGACGGCTATACCGCTCTCTGCGGCTCCAGTCCCGCCTATGTTTTTATGTTTATCGAGGCCCTGGCCGATGGAGCTGTCCGGGAGGGGCTTCCCCGGGACAAGGCTTACAGAATGGCTGCTCAGGCGGTTCTCGGTTCCGCGAAGATGGTTCTGGAAACAGGAACCCATCCGGGTGAGCTGAAGGATCAGGTCTGTTCCCCCGGAGGATCAACCATTGAGGCTGTCGGTGTTCTGGAGGAGAAGGGACTGCGTTCGGCCCTTATGGAAGCGGTCCGTGTCTGCGCCGATAAATCGGGAAAACTCTCCCGGAGCTGACACCCATAGATGCATAAAATAATGAGCGGAATACAGAAAATCACTCTTACTTTTATTCTGTTGATTTTCTGTTCTCCTCTCTGGGGAAGTTCCTTTATCTTTGACCATATAAGTCAGAAGGACGGACTTGCCAACAACTCTGTTTCAGGGATTGTGCAGGACCGCCGGGGCTATCTCTGGTTTGCCACACAGAGCGGTCTCTGCCGTTACGACGGCAAGGGCTTTGTGGTCTATGAGCATGAGCCCTTCGAGAAAAATACCCTTCCCCACGACCTTATTCAGACAATCTATCTGGACCCGGTAGATCCCTGGCTCTGGATCGGTACCTATGACGGAGTTTCCCGCTTCAATCTGGAAACAGAGGAGTTTCAGAACTACGGCCATGCCTCGGGACAAAACCGTCTCTCCAATGAGATCGTTACCGCCGTCTGCAGAGACTCTGACGGATCAGTCTGGCTGGGCACCCTGGATGGTCTGAACCGGCTGGATCTGAAAAGCGGTGATATCCTCACTTATTTTCACAATCCCGATGAAGAGGACTCCCTGCTGAACAATACAATCCGCTCCCTCCATATGGATTCCGATGGAAGGCTGTGGGTAGGCAGTTATGGTGGTGTGGATCTCTTCGATCCTGAAACAGAGGGCTTCCGCCATTTCCGGGGCGAACCCGGGAATCCTGAGGCTCTTCGTTCCTCCGTTGTAATGGCCCTGGCCGATGCCGGCGGTTCCGGACTCTGGGTGGGCACCTGGGACGGTGGTGTTTCCCTGCTGGACAGGGATACGGGAGCCGTTACCGATCATCTGGATGTGGAGGGAAATGTCTATCTGGTCTATCCCGATCCCTCGGGAGACCTTTGGATCGGCACCTGGGGACAGGGTCTCTACCGCTGGTTCCGGGAGAGCGGTGAAACCGTCCACTTCGGGGCGGATCCTCTGGACGATTATAAACTGAATAACGGCATAGTCTACTCCTTCCTCAGGGACAGGGGAGGCGTCTACTGGATCGGAACAAACGGTGAAGGTGTCAATAAGCTGAATCCTCTGAAAAAGGACTTCCGTTTTCTTCATAACCAGAGGGAGAATGATCTCTCACTTCCCAGGGACCGGATACGGAGAATCATGATAGACAGTGAAAACCGTTTCTGGGTGGCCATGTACAGCAATGGTCTCTGGCGCTTTGACGGGGACTCGGTAAAGCACTGGATGCCCGATGATGACAATCCCTGGTCTCTCTCCCACCAGAATGCAGTCGAAGTGATCGAGGACTCCCGGGGCCGGGTATGGGTGGGAACTCTGGAGGGACTGGATCGCTACAATCCCATAACCAATGATTTTGATCACTTCTCTCTCTCCTCCCTGGCTCCGGGAATGAAGGAGCCTATAGTCTATGCCATTCAGGAGGATATTGACGGAAGCTTCTGGATCGGCACCTACAGACAGGGACTTATCCACTGGTCAGAAGAAGATGGTATTCTGGATGTGTTCAGCCACTCTCCCGAAGATCCAAGGCTGAGCAACAATCTTATTTTCAGGATTTTCAGGGACAGCAGAAACAACATCTGGGTAGGAACCAATCAGGGGCTCAACCTTTACAACAGGGAGACAGGCAGTTTCAAATTCTTCCTTCATGATCCCCGGGACAGGGAGAGTCTGAGCAATAATCTGATCAACGATATCTTTGAAGACAGCCGGGGAAGGATCTGGGTTGCCACCGGCGGGGGCCTCAGCAGACTCTCTGAAGCGGGGGGAAGTTTTGTTCACTACTTCAAGTCGGACGGTCTTTTTTCCAACCATATTCAGGCCCTCCAGGAGG
This sequence comes from Spirochaeta sp. UBA5339, assembly GCA_002408085.1. Taxonomy (GTDB): domain Bacteria; phylum Spirochaetota; class Spirochaetia; order DSM-2461; family DSM-2461; genus Oceanispirochaeta. The sequence continues at coordinate 56,781 of DHQL01000003.1, forward strand.
ATGCCCGCAGCAGACTGTGGATCGCCTGCACCTCGGGGATCAGCATTCTGAATATGGAGGATGATACAATTATCAGAATTGACGAGAGTGACGGCATTGTGGCCCAGCAGATGTACAGCGCATCGGTGATGGACCCGGAAGGGCTGATCTACTTCGGAAGTTCCGAAGGCGTTCTCCGGTTCAACTCTGACATCCTCTATGACAATCCCCATCCTCCGGCCCTCTGGATGAACAGCATTGAGGTTATGGGGACACCCTATCCGTATTTATCCGAACTTCTGGAGGGGAGGAGTCTTGGTCTGAACTGGAGACAAAACCTTGTGAGTTTTGAATTTGCGGCTCTGGATTTTACCAGTCCCGATCAGAATCAGTACCGCTATATGCTCGAGGGCCTGGACAGGGATTGGATTCACAGCGGAACACGAAACTATGCAGTCTATCAGAACCTCTCTCCCGGGAACTACCTGTTCAAGGTAACCGCCTCGAACAACGACGGTGTCTGGAGCAGCGAGGAGCTTGTTATTCCTGTTCATATCAAGGCTCCGCCATGGAAGCAGCGCTGGTTTGTGGTGCTCTACTTTGTCGCGGGAATCCTTTCTATTATTCTCTTTTCCAATGTAAGGGCAAACCTTCTGTTAAAGAAGAAACTCAATGTCTCCGAGAGCAGCAGAAACAATCTTCAGGTCCTCAATGACAGGCTGGAGCTCCTTGCCTGGAAGGACGGGCTGACAGGACTATCGAACCGGAGATATTTTGATCTTTCCCTCAATAATCTCTGGCACCTTGCGGTAAGAGAGCAGAAAATTATTACACTATTGATGATTGATGTGGATCATTTTAAGGCTTACAATGATCTTTACGGGCATCAGAAAGGGGATGATGTATTGAAGCAGACCGCCTCTCTTGTAAAGGGGGTACTCCGCAGAGATACCGATTCGGTCTGTCGTTACGGCGGTGAGGAGATAGCGGTTATTCTTTTTGATACAGGTGTTGATGAGGGTATTACCCTCTGTGAGTCTATCCTGCAGGCTGTCAGGGAAGAATCCATCCCCCATAAAGCTTCGCCTGTCGCTTCTTATCTGACTCTCTCCATAGGACTGGCAAGTCTGGTCCCCGGTTTTGAACAGCTGCCTGATATTCTGGTAAGGAAGGCCGATGATGCTCTCTACAGGGCAAAAAACAGCGGTCGGAACCGCTATGTTGTTAATAAAGACAATGATGATTGAGGACCTGCAAAATGACCAAAGATAATGTTGAACTGATTTGTAATATTGGCGAACTCTCCGATCTCTTTCGTGAAAAGAGTGATGTCCGGGGCTTTCTGCAGAAGGTCGTCAAGACGGTTTCGGGTCATATGAAGGCCGATGTCTGTTCCATCTATCTCTATGACGAGTATCTGGACCGGCTGATTCTGGAGGCAACAGAGGGACTGAATCCCGAGCTGATAGGAAAACTCATTCTCGGTACCGGTGAAGGCCTTGTGGGTACAGCCATGAAGGAACTCCGGTCCATCCTGGAGAAGAACGGTCAGGAGAACCCTAAATTCAAGGCCATCCCGGGGAGTCTTGAAGAGCAGTATCAGGCCTTTCTTGCGGTACCTATCCTCAGCGGACTGACCCGTATCGGCGTCCTTGTCCTGCAGCACCACCTTCCCGGCTACTTCAATAAAAACGATATGATGGCCTTCAAGGCCATAGCCTCACAGCTTGCGGCCACTCTGGAAAATGCCAAGCTTCTGATGGGGGTTTCCCAGAAGAAGGAGGCTCCACGGAAACAGGAGGATGTATCCCTGATCAAGGGACAGGCTGTGGTTGAGGGCATCGGTATAGGAAAGGCCTATGTCATGGAGGCCGGCAGGAGCAAAAACCTCTTTACAGGCCTGCCTGAGAGCTGTCTGAATGCAGGGGAGGAGGACTTTGTAAAGGCTCTCTCCCAGACAGAAGAGCAGCTTCAGGAGCTGCAGACCGAGATGGAGGAGCAGCTTTCCGATGTGGGCTCACTGATCTTCAGTACTCACCTGCTTATGCTCCGGGACTCCTCGTTTATCGGGAAGATGGAGGAGGATATCAAAGCCGGAGTCTCCCCGTGCAACGCCATCATTACCCGGGTGGAGTACTTTATGAAGGTCTTCTCCGAGAGCGACAATCCCAGGCTCCAGGAGAAGGTGCAGGATATTCGGGACCTGGGACACAGACTTCTTCGGAACCTTTCCGGTGAGGAGCAGGACTCGGGTGATTATTCCGGACAGGTCCTTGTAGCCCGGGAGCTTCTGCCCTCGGAGCTGGTTAAGATTACAGCACAGCATGTGGAGGGCCTTGTCCTCTTCAGTCAGGGAGCTTCCGCCCATATTACCATACTGGCCAAGTCCCTTGGTGTTCCCCTTGTATACACCGATGACAAGAGGCTCTTTTCCATCAGCTCAGGAACATTTCTGATTATTGACGGTTTCCAGGGAAACCTGCTGATCAATCCGGGTGAAGACACCCTGACACAGTACAGATCCCTCAAAAAGGACCGGCAGCTCATCCTTGATCAGGAGAACCTGATTCAGGAGGAGACCAGGACCCTTGACGGTGAGCGGGTCTATCTGCGTGCCACCATCAACCTGATCAGCGATATCAAGATGGCTGTAAGGATGAAATCCGAAGGGATCGGGCTCTACCGCTCGGAGTTTCCCTTTCTTATAAGGAACAGCTTTCCCAGTGAGGACGAGCAGTATCTGGTTTACAAAAAGATCTTTGACGGGATGGACCATCCCCTGATAACCCTCAGGGCCCTTGATATCGGCGGGGATAAGATCCTCTCCTATGTTCCCGACTCGGAGGAGGAGAACCCCTTCCTCGGACTCCGGGCAATTCGGTTTCTGCTTGAGAACAAGAAAATCTTTGTGGGACAGCTGAAGGCCATGCTCCGCGCGGGAGAGGGCAGAAAGTTCAGAATCATGTTTCCTCTTATCTCCTCTCTTGATGATTTCAGACAGGCAAAGAGAATGGTGGACAAGAGCATTGAGTTCCTCAAGAGAGACGGCATGGATTGCGGTCCGGTTCCGGAGCTGGGTGTTATGATTGAGCTTCCCTCGGCGGTTATGATGGTTGAGGATCTGGCCAAGGAGGCGGACTTCATGTCTGTGGGCTCCAATGACCTTGTTCAGTACTTGCTTGGTGTGGACAGAACCAACGAGAAGGTCTCCGGGCTCTACGATCCCCGGCACCCTGCGGTTCTGAGGACCATTGCCCGCATAGCCGAGGCCTCTCGTAAGGAGAACTGCACCTTAAGCATATGCGGCAATATGGCCTTCAATAAAGAGATGGTTTACTTTCTGCTCGGTACGGGAATCACCAATCTATCGATGCCTCCGGTACAGATTCCGGCAATTCAGAGATTTATCAATGCAGTGGATGTTGAAAAAGCAAGAAGTGACAGTAAGAAGCTGCTGGCAATGAACTCCCTGGAGGAGATACATGCCTTTATTGACAAAGCAGTAAACGGGATTGAGATCTGAAGGATCAGCAAGCCTCAATATAGTTTGAAAGAATATCCTGAATAGTACGATCCATCAGAGACTTTCTGATATCCTGTTCTGTGTCATACCAGAAGTTGGCGAGACCACAGTCCACGGAGCGTTCACAGTTCTCTCCCCCTGCGGTACAGGGGGCAAGAAGTACACCCTCTTCAACAGCTTCCAGTACATCAAGTATGGTAATCTGGTCAAGTTCTCTAGCCAGACGGAAGCCCCCAGAGGCACCTCTGATTGACTCTGTGATTCCGGCTTTTTTAAGTTTTGTGAAAATCTGCTCAAGAAATATCGGAGACAGGTCCTCCCTGTCGGATATCGATTTAATCGAAATCGGTTTGTTGTCGTCGTTTTTAGCCATGTTCACTATCGCTCTGATAGCATATCGGCCTTTGGTAGTTATTCTCATATTAATATTCTACTGATATTTACTATTCGATAGCAAGTAATAATACCCGTTATGAACAATAGTTTAGTAAGAATATATGCGGAAAAAGTACCAAAATTGGCGGGTCTTTTATATAAGGCACAGGGATCAGGGGATTATTATAGACCAAAAGTATGAAAATCCCGGAGGTCATCGATTAATATGAACGGCAAAGAGTTAGTAATGAAAGCGTTTAAGGGAGAAGCTGTAGACAGAGCTCCCTGGGTTCCTTATACAGGTGTTCAGATTGCCAACCTGAAAGGCTACAATGCACAGGAAGTTCTTCAGGACGGCGGAAAGCTGCTTGATTGTCTTGTTGAGTCAAACAAACAGTACTCCCCCGACGGTCAGCCTGTTGTCTTTGATCTTCAGATTGAAGCAGAGATTCTGGGATGTGATCTGCTCTGGGCCGAGGATTCACCCCCCACTGTAAGCAGCCACCCCTTTGCCGAGGGCAAGGAAGTCCCCACAAAGATTCCCGCAAAAAGCGAAGGCCGTCTGCCCATGATTCTGGATGTTATGGAGAAGTTCAAGGCCGCCGTTGGTGAGACCACTGCCCTTTACGGTCTGGTCTGCGGACCCTTCACCCTGGCTTCCCACCTGAGAAGCACCAATATTTTTATGGATATGTACGATGATGAGGACTATGTTAAGAGTCTGATCTCCTACTCAACAGATGTGGCCATTGCCGTTGCCGACTACTATATCGAGGCGGGCATGGATATTGTCGGTGCCGTTGACCCCCTGATCTCCCAGATCTCCCCGGAGATGTTCGATCAGTTTATGGCAGCCGATTACAAGCGGTTCTTTGACCATGTACGTTCCAAAGGGGTTTTCAGCTCCTTCTTTGTATGCGGTGACGCCACAAAGAACCTTGAGGTTATGGCAAAAACCGGTCCCGACTGCCTCTCTATCGATGAGAATATCGATATTGTGGAAGCCAAGAAGATTACCGATGCCGCAGGCATCATGATCTCCGGTAACCTGCAGCTCACAGTAACCATGCTCCTGGGTAACCAGAAGGACTGTCAGAAGGCCGCCATCGAGCTGATGGACAAGGTCGGAACAGAGAGCTTTATCCTGGCTCCCGGATGTGATATGCCCTTCGGTGTTCCCATTGAGAATATTGTTGGAATCGGACAGGCCGTTCAGAACATCGATGCCACCAGAAGCTTCCTGGAAAGCTATGTTAAGGAAGAGGTTGAGATCGATGTGGAGATGCCCGACTATGAAAATCTGGAGCATGTCCTGATTGAGGTTCTGACCATCGACTCCGCCACCTGTGCCGCCTGCGGTTATATGAAGGCCGCCGCCGATGATATGATCGGTATCTTCGGAAGTGACAAGGTTGAGGTTGTTGAAAGAAAGATCCTCGAACCCGAAAACATTGCCAGACTCGGAAAGCTCGGTGTGGCAAACCTTCCTTCCCTTGCGGTAAACGGAAAGGTAACCCATGTCTCCCTTATCCCCTCACGTGCGGAACTTGAGAAAGAGATCGGAGCTCTTGTCTGATTGAATTCCGGCAGGATATAACCTGGTGATACTCGCCCCGCCGGTCCACGGACCCGGCCGGGGCGTTTTTTTGCAGCCTTTGGGCTGCTTATCGAATTATTGAGGGGAGAGATGATGGGTTCAAAAATCGATGTGGTGCTTCTCGCCGGATTTCTGGGAGCCGGAAAAACAACGGTTCTCAATGAGCTGATCAGGACATTCGGCACCAGAAAACTGGGACTTCTTGTCAACGATTTCGGTGAGGTGCCGGTGGACGGTTCCTTTTTAAAGAGCGAAAACCCGGAGCTTCTGGAGGGGGGACACAAGATCTATGAGATCGGCAACGGTTCCATCTTCTGTTCCTGTCTGAAGGCACCCTTCCTCTATGGTCTGAAGTATTTTGCCACCCAGAGTCCCGACCTGCTCTTTATCGAGGCTTCCGGCCTGTCGGACCCCTCAAGTATGCAGAAGATCCTGACTGAGCACGGTCTTGAAGATAGTTTTGAGATCAGAAGGGTTGTGACTCTTGTGGACCCTGTGAAGTATAAGGCCCTTGTTCATGTTCTGGATGTTATCGGAAGGCAGATTCAGGCTGCCGATCAGATACTGGTAAACAAGTGCGATCTGGTTCCTGAAAGAGAGCTGAAAGAGCTTCTGGGTGATCTTGAGACGAGGACCGGTGTACCCGTACAGACCGGTTCTTTTGGAGACTTCGATTACGGATTCATCCTCTCGGGATCTTCACAGCGGCGACTTGCCGAACGGGAGAGCTGCAACACTCCCGAGACAAGGCCCGGAAGCCTTTTCCTTGAGGGAAACCTGGAGAGTGAGCAGGTTCTGAAGGATTTTATGAGCCGCATTGAGGGTGCCAGCTACCGGGTAAAGGGATTCCTGAAGATTGCCGGGAAGATGCTCTATGTCTCCGATAACGGCAGAGGTTATACAATTACTCCCGCCGAAAAGACCGGAATAAGAGAGGGACTGACAGTGCTCTGTCCCAGAGAAAATGAATCGATTATTGCCAGTTTGTGGAAAGAAGTAAGAGGAGTTGAGTGAATGACTAAACTGATACTGCTGGGAGGATTCCTGGGTTCCGGGAAGACCACTTTTATGGTTCAGGCCGCATCGGCCCTGGAGAAGAGAGGCCTGAAGGTCTCGGTTATCAGCAATGACCAGGGGGATACTCTGGTGGATACAATGTTTCCCATGCTTGAGGGAATCGATTCTCATGAGGTTTCCGGAGGCTGTTTCTGCTGCCGGTTTCCGGATTTTCTCGAAACCGTCAAATCTGTCATTTCCGAAAGAGAGCCCGATGTGATTATTGCCGAGGCCGTGGGAAGCTGCACCGATCTGGCTGCCACCGTGGTGAATCCGATGATTCAGTTTCACTCTGATACGGTTGAGGTTAAGGCCTTTCTGACTCTGGTGGACGGTCTTAGACTTCAGAAGGAGTATCTGGAAATGGATCTGTTCCGCCCCCTTCAGGCGGGTGAGGTCCTGGTCTCCCATCAGATAAGAGAGTCGGAAGTTCTGGTTGTTTCCAAGACAGACCTTCTCGATGACAGTCAGAAGGAGGGAGCCGCCGGGTTTCTGGGCAGGCTTAATCCCTCAGTTGACCTGAGGCTCTGTTCCGCCCGGACCGGGGAAGGTATGGATGAACTTCTGGATGCCTGTCTGAAGGGATTTCCCCTGGACTTCTCCGAGAGAATTCCCATCGACTACGATGTCTATGCGGCGGCAGAGGCGGAGTACGGCTGGTATAACGGTTCCTGGATTATCGAGGGGAGTGACGATACGGACCCTATGGAGTTCTCCTTTCCTCTGATGGAGTCCTTCCGGAATCCCGAACTGGGAGATGTGGCCCATGCCAAGATACTTCTGACTACACCCTCAGGAGCACTGAAGGTCAGTTATGTTATGGGACATATTCAGGCGGATGAGATCAATGTGCCCGAAGGAATGGTCAGGGAGATGCAGGTGGTTCTCAATGTCCGCTCCGCCTGTCCTCCTGAAAATATTGAGAACCATGTGCTTGGAATACACAGGGATCTTGAAAAGAGGGGATTCAAGGTCAGAGACTACAGCTGGAACTCTCTGGTGCCTTCTCCTCCCGAACCCTACTACTCCTGATATCTCAGCCGGCAGGGCTGCAGGGCATGGTTCCTGCAGCTGCCGCTTCAGATTTTCAGCCGGGTGCTAGAATACGTAGCGTACTCCCAGGGATGTGGACCAGGCAAAGTCGAAGCCCTGGATAAAGAACATTCCCGGTCCTCCCTCGATATAGAGGTTGAGGGGGATCTCTTCAAAGGTATGCTCCCATCGGATAAATCCCATCACAGACATATCAAACTTGTCACCAATGTGAAAGTTTACCTGGGGACCTATGGAGAGGGGAAAGGAGAGACCCTTGATCTTTATGTCGGCGATGGTAAACATCATATTTGCACCGAGGGTGAAATCCTTGTTGTAGAAGGTGCCTGCCAGAACATTGAATTCCAGAAAGTTGGCTGCCCTGTAGCCGAAGACAAATCCCGTGGGATAACCGAGGGCCAGTCCGGCCTTTGCTCTTCCTTCAAGGTTCTTCGTACTCAGATTGATCTCCTTGATCTCTCTGTCATCTAAAGAGTTCTCCTGGGCAAAGAGAGGAGCGCTGAGGGAAATCAGCATCAGTATCACAAGCAGTTTTTTCACTTTTTGTACTCCCCGGGTTCAGAACCCGATTATTAAAGTATTGAGATTCAGTATCGAACTATTATACCCCAAAGACCGGAATTTTCATCCCCGGATATAAAGATTAACAAAATGTTCCACTTTCTTTTTCCTGGCCTCAAACAATGGTGTATCAGGGGCATTACTGTGCAGAATCTCCGGGCTGTGGTAGACTTGAAGATATGAATGATATTGAAGCCCCCGAAGTCAAACATGACGCCGCCAGAGTTGAGAAAGTCAGGCAGAAACTGGCCCCCCTGAGCAGGCTGGAGCATATGGTTCAGACATTCAAAATCTTCGGAGACCCCTCCCGCCTGAGGATAATCAATGCCCTGATAGAGGGGGAGCTCTGTGTTCATGAGATTGCCGAACTGATGGATATGAGTCAGCCCGCGGTGTCTCATCAGCTCAGGCAGCTAAAACAGGCCCACGTGGTCAACTCCCGAAGGGACGGAAAGCACATCTTCTACTCTCTCAAGGATGCCCATGTGATCCAGATATACCGAATCTGTCAGGAACATATTGAAGAGGGTTGATCCCTCACACCAGTGATTATTTCCAGCGATTTACACCGACGATTCAGCAATAACTACCAACAGTCTCAAGGAGTCCATTATGATCTACAGAAATTACGGCCGCAGCGGCCTGAAAACAGCCGCCATCGGTTTCGGGGGCATGCGTTTTGAAAATCCCCATGATATCGACGCTTCGGCGGAGACAGTTCTTCACGCCTTTGACAAGGGAATAACCTACTTTGATACGGCTCCCGGCTACTGCGACGACAAGTCCGAGTTTATTATGGGCCGGGCAGTGGCAGAGATGAAGAAGTCAGGCAGGCCCTTTACCCTCTCCACCAAGAGCAGCAAGAGCGACGGATCTGTTCTCCGGGAGGAGCTTGAACGATCTCTGGAGCGCCTCGGTGTGGACTGCATCGACTTCTATAACTGCTGGTATGTTCTGACCATGGAGGACTGGGAGGGCCGCAAGAGGGGCGGCGCCGTTGATGCCATCCTCAAGGCAAAGGAGGAGGGGCTGATCAAGCATGCCGTCTTCTCTACCCATCTTGGGGGAGCCGATATCCGCAGGGTTATCGAAGAGGGATACTTTGAAGGTGTGACCCTGGGCTACTCGGTTATGAACTCCGCCTACAGACAGGAGGGTATCGAAGCCGCCGCCGAGAACGGAATGGGCGCTGTTATTATGAACCCCCTCGGGGGAGGGCTGATTACCGGAAGCGGGGATGCCCTGGACTTTCTAAAGGTCCGGCCCGAACAGACCTTGCTGGAGAGCGCCATCCACTTCCTTCTCAATGATGAGAGAATCTCCACCTTTCTTGTGGGGTTCCGGAACAAGGATGATGTGGACAGCGCCGTTGCCGCGGTGGAGAGCTTCCGTCCCTATACGGCCGAAGAAACGGCCAAGCTGACAAAGAGCATTACCGAAGACTTCAACTCCCTCTGTACCAGCTGCCGTTACTGCGATGTCTGTCCCGAGGAAATTCATGTCTGGGCTTTTCAGGAGGTCTGGAATCATCTGAAACTGACGGGAAGCACCGATGGTCTGGCAAACCGTCTGAAATATCACTGGTCCGCGGATCTGACCGAGCTTGAGCGCTGTACCTCCTGTGGCGCCTGCGAGGCGGCGTGTACCCAGAAGCTGCCCATCCTGGACCGCTTTGCACAGCTGGAAAAGGAGCTGAAGTCATGAGCCCCGGAGCCGGTGGCGGCGCCGCTGCAGGACCCCGATCCATAGTTGTCTTAACCGGGGCTGGAATCTCCGCGGAGTCGGGGATCAGGACCTTCCGGGCCTCCGACGGCCTCTGGGAGGAGCACAATGTGGAGGACGTGGCCACCCCCGAGGGCTATGCACGGAATCCCGAACTGGTGCAGAATTTCTACAATGAAAGGAGGGCTCAGCTTGCATCGGTGGATCCCCATGGGGCACACTTCGCCCTGGGGGAGCTTGAAAAAGAGTATCCCGGACTGGTTACGGTGATCACCCAGAATATCGATAACCTCCATGAGAGGGGAGGCAGCGGCAATATTATCCATATGCACGGCGAGCTATTGAAGAGCCTCTGCACCGCCTGCGGTTCACGCCGGGATCTGGCCGGTGATCTGACTACAGCCGCCTGCTGTGAGGAGTGCGGGGCCAGAGGGACTCTGCGTCCGGATATTGTCTGGTTCGGCGAGATGCCCTACAGAATGGATGAGATTATGGAACTCCTTGAGGAGTGCGGCCTCTTTATCTCCATTGGAACCTCGGGACATGTCTATCCGGCTGCCGGTTTTGTGGCCCAGGCGTCTACTGCCGGGGCGAAAACTATTGAGCTCAACCTGGAACCCTCAATGGTACACACCCGATTTGATGAGCACAGAACCGGGAAGGCGGGAGATCTGGTTCCTGTTCTTGTAGAGGAGATCCTTTCGGGTAAGTTCCAGGGACTATGAGGGGTTATATATTGACATATTGCGCAGGCGGATCTATATTAAACATATAAGCACATGCTTATATGTTTATTTGATGAGATATCCGGAGGACAGCATGTCTGGAAAAAGTGAATATACATTGAATGGGCTGTGCTGCGCCAACTGCGCTGCAGTCATTGAAGATAGAATTAATAAGCTGGAGTGGGTAAAAGAGGCCCGGGTAAACCTGGCAACCCAGATCCTCTACCTTGACGGCGGGAGTCCCGACGGTTCTACAGGCTCTCTGCTGCAGGAGCTTGTTGACACAGTGGAAGAGGGGGTTACCGTACAGGAGCGCTCTGAAACCTCCGGCACCACAGATGATAAAGGGGAGGGGCTTTTCAGTCCCGCCGCTCTCCTGAGAAAGTGGACCGAGATTATCGGTGCCCTGATCTTTTTTACCCTTATAGCTCTAAACAGATTCGGTAATGGAACCGGTGTTGAGGGCATGCCTTTCACCATTCTTTACGCCGCCGCCTACCTTCTGATCGGTAGAACCGTTCTTCTATCGGGTTTGAAGAATATGAAAAAGGGCCGTTTCCTGGATGAGAACTTTCTGATGATCATTGCCACCGCCGGTGCCTTTGCCATCGGCGACTATCCCGAGGCGGTCGCTGTTATGCTCTTCTATCAGGTTGGTGAGTTCTTTCAGGACATCGCCGTGGACCGCTCACGCCGTTCCATCCGGAACCTGATGGATTCCAAACCGGGCAAGGTTATGGTGCTTTCTCCCGCCGCCTCGGCAGGGCCAGTGGAGACGGAACCCGAGGATGTTCCCGTGGGAACCCTCTACCGCCTGAGACCCGGTGACCGTGTTCCCCTGGACGGTGTAATTGAGAAGGGCGAGGGAACTGTGGACAGCTCCGCACTGACAGGCGAGTCCTATCCCCGTCAGGTGTCCCCTGGCAGCACGGTCTTAAGCGGTTTCGTCAACAGGGAGTCCCTGCTGGAAATCCGCTCTACAAAGACCCTCTCCGAATCCTCCTACTCCCGTATTATCAGAATGGTAGAGGAATCCAGCAGCCGCAAGGCCCGGTCCGAGCAGTTTATTACCCGCTTTGCCGCCTGGTACACCCCCGCCGTTGTTGCCCTGGCGGCCCTGCTGGCGGTCATTCCTCCCCTGGTTATTGAGGGCGCCCTCTTCAGTGACTGGATCTACAGAGCCCTGGTATTTCTGGTTGTCTCCTGCCCCTGTGCTCTGGTTGTATCCATTCCCCTGGGATTCTTTGCGGGAATCGGAAGGGCCTCAAAAGAGGGAATTCTGGTGAAGGGAGGAAACTATCTTGAGGCCCTGAACCGGATCGACACTGTGTTTATGGACAAGACCGGTACCCTGACAGAGGGGAAGTTTTCCGTCTCCTCGGTTCTTCCCGCTGAAAATGTATCAGAGGAAGAGCTTTTAAAGCTCGCCGCCGTCGCGGAATCATCCTCATCTCACCCTATCGCTGAGTCCATTGTGCGGGCCTGGCGGGAGAGCTCAGGCAGGACCGGGGGCGGATCAGCCCCGGCCGAACTCCCTGCTGCAGAGAAGGTTGAAGAGATTGCCGGCCACGGCATCCGTGCCCACTGGCAGGGTGATATTATCACCATCGGCAAGGCCTCCTGGATGGAGGAACATGAACTGAATCTGATTGCCGGTCCCGAGGGGAGCACCACTGTCCATGTGGCCCTGGGCGAGGTCTACAAGGGTGCCGTCGTCCTCTCCGATGCAGTACGCCGGGACACACCCGAGGCCCTTAAGGGTCTGAAAAAGAGCGGTATCGGATCGATTATTATGCTGACCGGCGACAGCGATACCACCGCCCGGGTTGTTGCAGATCAGCTTGGACTGGACGGCTATCAGGCGGATCTGCTTCCCCATCAGAAGGTTGAGGCCCTTGAGATGTCCATTGCCCAGGGAAGGAACACCGCCTTTATGGGTGACGGCATAAACGACGCCCCGGTTCTGGCCCGTGCGGATGTGGGAATCGCCATGGGCGGTCTCGGTTCCGATGCGGCCATCGAGGCGGCGGATATTGTGCTGATGGCCGATGAGCCCTCCCGTCTGGTAAACGCCCGGCGTATCGCCCGGAAGACCAGGGAGATTGTTGTTCAGAATATCATCATGGCCCTGGGAATCAAGGCCGTGATACTGGTGCTGGCGGCCCTGGGCTATGCCGGAATGGGTCTGGCCGTCTTCGGAGATGTGGGAGTTGCCCTCCTGGCTGTCCTCAATGTGCTGAGGATTATGTCAGATCGTGGATCCAGCGCTCCGAGCGTACCCGCCACACACCGCTGATATACTTGGCCACCTCCTCTGTCAGACAGAAGAGGTAGACCATGTGGGGGGGCAGGTGAAGAACCAGTCCCGCCACGGCCATCAGAGGGATGCTCAGAAACCAGAGGGGCAGGAGTTCCAGCCCCGCGCAGAAGAGAGTATCCCCGCCGCTGCGGAGTATCCCCACGATAATGTGCATGTTCGAGGCCTTAACAAAGAGGACCAGGGTAAAGATCCGCAGCAGCTGCACCACCAGGTTGGACACATAGTCCGAGATATTGAAGAGGTGGGGAATCACAGGGGCGGCGATAAAGATCAGCACCCCGATGGCAGCTGCAATAAGGGGCACAGTCATCAGGATGGTCTTGGCTATGCGCTCTGCCTCCCGGCTCCGTCCCTCGCCGATCATATTGCCCAGCATAATGGCCGTGGCATTGGCTGTACCCACAAAAAAGATAAATGAGAGACGTGAGAAGGTGTCCATGATATTGTAGGCCGCCAGAATCTCGGTGCCCATCCGGGCATAGACCAGGGTAAACATGGTCATTCCCACGGACCATCCCACCTCGTTGAGGATGACCGGGCTGACCCGCTGGAAGAAGCGCCGGATAAAAGCTTTGTTCTGATCCAGCATCTCCTTCAGGCTTCCCGCAACGGCGTACTTTTTCAGATAGACTACAAGTACAAGAGCCATCATCTCGATGATTCTGGCTCCCGATGTGGCCAGGGCGGCACCGGTGATACCCATCTCAGGGAGGCCCAGTTTGCCGAAGATCAGTCCGTAGTTGAATACGGCGTTGAGGCTGAGGGCCGAAACAGAGAGAAAGAGGGGGAGCTTGACCACTCCGGTACTCCGGAGAACTCCCTGGAAGATAATGGTTCCGGCGGTAAACATATAGCTTACCGAGGCGATTCTCAGATAGGGCACCCCTGCATTGATGACTTCCTGATCTGAAGAGAATATTCCAAGAATAAAGGCGGGAGCCAGCTGGGCTGCGGCGGTAAAGAGAACCGCTCCCGAGAGTCCCAGTATCAGAGCCATACCAAGGGCCCTGTGAATGCCCTGAAGGTCTCTCTTTCCCCAGAACTGTGCGGTAAATACGGCAGAGCCGCTGCTGATTCCGAAGAGCAGCAGCATCAGCAGAAAGAACACCTGGTTTGACAGGGCCACCGCGGCAATGGCGGTCTCTCCCAGCTGGCCGATCATCAGTGTATCCACCATATTCAGTAGAGTCTGGACCATGTTCTGCGCCGCAATGGGCAGGGCCAGTACAAGGAGTCTTTTAAAGCTGTCAGCGTCTGTTTTCCAGAGGGAAAGGAGTCCGGGAAAACGGCCGGTCGTAAGTGTCTGTTCTTTCATCGGGAGCTATCATACTCCCCCGGCACCCATTAGTCTATGGAGATTCCTGCTCTATTCACTCTTTCTGTACTGTCTCGGGGTCATGCACATGACCTTACCGAACTGCCGGGTAAAGTAGTTGCTGTCCTCAAAGCCGCAGCGGCCGGCCACTTCGGTAATATTCAGGTCCGAAGTCTTCAGCAGAGTACAGGCTTTTCTGATTTTCAGCCTTATATGATATTCCAGAGGCGGGACTCCGGTGACCCTTTTGAAGTGACGGTTCAGGGAGCTGGCTGACATTCCCGTTTCCTCTTCAAGCTCCTTCAGAGTGATCTTTCCGCTTATATTGTGTTCCAGAAAACTTATGCCCCTGGCTATCCGCAGAAGCTCCCGGCTCTCCAGGTTTTCGGAGCTGTCATAGGAGCGGCTCAGGATACCAATCAGTTCCATAAAGAGAACCGATGCCATATAGGCAAAGCCCTTCTCCCCCTCCGAAAGCTCCTGATCTATACGCTGGAGCAGGGAGCTCACCCTGGTCAGTTCATCGGGGCCGAGGCGGAGACGGCTGGCAAAGTTGTGGCTCTTTCTGTACCGGGGCTCAAGACGGAAGAGAGCCTGATAGCCGGGGCAGTGGGCAATATCCAGAAAGGGGAGGGGGAGATGGTCCGGAGTGAAGAGGAGGTTTACCAGATTAAGATCCTCCAGATCCTTGTAGCCGTGGGTGGTTCCCGAGTGGATTATAAAGACATCACCCGCCTGGACCCTGTACTCCCCCTCCTCGGTAAAATGGATACCCGTACCGCTGAGGATTATCACGAGCTCCGAGAAGTCGTGGCTGTGGAGGGGGTAGGGGATCTGGGGATTACGGCGGATAAGCTTTACGGGAAGCTCTTCGGAGTCGAAAAAATCGGGACGGTTCAGTTGAAACATCTCATCCTCCTGGGTGACGATATTGTGCTAAAATTTGACCGTATCGTCAAGGTTCCCTCACTATAGGGGCTGTAGAATTGATTTATTCGGAGGAAACACAATGAATGATAGAACCCTTAAAATGTATAATATTGCAAAAGAGATGTACGCCGAGCTGGGCGTTGATACGGATAAGGCCCTGGAGGCCATGAAGGCCGTTTCCCTGAGCCTTCACTGCTGGCAGACCGACGATGTGGGCGGATTCGAAACTCCCGACGCCGAGCTTTCGGGAGGCGGAATCCAGGTAACAGGAAACTACCCCGGAAAGTCCAGAAGCATTCCCGAAATGAGAGACGACCTGGACAAGGCCTTCTCCCTGATTCCCGGTACCCACAGACTGAACCTTCACTCCATCTACGGTGAGTTTGACGGCAAAAAGGTTGAGCGGGACGAGATCGGCCCCGAGCACTTTACCGGCTGGGTCGAGTGGGCAAAAGAGAGAAAACTGGGCCTCGACTACAACGGCTCCTTCTTCTCCCACCCCATGGCCGACACAGGCTACACCCTGAGCAGCAAGGATAAGACAGTCCGCGACTTCTGGATCAGACACGGACAGAAGAGCCGTGAAGTGGCCGCCTACTTCGGAAGAGAGCTTGGAACTCCCTCAATTATCAACACATGGATTCCCGACGGCTCCAAGGATGTTCCCGTGGACAGAATGGGCTACCGCAGCATCCTGAAGGACTCCCTGGACGAGGTATTCGCCAAGGACTTCCCCGCATCAGAGATGAGAGACGCCGTTGAAACAAAGCTCTTCGGCATCGGAAGCGAGTCCTTTGTTGTGGGTTCCCACGAGTTCTACATGGGATACGCCATGAGCCGGAAGAAGATGGTCTGTCTCGACCTGGGACACTTCCATCCCACCGAGCTGATCGCCGACAAGCTCTCCTCTGTATACCAGTTCTTCGATGAGGTTCTCCTCCATGTAAGCCGTCCCGTACGCTGGGACAGCGACCATGTTGTAATCCTCAACGACGATATCCGCTATCTGACTGAAGAGATAGTCCGCTGCGGCAATATCAAAAACACCTATATCGGCCTGGACTTCTTCGACGGAACCATGAACCGCATCGGAGCCTACGCCATCGGTGCACGGTCCACACTCAAAGGCCTTCTCATGGCCTACCTGGAACCCTCTGCTGCCCTGAAGCAGTTTGATGCCGAAGGCAATGCCTTCGGACGTCTGGCCCTTCTTGAACAGTTGAAGTCCATGCCCTCCGGCGCCGTCTGGGACTACTACTGTGAGATGATGGGAGTTCCCGTGGAAGGCGAGATGATCAAGGATGTTCTGGCCTACGAAAAAGATGTTCTGGCGGGAAGAAAGTAATGAGTGTACAGGAACTGATTGACGTACCCCGCCGGTACGGCGGAAACCCAGACTATGTTCTGGCAGGTGGGGGAAACACCTCCCTGAAAGAGGGCGGGGTCATGTATGTAAAGGCCTCAGGCTCCTCCATGGGAGACATAGAAGAGAAGGGCTTTGTAAGGATGGATCAGAAGTCCCTGGATGCCCTGTGGACCGCCGACTACCCGGACAACGAGGATGAGCGTGAGGAGCAGGTTCTCGAGGACCTGATGAAGGCCCGTCTGTCCGGTGAAACGGCCCGCCCTTCGGTGGAGACTCTGCTTCACAGCTTTATTCCCTTTACCTTTGTGGTTCACACTCATCCTGCCCTGGTGAACGGTCTGACCTGTTCCATCGGCGGCAGGGCCTGGGCCGAAAAGGCCCTGGGGAAGAAGGCTCTCTGGATTCCCGTGGTTAATCCCGGGTACATCCTGGCAAAGTACGTAAAGGACCGGGTGGATGAGCACCTGGCCCGGGGAAATGAGTTCCCTGACTATATTATCCTGCAGAACCACGGTGTTTTTACCGGGGGCAATACAATCGCCGAGGTGGATCAGAGATACCAGCTCCTGATGGGGAAACTGGAGGAGGCTATCCGAATTACTCCCGATATGGCCGAAGAACCCCTCTCCGGCGCCGACGCGGATGTTCTGAAGGCCGCCGTTAAGGATGTCTACGGAGCGGATGCGGGATTTGAGTATATCTCAATCAAACAGTGCGGTCCCTGGCTGGAAAGCCGCGAGGCTGCGGCTCCGGTCTTCTCAGCCCTGACCCCCGACCACATTGTCTATATGGGACATGAACCCCTCTGGATTCCCGCCGACGGTGATCAGGCCGCGGCACTGAAAGCCGGTGTCGCCTCCTACGAAGCGGAGCACGGCAAGAAGCCCAAGACCCTTCTGATTCAGAACCGGGGTATCGTCTCCTGCGGAGACTCGGAAAAGGTCGCCCATCTGTCGGGACTCCTCTTCCGGGATGCGGTAAAGGTTTCTGTTTTTGCAGAGAACTTCGACGGTGTACAGTTTATGCCCGAGGACAAGATCGCCTTTATCAACAACTGGGAAGTGGAGAAGTACAGGGCCAAGCAGAGCAGCTGATCTTCTTTTCTATTGTGCAAATGTTATTCTGCAAGCCGGCCTTCGGGCCGGTTTTTCTTTTGGTTCTTCTCCTGTATTATTGATTCTGTCCCCCTCTTCAGGGATTCCTCTCTCAAGGGATACTCCAGTAAGAGGGAATCATCGGGAGGAAGTTTCATGGATATTCGATCGGTAAATTTTCCGAAACTCTCAAAGGAAGACTGCAGCAGAGAGCAGATCAGGAAGGAGTATCTGAGACAGCAGGGCCGGGTTGCAGTAAAAAATCTTGAGAAGAACGGCTTCAGGGCCTACTGCCCGGAATCAACCGACGAGGCCCGGCAGACCGTTCTGGATCTGGTTCCCGATTCATCGGTCATCGGCTGCGGAGATTCACACACTCTCTTTGCCCTGAACCTGGACAGCCCTCTTGAAGAGAAGGGGTGTACCGTCATACCCCATACCTGTGCAGTGAACGGCAATGCCTATGACAACCGGACCCCCGGATTCCATATACTGGGAGACAGGAAGGAGACCCGGGAGATACTGATGAACTACCTGGCGGCGGATGTCTTTATGCTCGGGGCCAATGCGGTGACCCTGGACGGGCAGATTATCAATATTGACGGAACAGGAAACAGAATCGCAGGAAGTATTTACGGCTCAGACCGGATCATCCTGGTTGCCGGGGCTAATAAGATTGTAAAGGATCTGGGTGCGGGACTGGAGAGAATAAGGGATGTTGCCGCCCGGATGAACAATATCAAATACGGGAATGAACTGGCCTGCAACAAGTGCGGTGTCTGTATGGACTGCAGAAGCAGGGAGAGGAACTGCAATGTGACCAGTATCTTTCACAGAAAACCGGATGACGCGGACTTTCATGTGGTGATCATCCCTGAGGAACTGGGCTTCTAAGGTCCCCTAGAGGGATATCAGTTCGTACCCCTTCTGAAGCCACTCCTCCATTGAGGGATGGCCCTTCATATCCGACAGCAGGGGAAGGCCCTGAGCCTCGGCCTCTTCCAGGGTTCCCATCTGGTGACAGCAGGCCCGGCAGACACCGCCGAGAAGTCCCTGTGCGATTATTCCTGTGTAGAGCGGGTGCTGTGGGTGGGAGCTGTTCTTCAGATCGCCTATGAGCTTACAGGCCGCCCCTTCGATAACAAGTCTGGCTTTATGACCTTTGGCCGAAAGGTCCAGTACATTCAGCATGGCATGGGCAAAGCAGACAGCCTCTCCCTGAAAAGCAAAAATAACAACTTTCTTCATTCCTGACTCCCCTGATTCTTTTCAATTATTGTGAGCTTATCAGGAGAGTTTATCAAGTCATTTCTTTCCGGTGACCTGTCTGTATCCTGAATCAGGTATTCTGGAGAAAGGGCAGGAGTGCCGATAAAAGCTGTTCCGGGGGATCGCTTTGTTTCCGCTCAAGCCAGCCTCTCATAACCATGTAGAAGCTTCCCGTAAAGGCCTTCTCCCTGTAAAAGAGTTCCTTTGAGACCTCTTCATCAAGGTAGTTCCGGACAAAGCGCCTGGTAAAATGTTCCAGTTTATTCAAAACCAGGTACTCCTTTTTCTGTTCTGTCAGGGTGGATATAAGTGTTTCATTGTCTCTGAAGAACTCCATAGCCGATACCAGGTTGGCCATATGAAAATCAATATCACCGGGTTCTTTACTGATCTGTTTCATAAAGAGAGAGAACTGCCTTTCCAGATACCAGTCCAGGATCTCTTCACAGCTGCTAAAGTGGCGGTAGAGTGTCTGCCGGGATACTCCTGCTCTGGCGGCAATGGCTGATATGGTGATTCTACTGTCCCCGGAGCTTTCAGAAAGGATCTGCAGATAGGCTTCGGCTATCCACTTCCGGCTCTCCTCTATCTGAGACTCCCGGGGTTTTCTTTTTATCTGTGACACTGCTTTTTCTCCTGTCCACTTTACCTTTCTGGACCCGTTATTTTCTTGACCCCGGGGTGGGGGGTATTTTATAGATAAAAGTTACAAATGTCAAAGATAGGAGCTTCCTCTATGTCCAAATCTAGAAACGCCTGTATGCTGGGATCCCATAACAACAGAAATGCCTATGACTGGTGGTGGCACTCCTTCAGTGCAGAAAATTTGAAAACCGGTGAACTGGAGTCATTTTTCATTGAGTACTATGTGGTGAACCCTGGAAGGGGAGGAGAGAAACCCCTCTTCGGTCAGATTCCCGGAAAACAGGGACGTCCCTCCTATGCCATGATTAAGGCGGGAAAGTGGGGCAGCGGGAAATCCCAGATAAACAACTTTTGGGGCAGCTCCGAATTCAAAGGCAATAATAAAATAATGGATGTTGCCATCGGCCCCAACAGGGCAAGTGATACGGCCCTTCAGGGCTCGGTCAGCCTGAGTTCTGAGGAAGCTGAGGCCCATCCTGAATATATGTCCGATCCCGGTGAGATGAGCTGGGATCTACAGGCTGAGAAGGATATCAGCTTTTCTGTGGGTTACGGAGCCTCTCTGCCCTTCAGGGCGGCAAAACTCTTTGCCATGTACTGGCATGTTGAGGGGATGAAGACCCGGTACTCGGGCAGGGTCACATACAACGGACAGGAGTACCGTGTCCGCCCTGAAACCTCCTTCGGCTACCAGGACAAGAACTGGGGACGGGATTATACCAATCCCTGGATCTGGCTAAACTGCAACTGTTTCCGTGACGGTGATGGAAGGCTTCTGGAGAATACCTCCCTGGATATCGGCGGCGGCTGTCCCGTGGTTCTGGGAGTTCCCATTGGAGGAAAGGTTCTTGGTGCCTTCTGCCATGAGGGGGAGATGCATGTGTTCAACTTTGCAAAGATCTTCTTTCAGAAGCAGAAGTGGACCTGCACCGTTCATGATGACAGAATCGAATGGGAAATCAGAGTCTCCAACAGAACCCACTGTCTGGAGCTGAGCTTCAGCTGTCTTAAGGAGTCTATGATCCGGATCAATTATGAGAATCCCCGGGGAGAGAGAAACCATAAAGACCTCTGGAACGGAGGGGAGGCTTCAGGAGTGGCTGTGCTTAGTGAAAGAAAAAGCGGCAGAGAAGTCTGCCGCCTCAGGGGTGAAAGGGGCGGCTGCGAATACGGCCGCTACTGACCGGTCAGAATCGGCCCTTTTCAAGGATTACGAAGAGAGTGGAGATCACGGCATTGATCTGCTCCATTTCGGGGTAGTCCTCTTCAACATTGTATATGGCTGCCCAGTGGCCTCCGGACTTCATTACGGTAGCCAGAATCTCCTGGTTCTCTCTTATGGTGAACCCGTCCACTCCTTCTGAAGGTGGGGTATAGAAGTTCAGATTACGGCTGCTGTAGATCCTGTAGACCTCACTGCCCGTTCCGTCCTGTACGGTGCCGCTGAGAAAACCGTTGAATTCCGGGGCCGCGGGATCATAGACCATCTCCATCACAAGGGCCATGGCATCTGCGGTCCTGCTGATTTCAACCTGGTAGCTGAGACTGCTGTCCGGAACTCCCGGAGCGGGTTCTGCAGGCTCATTGAGTTCTGCCGTTCCCGAGCCGCTCCAGTCACCGCTGTTTTCCACATTGAATGATAGTTCCAGTGATCTGACGACCCTGTCCTTCAGGAGCTCTTCTCCCTTGAGGCTCTCCATATCACTGATAACGCAGGTGGAGAATTCGTAGCTTTTGCTGCCGAATCCGGTGGGCCTGATCTCATGGACTCCCGTAAGAGACTCCTCCATAATTATTTTTTCACTGCCTGCACATGAGAAAACCATCAGAACCAGTATCAGCAGAGCTCCTTTTATTGCTCTTCCTCTTTTCATTGACATTTCTCCCCTCCCCGGAGCGGTGTTTACTATACCCCCTCAGTTTACAGCTCAAAAGGGCCTTTGACAAACTGTGATTAAAAAACAGTGACAATTTATTTGGGAAGGCTCACCAGGTTCGGGCTTTCCCCGGTCCTGTTAATATCAGTCAGATTGGAAAATGTGGTCTCCTTGATATTGTCAACGGCCTCTCTTGTAAAGAAGGCCTGATGACTTGTTATCAGTACATTGGGGAAGGTCTGGAGTCTGACAAAGGTATCATCCTGAATCACCTCATCCGAGAGGTCCTCAAAAAAGAGGTCTCCCTCCTCCTCGTAGACATCAAGACCCACATATCCCACCTTGCCCGATTTCAAACCGTTAATTACGGCATTCGAGTTGATCAGAGGGCCGCGGCTTGTATTGATCAGCATAACTCCAGACTTCATGGATCTGATGGCATAGTCGTTGATCAGATGGTAGGTCTCATGGGTCAGGGGACAGTGGAGACTTATGATATCACTCTCCCGGTAGAGCTGTTCCAGTTCCACATACTCCACACCCTTCTCTCTGACCGCATCGCTTGGAAATTTATCATAGGCCAGAACCCTGACGCCGAAGCCGGAGATTACATCCATAAAAACCTGTCCGATCTTTCCGGTACCGATAACTCCGACGGTCTTTTCATGGAGGTCGAAGCCGAGAAGGCCGTCGAGGGAGAAATTCCCCTCCCGGACACGGGCATGAGCCCTGTGATACTTCCTGTTGAGGCTGAGAATCAATCCCAGGGCATACTCGGCAACCGCATAGGGAGAGTAGGCAGGAACACGGCAGACCTTGATTCCCTTCTCTTCGGCCTTGTGAATGTCCACATTATTGAAGCCCGCACAGCGCAGGGCGATAATTTTTACCTTTCCCTTTGCAAGGGTATCGATAACCGCGGCATTGACCACATCATTGACAAAAACACAGATTGCATCAAAGTCGGCGGCAAGGGGTGCCGTCTCCTCGTCCAGTCTTGCTTCAAAAAAGGTCTGTTCTATGGAATCGGGTGTGTTTGATGTAAAGGCATCTTTCACCCATTTTTTTGTACTGAATACGGCAAGTTTCATACTGCCTCCTCTGTTTATGAATTCTTTCTGAAATGGAGTATAGTTCAGAATGACAGGGGTATTCAAAGAGTCGGTCATCCCAGGGGACGAGCCTCACTCCCGGGACTCTTTCCGGGCAGAGCCCTTAAGGATTATTTCTTTTCTGCAGGCTTCAGATTGCTCTTAACCCAGTTCCAGTTCAGATAGAGGTGCATAATCACCAGCAGAACCATCAAACCGCCGGCAACGGGATGAAGAAATCTGAATATTTCATAGGGTATAAAACGGTTCAGCAGACCTGACAGAGCAAGAACAGTGAAATCCAGAAACAGGATAATGTTTACTCTTTTAAGAATAATTTTCTTGTTCATAGATTCAATATTATCCATTGCTGCCAAAAATACAAATTCATTTTACAGGACTTTAGTTTTCAGTTTTATAAATAAATGGTAGTATAATAACCGGTAAGGAGGGGATATTTGTGAGGAAACTTGTCGTATTATACTTCATCCTGATTAACCTGGCCGGTTTCACTATGGCTCTTCTGGACGGTTCAAATATGAAGTCAGTCCGTTTTGATACCAACTACTCCGATCTCCGGATGACAACTGTTGCCGCTTTCGGCGGAAGCCCGGGGGTTTTTCTTTCCTATAATATATCTGATAACTCGGGGGCTCTTAATAACAGAGAATTCTCTATCATACTTCAGGTCCTGATTCTGCAGAATATCGTGACTCTGATATTATCTATGCGCAGTTTCGGGCGCAGAAAGAGAAGCGCCGATATCAGACGGTCGTCACTGAGTTTAAAATAGAACAGTGAATCTGCCCCGGGAGGGTTTCAAAATCTCTTTTTCGGGTATAATAAATCTCTGGGGTTTTATCTATAGTAAGTTAAACAGTTGTATATTCCTTTATCCGGAATATTAGTGATTTATCTGCCACTTTTTGATGATTAATTCACAATTACAAATTGACTTCCTCTATGGTATAAATAAAGCCTGACACATTGTATATCACTGTCCCTGGGGGACTGTTTTTACATGCCGGTTGTTCCGGCTGCCGGCGGAGTTCCCTGTTCCGCCGCTGCTCCGCTTTCCTGTCGGAGCAGTCCGGAGTTATCCGGACCCTGGGAGAAAAAAAATATCAAGTCTCATCTTGATCGTATTTAAGGAGAATGTATGTCTGAATATGTAGTCCTGGGTGATGAAGCCGTTGCCCTGGGAGCCGTCCATGGAGGTGTCTCATCCTGTTACGGGTATCCCGGTACTCCTTCCACCGAAATAATGGAATACCTTCTGGAATACAGTGAGAAGAAGGGATCACCCTTTGCCTGCTGGTCCAGTAATGAAAAAACTGCCCTGGAAGAGGCTCTGGGTACATCCTTTGCCGGAAAGAGAGCCATTGTGACCATGAAGCATGTGGGACTCAATGTGGCTGCCGATGCCTTTATGAACGGAGCCCTTCTGGATATCAGAGGGGGACTCGTGGTTGTCGTTGCCGACGACCCCGGTATGCACTCCTCCCAGAACGAGCAGGATACCCGTTTCTATGCTGACTTTGCAAAGATTCCCCTTCTGGAACCTGTCAATCAGCAGCAGGCTTACGATATGACCCGCGAGGCTTTTGACCTTTCCGAGAAGATGGGCTGTCCCGTTATCCTCAGACTGGTAACCCGTCTCTCCCACTCCCGCGCCGCCATTGCAACCGCTGCTCCCAGAGAGGAAAATCCCATAAACAAGGCTCCCAACAAGATGGACTGGATGCTTCTTCCAGCCAATGCCCGCCGCCGCTGGGACAGTCTGTTGGGCAGACAGAAGGATATGATCGCCTATAGCGAAGAGTCCTCTGTTAATACTCTTGTAATGAACGAGTCCAACAGCGATAGAGCCGTTATTACCGCGGGCCTCGGATACAACTACTACAAGGAGAACGAGGCGGAGCTGACCGACAAGCCCTCTCACCTTCATATCGGTGTCTATCCCCTTCCCGAAGAGAAGATCAAAAAGATCGCCGCTCAGGTAAAAGAACTGATCATTCTGGAAGAGGGGTATCCTCTTATCGAAAGAATGATTGGCGGACTCCTTCCCCGGGACCTGAAGATCACCGGAAAGCTGGATAATATTGTTCCCCTCCAGGGTGAGCTCAACCCCGACAATATCCGTCCCGCTCTCGGACTGGCCCCCAAAGAATCTGCGGCTCTTGCATCCATGGAGCTGGCCGGAAGACCTCCCCAGCTCTGCAAGGGCTGTCCCCATATCGACACCTACACGGTGATCAAAGAGGTTCAGGCCGAGCTCGGTGAGGAGAGCACCGTTACCTCGGATATCGGATGCTACGCCCTGGGTGCACTGCCACCCTTAAGCGTTCCCGAAACCATTATCTGTATGGGTGCCTCCATCACCTCCGCCAAGGGTTCCGCCGAAGCGGGTCTGAAAAATGTGATGGCCGTTATCGGCGACTCCACCTTCCTGCACTCCGGACTTACCGGTCTTGTGGACTGTGTCGCTTCAGGTACCGATGTGACAATCATAATTGTGGACAATGAAACCACCGCCATGACCGGCGGACAGACTACAATCCTTCCCTCAAGCCGCCTTGAAAATGTGGTCAGGGGAATCGGAGTGGAACCTGATCATGTGGTTACCATACCCGCCCACCGCAAGTTCCATGACGAGAACAAGGACAGGCTTAAGAAAGAGCTGGCCTACAAGGGAGTTTCGGTCATTATTGCCGTTAGAGAGTGTATTGAGACCGCCCGCAAGAAGAACAAGTAGACCGGTGCAAGTGAGGAGAATAAGATGAAATACGATATTATACTTTCAGGCGTAGGGGGACAGGGGGTTCTCTCCCTGGCCGCCGTTATCGCCACCGCCGCAGCGAAGGCGGGATACAGGGTCCGTCAGTCAGAGGTTCATGGAATGGCCCAGAGGGGCGGTGCCGTTATGGCCCATATGCGCATTGCAGACGGTGAGATCTACTCTGACCTCATCGGACAGGGAACTGCCGATATGGTTCTGAGCATGGAGCCCCTGGAGAGCCTCCGCTACCTGAAGTGGCTCAGCCCCGAGGGTGTTGTTGTTACTTCAACCAACCCCGTAAAAAATATTCCCAACTATCCCGATGAGGATGAGCTCAAGGCGGAACTGGACAAGCTTAAAAGCAAACGTCTTGTGGACGACAAGTCCCTGGCCTCGGAAGCTGGTTCCTCCCGTGCGGGCAACATGGTTATCGTCGGCGCCGCTGCATCCTCCCTTCCCCTGTCCATGGATGATCTGAAGGCTGCTGTAGAAGATCTGTTCTCCCGTAAGGGTGAGAAGATTGTTGAAGTAAACTACAAGGCCCTTGACCTGGGGAGCCAAATCGCATGATAGGAGACCTCTATGCGGATGAAGAGCTGGAGCGGCTGGACAGGGATGCCCTCCGGGCTCTGCAGCTTCTGCGTCTGAAAAAGACCGTTGAAGCGGCCCTGCTGACTCCCTTCTACAGCAAGAGGCTTAAAGGGGTGGGAATCACCTCTGCCGAGGATATCAGAACTCTGGATGATGTGAGAAAAATTCCCTATACCACAAAAGATGACCTTCGGGAGGCCTATCCCTACGGACTCCTTTCGGTAGACAGGAGCGAAATCGTCCGGATGCACGCGTCAAGCGGCACTACCGGTACTCCCACGGTTATCTACCACACCCAGAAGGACCTGGATCAGTGGACCAATATGACCGTCCGCTCCCTGCGGGCCACGGGCTGTACGAAGGAAGATGTCTTTCAGAACATGATGACCTACGGACTCTTTACCGGGGGAATCGGACTCCACTATGGGGCCGAAAGACTTGGAATGCTTGTTATCCCCGCCTCCAGCGGAAATACAACCCGGCAGTTCAATATGATGAAGGACTTCCAGACAACAACGGTCCACGCCACCCCCAGCTACATGCTTCATCTCTACTCCCGCATGGAGGAGATGGGTTACTCCCTGAAAGACTTCAATCTGAAGCGGGCCCTGATCGGCGCCGAACCCCACTCCGAGGAGGTTCGTCAGAAAATCGAGGAACTCTTTGATATTGACGCTTATAACTCCTACGGACTTTCCGAAATGAACGGGCCTTCCGTGGCCTTTGAGTGTACACAGAAGAAAGGCATGCACCTCTGGGAGGATGCCTACCTTGTGGAGACCATAGACCGCAGCTCTCTGGAACCCGTGGAAGAGGGCGAGATGGGCGAGCTGGTTCTGACCATTCTGATCCGGACGGGAACCCCCATACTACGGTACAGAACCAAGGATCTGGCGGCCATTATCCCCGAACCCTGTTCCTGCGGCAGAACAAGCCGACGGATCACCAGGATCAAGGGACGAACCGATGATATGCTTATCATCAACGGCGTCAATGTATTCCCCTCTCAGATTGAAGAGGTGATTATGAAGATGCCCGGCATCGGTACCAACTACCTGATCAAGGTGAGGAAAGAGGGAACTCTGGACAAACTGACCATCCATACAGAGGTGGGGGCGGAACTTTTTACCGACAATGCCCAGGACCTTCACAACCTCAGACGGAGAATCGTCGAGGAACTTAGCGCATCCATTACCATCAAGGCAGCCGTCGAGCTCCATGAGCCGGGGTTCCTTCCGGTACAGCAGGGCAAGGCCATCCGCGTTGTGGACGAACGGGGCAGTGTATTTTAATCATTATTTGAAATTGATCACGGCGGTTTACAGCCGCCGGATTTTACTACAGGAGGTGTATTTTGATTTGGAATAAACAGGCGGAGTGTGAGAACCGCGATGACCGGAAGGTAAAGCAGCTTTACAACCTGAAGAAGCTGGTGCGCCATGTGTACGAGACCATTCCCTTCTATAAAAAGAAATTTGATGATCTGGGTGTTAAGCCCGACGATATCAAGACTCTTGCGGATATCTCCAAGCTTCCCTTTACAACAAAGGATGAGCTGAGAGAGACCTATCCCTACGGTCTTCTTGCCTGTGACAAGAAGGATGTTGTAGAGATTCACACCTCCTCGGGAACTACGGGTACTCCTGTTCTGGGAGCCTATACATCCAATGATATCAAGATGTGGGGCGAAGTAATGGCCCGCTGTCTCTGTATGGCAGGGGGAACTCCCGATGATGTTGTCCAGAACGGTTACGGCTACGGTATGTTTACCGGGGGCCTCGGAGTTCACTACGGTTCCCATACCCTGGGATGCAACACCATTCCCATCTCCTCGGGAAATACCAAGAGACAGCTGATGATGATGCGGGACTTCAAGTCCACCATGCTCACCTGTACTCCCTCCTACTCCCTCTATATGGCGGAGCAGGCAAAGGAGATGGGCATTGACTTCAAGGACCTCTCCCTGAAGGCCGGAATCTTCGGCGCCGAGCCCTGGAGCGACAATATGCGCAAGGAGATCGAGGAGAAGCTGAACCTTGAGGCCTTCGATATCTACGGCCTCACTGAGATCGTCGGACCCGGTGTCTCCAACGAGTGCCAGGCCCATAACGGTCTTCACGTCAACGAGGACCACTTCTATCCCGAAATCATCGATCCCAAGACCGGCGAAGTTCTTCCCGAAGGCGAGAAGGGAGAGCTTGTATTTACAACCATAACAAGAGAGGGAACCCCTATTATCCGCTATCGGACCCGGGACATCACCTGGCTCTGGCACGACGAGTGCTCCTGCGGCAGAACCACCGTCAAGATGCACCGCCTTCTGGGACGGACAGACGACATGCTGATCCTCCGGGGTGTAAACGTCTTCCCCAGCCAGATCGAGAATGTTCTGATGCGGATCGAAGAGACTGAGCCCCACTATCAGATCGTTGTTGACCGCGGCGACTCCCACCTGGATGAGGTGGAACTCCATGTTGAAGTGGAGCCCAATTTCTTTACCGATGAAACAAAGAGCCTTGAGAAGATCAAGGCCAAGATCGGTGCGGAGATCAAGCAGGAACTGGGAATCTCGGTTATAATCAAACTTGTAGAGCCCAAGTCCATTGCCCGTTCCGAAGGAAAGGCAAAGAGGGTTATCGACAAAAGAACTCTATAAAGCCGTCTGAAACCGCGCCTTAACCCGCAGGCATTCCGGTTTCGAATCGGGGTGCCGTCTGAATCAAACAAGAGGAGATAATTATGAAAGTAAAACAGATATCAGTATTCCTTGAAAACAAGAACGGCCGCCTCTCAGAGGTCACCCGCATCCTTTCGGAAGGGGAGATCAGTCTCAGAGCCATGACAATAGCCGATACGGCGGACTTCGGAATTCTCAGAATCATTGCCGAGCAGCCCGATAAGTGTCTTGAGCTTCTGAAACAGCACAACTTCACCGCAAGGGTAACCGAGGTGATCGGTGTTCGCCTGGATGATAAACCCGGCGCCCTCCATGAGGTAATGCAGATCTTCGAGGATAACAAAGTGAATATCGAGTATCTCTACTCTACACTGATGCTTTCTGATGACAAGGTCGTCATCATGTTCAAGGTCGAGGATATCGATCACGGTCTTGATATTATCATGCAGAACGGGATGGAGGCTATCACCGCGTTTTGAACACATACACAACAGTCCGCTCGGAACATCTGAATCACCATAACTTTCTCTTTGGAGGGCAGATGCTCTTTTGGGTGGACGAGTATGCCTGGCTTACCGCGGCCCGGGACTTTCCCGGGTACCGTCTGGTAACCAGGGGGATGGAGCGGATAAGCTTCGAGGAGTCCGTGGTCAACGGCTCCATCCTCCGTTTTCATATCCTTCCCGCACGTCAGGGAAAAAGCTCCATATGCTATCAGGTGGATGTCTATGCCGATTCACCGGGAGCATCAGAGGAAAAACTTGTCTTTTCCAACAAGGTGACCTTTGTCTCCGTAGACTGTGCACGAAAGAAGGTGGACCTGCCGAAGAAGGAGAAGCTCCGCTCGGTAATCGAGGATTTCAATCCCGCTGAGATGGAAAGAGGCGGAGGCCAGCCCCCCTTCTGTGAGGACTGATCCTGTCCCACAGGTCGGAATCAGAGGGATGAAGAGTTCCGGGATGCCGTCTCCCTCTTTTGCGCCTTCCGCCGTTTCTTGTCTTCATACATAAGCCTGTCTATCTCCCCCAGCTCCCGTTCAAGAACAAAGTCGGATGTATCACTGCAGAATTTATAACCGTAGCTCATACTGATTCTGTATCCTTCGATGGTCCCGTTGACCAGGTCCAGGCTGTGGTCCAGACGTTCGACAATCCTCGGGCAGATATCAGGTCTTTCCGACTCTATCAGCAGAACGAACTCATCTCCCCCGTAGCGGCAGACCAGATCTCCCGGGGAGGTATCCGAGACAAGTATCTTGGCAACAATCTGCAGGACCTTGTCCCCCTCGGGGTGGCCGAAGTTGTCATTGATGAATTTAAAGTCGTTCATGTCTATAAGGATCAGAGAGAAGGGCTCGTTGTTTCTACTCTTGAACTCCAGACGGCTCTCAAACTGGCTCCGTGTAAAAAGATTTGTCAGGGTGTCTCTGGTGGAGTTGGACTGTTCCAGCAGGATGTAGGTCAGAAGAACCGCCAGAGTGTTTCCCGGCCAGTAGAGTGAGAGGCCGTAGGTAAAGGTCTGGAGCATCGCCGTCATCAGGGGGATGGATATAAAGAGAATGATCACCTGGGTGATCCGTCCCGCAAAGAGAGACCTGTGACGGTAGAAAAAGAGGAGGGCACCGGCGATCCATAGGTAGAGAATGTAGGCAATGACCTGATAGAAAGGACCCCGGCTGTAGAGGCCATCGGCATTGAGTCTGAAAACCAGTCCCGGCCTGACAAGGTTTGCCGCCATTATGATCAGGATGATATAGGCGGGACCAAGGTAGATCAGAACCCGTTTCTTCAGGGCCCTCCGGTTGTTGAAGATATTGTAGTCCAGGTAGCACATCCAGGCCACAATGGGGGCGGGACTCAGAAGATAGGAGAGGGTTTGAAGCCAGAATGTCACCCTTACCGGTTCAGGTCCCGTACCATCGAGAAACCAGTTTACTATGCCCAGCAGAGTCACTGCAGCCAGAGCCATGATCAGATAGCTGAAGAGTTCAGAAGAGTAGTTCTCCTCATTACTGCTTCTCCTGGAGTGGATCAGAAGAAAAATGAGAATGAAAAGGGAGTAGAAAAGAAGGTCTGTTCTGACCAGTTTATCGATGATCATCTCCATGGTAATTTAATTCTAGTTCTTTCGTATCCGGGCTGCCACAGTATCCAGCCTGTTCACATATACGATTGTATGTTCCCCCGGCCTGAGCTATACTGCCACCCATGAGCCGATACCGAGTTGTAATTACAGACAATCTTTTTGATGACTGCCTTGTCGAGGAGCAGGTCTTTCAGGGAGAGAGTGTGGATCTGGAGATCTACAGCCGTATGGACAGGAGTGAGCTGCTGGAGAAGGTAAGAACCGCCGATGCGCTGCTTTTGAATATGGTCCATGCGGACCGGAACTTTATAGAGTCACTCGAGAAGTGCAGGATTATCTCCCGTTACGGAATCGGCTATGATAATGTTGATGTTCAGGCCGCAAGAGAGAAGGGCATCCATGTGGGGATTGTCCCTGACTACTGCGCCGTAGAGGTGGCGGAGCATGCGGCGGCCATGCTGCTTTCTGTGGCAAGGCGCATTCCACAGCGTCACGAGCTGGTCCGCAAGGGCCATTGGCGTGACTCTCCCGGACATACACTTTTCCGGATACAGGGCTCGGTTCTGGGTATTCTCGGTTACGGCAGGACGGGACAGGCCCTGCACCGTCAGGTTGCGGGATTCGGTTTCAGCCGGGTTGTTGTCCACTCACGGGGACTGAAGCCGGGAACAGTTCTTCCCTGCGGCGCCGAGGCCGTATGTCTGGAAGAGCTTTTAACTCTGTCCGATTACCTCTCCGTCCACCTTCCCCTGACTGACGAAACCCGGTATATGCTTGATGATGAGCGCCTTCACTCCATGAAGGAGGGTGCGGTGCTGATCAATACAGCCCGGGGAGGAATCCTTGATGAGAAGGCTCTCTACAGTGCTCTGACCTCCGGGCCCCTGAGGGCCGCCGGTCTGGATGTGCTGGACAGTGAGCCCCCTGATCCCGATAATCCCCTCCTCAGCCTGGATAATGTTGTGATCTCAGACCATGAGGCCTACTACAGTGAACAGTCCGTTGTGGATCTGAAGCGGAAGACCGCCGAGAATGTTCTGTCTGTGCTGAAGACGGGAAGGCCTGTCTGCGGGGTTGAGGAGTAGGGCCGGTCAGGCCCGGGAGAGCCGCCTCTGAAAAGCGGCAGAATCAGCCTGGAATAAAGAGAATAGATACCTCTTCACCGGTACGGTTCTGGTTCTTCTGAAAGTTTAGAGGGTCTGGTACGGGTTCTCCGTCTATAAGAAAGTAGTAGGCATAACGTCCCGGTTTTATGGAAAGCTCTGTGCTGTAGAGCCCCGGCTCCTCCTCTCTCAGGGCGGTCATATAGGGGTCCCAGCGGTTGAAGTCACCGCTCAGATAAACCCTTTTTCCCGGAGCAGTTCTGATATAGAACTCTACGGTTCCCCTTTCGGATTTGATTACTGGACTGAACTGCCTGACTCTCTGTTCGGGAGAAAAGGTCAACCTTGAAAGATAGAGGCCGTTCCGGTCTCTTACACTGTCCGGGTTTTCGGCATCTTCGATCCAGATTCCGTCAATGACAACTCTATAGTCTACTATCTCTGCAGCAGGCAGGGGCATTACCAGAAAATAAACGCCGTGAGAGTTTTTCTGATAGCTGTAAACAGTCTGGAAGTTGTCGGTGGAGAAGGCTGCTCCCACAAACCGGGCGTCATGGCTGGGCTTGCTTGTCAGGATGAGATAATCCCTCCAGACCTCCGGAGCCGATGCCTCGGTGATCCCTGTGATTTTCAGATGAAGGTTGATATCATTGACTTCAAAGCCGTGGAGAAATGCGGCCGAAAAGAGAAGGAATAATAGTATAACTCTGTTTTTCATTATGGGGTTCCTGTGTTATGATTTTCGGATTAAGCAGGGCTTTAGTTAAGAGCATATGAAAAAACTTTTGTCCCCTCCGAAAAATGCCGAAATAATAAGAAGTTATTATGCCTACACGGGAAGATATAGACAGTTTTAAACAGAAAGTTAACCTCTGGGGGGATGAGCCGGCAATCATGGAAGCAATGGGCGAAACCATTGAGGACGTGCTGCCCCCCGAACCGTCTCTGGAAGAGGAGCTGGAAAGCGGTGAGCTGAGCCAGGACAATCTGTCTATGGATGAATTCCTGAGTCAGGCGGGGCTTGATGTTGAAGATGAGACTGAGGATATGCCGGGCCTGGATGATCTTCTTGATGAGCCTGTGGAATCTCCTGTTCCCGAAACAGAATCCCCCGAAACAGACGATTTTGCACTTCCTCCGGACATGTCCGATTTCAGTGATCTCGGTTTTGATGAAACAGAGGAATCTCCCGCCTCTCCGGAAGACTCCTTTGATGACCTTTTTGGAGGCGGTGAAGGTGCCGGCCTTGAAGGTCTGGAAGACCTGATCGGAACGGAAGATCTCGGCGGCGTGGAAGAGGCGGACCTTGAGGGTCTTGAAGGTCTCGGCGGCGCGGAAGAGGCGGACCTTGAGGGTCTTGATGGTCTCGGCGGCGTGGAAGAGGCGGACCTTGAGGGTCTTGAAGATCTCGGCGGCGTGGAAGAGGCGGACCTTGAGGGTCTTGAAGATCTCGGCGGCGTGGGAGATACGGGTCTTGAGGGTCTTGATGGTCTCGGCGGCGTGGAAGAGGCGGACCTTGAGGGTCTTGAAGATCTCGGCGGCGTGGGAGATACGGACCTTGAGGGTCTTGAAGATCTCGGCGGCGTGGAAGATACAGGTTTTGAGGGTCTTGAAGATCTCGGCGGCGTGGAAGATACCGGTTTTGAGGGTCTGGAAGATCTCGGCGGTGCGGAAGATGCCGTTCCTGAAAGTCTTGAAGACCTCGGAGGCCCGGACATATCCGGTGGTCTGGATGAGATGGACCTGGGTGATCTGGATGAGCTGGGCTCTATGGAAGACATGGACCTTGGGGGCCTGGATGTTCCGGGTGCTTCCGAACCCGGAGCTTCGGAAGATCTTGAGGAGCTTGAGGATCTTGGTGAACCCGAAGAGCTGGTGGGGGGCGAGGAAGAGGGTTTTGATCTGAATGCTCCGGGAGAAGAGTTTGATCTCAGTTCTCCTGATGAGGATATAGCAGAACTGGGCGGCATTGATGATATGTCCCTGGAGGATGAGGGAGTTCCCCAGTTCTCGCTGGGAAATCTCTCCGAAGGTTTTGAATTTCAGGAAGGCATCAGCTTCGATGATGACCTGGATGCCTCCCTGGACAGTCTGGATACTCTGGATGATACCTTCCTTATGGATGATACCGATGATCTGGAGATAGAGGAGACTGACCTCTTTCAGATCAGCGATGAGGATATGGATGCAGTTCAGGAGAACCTGAGACGCCTCCCTCTCAATCTGAAAATTGCCATACAGGATGTTCTGTCCGAGGCTGATGATCTGACCGGTGTACGGTACAAGAAACTGGTCACCATGCTGATCAAGGGCTCCGCTCCCCGTCAAATCAGTACCGAATTCTTTAATATTACAGGAAAGAAGATCGAACTTCCCAAGGGCTATCAGAAGCTTACGGGCAAGGAATTCGAGAAAAAGAAGACCGGATTTCTCTATCTCTTTGCAGAAAAGGGTTGGCCTTTTATCCGTCTGGCCGCCGTGATCCTTGTTCTTCTGGGTCTTACCGTATTCCTCAGCTTTCAGTATCTGTACCGTCCCATGCAGGCTCATATGTACTATGTCGATGGTCTGGAAAGGATAGCAGACGATGAGTACAGCGAGGCGGATGAGTTCTTCCGCAAGGCCTACTTCGGCTGGAATCTGGGCAGGCTGAATATCAAGGGCTGGCCCCGGAGGGGACGTTTCCTCGACTATGCCTCAGCCTATGAGGAGAGAAGGGCCTTCCCCTGGGCCGACATGATGTATGAGGGACTGATCGGGGAGTATCCGGACTATATCAACGGATACTACCGCTATGGAACCTTTCTCACAAACAGAACAGGCGACTATGCCAAGTCCGCGGAGATACTCTCCCTGGGACTGAATCGGGACCTCTTCAACTACAACCTGACCCTTGCCCTGGGGGACAACTACATGCTCTGGGCGGAGGAAGACCCTGACAAACTGGAAGATGCCCGCTACCAGTATGCCACTGCGGTTTCCCGGCGTGAAAACGACGAGAGCATGCTGAGGATGCTTACCTACTTCCTGAAAACAGAGAACGATGAGCAGATTCGGATTCTGAATAATATCTATGCCAGCAAAACGAATATCAAAGGGGACAGCGCCTTTACCGCAAAGGTCCTCTCCGATCTGGGCGGATACTATATCGACCGGAACCAGGTCAGCGATGCCAAGGACCTGCTTTTCAAGGCGGAACAGATCAATATGACCGTCCCGGAGGTTCACTATCAGCTGGCCCGCTATTTCAGAAGAACCTACAACACCGGGCAGGAGAAGGTGGCCCTTCAGAAAACTCTTTTCTATATGGATCAGGTGCAGCCACTCAACCGTTCAAGGATCTTCAAGAAGATCGCCGTCTATCGCCGCAGAGGTGAGATCAGCATGGAAGAGGGGCGTTATGACAGCGCCGAAGCCGAGTTTGTGGCGGGAATCAACCTCCTTGAGGATTCCCAGGCACGGGGACTGATCGGTACAGACCCTCTGATTGGAGAACTCTACGGAGATATGGGTAACCTCCACTACGATGTCTATGATGATCTGGGGGCAGCTCTAGAGTACTACATCCTGGCCGAAAAGAACCGGTACTTCAAGGGGGAAATGTCCTATAAGAAGGGATATGTCTATTATGACAAGGGCGACTATGACAGTGCCGTTCTGGAATTCGAATCGGCCCTGAAGACTCTGACGGATCGGCGTAATACCCAGTTTGCCCTGGCAAACACACTGGTCCACCGGCAGAACCTCTTCGGCGCCCGCAACCAGTATCAGGAGATCCTGAGAGGACTGAAGCGGGACGAGAGTGCCCTGCCCTATCTTGCACCCGAAGACATACTGGAGCACCGCTCCCTGGTAAACAACTTTATCCGTGTATACAACAATCTGGCCTATGTGGACTTCCAGCTTGCAGATCGCAGCCGCGATCCCTCCAAGGAGAGCGAAGCCCTTCTGAACCTGACAAAGGCGGCAGACTATGCCGACCGGATTGACCGTGACCCCGAAACAAGGGTCCGCACCAGACCCGAAGACAGTCTGGTCTTCCAGAACACCATGGCCATCCTGAAGCCTCTGCCCGGGACAAGCGTCTACATGTACGATGAGATTACCAGGACTCCCGACGAGATGCTGAGCCGTTAATTATCCGAATTAATATACATATAATCATTAATATATTGATGGCAGATGATTCCGGGGTTACTATTTCCATATAGCCATGCCCAAGGAAATTAATTTGGATAAAAGCCTCAACTCAAAAAGACTTGTCATTTCAATCTTCTGGATCAATCTGCTCTTTCCCCTTCTTTTTATTCAGCTCTCTCAGACTCTTATGCAGATCTTCAATACATCCATTGAAGGTGGATTGGGAAGACGCCTTGCACTCTCCTTTAAGCCGACCATCTACGGCCTCTTTCTTGTTGCCCTGATTATTACGGGGATTGTTCTTTTCAACAGACTGAGGCCCCTGTTCCTCTATGCCGGAAAGGGTACTCATTATGAGAAGGCCCGCAAGGCGACCCT
Organism: Spirochaeta sp. UBA5339; assembly: GCA_002408085.1. Classification (GTDB taxonomy): domain Bacteria; phylum Spirochaetota; class Spirochaetia; order DSM-2461; family DSM-2461; genus Oceanispirochaeta. Next base: position 93,032 of record DHQL01000003.1, read on the forward strand.
GATGGTTCCCTGGGTTCTGATGATCACCCACGGCGGCCTGTGGATACTCTCCAATATAGCCTTCTATGCAGCCTACAACTGGGAGTCTCCCGGCGGAGTTCCCTTCTTCTGGAGCATGATTATCTCGGTAATGGGAGGTCTCTGCGGTGCTCTGTTTACCGCCCTGACCATGAATATACTGCTTATACCTGTTAAAAGGATGCTGATGATTACCCGCAGGGAGGAGGGAGAGCGGGATGTATTTGCCCTCCATAAATCCATTATTATCGGCCTGTGCAGCACTCTGACAGCTGTTGTATTTACCGGCTATATCTGCCGTTTTTATATCGAAGACGTCAGTAACGGTCTCTCCTTTTCCGGGGCTCTGATCTTCGGAGCGGCCATCCTCTGCGGCATTACTGCCGGACTGATCCTGCTGAGCAGAAGGGAGGAGGAGAGGCAGTTTCGCCTGCTTACCGAGAAACTCTCAGATCTGAACGGCGAGGGTGGCAATCTTTCTGACCGTCTAATTCTGATCAACTTCGACAGAACCGGAGAGATCGTAGAGCAGATCAACAGACTGACAGAGAAGCTTCACGGCGCCTTCAGCGAGGTGTCCGAGGCCTCTTCGGATGTTATGGATATCTCGGGGAAGATCGATCATGCCATCAGCGACTCCCGGCAGAGGATCAGTTCCATACTGGACTCGTCCAGGGAGATTACCTCCTTTCTCGAGGAGCAGAAGGAGATGGTCAACAGCACCGGAGAGAAACTGAACAGGATGCTTATGGGGTTTGAACGGATCTCCGAGCTCTCGGAGGAGCACAAAACCTTTGTAGAGACCACCTCCTCCACCATCGAAGAGATCTCCGCCAATATCGACTCCGTGTCAGCCACAACCGCCAGAGCCTTTGAAATATCCGAGCTTCTGACCGGTACTGTCGAAGAGGGAGGAACTGCGGTAAGCGACTCAATTCACTCCATAGAAGAGATCAACGAAACCGCCGAGAAGACGGGAGAACTGGTTAAGGTTGTGGGTACCATTGCCGCACAGACCAATCTGCTGGCCATGAACGCCGCCATCGAAGCGGCCCATGCGGGGGACAAGGGACTGGGATTTGCGGTTGTTGCCGATGAAGTGAGGAAACTGGCCGGCTCCAGCTCCGAGAACACAAGTGAAATCGCCGGTCAGATCAAGATGCTCAATGACAAGGTCAGCCAGGGGGTGGCAACCAGCCGCTCTGCAGGAGAGGCTCTGAAAAAGATCCTCTCGGAAATTGAGATCTCCTCCACCCTCTCCAGGGAGATTGCCGCCGCCATGAAGGAGCAGAAGGGGGGTACCCAGGACCTCCTGGATCTGGTGGGACAGGTTGTTAAAACATCATCTGTTATCCAGGATGAGACGGGAAGGCAGGTTGCCGGAAATGGAGAGCTTAAGGAGAACATCGGCGGCTTTGTAAGTCAGTGCGCCCGGATTCAGGGGCTGACAGCAGAACAGCTGGACGCCAATAAGCTGATCTTTGACTCCCTGTCGGAGCTGAAGGAGCTATCGGAGCATGGAAAAAGCCTCGGGGACAAGCTGCGGACAGTGATCTCAGGCTTCAGCCTCTAGGTGCCGGCACTCCAGTAGCTGGCCCTAGCTGCCGCAGCAGTGTTTATACTTCTTCCCGCTGCCGCAGGGACAGGGCGCATTCCGGCTCTGTTTTGCCTCGTCCAGTTTGACGATCTGACCGGCCATACTGTCGGAGCTCCCTTTTAGGAGTCTCTTCTTCTTCAGGGCTTCCTCTTTCAGATAGACCGCCGCCTCTTCCAGCTCACCCCAGCGTTTACGATCACAGTGGTCCAGAAAGGTCTCTGCAAAGTTTCTGCTTTCGGGGCTGGCACTGTATTTCGGAGCCAGAGTCCGGCCTTTTATATCAAGGACAAAGGTATAGACGGGAGGGCCTTTGAGCTCTTCTCCCTCACCGGGGTAGGCAAAGATGGCCATGCCAAGTTCCATACAGCCGCAGGCGGGATTGTCGCAGAGGTTGTCGGTGACGCAGACGAATATCTCTCCCTTCCAGGGATCTCTATTAAGACGGAAGGCAAAGGGTTCACCTCTGCCCACGTCGGGTCTGTTCTTATTCTGATTCATAATGGCGGAGTATAGCACGGAGGATGCAGTGTGTTAAACTCCCGGGATGGTTTGGTTTCTTCCCGCTTTTTTGGCTTTGTAGAGGTTTTCATCGCTCCCTTTCAGGACATCACTGAAGGAGTCCATAGAATTATTAATTGCACAGAGTCCGATGCTGCAGGTGATCTTAATCAAACCTTTTTCAGTTTTTATGGCTGTTTCCTCAAGAGTTTTTCTGAAGCGTTCGGCCATAATGTGGGCCTCTTCCAGGGTGGATTCGGGAAAGATCACCGTGAACTCCTCCCCCCCGATTCTCGAACAGACATCCCCCCTTCTGGACTCTTTTTTCAGAAGCTCCGAAAAGGCTTTGAGGACCTCATCTCCCGCATCATGACCGTATCTGTCATTGATTTTCTTGAAGAGGTCCAGATCCATCATGGCAACAACGAATCTGTGCCTGTGGCGTAAATACTGGGCAAAGAGATTCTCTCCGAACTCAAAACAGTACCTTCTGTTGTACAGGGAGGTCAGATCATCTGTAATGGACTTGTTCAGATAGAACTTCTTCTCCTTTTCATAGGAGCGGTTCACATAGACCATGGCTACGGCGATCATTACCGTTACAATTGCAAAGTTGTAGGTCAGGTCATTGAACCGTATCCGTCTGCTGATAAAGGGCTCAAAGAAGTCGGGGTGAGCAAGCTCAAAGCGGATCATAAAGATGGAGAAGATCAGGCTGATAAAGGGCAGAGTATATTCAACAGGCTTTTCAGCAAAGAAGACCGAAAGAACCACCGTCATAATGGCATAGTTGGTGGCGGCGCTGGATACTCCCGGGGAGAAAATCCAGATTACCGGCAGCAGGATAAGATCGAAGTAGATAAGAAAGAGTATTTTCGACAGATAAGGTTTTCGCTTTTTCAGATAGAAAAGAAAAAGCAGGAACAGGGCTCCCGAAACGGGAGTCAGAATCACCCAGACAGGCCTTCTGTTCAGAACATTACTCATTGTCGCCAGAACTGCCGCAATAAATATAACTATCTGAATCAAATGGAGAACCTTGTACCGTATGTCTCCGGTATATTTCACTGAACACCTCGGTCTGCCGGCTGCAGCATTTTTTTCTGAAGCCTGTATTAATGTTTGTTCAGAACTCGTTATTTTTCAAGGGTTCCCGGCTCTGTATGCACGGGGAAGAGCCCATGGACAGTTCCAGAGAGCTGAACAAGGCTGTTATCAATGAAGATATGGAAAAGTACTTCTTGAGGACGGTACCTAACATGCTGAAGACTCTAGATGATCCGGTCCATGGTGCACTCAATTATCTGTCCATCGGAGTGAAACTCTCCGGATCTGTAATTCTCAGAAGTGAATGCCTTCACCGTCCGGTGGGGCTTGATTTGACTCCCCCGGCAGATCAGATCAATCAGGATTCCGTTATGGCTGGATCTGATTATCTCGAACTCGCTGCAGGGAAACTTTCCTTCTCCCTTAAGCACATCCAGATGCTGTCCTTCCAGATAGAGTGTCCGGTTGTCCCCCGTATCAAAGTAGTATCCCGATCCGAAATCTTTGAAGGATTTTCTGCGGATAGTTCGTTCAGATTCAACCTTCATTATTTCAACCTCCCCCTCGGCAATAGCCTGTTTCAGGCTGCCCTGGAGTTTTATCCCCGGGTCATTCCTGTTCAGTCGAATGATCAGAGGAAGAAGGACAATCTGCTGTATACAGAGGTAGATGATCTGACCCGGGGAGGTAATCCATTTTTCAAGAATCAGCAGGGGAACAAGTGTGATAAGGGTCAGCAAAACCCACTTTATGACATGGGCCTCGAAAATTTTCCATGGTGATGAGAGTCTTGATCTCAAGATCTCCTCTTCTTCGGGTTTCATTTTTCTGGTTTCAAGCTGCATTGTTCTTCCTGGAAGGCCAAGTGATTGGTGTTCATATTATTATAGTATATTTTCTTTTTTTTAAAATCCCTTCAAAATCCCGTCAAAAATACCGGACAGGCCTTTATCCCGGAAGGTGGATTGAATCGAATCTCAGATGATTCAGAATCTCCCTGATCACCAGCAGGGCCATATATTTCCGGCTGTCCATTGCAAGATCATCATAGATCGGGGATCGGCCCATGGAGAGGAGAGCATAGGGGGTAAAGAGCTCCTCTATCTCCTGTTTTGAATGCACCGTTTCCTTTCCGGGAGAGCCCAGAAGTTCAATCAGCTCCTTTTCCCTGCAGAATAATTCCAGGTTATCCGAGTTGACCAGATTCAGATCCTTCATCAGCTCGTCTTCGATGTAGTTTATGGAGTACTCTATTTCGGCTTCCGTGGGGATGGGATTCCTGATGAATACCTTTAGCAGATAGTCCCACTCTATTCTGACCCGTCCCGTCTCCCGGTTCTCTTTTTCAGACTGCCTGTAAAAGACCAGCTCTTCACCATCAATGGTTATATAGATAAAGTTCTTCAATCAGCAGCTCCTGTTTCAGGGTTCCGTAACAATGGGGATTACCACATTGCCCCTCTTCCGTCCCGAGTCCACCAGGCGGTGAGCCTCGGTGATCCGGTCAAGAGAAAACTCCTCAGTAATCACCGGCTTAAGCTCTTCACTGACCTGAAGATCCTGGAGAAACTCCATCTCCTCATTGATCTCCTTTGTCATGGATTTGACTGTCAGAAACCGGCCTCCATCGGTAAGGGAATCCTTTACTCCGGACTTCTTCAGTTTACCTACTGCATCGATGATGATATCGTAGCGGTTCCCTTCGTCTCTGAAGTCGGAAGTCCTGTAGTCGATAACGCGCTCCGCACCCAGGTCGGAGACTAGAGGGGCATTGGCCCCGCTGCACAAAGCCGTTACCCGGGCTCCGAAGTGACGGGCCAGCTGGACTGCTGCGCTTCCTACGGACCCCGAGGCTCCGTAGACCAGAACGGAATCCCCTTCTCTTACTCCCGCCTTTCTCAGAAAGAAGAGGGCCGTCATGGCTCCCACACAGACCGCTGCCGCCTCCTTATGGCTGAGCTCGGGGGCTTTGTGAATCAGGACACCCATCTTCGGATGTTCGGGAACACAGACATACTCGGCATTGGCTCCCATGGCCAGTCCTGTGGTTGTTCCGCGCACCTGGTCTCCTGGTTTGAAGGCGGAGACACCGGCTCCGGCGGCTTCCACAACTCCCGAGTACTCCACTCCGGGAACCTTCATTACCTTGAATCCCGCTATCAGGCCGACGGCTCCCAGAAAGACTCTGTTAAAGCGGCGCAGATTTGCATCCCCTGAGGTTACGGTAGCGCAGTGGACCCTGACCAGGATCTCACTCTTCCTCGGTTCAGGTTTGGGGATATCTCTGATCTCAAGAATTTCGGGAGGACCCGCTTTGGGTGCAAACACAGCCTTCATGGATTTTCCTCGGTGCCGTCGGCATAGCGGGCAAAGCGCCCGGTCTCCCTTGAGTGAACATGGTCGTGACTCGGCCAGGGCCAGCCGCCGAACTCGGTCCTCTGGTAGTCCTCAAAGGCCTGACGTATCTCCTGCTGTGTATTCATCACAAAGGGACCGTACTGAGCAACCGGTTCGGCAATGGGCCTTCCCTGCAGGAGGAGCAGATAGGCCTCCTCGTTTCCGTTTTGTACCATTATCGGCTGATCCGCCAGCAGGCAGGCGGCATGGTAGGAGTCCATTTCCACTCCCGCCACCTCGATCTGGGAACCCTTGTAGAAGTAGAGCCGCCGGGCAATCCCCGAGGAGGCCTCGGGAATGGTCCACTCACAGCCCGGTTCCAGTTTGATCAGCCAGATGGCCGTCTCGTTCTCAGGGTCATGGGCCCATGAGTCGGGAGCCGGTTCCAGAGCCTCAATGCCTCTGTACTTTCCAGCTATTACAGTAACCGTTGCGGAGCGGCCCTCACTGTCCTTCTCTCTGTGAACGGGAATCTCCTCGGCCCAGAGCATCTTGTAGTAGGGATTGCAGAACTTCTTATCCTTTGGGAGGTTGAGCCAGATCTGGAACAGCTCAAGAGGGTTGGGGTTGTCAGGGTCTGTCAGAGGGAACATCTCGGCGTGCTGCAGGCCCGAACCCGCAGTCATCCACTGAACATCGCCATTGCCGTACCGGCCCTCGGCGCCGTGGGAGTCGAAGTGATCGATAAAGCCGTTGAGTACCACCGTTACAGTTTCAAAGCCCCGGTGGGGGTGGGAGGGAAAGCCGGGAACCACATCGCCGTGGTACATCCGCCAGCCGTCTTTTACGGTAAAGTCCTGCCCCAGATTCCGTCCCGCCAGGGAGGCGGCGGGGCCCAGTCTCTCATTCCCTGCAGGGTAAAAATCCTTGTGGTGGACGCAGAAGAGAAAGGGGTCCACCGTTCCCCACTGAAACCCCAGGGGGGTAATGTCGATGATCTGTTTGTTGTACATGATAATCTCCTGAAAAAATGTGACCCCTGTCTACCGAATTCAGGCCGGGCGTTCAGCCAGGACAGTCTGTCCGGTATAATTATACGACAGTTTACCGATAGTTTCAGAAATATTATCATTTATGTAATCAACCGGCCCCTCAGGTACAGCTCAATATTGCAGAATGCTTGTGTATCAGGCAGCCCTGCGCAGCTGGTTTTTGTCAGAACAGCAGGCCCTGGATCTGTAGAGAAACAGAAGTGACATAATCAGGGAGAGTCCCTCGGAAACAGGGAAGGCTGTCCATACACCGGCCACACCGATCATACGGCTTAAGGCAAAGGCCAGGGGGAGGAGAATAAAGATCTGCCGGCACAGTGTTATCACCAGGCTGTAAACGGCGGTACCTATGGCCTGGAAGTAGGAGGAGTACACGATAACTCCGCCGGAGAATATAAACCCGGCACTGATGATTCTCAGACAGACAACTCCCATGGCATACATCTCTTCGGAGCTGTTGAAGAGGAAGAGAAGGGGTCTGGGGAATGCAAAGAAAATAAAGGTTCCCATAGCCATAATCAGAAAGGCATAGATATTGGTCACCTTAAGGGCCGAGGCGACTCTGTCCAGCTTCCGGGCACCGAAATTGTAGCCAACAACGGGCATCATTCCCTGGGTCAGTCCGAATACGGGCATGTAGATAAAGGACTGGAGCTTGAAGTAGATGCCGAATACGGCAACCGAGGTTGCGGTGAACCCTGCAAGAATCATATTGATCCCGATGATCATAAAGGAGTTCAGGAGCATCATCAGAATGGCGGGAGTCGCCACCTTGAAGATCTCTTTAATGATCTGTGCTTTGAATCTGAAACTGGAAAGTTTAAGACGAATGCCTGCCTTGTTTCTGCGGAGCAGGAAAAAGGCGTAGACCATGGCGATAAACTGGCCGCCCACTGTGGCAACCGCAGCTCCGGTAACACCCATGGCGGGGACAAAGAGAAGGCCGAAGATCAGAATCGGGTCCAGAACTATGTTGGACAGGGCTCCAAGGAGCTGGATTTTCATGGAGGCGATCATATCTCCGGTAGTCCTGAGAATATTCATGGTGATCTCGGTCAGGATACTGGCAAAGGAGAAGACCATTACGATGCGGATGTACCGGACGGCGTGGTCCAGAATCACAGGATCGTCGGTGAACATTCTGAAGAAGGGCGCGGGGACGATAAAACCCAGTACCGCGATGCCCAGTGAAATCAGCAGCCCCAGAATAATCCCGTGTTCCGCCGTATTGATGGCTTCATCCCTGTTTTTGGCTCCCAGCATACGGGACATATAGGAGTTGATTCCCACACCCAGACCGGCAAAGATTGAGATGATGATCATCTGCAGGGGAAAGGCCAGGGAGAGGGCTGTAAGAGCCTCTTCCGAAATCATGGCGACAAATATACTGTCTACAATATTGTAAAGGGCCTGAACTATCATCGATATCATTGCCGGCAGAGCCATCTTGATAATCAGTCTCTTCATGTCCATTTGTTCAAATTTTCTAAAGTTGGCTTCCAATTATATGTTCTCCATTGCTGTAAGGTTATCTATCATTTTTGTAAGCACATCCCGTGAGGTCTCAATTTGCGATTCGGGAATGCCCTTTGCAATTTCTGTCTCCCAGTCATTGAAGCGGCGGATAAGAGCAGGGACCAGTTCCCACGCCCTTTTTGTAAGGTAGAGATCCTTTTCCCGCTTGTCCTTTTCGTTGATTCTGTACTCAATGTAGGAATTTTTCACAAGGTGCTTGATGATCTTTGTGATTGTCCCCTTGTTGAACCTGAAGTGTCTGTTCAGCTCGGTCAGATTGATTCCGTCGTTTCTGTGCAGTTCAAGTATGGCTTCAGCCTGGGCCTGGTTCAGATTGTATTTTCTGAATTCCGTCTCTGTATATCTCTTCTTGTATCTGTATAGGAGCGATACATTTCTTCCAATGATCCTGTTGAACAGGGTAGTCCTCCCGGGATAGTTGTCCGGGCAACTATATAGAAGGGTAGTTGCTTATGCAACTAATAAAACGGCTGAAATACGACATTTAATAAATTTCTGTCAGTCCGAATCATTATTGATCTCTTTCCGGTTTATGGTTTTGTGTTCATTAATAGGTTGTCTATAATATATGAGACAGGGAGGATAATCATAATGGGAATATTTACAGACCAGGACAACAGGTCCCTGGACAGGATTATCTCTGTAAGGAGGTCGGTCAGAAAGTTCAAAGACGAGCTGCCTCCGAAAAATCTGATTGAACAGGTGGTGGAAGCCGGAGTAAAGGCTCCCTATGCGGGGATATCCGCCTTGGATGTGGAGGTGTTCCGCCACATCTTTGTTCTGAACCGGGAGAGCTCTCTTCTTCCTGAAGTGGACCGTCTGATAAAGGAGCAGTCCCGGATTGATCTGACAGGTCTGGACAGCGAGATTGCCTCAGACCCCTTTATCAGAAATCACAGCGATCTGCTCCATAAGATCTGGTCTTCTGTAGCCGAAAAGGGAATCCCCGGCTTTCTGGATGCCCCTTATCTGATTGTTGCGGCGGAGTGGGCGGGAGCCAGACAGGCCCAGCGTCAGAGTCTCTCCCATTTGATGCAGAATATGTGGCTTAAGGCGACGGCTCTGGAGCTTGGTTTTATGCTGGTCTCTCCGGTGGAGAGCATGACCTCCAACCGGGAGTTCTGCAGGCTCTTTGATCTGCCTGAGGACCGTTACGGTTTTCATGCCTGTGTGTTGGGATATCCGGAAAAACCCCTTGATCAGTACAAGCCCCCCTCTGCAGGCACCAGGGTACAGTGGCTTTAAACAGGTCTTTACCTGATAAGGTGCTCCCTGGCGCCCAGGCGGAGCAGGCCGGTTACATCCTCAAGGAGTTCCGATTCAATGCCCCAGCGGTGCCAGTACTGGGGAATGATTGTGGGACCCATGGGGGAGAGATCGATCAGCCCCCTGTCGGCCTGGTGCTTGTGGAAGACCATTTCCGGCAGAAAGCCGTAGGCCAGGCCTTCGCTGATCACATTAAGGCACTCTGTCTGGGAGGGGATAAAGTGACAGGGGACGTCAAAGGGCGCAAGGCCCAGAACATTCTTCTGAAACATTCTCAGCATCTGGCTTTCGGGATGGAAGAGAACCGCCGGAGCCTTGAGCATGGCGTCGAGGGTAAGACCTGCCGGGAAGTGGCGCTTCCGGAACTCCCTGCTGGCGGTGCAGCGCAGAACAAGATCCCCCAGATGCTCGACGGAGCATCCCCTGCTGGCCTTGCTTCTGATGCTGATGCAGCCGGCCAGTGTTCCCTGCTGAAGCAGATCGTGAACCACCAGGGACTCACCGATATGGAGGTCAACCATGGCCGCCCCCATTATCTTTCTCAGAACAGGGTTGAACCAGCTGGTCAGGGTGGAGGCGTTGACCCCCAGTGCCAGGGGGGCCCGAGAACCGGTCTCGCCCATCTCCTCCTTCAGGTCATCCTCCAGAAGGCGCATCTTTTTAAAGTGGCTGTAAAAGGGAATTCCCGCCTCCGTAGGAACGGGAGGATTGGATCGGACCACAAGGGGCTTGCCCACATAGGTCTCCAGACCTTTGACCCGGTGGGTCACCGCCGACTGGGTCAGACCCAGTACTTCCGCGGCCCTATCGAAGCCGCCGTGCTCAATTACTGCCCCGAGGGCTTCCAGTTGTCTGTATTCGAACATGGGTAAGTATTAACATAATTCATATTATATTTAAATATTTAATTTTACTAATATGTTCAATTTTGATATTGTTTGGTCAATAAATCAATGACGGAGGTCAAATTACCATGAATGAGTGGAAAGGCTTTAATACCGGGAATTGGAACAACAAAGTAGATGTACGGGATTTTATCCAAAGAAATATAACACCCTATGAAGGGGACGAATCCTTCCTGGCTCCCGCAACCCAGCGGACTCTGGATCACTGGGAGAAAGTGGCAGAGCTGATGAAGGAAGAGGTAAAGAAGGGAATTCTGGATGCAGAAACAAAGGTCCCCTCTTCGGTAACCTCACACGGTCCGGGCTATGTGGACAAGGACAATGAACTGATTGTCGGATTCCAGACGGACAAACCTCTTAAGAGGGGAATGATGCCCAAGGGCGGTATCCGGGTTGTGCAGAACGCCCTGGAAGCACACGGCTACGAGCTGGCCCCCGAAGTAAGCGAGATCTTTACCAAATACAGAAAGACACATAACGAAGGTGTATTCAGCGCCTATACGGAAGATATCAGAAAGGCCCGCCGCTCAGGCGTTCTTACAGGTCTGCCCGATGCCTACGGAAGAGGCCGGATTATCGGCGACTACCGCCGTGTTGCCCTCTACGGAACCGACTTTCTGATCGGTGAGAAGGTCGCTTCACTTGCAAAACTGAAGACTCCCATTATGGATGAAGAGAATATCCGCAAAAGGGAGGAGATCTCCGAGCAGATCAAGAGTCTGAAGGATCTGACTAAACTGGGCGAGATCTACGGATTTGATATCTCCGGACCCGCTTCAAACGCAAAAGAGGCGATTCAGTGGACCTATTTCGGTTATCTGGCAGCCGTAAAGGATCAGGACGGGGCAGCCATGTCTCTCGGCCGTGTAACCTCCTTCCTGGATATCTATATTGAGCGTGACTTTGAGAAGGGAGTTCTTACCGAAGAGGAAGCACAGGAGCTTATGGACCAGTTTGTTATCAAGCTGAGAATGGTCCGCTTTCTGAGAACCCCCGACTATGATGCACTTTTCTCCGGAGACCCCACCTGGGTTACCGAAACCATCGGAGGAATGGGCGTGGACGGCCGGACCCTGGTTACCAAAAACAGCTTCAGAATGCTCCACACCCTGGAGAACCTGGGCCCCGCTCCCGAACCCAACATGACAGTCCTCTGGACACCCCGTCTTCCCCTGGGATTCCGGAACTACTGCTCCAGGATCTCCGTAACAACATCCGCGGTACAGTATGAGAATGACTGCCTGATGAGAACCCACTTCGGCGACGACTATGGAATCGCCTGCTGTGTATCTCCCATGAAGGTGGGCAAGCAGATGCAGTTCTTCGGCGCCCGTGCCAACCTGGCCAAGGCCCTCCTCTATGCCATCAACGGCGGTAAGGACGAGAAGTCCGGAGATCAGGTGGGACCCGAATACTCTCCCATCACCTCCGAGTACCTGGACTATGACGAGGTTATGGCCAAGTTTGACGTAACCCTGGAATGGCTGGCAAACCTCTATATCAAGACACTGAATATCATTCACTCCATGCATGACAAGTATAACTACGAGTCACTGCAGATGGCCCTCCACGATGACCATGTCTACAGAACCATGGCCTGCGGTATTGCGGGACTTTCGGTGGTAACCGACTCCCTCTCGGCCATCAAGCATGCAAAGGTCAAGGTCATACGCGATGAGAACGGTTTGGCCGTGGACTACGAGGTTGAGGGCGAGTACCCCGCATACGGAAATAACGACGACAGTGTAGACCAGATTGCTGTTGACCTGGTTGAGCTCTTTATGAACAAGTTGAGAAACCAGAAAACCTACCGGAACGCCGAGCCCACACAGTCCATTCTGACCATCACCAGCAACGTTGTTTACGGCAAGAAGACCGGTTCCACCCCCGACGGAAGAAAGGCGGGAGCCCCCTTCGGACCCGGAGCCAACCCCATCCACGGACGGGACAGGAACGGCGCTCTGGCCAGCTTCGCCACCATCGCCAAGCTGCCCTTTGAGCATGCCAGCGACGGTATCTCCTACACCTTCTCCATTGTGCCCCAGGCCCTTGGAAAAGAGGAGCAGAGCCGGGTTAACAACCTGACCAGCCTGATGGACGGATTCTTCCTGGACGGCGGCCATCATGTAAATATCAACGTACTTGATCGGGACACCCTGCTTGACGCCATCGATCACCCCGAAAAGTACCCACAGCTGACCATCCGTGTCTCAGGATACGCTGTAAACTTTGTAAAATTGACCAGAGAGCAGCAGCAGGATGTTATCAGCAGGACCTTTCATCAGGTAATGTAGTGTTATGAAAGCTCCTGTAAGCGGACGGATCCACTCCATAGAGACCTGCGGGATGGTGGACGGACCGGGCCTCCGGTTTATCGCCTTCCTTCAGGGCTGCCCCCTCAGATGCCTCTACTGTCATAACCCCGACAGCTGGAAGCGGGGGGGAGGACGTGAGATGGATGCTCAGGAGCTTGTTGATGAGGCCTGGAAGTACCGCAGCTGGATGCAAGCCTCCGGCGGCGGTATTACCCTGAGCGGGGGAGAGCCCCTCTTTCAGCCGGACTTCGTACTTGATATCATACGCCGCGCCCATAAGAAGGGCATGACCGTCGCCCTTGATACCTCGGGCTTCGGACGTCTGCAGGACACACAGGCCTGCCTGGACGAGGCGGATCTTATCCTGCTGGATATCAAAACCCCTTTAGAGAATGAACATAAAAATCTGACGGGGATCAGGGCGGACCAGCCCCGGGCAACCCTGGAATACCTTAAAAACATCAATAAACCCCTGTGGGTCCGCCATGTGGTGGTTCCGGGACTTACCGACAGCCGGGAGAGTCTGGATGCTTTAAAAGCAATTCTTCTGAATATTCCCTCCATGGAAAAATTCGAATTCCTCCCCTTTCACAAGATGGGAGAGGAGAAGTGGGCCGAAGAGGGCGTGGATTACAGCCTGACCGATACCCCGCAGCCGGATAAATCCTTTATGGACGGGATCAGAGAGGAATTCGCCAAGGCGGGAATCCCTCTCTAACAGCTCTTACAGGCCTCTGGTCAGGTAGCCTTCAAACTCCTCCAGCAGATCGTGATGTTCTGCCAGTGAGTGTTCTCCGGCAACAAAGCGGCTCCACTCGTCAAGAGTCAGTTCAATATGAACGTCCTCGGAGAGTTCAGTCTCTGCAAGGACAATAACTCCGTTTCTCAGCTCGATGGAAATAAAATCATACTTACCTTCAACGGCCAGTGAAAACTTCAGGCGGTTGTCTTCGGCTTTCCTGGGGTCCACCAGATAGCGGATATACTCAAAGCTGTCCTCAAGGGGCATGGCCTTGATGGCCTCTGCCGAAGGAGTTCCCAGCAGGGTCCGGGCCAGATCCAGAGTGATGGTCTGTTCTCCCAGCTTCAGGCCGTCTTCCATGGCCAGGGCCTCGGTAATATAGAATCCCCGGGCATTGGCGGAGGTCGTCCGGTGACCGATGGCTCTAGCCGCTTCGGCGCGGACCGCTTTGGTCTCACTGTCGGCGGGATTCAGTTCCAGAAGCATTCCTGTGAGTTTGATAGCCCAGCTCCAGTTTTCAAATCCACCCTCTTCGGCGGCCCCGGCAGCAGCCGCGCGTACGGCATCAAAACCGCCCATCAGTTCGACTGTTCTTCTGGCCTCTTCGTTAACAGAGAGGGGGTTGATATCGTAGACATCATTGCCCATCCAGCCGATATTTCCGTAGTAGATCTGCTTAACCTGGCTCTCAACCTGACCGTAGGTCTCATGGCCGTCACGAAGGTGTTCGGGCATATAGACATTTTCCGCAGCCTGACGGGCATCCATTCCCAGGGAGATCATCCGCAGTGTCTGGTCGTTGATCAGCTGTGTCTGGTCGCGGAGGCGTTCCAGAGTCTCCCGGACCTTCTCCTCTCCCCTGTAGCCCGGGCCGTGGATATCAAGCAGGTACCCGGCGTTCTTTGACAGGGCCCAGTCATGGGCTTCTAAATAATCCTGGGGGTCCCGGTACATTGCGCCCCGGAGGGTGTAGATATTGAACATAAACTCAATACCCATTGTGTTTGTCACCAGCGTGTCCCGGAGGGGAAAGTAGAAACCGACGCTGTCCTCTGTATCGGTCCGGTTGGGAGCCACCTCTACAGGCTCACCGGCAATGATCAGGTTCATAATCTCGCCGTCAATAAAGTGGTGAGTGGGGGGAAGGTAGCTCTTGATACCGATCAGTTTGTCCGCGCCGAATCCCAGGTTGTTGGGGAATGCATCGGGCCCCTCTGCGGGATGAAGGATGCCGAACTGCATGGCTCCTCTTGTCAGAACATTTCCGCTCAGGATGCTTACGCCCTGGTCGGCCCGTTTGTTTCTGTCCAGATCCTCATGGCCCCAGATCTCTGTTCCCTCATCCATCCATGCTTCGGTACCGTCTGTGTAGTGGTTGTGGGTGTAGAGGATGGCGGCTACATTGATCTTCTCTCCAAGCTTCTCTTCAAGGTAGCTTCTCATCTCGGCGGCGGTGGCTGTGGAGTCGCCGGTATCCACAATAATAAAGCCTTCAGGGGCATCGATGGCGATGGTATGGGCAATTCCCCATCCCCGGATATGGTAGACACCGTCGGTCATCTCTTCCACGGTCTTGCTCTCCGCACCGAGGGACCTGTTTGCATTCAGGGCGTGCATTACCGTTACGGCTCCATTGGGTGCCAGAATGGTGTCTGTTTTGAGGGATCTGCTGATATAACCCTGAGCCTTTTCACTATCCGCAGATATGTCTGCAGCTGATACAGATCCGGCAGCCATTGTGATTCCGGCAAGCAGAAAGAGCAGCTTTTTAACACTTTTCATACTGTAAACTCCATAACTTGATTGAATGACCGCCGCCCTCTCAAAACAGTCCGGATGGGGATCTGTCAGGAGAGGGTTCCGCAGTCTGCACTCTCCAAGATAGGTATTCTGATTACACAGGCTGTGGAGAGTGGGTGTTGTTCTCTGGGATCTTCTCTTTAGTCTTCCCATACTAAAAACGGGTGTAGAGGTTATGAAAAAATAAATATAACTAAATAGTAATATTTATTGGAAAGTTTAAGGTAAATAAATTAGGCTTCTCTATATGAAAAGATTAATATTACTAATTTTGTATGCTATTGCAGCATTGACGCCTCTAATGGCGCAGAAGTCGGTTGACCTCAGCATGGGTACCGGGGTCAAGGTAGTAGAAGTCACCAACAAGGGTCTTGCCTTTGATGTAACAGAGATTAAGGTAAAGCTTGGGGACACTGTCCGGATAACCTATACAAACGGCGGAGGCACCCATGACCTGGTTATTGATGAGTTTGATGCGGGGACAAAGGTCATCCGCTCCAATCAGTCTGAAACCTTTGAGTTCACCGCCTCCGAAGCAGGGGAGTTCGTCTTCTACTGCAGCGTTGGTAACCACCGCGAACGGGGAATGTGGGGCACACTGGTTGTTGTGAACTGATGTCCTGTCTGCATAAACCGGGACCATTGAATCTGAAGAAACTGCTCCTGCCCCTGTTTCTCCTTTCAGCATTATGCTTTGTTTCCGGACAGGAGCTGTTTCCCGGAGAGGTTACCGCAAAAGGTGATGTTATTGTGTTCGGCGGCAGGGTTCTGGATACCTCCGGACAGCCTGTTACCGGGGCCTCAGTTGAAATCTGGCAGACTGATGATCAGGGTGTTTATGACCATCCAGGTGATGCCAATACCTCCCGAAGAGACCGGGGTTTTCAGTTTTTCGGTACTTCCTTCACAGACTCGTCGGGATACTACAGTTTCAGGACTATTCTTCCCGGGCAGTATGAGCCCCGTCCCCGACACATCCATGTCAAGGTAAGGCAGTCAGGCCGTGAAGTACTGACAACCCAGATCTATTTTGTAAAAGACGCCAGAGGATTCGGCGGCAGTACAAGGAACCTGATGATGGAGCTGCAGGAAAAGACCCGACCTGATGGAACGGTGTTCTTTACCGGTGAATTTGATTTTGTTGTGAATTCGGGTGGCCGGGGTGAGCTTCGTCTGACTGAAAGCCAGGGAGAAGGTCCCTACTATCCCATGGCAGATCTCTCCCTGTATGACAGTGATCTGGCAAGGGTGGACTCTGAATAGACTGAGAGCCCACCCCCTTGTGAGAGCGATCCATAAAGGGATCAGCCCATGGGCAGAACTTCCCTGTCGTACTTCTCGTTGATGATGATTCCAAGACCCTCGTAGATGGCGAATGAACCGCAGAAGATTCCTTCAACACCGGCAATGGTGTGGATCAGATGGCTTCCTGTAAAGTCCGAGACAGCAAGAAGAACAAAGAGAATGGTCAGGGAACCGAAGACCAGTTTTCCGATCAGCTTGCCCTTCAGGACCGCAATAAAGAGGCCGAAGGTCAGAATACCCCAGAGAAGGAGGTAGAATCCCATGGCTCCGGGGGTGGCCGCCTGGGCGCAGCCGAAGCTGGGCAGAAGCCAGATGGCTACAAGGCTCAGCCAGAAGGCGCCGTAGGATGTAAAGGCTGTTGCACCGAAGGTATTTCCCTTCTTTGATTCCTGAATACCGGCGATAAGCTGGGCGATTCCGCCGTAGAATACTCCCATCCCCATAATCATGCTGTTCAGCTCGTAAACTCCGGCGTTATGAATATTCAGCAGTACTGTTGTCAGGCCGAATCCCAGCAGTCCCAGGGGCGCAGGATTGGCGCTGTTGTCTTTGATAGACACTGTGTCCAAAATGATGTCTCCTTGATTTGAATAGTGAAAAATAAACGAGGTGGAATTGTCTCCTATCTCACTATAATAATCAAGTGATTTACAGCTGATTGAAACTAATCATTAATCTTTCTGAAACGAGGAGATAACACTATCGAAATACTCTTTTCTGGAGTCATACATAAAGGCAAAGGCCGAGAAGTTAAGGCTGTAGAGAGTTTCCCCCTCCAGCCAGAACCTGGCTCTGGAGTAGTTGTAGTGTCCTTCCTCATCGATCAGGTATTTTGACACCGTGATCATATCATCCTCTTCGGTCACTTCAAAACCGTCGTAAACAACTCTCTGGTTTTCAATAAATGAGGACGTGTAGACAAAGTCCTTCAGGCCGTAACCCATCTCCAGTATATGACCGAAGTCCATCTCTTCCAGCATTATCTGCGCATCCCTCATGGTGTAGTTGCTGATCCAGTAACCTGGAAAACCAAGGGCATCGTTGTACTCCCAGTTGTTGTCCAGAAGCAGGGAGTAGTCATTCAGGGACACTCTCTCCCTGTCCCCTTCGTTCAGAATTGCCTTTCCGTCCAGAAGGTAGTTCTCGGCCGAGAAGGGCTCAAGGTTAAAGAACATGTCCGCTTTCTCATGGTTGATATTCCCCATGGTCTTGAGGGAGTATCTCACATTCTCCGGATCATTCAGGGCAATGCCGGTAAACATGAAAAGGGGGAGTCTGCTGTCATCAAAGAGGTAGTACTGATCATAGCTTTCCCATCGGTCGATGAGAGCCGTCTTGCCGGTAATCATATCCAGATGAACCCTGGTAAAGTCCAGGAAGTTCAGAAGGTCAAAAACCGACTGCTGCTGTTCGGGAGATTGATCCTGACTGTATCCTTTCACCTCCCGCACCATCAGACCGTCATTCTCATCCAGAGCGATCACGGCAATATAGTTGATGGACTCACCGGTTCTGTTGTTGATGTTCTTAATCAGAAAAAAACTGGACCCGTCCTCCACATGAAGGCAGCAGTAGGCCCGGAAAAAATCCATGCTTCCCCTCTGGTCATGGTAGGTGGCAAAGTCTCCCGACTTGATAAAGCTCAGGTCCTGTGCAGAGGAAAAAGCGGCGGAAAACAAAAATACAAGGGTAAGAATCTTCTTCATATTTTATCACTCCATTATAATTCATCAGAGCCGGAGAGTCAGGTCAGAGAATATGGCACTTCTCTTTCAGAAGCTTTGCCATCTTATAGGCAAACTCCTTGATCTCGTACACATCCCGTTCGGCTTCGGGAATTCTTCTGAATGCCTCGATCTGAGAAGAGGGGGGATTCCACATGGGAACCATCTCGGCCCCTTCCAGGATGTTTACACAGTACTCCGCTGCCTCCAGAATATCGTCGGTGCTCTTGTCTTTGGACATAAAGAGGGTAGTGGGTTCTACACGCAGAACATCCTCCACCATTTTAACAGCCCTGTCGGCGTGGCCCTCCTTGTTGGCATTGACGGGGATTCTCCCTCCGTCTCTGTTTCTGAAGAATCCGAAGAGGGCGGCGATAACGGCAGGGTCTCTGATTGTTCCGTCGGGGTAGACCAGTCCGTGAATGTCTCCCCAGAATCCTTCGGATACCAGGTTGAAGACATACCAGCCGACCCTGTGTTTCTGTGCCAGTTCCAGCTCAATCTCATAGGGATTGGCCCTCCCCACGCATCCGGTCTCGGTATTGAGAATGGGCTTGCCCCATTTCTCTCCGAGCTTCTCGGCGTCGATGATGGCGCCTTCAATCTCTTTTCTTGTTCCCAGATAGTCGTGGTAGCAGATTACATCCACCAGATCATCGGTGGAGAGGCAGTGCTTCACCTGTTCATGGCCTACTGTAATGCAGGTCTCAGGATCAATATCCTTAACAATCCTGAAGAGACGTCTGATATAGGTCTTTATTTTATTGAAGCGCTCTTCATACTCCTCTTCGGGGCTGTGGTTGATATAATCGTTGCACATGGGCTCATTAATGACATCCCACATGAGGATATTGGGCTCACCCTTAAGCGGCGGATCACATCCTCCGCATAGAGGCGGGCCTTTTCATACCACTCTTCCGAGGGCTCTTTAAAGTCGGTGATAAAGTTGCCATTCCAGAAGATGGGCATAACGGTAATGTCCCTCTCCCCGGCCATCCTGATGAAGGTTTCCACAACGGCCATATAGCCTTCGGGGTCCTTGTCGTACTCTTCGGGTTCCATCCAGAACCTGATGGAGTTGATATTCAGTTTGGTGCAGAAGCCGAACTCTCTTTCAAGACGCTCTTTAAGCTCTTCGGGAGTGAGTCCGAGTGTGGGATTATGGCATACGCCGCGGATAAAGCTGTAATCATCTAGTGGTTTCACTGGTCATCCTCTCTGGTTGATTTATTATCATTGTCCAGATTTATCGGACTCTGTAAACCGTTTTGTGGGATGCCGGGAGGGGAGGCAGAGAGGGAT
>DHQL01000003.1:112735-165014 GCA_002408085.1 Spirochaeta sp. UBA5339
GAGGCAGAGAGGGATACCCGGTAACCCAAAAAGGGCATCCCGGACTGATCATCCGGAATACCCTTTTACTCAATTCTATTTAGAAGTTTCTATATAGAATCAGTCAAGCTGCTTGATATCAGGCAGAACATAGCTGCCGTCAAATGCCGCAGGAGTGGGGCCGTAGTAGCGGAACATGGGATAGAAATCTCTTCCCTCGGTGGGAATCCAGTTGTTTTCCTTACCTTCGGGAGCATTGATTCCGAAGTAGATGTCCACGCTGCCGTCTTCGTTTACTTCAAGACCTGTATCCAGAGATGAGAGTCCCACTTTTTTAGAGGGAGTCTTGATAAAGGCATTGGTCTCCAGATCGTAGATGTTCAGTGACCAGAACTGCTCTGCGGGAGGATTCGCAGGAATGTGCATCCGGTAGTTGCCCTCTCCTCTCATCAGTTCGCCGCGGTCATCCTCAAAGGTTACCAGGTAGACTGTTCCGCCGCCCAGGTACTTGGGGGCGTGGTTGGCTGCGAAGTATACAACGCTTCTTCTGTCTGTCATGTAGGAAACATCATCGATATAGGCGGACTGGTTCGCAACATCCACAATGGCAGGCCACATCCAGCGGGAACCTTCGTGCATGGGTACACCGAATTCGCTTATCAGCTTTTCCTGAAGAATCCTGAAGGCGCTCAGTGCCGCCGCATCCAGCTGAACTCCCAGCTCTTCGGTCATCTCAAAGGTTTCACCATGGTTGATTCCGAAGGATGCCATAAACTCCATCATCTGCTTGTCTTTGTCGTAAACCATCTCTTCATTGGTGATTTCATTCAGTACCTGGAAGTATGTGCGGTCCCAGTTGTGAAGGGTGTCGAAGGGGATGTCTGTGATATCGATAAACCTTGTGGGAGCGGGATTCGCCGCTTCGGACAGGGGATAGATGCTGTACTGTTTCAGAAATTCAACAGCCTCTGCAAGGGCCTCGTCGCTGTGACCTGTGGGAACAACTCTGAAGTTGAACCAGATGTTGTTTGTTGCTGACTCTACCACATGGCAGCCTTCGGGAATTTCTCCTTCATAGTCAACGGGAACAACAATGTATTTGCCCCCCTCTCCCTTGTCCGCACCGGCAGGTCCAATGTCTTCAAGGGGGATCTGCCATGCATCAATAAAGCTGCCGAACAGAACAATCTCCTCGGTCGCGGGAAGATCCACAACAACAGGACCGTCCTTTTCAAGGTTCAGAATTCCTGATGAGTAGAGAGACTGCTGATTGGGAGTCAGCCACTGTGTATTGGGCTCCATGGGTCTGGAGAAATAAACGACGTCGTTGTAATCGGCTCCGGCTTCGTTAAAGTAGGCGTCCCTGAAGTACCATGTAGCGGTCAGGGGAGTGGACCACAGTACAGTTTCCACCATGCGGGTCTGCTGCAGGGTCCCGTAATTTACCTCTGACAGCGCATGCAGGTCTGCGGCAAATCCGGTGAAAAGAAGAACTGACATCAGCCCGGTCAGGCCGATTCTGGTAATAACATTCTTTCCCATATAATCATCCTTGTTTTTGAGTATCTGATCCGCTGGCTGCTGCACGGAAACTTCCGGTCCCTGTGCAGAAGAGTTCGCGGAGATCAGATGAATATAGGAAACTTACCGGGATGATGAAATACTAAAATTTCTTGGGTATGTACTCTTTTCTGGTGTTTTTCGGCCCTATATCAGCTCTCTCTTCCGTGGATTTCCAGCTGTGTCAGGGCCGGAAAAGGGGAGGGATCATCCGCCTTGATCAGATTGTCCAGGGTGACCCACTCCACCAGTCTCGGGGGAAAGCATGTCTTCTGGGCGGCTCCGGTTTTCTTGAATTCCAGTGTGACCGATGATCCGTCTGAAAAACTGAGGCATCCCGAGGTCCACCAGGCGTCATGGGGGAAATCGGCCCGGAGGTAGACCACAGCCTCTTCAGCTATTACCTTTCTGCCGAATTCGATCTTCAGGCAGGCCTCGGGGTTCTGATTGATCCCCCAGCTTGTATGGGGCCACTCCCCGTGAAAGCTGTTGGCAACGGAGCCGTCAATGGCATTCCGGGCGGCAAAAACCGATTCGTTTCGGGTCTCCACATTGGCGCTGGCATGGGGAAAGAGGGAAGGAGCGCCGTGGGTGTCATAGGGATTAAAGCTGAGATTGTGTCTGTCCTCAGGGGCGGGGACGGTCCGGGCGTGAATCAGATGACAGGAGCCCGAGAAGGCTCGGGGACTGTAGCTTGCCTTTCCCTCTCCCATGGGAACGGGAAGGCGGAACTCCCTCTCTTTTATATAGACCAGAGCCGGGGGCATGGCATCGTCCAGTTGAATCCAGGCAAAACACTCTGTTTCATCGGACTCAAGGACAATGGAGTCTCCTTCGGCATAGGCCGGCTCATAGAGCATCCAGGTCTCATCACCGGGCTCCGATGTCATCAGAGTCTCTGATGCTGCATTCTCAATTCGTAGTTTCAGGTTCACTTTCTGTTCCTTTTTATCTTATTACCATCTGCTGGATATAATCGCGGGGAGAGACTCCCTCATATTTCTTGAAAACCTTGCTGAAGTAGAAGGCGTTCTCGTAGCCCAGCCGCTCGGCAATGTCCTGGATAAGCAGCTTCTCGTCGCACATCATCCTCTTTGCCGCGGCAACCTTGGCTTTAGATGTATATTCTACAAAGCTGCATCCGCCGTATCTGCTTAAGAGGGTGCTCAGATAGCTCTGGCTGAGGCCGTGTATGGATGCCACTTCACTTAACAATAGTTTCTTGTCCAGGTTCTCATCCACATAGCGCTGCACCTGTGCCACTATTCTGGATCTGTAATCCTGATGGCGGTTCTTGAACTCCTCGATCAGACCATTCTGGAGGGTTTCCATCCACCAGCAGCAGGCGGAGGCGGAGCTGCATTCATAGAGTGTTCTGTATCCCTGGGGATAGCCCGAAAAAATCTGGGAGATAATTTCCTCTCCCTCGGGCAGAAGAGTTCTGGCCATAAAGAGAATACCGCAGGCCGCATCCATGGCCTCTGGATAACCTGCCGTTTTAAGTTTCTTTCTCATCCTGCTCAGTACATCGGCCAGGGAGTTGAAATCCAGTTCCTGGAATCCGAGGGTCAGTGCTTCCCGGTATTCTGCCATATCGAAGACCTTTGTCTCTCCTCCTTCAAAGCGGACCACCTTGCCGGGAGGGGCATCTCCGGAGTGAACCATTCTGGCGGTCGCAAAGGACTCCTGAATATGAAATAGTTCTTCTACCGGTTTTCCCAGGGAACAGCGGAGGTCCACAGAGAAGTAGTTGCGGACAAGATTCAGGGCATGGGCTGCAGTTTCTGCCGGATCATCGGGCCGGTTCTGATAGAAGATAATACAGAAACAGTGGAGGTCCAGACTGACAACGTATCCGTCCTGACGGACAGCCTCGCACACCAGGCTGATCACATTGGAGTAGAGGCTGACAGTCTGCTCATGGTCTGCCATATCCTGTGACACAATTTCGCAGTAACATACCGAATACTCGTCGGCCCTGTCGTCAATTCCAAGATCTTTTTTCTGCTGTTGGAAGCGGTCCTGACTTTCAAAGAGTCCATTGAGAAGGCGGACAAAAAACCGGTCCTTCAGCTGATTCATAACAGATCCGGCTCCGGCATAGTGACCGGCAGGTTCCGGGTTCTTCAGGTTTCGCAGCAGTCCTACAGCCTCGGTAACAGTCTCCTTCAGAACCTCCTGGTTCAGCTCCAGTTTGATTAGATAGTTGACCGCCTGACAGCTGATGGCCTGTTTAACAAAGCTGTACTCCTCATGGCTGGTAAGAATGATAAAAAGCGGCAGCCTGCCGTATCTTTCACGGCACTCCTCCATAACCTCCAACCCTGTCTTCACGGGCATTTTGATATCGGTGATAACTATGTCGGGATTGACGGTCTCAATCATGCTCATCAGCTCTTCGCCGTTATGGGCCAGGCCTTCCACCGATATATCCAGTTCACTCCAGTTCAGCATTGATTTCAGTCCCACAAGAACAAGGGGCTCGTCATCGGCTATCAAAAGTTTGTAGTTCAAATTATCTGCTTCCTTTCTTCGGGATAGGGGAGTCGTATGATTGCCCGGGTTCCGTTTCCCGGTTCGCTGACAAGTCTCAGGCCGTAGCTTTCTCCATAGGAGTGCTGAAGCCTCAGGTTGATATTGGCCACACCGATCTCTCTGAAGAAACCGCTTCCGCTCTGATGCTCCTCATCTGAAAGAACTTCGGCTATCCGGCCGGCGGTCATTCCCGTACCGTCATCCTCCAGGATGATTTCCACATCTTCCGTGTTTTTACGGGATGCGCTGATTGTTATGGAACCTGTTCCACCCTTTGGCTCTATTCCATGGAATATGGCGTTCTCCATCAGGGGTTGAAGGGAGAAACTTGGGATGGGAAGGGAGAGCAGCTCTTCGGGGATATCCGTTCTGTAGATGATGGCGTTGCCGTAACGGTACTGCTGGATCAGGAAGTAGTCATCCAGAAAGGAGAGCTCCTCTCTCAGCTCTATCATCATGCTCTTCCTCTTGATTACCGTCTTCATAAGTCTTGATAGGGCAACTGTCATCTCCGCGATCCCCGGGGCGTTCTGGAGGGTGGCCATCCACTTGATGGAGTTGAGGGTGTTGTAGAGAAAGTGGGGATTGATCTGACTCAGAAGCATGCGGTATTCGAGATCCCGTTTCTTCTTTTCATCGGCAACCCGTGACTCCAGAAGGTCCTGTATCTTGACTGCCATCTCATTGATGCCGTGTCCGATATAGCCGATCTCATTGTTCCATTCGATCTCCCTGTCCGGAGAAAAATCGCTGTCGGCTATCTCATCCACCTTCCGTCTGATTCTAAGGAGGGGCTGGGTAAAAAGATGGTTAAGCCAGATGGAGATAAAGATGCCGAAGAAACCGGCAGAGCAGATTATCACCAGAAGAATGGGGGTGACAAGTTCCCAGTTGGCGGCAATCTCCTTCCTGTAGAGGGTCTGGGAGAGTTTAATCTTCTCCTGAGGAAAGGGGGATGTCACCATCAGGGAGGAAATGCCGTCATCCACCAGCACCTCCTGAACCAGAGTCCTGTTATCCAGGGTTTCCTCCTTCAGCTCCGATTTGACTCGAACCCTGTCGGTTACATCTCTTAGTCTGTTCTCTTCGACCCGCAGTATGGAGTCTGGAAAACGGATATAGAGGATGTTGCCGCTTTCCAGGTTGTAGTTGCTAAGGAGTGAGAGGAAAATATCGGTGGTGACGGCGATATAGACATAGCCGATGATTCCCGACCGTGAGGGGTGATAGACGGGGCGGATCAGGGGGATTATGTCCAGATCCTGTCTCAGAGCAAAGGGATCCGTACCGCAGAACTCATAGACCGAGGCTTCGGTATAGCTGTTCAGGTTGAGTTCCTGAATATTATAAACATTAACCGGCCAGCTGTTGCTCATATTGTTTCCGGTCTGAAGCAGTTTTTTCCCTTCAGAATCGCAGACAATAAGGCGTCTTATAAATTTGCTGGAAGTCATATTTACAACCTGTTCCACCAGGAGGTTGTAGGTTTTCAGGGAGTTCCGGGGATCACTGTCCTCATCGGCGAGCCAGGAGGTAATGGCTGAATTGGACACAACCCATCGGGAGAGTCTGTCGATGGAGGCCAGATCCTGGGCCGCAGTCCCCGCTATCAGCTGCAGATTGAACTCCGTGGACTGAATAATACTCCGCCGGGCCTGGTCGCGGAATATCACAAAGCTCAGGACCGATGGAAGAATGGTCAGCACAAGGGTAAAAATGACAGCCAGGAGAATAATCTTCATACGGATTGTTTTCTGAACGGCGGGGTATTTCATCGTTCACCATTATCTTTTCGGGATTTGAAAATTGTCAAATTATATTGCTGACGACGGAGGAATTTGAAATAAAAGTACAGGTATTGGAGAAAATTTTACATGTATGCCTAAGGAAAAACATATATCTGAAAATATTGAGAGTAACTGAAGATAAAATAACATGTGCGCCTCAGAAAAACGGGGTTAATCTGAATCATTCGTTCTACTACGCAAAAGGAGGAAGAAATGCGTAAAACTTTAATGACACTGTCCATTATCACCATTCTGTTACTGAACTCGGTTGCCTTTGCAGCAGCCAGCGGTTCTCAGGAGAAAACAGGCGGTGACGGCGTAACAACCCTGAAATGGGCTCTCTGGGACTTTGATGCCACAACCTACTATGAGCCCCTGATCAGCGCTTATGAAGCCAAGAATCCCAATGTAAAAATTGAGCCCGTAGACCTGGGTTCCACCGACTATATGACCATGCTGAGCATGCAGCTGATGGCAGGAGACAGCTCCCTTGATGTGGTTACCATCAAGGACATGCCCGGGTACAACAACCTTGTAAAATCAAAACGTCTTCTCTCTCTCAACGACTATGTTGCGTCAAAAAGTGTTGATACAGCCCAGTACGGCGGTATTGCTGAGCAGATCACCGTGGACAGTGATCTCTACGCTCTTCCCTTCAGAAGCGACTTCTGGCTGGTTTACTACAACAAGGATCTCTTCGATGCGGCTGGCCTTGACTACCCCAACAATGATATGACCATGGCCGAGTACGATGCCATTGCCCGGAAGATGACCAGCGGCAGCGGTGCGAGCAAAGTTTACGGAGCCCACTATCACACATGGAGAAGTGCGGTACAGCTCTTCGGTATTCTTGAGGGAAAGCAGACCATTCTGGAGGGAGACTATGACTTCCTGAAGCCCTACTATCAGATGATTCTGGATGAACAGGCCGACGGCATCGTTCAGGACTATGCCACCCTGAAAACCTCCAGCACCCACTACTCCGGTGTTTTCTACAACAACTCCATCGCCATGATGAATATGGGCTCCTGGTTTATCTCAACCCAGATTGCCAAGGTTGAGTCAGGAGAGTCCAAGGCTACCAACTGGGGTCTTGCCAAATATCCCCATCCCGAGGGAGTTCACGAGGGAACTACCCTGGGAACAATCACAACCCTGGGTGTAAGTGCCTTCTCCAAACAGCAGGAAGCGGCTCTTGATTTCCTCGGTTTTGTGACAGGCCCTGAGGGCGCAGCCATCATCGCCGAGACCGGAACCATTCCCGCCATTCAGACCGATGAAGTTGTAGAGATCATCTCCTCCACCCCCGGATTCCCCTCAGATGATGCTTCAAAGGAAGCTCTCAAGGTTTACCAGACCTATCTGGAAATGCCCCTGCACGAAAAGGCCGGTGAGATTGAGGTTGTCCTCAACCAGAACCATGACATGATCATGACCAACAACATTTCACTGGACGCAGGTATCGCCCAGATGAACAAAGAGGTCAAAGAGATCCTAGGCAGATAATCTGTACTGTTCAAAGGGGAGGCCGGTTTTCCGGTCTCCTTTTTTTCTGTACTGATTTTTTTTCGATTCAGGTAAGGAAATATGCAAAAAGAGCTTAAAAAGAATCTTATCGCCTACAGCTTTATTGCGCCGAACTTTATCGGCTTTGCTGTATTCACCTTCGGCCCCATCCTCTTCGCCTTTATCCTGGCCTTCTTAAGCTGGGACGGTGCAAATCCCATCATGTGGGCCGGGCTTGATAACTTCAAGCGGCTGTTCAATGACAGTCAGTTCAAGACTTCATTTGTTAATACTATTGTCTACACCGCGGGGACTGTACCTCTGACCATGATTTTCTCACTGCTTCTCGCTGTGGTTTTAAATCAGAAAATAGCAGGAAGGAACTTCTTCAGAACCCTTTCTTTCTTTCCCTATGTTGCCTCCCTTGTGGCGGTGGCTGTTGTTTGGAATATGATCTTCAATCCCTCAATGGGCCCTGTGAATATGCTTCTGAGAAACATGGGGGTCGAGAACACCCCCGGCTGGGCCGCTGACAAGAACTGGGCCATGTTTACGGTCATTCTCTTCAGTGTCTGGAAGAACATGGGCTACTACATGATCATCTACCTTGCAGGGCTTCAGGGAATCAATCCCGAACTCTATGAGGCGGGAGATCTGGACGGAGTGAACGGCTGGCAGAAGTTCAAACACATCACTCTGCCCCAGCTCGGTCCCACCAGCTTCTTTGTTCTGATCATGCTGACCATCCAGTGCTTCAAGGTATACGACCAGATCTATATGATCACCCAGGGAGGCCCGGGGACCTCCACTCTTGTACTGGTCTATCACATCTACAATACAGCCTTTATATCCTGGGACCTGGGATACGCCAGCGCCATCGCTCTGGTGCTCTTTGTTCTGGTTCTGGCAATCACGGTCATACAGTTCCGGGGGGAGAAGAAACTCTCATGAATCAATTAACCCATAAAAACGCAGCGGTCACCCGGATCGCCCTCTATCTTTTTCTCTTTGCCACCGTGGTGATTACGGTACTGCCCTTTGCGTGGATGCTTTCGGCCTCATTAAAGCTGGACAAGGACGTCTTTACCTTTCCCGTCAGATGGATTCCCGAAGAGCCCAGGTGGCAGAACTATGAGGATATCTGGACCAAAATTCCTCTGGGACGGTTTATCTTCAACACCGCCAAGATCACCGTCATCGTCACCTTTCTTCAGCTTGTGACCTCCAGCTTCGCCGCCTATGCCTTTGCCAAGCTGGACTTCAAGTTCAAGAATCAGCTCTTTCTGGGATACATCGCCACCATCGCCATGCCCTGGCAGGTCTACATGGTGCCCCAGTTTATCATGATGAGGAACTTCAACCTTACCAACACCCATATGTCCATGATCTGCCTCCAGGCTTTTACGGCCTTCGGAGTCTTTCTCATGCGGCAGTTCTATATGAGTGTTCCCGATGAACTCTGCGAGGCGGCCCGGATGGACGGAATGAGTGAGTACCGGATCTGGTCGGGCATTATGCTGCCCCTCTCCAAGCCGGCTCTCTCCACCCTTACGATCTTTACCTTTGTGGCCACCTGGAATGACTTTTTGGGACCCATGATCTATCTGACCAGAACAGAACTGAAGACCATACAGATCGGTCTGCGGATGTTTATTACCCAGTACTCCTCGGAGTACGGTCTGATTATGGCGGCTTCCGTGGTGGTTCTTATTCCTGTAATTATCGTCTTCCTCTCCCTGCAGAAGTTCTTTGTTCAGGGAATCGCTTCGGCGGGACTGAAGGGGTAGGAGCATGGTTAATTTTAAGACCGGTCTTCCCGGCATCAGCCCCGAGAGTGCGGGACAGGCCCTGAAGGCCGCTGCCGCCCAGGTAAAGCGGAACCTTCCCTCCTTTACCGGTACCTGTATGAACCACTCCAGCGTAAAGGGCATCTATCCGCCCTGCGCCAACGACCAGTGGACCACCGGCTTCTGGCCGGGAGAGATCTGGCTGGCCTGGAAGGCCACCGGGGACAGGGATTTTCTGGATGCGGGACAGATCTTTGTTGAGGACTTCTTCAACCGGATAAAGAAGAAAATTTCAGTGGACCACCACGATATGGGTTTTCTCTACACCCCCTCCTGTGTCTCCTCCTGGAAGCTGACAAAGAATGAAAAGGCCTGGACCGCTGCAGTTCTTGCGGCGGAACAGCTCTGCACCCGGTATCAGGAGAAGGGCCGGTTTATTCAGGCCTGGGGACCCATGGGAGAGAGGGAGAGCTACCGTTATATCATCGACTGTCTTCTGAACCTGCCGCTGCTCTACTGGGCTGCCGATGAGACCGGCAACGGCCGGTACCGGGAGATTGCCGATGCCCACCTGGAAACCTGCCTGGCCCACTCCTTCCGGGAGAACGGCTCCACATACCACACCTTCTTTATGGATATGGATACCGGGGAGCCTCTGCGGGGTGAGACCTGTCAGGGATTCAGGGATGACTCCTCATGGGCCCGTGGACAGGCCTGGGCCGTTTACGGCACCGCCATCAGTTACCGCTACGGCGGCGGTGAGGAGCTGATTCCCCTGTTCCGAAAGGTAACCGAGTACTACCTCTCCCGTCTCCCTCAGGATCTGATTCCCTTCTGGGACATGATCTTTACCGATGAAAACACCCGGCCCGACTCCGCCGCCACCGGGCCTCTCTACGGCCCCGGTGGCAACACCGAGCCCCGTGACTCCTCCAGCGCCGCCATTACCGCCTGCGGCCTTCTGGAGATGGCGGATATTCTGGATGAACAGGGCGCCGGCCTGAAAAGGGAGTCCAGACAGTACAGAGAGATCGCCGGTCAGATGATGACGAGTCTGGTGGAGAACTACCGTAAGACTGAGACAGGTCCGGGGAGAGGGCTTCTGATCCACGGCACCTACAGCAAAAAGAGCCCCTTCAACACCTGCTCCGAGGAGGGGGTGGACGAGTCCCTCTCCTGGGGTGACTACTTCTATATGGAAGCCCTGGCCCGGATCACCGGGAACTGGGAAAACTGGTGGTAATTGAACTCCGCCTGTGACGCCGGCGGTCTAAAAGGAGAATAACATGAAATTTTTCATTGATGATATGAAGAGGATCGCGGAGTATGCCGCGGCCAACTATCCCGCTGCGGCGGCAAAGGTTGTGAAGACCGCCGATCAGGTGGTGGAGCAGAAGTTCATCTTCAACCTGAGATGGGACATGGAGAGAACAAGCAAGATCGTCGCCTTCGACGGAGAGATCGACTGGCTCCATCAGCCCGCCGACGACGCTGAGTGGGTCTACGCCTTCAACCGGATGCACTTCTGGATCTGCCTGGGTCAGGCCTACGCCCTTACGGGAAAGGAGATCTACGCCGAGACCTTCGCCTCCCAGCTTCAAAGCTGGGTGAAGTCGGTTAAGCAGGACGATCCCGCCAGCCAGCCCGCCTGGCGGTCCATCGAGGTGGGAATCCGGATGGAGTACTGGTGCAAGGCCTTTGATTACTTCAAGGACAGCCCCTCCATCACCGACGATGTGCGTACAGTCTTCTATGAATCCGTAGCCGAACATGCCCGTTTTATTATGGGTGTGTGGAATACCTACAACCTGATGAGCAACTGGGGTGTTCTGGCCAACCACGGCCTCTACATCGCCTCCATCGCCCATCCTCAGAATGAGGAGACCCTGAAGTGGCGGGAGGAGTCCCTGCGCCGCCTTGCCCTGGAGATGGAGATGCAGATCTACGAGGACGGAACCCAGTGGGAGCAGAGCCCCATGTACCACAACGAGGTGACCCACTGCTATCTGGACATCCTGATCCTGGCCCGGCGGAACGGCATTGCCCTGCCCGAAGGCTTTGAGAAGAGAATACAGGATATGTGCCGGGTGAACCTCTGGTGGACCAAGCCCGACGGCCATCAGATTGCCATGGGTGACAGTGACGTCATCGATACCAGAGACATCACCAGCAAGGGAGCCTACCTCTTTCAGGACGGTGTGCTGAAGTCCGGGGCCTACGAGCATCTTGACTTCGAAACGGTCTGGGAGCTGGGATATGACGCCCCGGCCCCCTACGATGCCCTGAACACAGAGGCCCTTGATACAAGAGTCCAGGCCTTGAAGGACAGCGGTAACTACTTCTACCGCTCCGACTGGTCCCCGGAGGCTTCCTTCCTCCACTTTCACTGCGGCACTCTGGGGGCGGGACACGGCCACTCGGACCAGACCCATTTCGACCTCTTCAGCCGGGGAGAGGACATCCTTCTGGACCCGGGCCGCTACACCTATGTGGACAAACCCGAGCGCTATGAGTTCAAGGACTCCACTGCCCACAACTGCTGCCTGGTGGACGGGAAGAACTTCTACGACTGCACAGACAGCTGGGAGTGCTCCAAACTCTCCAAGGCGGTGAATAGAAGCTGGAATGAAAGGGGAGGCTACGCATTCTTCGAGGGCGGACACCTTGGCTACTACGACCTCCCTGAGGGCGGGGTTTTTGCCAACAGGAAGATTATTGTTCTGACTCCCGACCTCTATGTGATTGCCGACGAGTTCTATGCCGGTACTGCCCACAGCTACGAGAGCCGGCTCCACTTCAATAACAGCGGAGAGCTGACCCCATCGGGCACCGGAGGAAACGACCTTCTCTACAGCAGTCCGAAGAACAAGGTCTATCTCTCCCAGCTCTCCCGGACAGGCTCTCCCCGGACGCGGCTGGAACCCTACCGGATCTCCCGGAGATACAATGAAACCGAGGATGCCCTGGCTTCTGTCTGCTCCTTTGAAGGGGAGGGATTTGCCAGCCTCTTTACGGTAATCTCTCTTGAGAAAAAGGCCGAGGTGAAGATGGTCCCCGTCAGGTCCAACTTCAAGGACATCCAGTTTGAGGACTCCCTGATCGAGGCACTGACCATCAGGCGGGATGACTGCAGCTACACCGTGGCGGTGGCCCATCAGGAGTTCGCCAGCCCCACCGATACCTTTCATGCCGACGGCTGTGACGGCTTCGGACAGGTCGTTGTCTTTGACAGAGTGAAGGGGGAGACTCAGATCGGTACTGTTCTCCAGTGGTAGATAGCAATTTCTGATTCCTAGGGGCTTCTCTGTGAAGGGGGAAGCCCTTTTCCCATTTTATTAAAATCAATAAACCGTTATGATTTCCCTATCCCGCCTTATGGCTTTACAGGAAGTACCCCCGTGATAAAACGATTTATGGTTACCGCAACCTTCTTGCTCAGTGTGACGGTTCTTCCCCTTCGGGCCGAAAACCTGCAGCCGATAGAGATCTCTGTCATTGAATCTTCCGCTGCGGACCATTTTCAATCTCTCTATGAAGTGGATATTGAAGAGCCGGATATCCTCCTTGAAGAGCTCTTTTCAGAGGATTTTGATATTCGGTTTCTTGAAATCTCCGGCGGTCCCTATGTAATGCGTTTTTCATCCATATATATGGAAAACCGGAAAAACGGGACTCTGAGTACTCTTCTTCTTTTCTCAGGCGGGGAGACCAGGAATCAGCTGGTTACGGGCAAGGTGCAGGGTGTCTCTCTTCTGGATAACGGGGATCTACGGGTAGATATTCTGGTGGAGGACACCCGGGGATTTCAGGATGCCCCTGATTATACTGAGTATACAACCCGGACTGCTTATGTCTATATCATCGGAATCGATAAGGAAGACCGGCTCTGTCTCAGGGATGTGGAGATTTCTGAACCGGTTTCTATCAGACCAGCCCCTTTTTATTAAGAGCTTTTTCGAGTTTCTTTTTCAAAGCATCATAGGACGGCGGCCGCCCCGTATTGACCAGTTTGCTGTCGATGTAGAGAGCATCGCTGATCCCCCATTCCATCAGGTTGTCACGATCCTCCGTGTCGATCTCTGTATAGCCGGCCACTCTGCCGGTATCTTCAATGACTCTCTTCATCCTCTCGCAGACAAGGTTCTGGGACGGACACCAGCCGTCGCGGAAACAGGTGACATTTACCTCTCCCCTGCGGTTATCCGGTTTACGGCTCTGTTTGATCATCCGGGGCGGCTCAGTATCAGATGAAAAAGGCTTCCAGACCAGTTCTGAGATCCCGTTTCTGTCAATGCTTTTGTACCCGTTCTTCTTGAACCATTTGGAGCGCATAAAGAAGGGGAGGGTGATCCCCCAGGCAACCAGGCCCTTCGATCCCAGGGCTTTGACATCCTCTTCCGCCGCTTTCAGGAGCTCCCGGCCGATTCCCCGGTTCTGATAGTTTCCGACCCCCTCTTTGTAGCCGTGGACCCAGATGCAGTAGACGTAGTAGAGATCCTTCCCCATAACCGGGGCCTCCTCTATGGGCACATAGTGAATCATTCCGACGGGCTGCTTTTCTTCATTCAGGGCAAGCTTAACCCTGAGCCCCTTTTTCTTCTTTTTTTCCAGCCAGCTTTTTTTGTAGCCGCCGGCCTCCTTCATTTCATCGGACCACTCTTCCAGGCACATGCAGTATGAGTTTTCATACTTCTCTGTAAGGTCAATAATCGTCATAATTACATCCCCCGACTTTGAGTTTATACCTGAACAGCTTGTCTGTGTTGATAAATTGTCCCGGCAGGGGCTGGCTCTGTGTACCGGATCTATTTGCAGTGGATCTTATAGTCCATCACCCTTTGGCAATTCAGAATATCTTCACTGCTCAAATCGCTATATAGTATTTGTATCTGGAATCGCATAAGATAAAGGTAAACTATTTTTGAGAGATTTTATGATAGCTATCGATACCCATACCCACTCCCTTGCCTCAGGACATGCCTATTCCAGTCTGGAGGAGATGGCCCGGGCCTGCCATGGGAAAGGCATTCCCGGCTTTGTTCTGACGGACCACTCCCCGGGGATGCCCGGAGGAGCCCACCTTTACCACTTCTACAATCTGAAGGTTCTTCCCAGAACCATTCACGGCTGCCATGTCTTTCATGGGGCTGAGGCAAACATTGTGAGCAGTGATGGCGAAATTGATATGGATGAGGAAGTCTTAAGCTGCCTGGACCTGGTGATCGCTTCCTTTCATATCCCCACCTTTCCTCCCAGGGGAAGAGAGGAACATACCAGCGCTCTTCTGGGGGCCATGAAAAACCCCCATGTCAAGGTCATCGGCCATCCCGATGATGAGCGTTATCCCTTTGACGTTCCTGCCGTGGTGAGGGCCGCGGGGGAAACAAAGACTCTTCTTGAGATGAACAATACCAGCCTGAGCCCCTGGGGCTTCCGGGTCAATGCCCGTGAGAACTGCACCGCCCTATTAAAGGAGTGCAGAAAACAGGGGGTTATGATCACCATCGGAAGCGATGCCCACTTCAGTTCCCGGGTTGGGGATTCGGAGTTCTGCGAAGATCTTCTTAAGGAGCTGGATTTCCCCGCCGAACTGATCGCCAACTCAACGGTAGAGCGTTTTCTGGAAGTAACCGGATTAAAGCTGTAGTCCCGGAGACTTCAGTACCGCTCTTCCTGAAGGCCACGTCTTTTCTGGATAGCCGAGGCTGCAAAGACGGCAACGGCGTTAGGCAGCAGGTTAAACTTCAGGTGGATACTTAAGTCCGAGTTCAGAGTCTCTTTGACCTGCTCCGAAAAAGTGCTGAATATATCTTCAAGACTGCTTCTTAAGAGAAGGGTACTCTGGCTGTTCAGGGTCTCCTTCAAGAAAGCCACAAGCACTGCCAGTACCGGGTAGAGGTAAATTGCACTCAGAAACATGAAGAATGATAAAGCGGCAAACATAACAATTCTGCCAATGATATCCCTGAATCCCAGAAGGCGGCTGACAAGGATAATCACCAGGACAAGCAGGGCTGCTTCAGCTGCCCATATCAGTGTGGAGTGGAGCAGTTGTTCGGTAAAACCCATCTGGATCAGGGGCATTACGGGAATACGGGCGACTGCTGCTCCAATCGCTGCCGGAAGGAATCCGTAGTTGATAACAATCAGTAACAGAGCGGCCATATAGACGGTGTTGGCCGCAATATAGAGCATGTCGGTAACGGAATAGACGCCAAGATACCATATTGCGTTGAAAATCTGCTGTGAGAGAATCAGGGCGATAAAAAGGGGTTTCTTAAAGGAGTCAGGCAGAGTCGTATTCATACTGTCAGAGTAATCAATTAAGGGATAATTGTATACCCGGTCTGCCGGGATGCCATGATAGGGATGAAAAGGGAAAAGAATAAAAAAAAAGCCTTCTGTCAGATTCGAACTGACGACCCCGAGATTACAAGTCACGTGCTCTGGCCAGCTGAGCTAAGAAGGCATTTTTAAAGATGGGGAGAGAAGGATTTGAACCTTCGAAGCCGAAGCAACAGATTTACAGTCTGCCCCCTTTGACCACTCGGGAACCTCCCCATAACATTCAACTGTCGTGCCGCTTGAAGCATTGCTCCAACCGACGAGGGAGACTTTATATAATCCCGCAGAAAATGTCAATTAATTTGTCATATTTTTTTTAAGATATTATCCAGACCCTTAATCAGTCTCACTCTTTTACAAAGGAACCGATCTCAATCAGGTTGCCTTCGGGGTCAGCAATGTAGCAGGTTCTCTGTCCCCAGGGCATTGTTTTAGGTTCAAGAATTGAGACTGCACCCTTTCCGGTCACATCACCATAGGCTCTGTCCACGGCAGCATAGTTTTCTACACTCAACGCAATTTCGCTATGACCGTTGAGCCCCTTAACATACTCGAACTTCCTGTCCACCATATCCTCGAAATCACCTCTTCCATAGAGAAGGAACAGGGTGCCGTCCTTTTCCAGGTAGACATTGGATGTATTCTCATCTTCCCTGATATCAAAGCCAAGCACGTCCCTGTAGAACCGTATCATGGTGCCCATGTCTTTTACAAAAATCCCGAAGCCGTCAAGTTTCATCATGTCACTAATTATATCATCAAAAGTTCCATAGCATGGAGAGCATTATCCAGCAGTCAATAATCTCATCGGGCATTAAAGCCGAACCTGTATCAAGATATCCGAAGTGCTGAGTGAGGGGGTAGTGGGGAGCTCCTTCCTCATAGTGAAAGTTTATCTCTGCTGAGAACTGTCCATCCAGGGTAATGGAGATGGACTTCATTGCTCCATCCTCTCCGAAGCCAAAACGATACATACCCTTGGGTTCATCGTCCTCGGTGACAGATATTCCATAAAGACCGTCTTTCGAATCGTATAGGAATTCCAGATCATAGACATAACGAAGATCGCTGTCGGTCTGGCGGATCAGAGAGATTCTGTCCCCGGTATCATAGAAGATGCCGTGATAAGTGCTGTCGGGCCCGTAACCGGCTGGAGGATACTGAGTTGTCACATTCGCAAGTCTGCCTTCTTCATAGATGTAATGGTGACTGATAAGACCGTACCGCCCTGTCCAGTCTATCCGGCTGAGTCTATCCATTTCATAGTAATAGTCACTTGTCTGAGAATCGCCGTCATTGGTTGTGACTGCGGAGCCGATTCTGTTCGCTTCCTCATATTCAAAGGCAATAACAGACTGTTTCTTCCAGCCTCCGGGGGGAGTTACCGTAACCTGCCGGGGAACTTCTGCTTTACCGCCGTACAGAATTTCAACAAAGGGGGTGTTTGCATCCTCTGTCAGATCGGATATCCGGTTCATCCGGCCTGCCTTGTCGTAGCCGATTTCCAGCAACACGGCCTCTCCTTCATCGAAGATTACGGCTTCCAGCTGTCTCAGCCGCTTCGGTCCTCCAGGGGATTCATTGGCCCACAGAGAGGCGGATAGAAAAATAAAAATAGTAAAGATGAGATTTACAGCCGGGCGGGCTTTTTTTAATGATGTCATTGAGTTGATCCTCTGTTGCTTCAAATACCAGTCAATTACCGGGATTAAGATTGAGGTTCAACCCTAATGATTCACTCCTGCTCCGTCAAGAAGGTTCGAGATTGTATGTATGCCTGGAACTATGAAGAGGCAAGAAGACTTATCAGGACGTTGTAGTTTTCATTGCTGAATTTTTTCAGATACCCTTTTGTCCTGATTCCCGAATCATACACATCTTTTACAACAAGATTTACGGCGGACAGAATCTCTCTGTTATTTAAGTGTATTAACAAAGAGTTCCGGCCCCGCCGTCTCTTTTGGGAGACGACAGGGCCGGAAACGTTTTGAGTATTACAGCGGAGAGGTGATCAATTCCACTGATTATTCATTATCCGGAAAACGTTATTTCAAGTATTCCGGGTGAATACTAGAGTTTCAGTATGGACCGGAGAACCAGTTCATACAGAAGAACCCAGAGGCCTGTGATAATACAGCCGATACCGATATTGCTCTGCATTCCGACCAGCTTCTCATAGAGTTCCTTACCCTTTTCCTGAGCAGAGGCTGGAGCCTTGGCCAGAAGGTACTTCTGGATCATTCCGAATCCCAGAATGGCACCACCGGCAAAGTTCATAAGATTTCCAATCAGGCGTGTTGTCCACCAGAGAGGCCAGCTGCCCAGCCAGCTCAGACTTGTAAGGGCAGAGAAGATTCCATACACACCCCAGATAAAAGCGACCAGTCCAAGCCATCCCTGGTAGGGGACAACCTTGTCCAGAATGTCTTTTGCATTGGGGCTCTTTTTAGCCACCAGAGCGGGAAGGCAGAGCCCTCCGAGAAGAATAAGAATGATACCACTTGATAAACCCATTTGTTTTACCTCACTTGTTGATTTTTGATATTCCCATAATGCCCGGAAAACCCGGGTACACCCCATTCCCCGGCAGGGGGGAATACGTACCCCTTTGGGGGTATTTGGTGGCGAAAACCGCTTTTTCCCGGTTTTCAGCCCTTTTTATATGGACAGGATGGAATGAAGGACCACTTCATACAGAAGAACCCAGCAGCCG
Organism: Spirochaeta sp. UBA5339; assembly: GCA_002408085.1. GTDB lineage: Bacteria > Spirochaetota > Spirochaetia > DSM-2461 > DSM-2461 > Oceanispirochaeta. The sequence goes on from DHQL01000003.1 coordinate 130,948, forward strand.
ATGGATATACTGCACACAGCGGTTGAACCCTGGATATCTACCAGTTTTTCAAGTATCTCTGCACTCCTGATCTGGGTTGCCGCAGTGGATCTTGATGAAAGATATTTATGGAGTATTGCAAAAGACAGGATGACTCCCGTAATAAAGACCATGATGTTGCCGGCAAAACGGGTCATCCACCATAGAGGCCAGGTTCCGATCCAGTTCAGACTTGTAAAGGAGAGAACAATTCCGTAAATTCCCAGAACCGCTGCTCCAAGACCGAACCAGGACTGCCATGGAGCGATCCTCTCCAGCTGATCCAGAGTCCAGGGACGTTTTTTTGCCGTGAGAGAGGGCATGCACATCCCTCCCAGGATAATAAGAAGAATTCCGCTTGATAAACCCATATTTGAACCTCACTATTGTGTCGTTTTGATCTCATCATGGGAGTTGCAGTTTATGAAAGATATGGCACCCCGGTGGTAATTTCCTTACCCATCGGGGGTATATTGCACAAGAAGCCGTGAGGTTTAAGACTGTTTTGCGCTCTTTTCTTCATCCGGGGAGAAATTGTGACAGAGAACAAAGAGCTCATAACGTGAGTGGGTTGCAGTTTTTTCCATAATATTTTTTATATGCTTCTTAGATGTTTCAGGAGAGATGCAAAGTGCCTCTGCCAGATCTGTATTGGTCTGGCCGCTCTTCAGGGCCTCAAGCACCTCTCCCTCTCTGGGAGTCAGTCCGTATTGCTTTTTGATGTGATGGAGTTTCATGGCGTCATCCATCTCAGCTTTGTCCTCGCTACTGCGGGTGAAGCCCGTCAGGGATATCTTCCCCGCCGCTTTGATAAGAAGAAAGACAGAAAAGACAGCGGCCGCCAGAGCAGCCAGATAGGGAATCATTGCCAGGAAAGGCAGGGTACCGTGTACTCCCGGAATCAGCAGCTCCGTAGTGGACCATCCCTTCTCTTCGGTCTGAAACAGGGGGATCATCACCCGGCCCTTGGGTAAACCGAAAAAACTGCTGATGAGTCCCGGTTTTTCCAGGGTATAGCTGAACTCAAGAACAGAAACCGGACGGTCCCGATCCATCTGTCTCTCTCTTAGAACAACTCTCTCCTCAAAGGATGCCAGCCTGTCAGAGAAGGGCTTCAGACTTTTCAGATCTTCCAGATTGGCATCACCCTTCAGGCGGACTGTAAAGCTGATCGCCTGGTCTCTCTCAAGCCTCTCCGGGTAATCCTGGAGTGAAGCCGTCAATGACCGGCCCAGGGCATAGCTCTGTATTCCGCTTCTGGGAGGTACGGAACTGATATTCAGGGTCAGAGGATTCTTGAAAATGCCGGAATCCGAACCGAAGGGCAGTACGGGACCCTCCGGATTCAGAACCTGATGTCCCGGTTCTTCGGGAATGTAGAGAAGGGGAGGCAGCAGGTCCAGTGAACAGAGCTGGTCATCAATCAGCATAAACCGTCTTGTCCCTCCGGATACTCTCTCCATGTTCTCCGGTTCGGGGTAGGACCCGGCTCCCGGAAGGGGAATGAAGTCCTGCCGGGTCTGAAGTACAAAGGGGTAAATCATAACCAGCTGTCCCGTATAAGCCTCCGGCTCTTCGCTGAACAGAAATCCCCCCGGAAGCTCTGCATCTTCGGGGAAGGGGTGAATCCTGAGAGACAGGGCGTTACTGAGAATCCGATGCTCGGGACGGTTGCGGTTGAAGATCTCCATCTTGAGATTCACAGGAGAATCTCCGAATTCTGTGACCTGCAGATAGACAGTGATGTCCGAGAACTCTACGGACCCCTCCTCTTCATAATCGTAGTAGATACCGAATTCGCCCTTCCGGTTGTAGAGCTCAAACTCTCCCCCCGAGGCGTCGATCTCAAATTCAAGATTCCTGTAGTCCGAGTCTCCCATAACCCTGAGGGAGAACTCAATGATTTCACCATCAAAGGCCCAGGTTCCGGGTGAGCTCAGCTCGGCGGATTTCAGTGTCTGTGCAGTAATAGGCTGCGGAAATGCAGCGCTTATCAGTGTAAGGAACAGCAGAATGCCCGGCACAGCTGCTCTCCTTGAAATTGATCTAAACAGTTTCATTTATTCCCCTTCTCATGTTGTTTATTCATCGGGACCCGACAGAGACTGGCGGGAGAGGGTAAAATATACTCTGTTCAGAAATATACAGCCGATTCCGGTGAAAACCAACCCGTACGGAAGGAGTCAGTAATCCCGGATCACTATGAAAAGAACCCCATTACGTCTCCTTAGACCCCGGGATTCACCAGTTCCCATAACTGGTATTCACCCTCATCGATTACCTCAAATCCGTTTTTAGTCAGAACCTTCTGAGAGGGGATATTCCTTTTATGGGATTCGGCTATCACCGATTCAATATCATGGTTCTGAAAGAAGTAGTCACAAAAGAGCCTCAAGGCTTCTGTTGTATACCCCTTGTTAGAGCAGCTGCCGGCTATTCCGTAACCTACCTCAATAGACTCATTTATATTGGGCATTCCCTTTGACCCGATGGTACCGATGATCGTATTCTTCAGAACTATGGCAAAGTAGGAGTAGTAGACCTCGGAGCCGGGGTCCCGTTCCATATTATCAATTTTCGTCATAAAGACTCTTCTCAGGTCGTCATCAAGGGGGTCTGCATCGATACCCAGACCAAGTTTCCCGGATAATTCTGCTTGATCTTTTATCCACAGCTCAAGATCTTCTTTGCTCAACAGTTGAAGAGTTATCCTGTCTCCTGAAATTTTAACTGTTTCCATTCTGCCCTGCTTTGATTCAATTGGTGTTTTAGAGATTCTATTTTAATCCAAATACAGCATTTTCCATAGTCATTAGTGGGCCTGCAGCGGAGTCTCAAAGAGATCATTGCCCATAATGCCTGATCAGAAAGAGCAGAATCCACTCATTGATAACCTCTTCAGGCAGAAAACAGGACAAGAGATCAATGGTTCTATAGTATTGAGTGAAGGGATAGTGGGGAGTCCCTTCTTCATAGTAGAGGTTTGCGATTATCTCAGTTTCATCCCCCTTTGAAATGACAATTGTCTCCAACCTACCTGACTCGGGATTGAAAGAAAACCAATTTCGGTGTCTGATTCTCTCATCATCATTTTCGGTAAATCCGGAGAGCCAGCCCTCGTTATTATAATGGAAATAGTAGAGGCTCTCTTCGTCAATATATGGGGAGATGGATGACCCATGCAGGGATAGAATTCTTCCATGGGAGTCATAAGAGGCTTCGTACCGGTCTTGATAATCACCGTATGATTTTACAGTGAAAGTCAGATCCACCTCTGTAAGGTCATCACCGGAGTAGGAGTAAAGCTGCTTCCCGGCCAGGGTGTCACTCAGCCATTCCACCCGGCTGATCCTGTTGTCAGAATCATAGAAATACTCTTCATAGAGAGGACTCTCAGTGCCGTTGACCACTGTATGGATTCTATCCTTTTGTTCATATTCAAAGGTCATCCGTAAAGCAGGGCCGATATCGCTGTAACCCTTTAAGAATACTGTTTGAGGAGCTCTTCCTTTGCTGTACTCAAGTTCGGCAAATACATTAGTGTACACCTCGCCGTATGCTTCGTTATGGGTGATCATCCGAACCATCCTGCCTGCGCTGTCATAGTTGAATTCGAGTGTTTCTTCTGCAGTGTACAGGGGATAGCTGATTTCAATATGCGAAAGTCGTGCTGGTCCGTTAAAATCCTGTGACCAAAGAGGCAGACTGCCGGCAAGCATAAGGGCCAATAAGATAAAGTGAAATTTCACCTTAATGCCGAAAACTGGAGTAGTCAGTAATTGTGTCATGGGTAATATCCTCTGAAGTAAAATATGTCAGTCTGTAACCGGGAATCAGATAGCGGAATTACCCTATCGATTCAGTTCTGTTCCGTCAAGGCGGGGCTCTCCCCGCCAGACGGCGGGGCCGGGCTCTTCGGGGGTGTCCGTCTCAGCTTCGCATGAGACCCCTTCGGGCCCCTACGATCCCTGAGCCGGATCTACTGCAAATCTGCTGCTAAAGGGGTATAGAAAGGAAGATCCAATTTATGACAAGATAGGTCATATTTAAAAACCAGAGGTCAGCACCATGAAGCAATTTGACAAACGCATCCGCATCTCTGTGGATATTGAAGACCCCGCCTCCATCCAAAAAGGCCTGAACAAATACACCAACTACCTGCTCTCGGGAGCCGCCATCGGGCGGAACGGCATCTTCGACATCGAGTTCCTGGTTCAGGAAGGAGAGACCACCCGGCGCCTCCAGCCATCGGACTGTAAGGAGAGCAAGCCCCTTAAGGAAATGACCGCTCTTCTCTTTGAAGATGAGTTTGAAGATGTCTTTCCCGAAGAGATCGGCGAAGACGATGCAGTCTATGTATCTCACAACCTGTTCTGGGCCATCGCACTGAAGCACATAGAACTGAGGCCGGATGTAATAGAATGCGCCAGGGCCATGGTGGCTCTCAGCCGCCGGATGAACGATGTGATCTGGGTGGACGATATGAGCTGCTGGGGACCCGACAGCCTCTACATGCTGGCGAAAGAGGATGTGGAGATGACCTACCTCCTCTCCCTGTTTTTCATCCCCTACTGGGATTCGGAGCACACCAGTTTTGAGTTGGTCTTTCTCCTTCATGATATCTGGAGAACCCATGGCTGGTGTCCTGCCACCATCAAGGCCTTTTTATACTGTGACAACCCCAACTTTCAGATCTCCATGGTCTGCCCCGGCGACTACATCGATATTCCCGAAGAGGAGGAAGTGGAGAAGTCCCTGTATACCTACTTCAAAAACAACCCCGATGCCTGGTCCGATGTACCGGCTCTGCTGGCCGAGCGTCTCAAGGACTACCCCATCCTGGCCTATACCCCCCGCTACTACTCCGAGGATGCCCACCCCCTGATTGATGTTCTCATCGCCACCATGTGCTATCCCCCCGGTAAGGAGTACTATAAGATCAACGACTGGATGGAGACCTATGAGAAGCTCCTGAGTTCAGACTACCTGGGGGATACCCTGGAGAGCAGCGCCCTGACACTGGAAAAGCAGCTTAAGGAAGAACTGGACTCACCCATCTATATGGCGGCTAAGGACATCCGGCAAAGCGACCACTTTGATGCCTATGCCACCTGCGAAGACAGCGTAAAGGCCGGAGAGTACATTCTGGCCTGCCGGGAGGCGTTTCTGTCCCTCCCTCAGGGGGAGGCCCTGTGGCATCATATTGAATCAAAGGGGAACCCAGAGAATCTTCCCCCTGTCGAAGCCGATGAGGAGACTTTTAAAACTATATTCCGGGTGGGCGGTACGTTCTACACAGAGCTGATGAGGCGTGACATTGGCCTGGAAAAACGGCCCGAACTGGAGGCCTTTGACTACGGTGAGGATTTTGAACTACCCTCGGAAGAGCATTTCCTCTGCTACCTTGACGTCCTCTTTCGCCTGGGAGACGGCAAGCCCCTTCACAAGAATATCAAGACCCTGATCAAGGGCATGGAAAGCACCAGTGATGCCTCCATTGCTGCTCGATACCCCGTGGATGAAACCAGTGAAGACTACCTCAGTGATGAGTTTATTGCCGTGAGAGATGCCTTTTCTTATGACGGCTACTCCAGCGGGATCAGCCCTGGAAATATCAGAAGACTAGACGAGTACATGGCAAACCAGAAGGTCCCGAACCCTGAGTTCTGGGAGAAGAACGATCCGGGAACCCGGGCCTTGGCGGCCCTCCTGATGCTCAAAGACCCTGAGAACAGGTCCGCTTATGAGGCCTACATCGGCGACGCCTTCAGCCGGGATATTTGCAAGCAGGTCAAAAAGTACTGTGGAAGGGACTCCATGCCTCAGGAAACACGGGATCTCTTTGAAGCATACATCTCAGGCGTCCAGGGGGACCAGATTCCTACCACCGAAGAACTTGCCGTCCTGATGCTGCCCTTTATGGGGAACGAAGGTGTCTGCCGGGGGCCTCACACCTTTACCAAGTACAGCGTACAACAGAAAGAGATCGGCCTCTTTTTCTACAGCAAACCCACCCCCTACCATATTCAAAGCGCCTACTGGCTCAAGCAGACAGAGGGCCCCCTGCAGCTAACAGCCCAAAGGCTCTTTGACCTGTATATGCACCTGTCTCCTCAGTGGGTAATCCGGAAACTGGACAGCGCCATGAAGGGGAAGAGCGAAACGGCTCTGCCCGACAGCCGGGAGGAGGCCTTCTTTGCCGAGCTGGAAGAGCAGGGCATTCCCCTGTCTGTCATTACCGCCTACCGCATGAGCCGGGATCAGCACAACGGGACCATCTACCAGCCCTGCCGGGAGCGGCCCTACCTCCACTGGCTCAATGTGTACAGCCATTTTCATGCTGAAGAAGAGGAGCTCGCCGGTTTCAGGTCCATGGCCCGGGCCATGGATGCCGGGATGGACCGGATCAATGAGAAGAACAGAATCTGCTTCTTTGCGGACCTGGCCATCTACAAAAAGGAGTTCCCCTTTGATCAGGAAGAGGCCTTCCACCGCTGCCTGAAAACCCTGATGCGTCACAACTGGCTGATGACCCATAAGGAAGACTATGAAGAGAAGGGGCTGACCTACCTCTACAGCCGGAACAAAATCGATATTACCGAAGCCGAACCCGAGTTCGGTCCGGTCTTCGAAAAGCTTTTGGCCTATGTGGAGGGGAACCTGCCCCTCCAGGAGATCTCTCCCCTCCTCCAGGAGAAGATCGCCACCGGCGATAACTTCAGCGCTGACATCAGCGAGCGCACCACCGCCATGAGTCTGCACCACTTTATCTGGTCCCTGGACCGGGAGCGGCAGGACAGGCTTATCAAGCTCTTTGGAACCCACTGCTACAAGAGCATCCGGGTTCTGAGTAACGATGTGTACAAGGGCTACCTCAGACAGCTGGTGGCAGAGGGCAAGCTCTCCATGCTCGACTACCTGGGAACCCCTCTGAATCAGGGAAATAAGTCCGACCAGGTCAAGGCCTATGAGGAAGAGGCCTATGGCATGCTCTTAAGGCGTATGATCGACCAGGAGATCCCCAAAGAGCATATCGTCCTCTTTTGTCTGAAAAACTGCCTCGATGTGACCCAGCAGCACCTGAACCAGATGGCCCTGACGGGGGAACTGAAGGATGTTCTCCCCTGGCTCTACAGGGAGAACCGCATCTTCCTGGCAGAAATCCTTGCAGAATATCCTCAGGCGGGGAAAACCCTGAATATCTTTGCCAATGATGAGTCTGCGGAGGTCCGCCACAAAGCCTTTGATCTCCTCGAAGAGTTTCTGAAGAAGGAAAAAGCTGAGGACGAAGAGGGAGCAGCTGAGATCCCCCAGGAGATGCCTGAGGCTCCCGAAGATGGCAGGGAAAAGCGGGTGTACAATCTGCTGGACTATGGAAACTACACCCCCCTGAAACCAGCAGCAGCTGTTCAGGACAAGGCAGGTTTCCCGGCTCTCTTTCACCAAAAGATCCACCCAATTACCCGGAAGATTCCCGTTGTAGGCATTGTGAGCGATATCCTGGCATCCCTGATCCCCAAAGAACAGGAACAAACCGGCTCCCCGCAAGTTGATCATCCGGAACTGGTTTCCAAGGGGCGGAACATCAGCCCGGCCCCGGGGGAGCGCTTCGGCTTTCGATTCCAGGTGGACGGCTGGAACCTCCCTCCCCATATGCCCCATTCGGTCAAGCTCTACCGCCCGGCCCTGGAAAAGGGAGAGTCCGTCACCCTCTGTGATGAGTGGACCCAGCAGATCCCCACACAGACCCCGGTGTTTATGGGCTGGACCTTTGACGAGGGAGAAGAGATTATTCCGGGGACCTACCGTTTTCTTCTGACAGACTACGGTCACAACACCATGGCCGACCAGACCTTTACGGTACTGGGCTCCGAAACCGCCGGGGAGACGAAGCTGGAAGAGCTGGTTAAGGTGACCCTCCCCAAAGGGGAAACTCCTGTAAATATGGGCAACCATAACCTCTGCGGCAAAACCAAGGCTGTGATTCTGGAAACCCCGCTCCTCTATACCGCCGTACAAACCGAAAGCCTCCCTGAGATTTTCTTCAGCGATTCGGTGATTCTCTCCCGGTGGCTGACGGAAATCCTGGCCCCCTTAAGGCCGGCAGGGGTGAGTTTCTACCCCTTATACAATATGGATCTCTACCGCCTGCAGGCTCCCGCCCCCGGCGGCAGGGGTGAGCTCTTCATCCAGGGGGAGGACCTCTACCTGAGTCCCGAACTGGCAGGTGTTCTGAAAAAGGCCTTGAAAGAGAGCACCGTCGAAGGGCTGACCATGACAAACAGCACAGGAGATGTACTATGAAGCTGCACCGTTTAGACGCACAAAACTGGACTGAATACTTTAATGACGCCACACAGAACATGATCTGTCAGGACCCGGACATGATCCTCAGCACCAATCCCGTATTGGAGCTCTATCTGGTTCAGTACGGCTCTGATCAGAAGATGAATAGACTGGCCAACAGCCTGAAGGGCTGCAGCCTCCAGGAGGCTGTCATGGAGGGGCATAACCCGGAAAAGGAGAGGCACTATGCCAAGGTGGTTCTCCACCATGCCCTGAACAGGGAGAACCTGAGCCTGGAAGAGGGAGCCCTGTACAACTACAGCCCCTCACAGGAGCAGAAGGATGTGTCCATCTTTTTTGAGAAAGAAGACGGCAGCTGCCTCTATTTCAGCCAGACCTTTCTGGATTATCTGAAAGACAAGCGCTGGGATGATGTCCGGCTCCTCTCTCTGTAGAGCTGAAAATGGAGTCCTGGAACTTGAGGGCTCTCTTTATGGATTAGGTCATATTCCTAATATCCGGTAAAACCCTGATGTACGGGAATATGATCTCTTCATCAAGAAGCTTCACCACATCCTTCAAGGGGCCGTTGATCTTCAGGCTTGTTTCTGCGATCAGCTGTCCTACATAGGCAAAGGGAGAGGAGGCGATAACAGCAGCAGTACAGCATACATCATGATGATAGCATCAGACAGAGCGGTCTCCCCGCATGGTCAATGTATCTGAAACAAAGATCATGTCCCCTCCAATGTCTCTGCCCGGAAGGAAACGATTTATTCAAATCTACATCTCTAGTTTTTCTATTTTGTCGACTTATTATGCAATGCGATAACATTCTGATAGGGGGCTTTGGGCCTTCTTTTTGTAATAAAGGATCTCCTGCAGTGCGATGGGCAATCTGTCTCCCTGACTCATCCTTACTGTTTTCTCCCCAAAGCAAGGGACACTTCAATTCTGACCTCGTTTTCAGAATCGTCTTTCAGTTTTTCTATTTCATCCCATACAGAATCATTCCCGTAGGGAAGTATCTTTGACAGGGCATAGACTGTAGATCTTCGGACAATCCACTCTTCATCATGCAGTAAGGGAATCAATGCGGGAACAGCTTCCTGTGAGGCTTCTCCTCTTTTCGCCAATGCCAGTACTGCTGCATCTCGTACCAGCCATTCTTCGTTCTCAAGGTCTGAAATATAGTCATGTCTGTCATTAGAAATATCATCTTCCATATCATTTTCAGTACGATCCGGATGGTTTAATTCACAGTAGATTTGATTCCATAGAGGATTGAAGCTGCGATTCCTGGCACTTTCGGGATCTTCATGGTTGATCAGGGTTTTTACAATGTAATTTCCTGAGTCAGGAGCATCTCCCAACTGGTAATCATAGCCTGTATATCCGCTATCGGGTCTGAAGCACCAGAAGCCCCAATGCCAGTTGTTACGATCATATAGATCCATTAAATCCTGAAGATAGGCAGCACAGCCATTAATCCTTCTGTTGCACCAGAACTCACTGGCAATGATCCGGTATTCTTCAATTCCATTTGCTTCGATAAAGGTCTCTACAGGATTGACCAGTCTTTCCAGATCCTCCGATTCCCACTTTTCTGTCAGAGATCCTGTCCAGAATCTCGGCATTGCATCAGGGTAGCTGTACCGGCCCTGATTGGCTTCCAGTGATGAAAAGTTCCAGGGGCCGGGGTTGTGAAATGCATAAAGAATATTGGGGTCCTTTTGGGCATCCATATAGGGCATTCCGGTTGGGGAGGACCAGAAGTAACCGTCAAGCATAATGGGAGTTTCGGGATCGACCTCCCTGATGGCCTGAATCATTAATGTATTGAAGAGGTTCAGATCTGCAGCTGTTCCTGCGGATTCCACCAGCCATTTGCGAAACCCCCGGGAAGGGTATTTATATCCATAGGCGTAGGCCGCAACGGGTTCGTTTAATGGATTATAGGCGACAATTGCCGGATGATCTTTAACCAGTGCCGCAAGCTGTTTCCAGAAATCAAATGATGCCTTCCAGTACTTTTCATCCTTCCATAACCGGGTATCCATTTCTGTTTCCTGAGGATTCCCATAACGTTGTCCAGGCAGGGCAAACATGGTGAGAACAATACCAATTCCGTTCTCATGGGCATCATCCAGTATCCTGAGGAGCAGCTGCAGATCTTCCCGGTTGATCTGTGAAAAATGATCCAGGTCACCAAACAGAAAGTCTTTCTCATGGGCAGGAAGAAAGTTGGGACCGAAACGGATGTACTGCAAACCGGCATTACGGGCTTCTGCAAAATAATCAGTCCGGTATTGCCTCATGACACAATTTGAACCTTTCTTCTGTTCCATCCAGAAATGCATTTTCTCAGACATTTCTGTTCGCGGCTGCTGCGTTATCCTGTTAAAACTGACAGGCGGTGGAAGTTGTGTTTTTGAATTGCATCCCATAAGAACATGGAATACAAGCAGCGGAAGCAGTATCTTTTTCATTCAGCAGCACTCCAGTCCCTGTATAATTATGTATCCGCCTGAGAAGTCTTTAGAGAGGTTTCCCCACCGTTTTTTCCCAGATCTCATTAAGCCATATATAAAGTTCTTCTTCTGAATCGAACTCTTCTTTGGTTATTTCATCATACTCTTTCAATGTGATCCGGCGGTTCTTTATGGCATCCCTGAGAAGGTCTTCGTATTCAGAGGGGGCGGCATAGGACCAGTTGTCCTTTTTGCAATGTTCTGCCAGCAGCTCAATGCCGGATGCGTTTACGTGACAGTATGCTTCAAATATCCTGATCAGTTTGTTTGATATATTCATCATTTGTTCACTATTCCGGTAAATATGTACCAGATTTTAAGGTACATATCAAGTATGGCAGCTGCAGCAGGGGAGGGGCCTTTCAGGTTGCCTGAGCAAAAAACAGTCCCGAATCGTCTTTGAGGAACAAATAGCCGACAGCATCGGATAGGTAAAAGATATCTTCAAAACCTTCAGGGAAATCTCCACCATACAGTTGGAGTACAAAGTTGCAATCCTTAATATGGGGCAGCTCTCCCCTTTGAAGAAACCCCGGATCTCCCCCCATTCTGGAGCCTGTATGCTCAGGGTTTTTCGGAACAGAATCTTCCAGTTCTAAACAATGTCCGGGTATTAAAATATCAGCCTCAGTTCTCGGTTTTCCTTTTTCATGGAACAGTACCTTTGTGAACCGGCCATTGATGTTTCTGAACTCTGCCTCATCTCCATGATAGCTTATGGCATCAAGGAAGTAATCCTCCCTGCTGTAGGTGCTGAATACTGAGAGATATGTATGCGAGCCGGCAGGAGACTGGCCGTTTATGAAAGACAGAGGGATTGAGGCAATCAGTACCAGTTTTTCTCCATTTTCATTCTGTGGCCACTCTATCGCTTCGGGCAGGAATGAATGACCTCCAATCCTCGCGTTGCTGCTGATATTATCCTGCTCTGCTTTGATTATGATTGATTGTTGTTTCATGTTTTTCCTGTCCGAATTGCCTGGAGTATTTTCATGGGGCCTATACAGTGTCCTGAGGTGTTGTTAATTCTTTAATTTCTTTTAATCGTTCGATGTAAAGACCCTGTCCGGGTTCCCACCCGAAACACAGGACTTTATTAATTTTCAGGTATGTCAGTATCAAATGAGAGTGATCACTTCCAAATATATTATGGTTCTCTTCAATAAACGTCTTTCTTCCCGGTTCCAGTTGATTCAATTCCGGTATAATTGAGTTGAATTCTTCCTTTGTCGGCTGATTAAACTCAAGAGGATATTGAAAATCGAATGGCTTTTTTGGTTCTTGTTCTTCCAATCTGCCAAACATATCTCTTTTGCCGTAACCGAAAAACCATTTATCAGATTCAATTAGGTCTTCTTCAGAGTAAAGTTCGTTTTCAACACCCCTTTTTGCGCCCCAGAAAAAACCATAGTCACCCATGATTTCGGTCTCCAGGCTGATTCTGGCAAAGTCAAAGTCTATTTGTGTAAGAAGATATTCGAATTTCAAAATGAGTTCTGACCAGGAAACTCCTCCATCAAGATCCTTGTATGTCGCACCGAAGGTTGCAATTGGATTTTCGTAATAGTATGGTCTTACTTCGCCGCAGAGATTGAGCATTTCAGGCCGTATCCAGGGGTAGTTATCATCAAGTTCCATGGACTCAACGACTTCTTTATAGGAGTTTATATCCCTGATTTTGATTATTCCGTGAACGATTGAAATACTTCCCATCTTTTGCTTTATGCCCTTAATCTTCCTTGAGATGATGTGAAGTATATAACATAAACAATGGTTGATTATCAATGACGTGAGTATATTCGCATTGCCGTCTCTGGCGTAACGTTTTCTACAGCACGAACACTCCCGCAAAGACTTACAGGTGTTTTGTATCACAGTTCATACATCTTACTGAACTCTTTCTAACGCAGGAAGACTTGATCACCATACCTGACTGTCCGGCTATTAAGATGGGAATAGACTCCTGTGGCACAGGGGAGTCATTCAACAGGGTTCCTCTGATTCGCATCAAATCACTATCCTGTTCTGAACCAATTGACTTATGGGCACCGTTTCACATATTCGTAAAGAAACCCATCAGGACTCTCACCCTCTCTTACATATCCTTTCTTCTCATATAAATGATGATTTCTCACGCTGTAGCAGGGTGTTTCCAGACGCCACAAGACCACTTCATTGAACATAAGTTCGACTAAATCCAGGACTTTGGATCCTATACCGATATTTTGATAAACAGGATCTATACAGATTGATTTCAGTTCAAATTCCTCTGGGGATATTTTTTTTAGAAAGAGGGCTCCCACAGTTGTTCCAAGGAAAAGAATTTTATAAAAGGGACAGGACAAAATCAGTTCTTGTGTCTTTTGAACTGAGTCGTACCCATCGGGTCCTCCATCTCGGCCTGACCCAAAACGTCTTGTTTCATCGTTAAATGCTTTGACTGTAATTGCCGTCAAAAGTTCGGCATCCTCCAGGGATGCGTCCACGATTGTTACCATTTTGTCATTACTCCTTTTTTCTGTGTACAGAAACACTCTTGGGAGTCATCAAGATCTATACCGGTCAGGTTACTTTATACATCTGTTATGAGCCTCTGTAGGCTATGCCATCCAACTGGAATTCCAGACCTTCAGGGCCGCCGACATGGGCAAAATCAGTCGATATGGTCTTTCTGGCCGGATAGGTTCCTTTAAACCTCCTCTTGAAGACCTTTTCCATGATTGGAATATTCCATACATCTCTGAAAAGAGCATCGACCTTTACAACATTCTCGAGGGTCATTCCGAGTTCCTTCAGCCGATCTTCCATATGATCAAGAGCTCCCTCAACCTGCTCTTCCACAGACCGGCCAATATTCCCGACGCAGTAATTCAAAAATACAAAGTCACCTGCTGCCACATAGCCGGAATGAGCCCATTCTTCGTTGACATCCCCTCTTGTTATCCCGTTCATTTTTCCTCCTTATTGCAAAAAGAAATTCCATGCCATTTCTGAAATGTCGGCTATTATCTTTTCATTTGTACTATAATCTTCTTCAGAATTGAAAACATAAACACAGATCGCAAAATCACCCTTATCGGGCAGGCAAACGATCCCCATATCGTTAATGGATACAGTTATTCCGGATTCACCCGGAGGAGCAGAAGTACCGGTTTTATGGGCGACTTGAGCGGTTTGTGGCAGATTGCCCTTGATTCTCCCCGCCCCTGTTGTTGTGCCTATCATAACATCCCACAAAAAGTCATGGGTCTCCTGTTCCAGTAATTTTCTGTTGTAAAAAAGACTGAGAAGCTCTGTCGATGCCTCCGGTGTTGACCAGTTTTCATACTGCAGTTCCGGATTCCTGTGCATCTCATATTCACTTGCCCTGATCTGCATATTGGTGATGCCGATTTGTTGTAAATAGCGCTCAACCTTCCCGGTACCTCCTGTGAGAGCCAGGAGAATATCACAACCGTTATTATCACTTTGAGCCATTGTAAATTGGATTATATCTGCCAGTGAAAAATCTGTTCGTCCATCCAGAAAGGCCTCTCTCAGGGGACTCCATGTACCGGGTTTCATATTGGAACTGTCGACCGCTACCTTCTGATCCAGTGAAAGTAGTCCTCTGTCAACATCCTTCAGGACAGTCAGTACAATTGGAAATTTCGCTACACTTTGCAGGGGATAGTGCGTATCATTGTTGATTCTCACGGATTCATCGTTTCTTAAATTTACTACAGAAACGCCCACCTCTGCCCTCTTGTCCGCACAATACCGGGAAATCTCCGATGCAAGACTGTCGAAACATTCATCAGTTTCCCAACCCGGAATATCACTTAAAAACAATAGTAAAAAACAGCCCAAAAGCAGACCGCACCTTTTATTCATTCTATCTCACTCCTGCTATTCATAAATTAATCAACTTGATTTTACGGTATATCTTTTCGTTTCATAAACAATGCTATCTGGAACACCTCCGCCCTTTGCGGGGGCTGGTGGGGAGAACCTATCGGCTACCTGAATTATGAAAGTCACATTTCCATTTTGAAGTATAGATTAAAACTTTTCTCTATAGCCCAAGAACTAAACTTGTTCAGCGCAATAATAAGATCTTTCAGGTCATTTTCGTTATCATAAGGACAATCTTCAGATTTTAACCACTTGGTTATGAAATCGGCTATATCAGACTGGTTTATTTTTGCCAACTTGTTTGTAAATGTTTCAGGGAACTTATACAGAACATTCGTGTATTCTTCATTGGCGCCAACCATTTCCAGATTTTCCTTTTCATTAGAAATCACTGTGGCCAGTGATTCTAAACCAGTGTCCATCACGCGATAAAAAGTGCGAATATTCTCTTTGGGGATATCTGGTGTCCCTTCAGTTGGTACGGTTTCTGATTTGTCTGAAATATAGATATACGAAGTGATGCTCATAGTATTTACTCCTTAACAGTATCAACGCGCCCACAACAACTGCATGGTCAATTGTGATAGTTGGGGGGGACCGTTGAGTTTGGTTGGTACGCCTGAAATGGCAATAGGCTTATGAGGTAAGAGTTCTCAAAAGCCACCCTCGAATCGTGAACATGCTATACCAACTGTTAGCCAGCAGCAAGAGCATTTTCGTGAGGGGTATTTTTGAACTCAACCATTCTGCTTTATCGAGGAATCTTCTTATTCGCTCTTATTCTTCTGGCAGAAAGGTCATTGCATCTGTGATAAAGTCCTCTAAATTTGCAATCATTGACTCTCCTATCAGCCATAGATGGTGGATTCTTATGCTCAAAAAGCTTGAAGAGTCACTTCTACTCAGTCAGGTAAGACTTCTCTGATCTTTTTGCTTAATTCAAGGAAATGATAGGGCTTCTGTATAAACCCTTGTGAATGGGTATTCATAAAGTCATCAGAAAAATTATCGGAACTGAACCCGGATGTCAGAATTATCTTAACCTCAGGATCAAGTTCAATCAGTCTGAACAGAGTCTCTCTGCCTCCCATATTCGGCATTACCATATCCAGAATGACGAGATCGATCCCATCTCTGTATTCCTGAAAGTTCTTTATTGCGGCTACTCCGTCTTCCGCAAGAATAACCTTATATCCCAGGGACGTTAACATTCCGTATGTCGTTGCCCGAATTATCGATTCATCTTCAACCAGCATGATGGTTTCGTTTCCCGATAAAAGGGAGCTGTCTTTTATATTATTGTTTTCAATTTGCTTTGAAGCGATAGGCAGGTATATTTTAAATACTGTTCCTGTTCCCTCTTTGCTGAATATTTTTATGATTCCGCCATGCTCTTTTACAGTACCATACACTGCAGCAAGACCGAGCCCTGTACCTTTGCCAACTTCCTTTGTTGTAAAAAAGGGGTCGAAAATATTATCAATTATTTCTGCCGGGATACCCGTTCCGGTATCGCTGATTGCCACTTCGATATAGAACCCCGGATCGAGTTTCTCCATTTCAATATTGAAATCTCTGTCAAGATACATACTGCTAGTTGAAAATGTCAGAACTCCACCATCCGGCATTGCATCACGGGCATTTATAGCCATGTTCAGAAAAGCGTTCTGTAAAAGGGAAGGATCTCCGACAATCAGAACATGATCTGAATCAAGTTTGGTTTCTATAGAAATCTTTCTATCAATAGACCTTTCCAGAATTGAAATAACCGAATGAATCACTGAATGTACATCAATCGCTGTGGATACTGCCTTGCCGCGTCTGGAAAAAGCCAATAGTTTGCCATTAAGGTTTGTCAGGCTTTTTGAAGCATCTTTTATGATTTCAAGCCATTGCATTAACTTACTGTTATCACCAAAGGAGTGTTCAATCAGCTCAGTGCTGCCGATGATTCCTGTCAGCATATTGTTGAAGTCATGAGCAACGCCTCCGGCAAGTTGTCCGATAGTTTCCATTTTCTGAGACTGAGCAAGCTGATGCTGCAGCTCCTTTTCTTTTGAAACATCTACCAGGACCAGCAAAAAGCAATGCTCCCCATCAAAATTAATGTCAACGGTAGACAGAATGACTGTCAATGTCATCTGCTCTCTGGTTGTAACTTCGCAAGAGTTCCTCTCATTTGGAGATGTGCCTTCGATGCTCATTTTTTTCCACCACTGTATTAGCTGAGCATATTCTTTATCTGTAAATAAATGGATATCCATTATTGGAACATCCAGAACCGAATTCTGATCGTATCCAGTCATTATCAGAAATTCCTGATTGACCTGAAGAATAACAGAGTCACTTTCTCTAATAATGCAGATGGAAAAGGGAGCAGTATTAAAGATAATCTGAAACTGTTCCTTTTTAGCCTCCAGATCCTGAAGCAGATTCTCCTTCTCAGAAAGGTTCAACAGAAGTTCCTTCTTCTGCATCCTGATTAGCTGCTCTGCTTTTTTCTTGAGCTTCCTATCGTAGAGTAGAAGGATTATGGTTAGTGTCTGCAGTGCTGAAACGATGGTGATTAGGATAATACGTGCCTTATATTCTTCCCAGAAAGACGGTTCATAATTCAGCAATACGGTACTTTCAGGCAGCCTGGACACATTGAGATCCCAACGGATCATTTCAGGCCAGTTGACAATATATCTGCTTGTTGGTAGATCCATATAGAAATGATCTGTTTCGGTTCCTGAAAGAAGATCAACAATTAGATTCGAGGTCGCCTCTGCATAAGCTTCCACACTGGAAAGATTACCTCCAACCACTCCCAGATCTATAATCGAATCATAGAATGTAAATACGGGTACAGACGCATAATCTGTAACCAGCTGTACAATAAAATCTGATGAAATGGTATTGCCTTCACTATCTGCATTGACTGTTGAAAACAGAATGGCGGAGTTCCCGGGAAGGGTTGAAACACGTTCCACTATTTCATCTGTGGATGCGCCATAAAGGTATTCAACCAGATCGTTTAAATACTTTTTTTCCTGGACTGCTTTTTCAACGGCCCGGCGGTAATAGATATCCGTTTCACTGGCTCCGCTGACTATCATAAGTTTTTCCAGATCAGGAATCAATGAATGAATTAGATCAAGTGTTTCAGAAACTGCAATGGGAGTAGAGGTGGGTATTCGGTAGTGGTTTTCTTTATACCACTGGTCAGGGAGTGCGCCCGGAATATCTGGAATAAAAATAACCGGTACTTGAATCCCAAGGAGTGATTCATTCTTGAGTAAAAGATGATGTGAACTCTGAAATACTGAGATAATTGCATCAGGATTCAAATGGTTGATTATTTTTTGCAGTCTCAGGATAGATTCCTCTTCTGTTTCCATTCCCTCCAGAAGGTCTGAACCTATATATTCTGTATATATATGAATAGTGAAGTTTTCAAACTCGGCAAATGACCTGTTGAGTTTATACATATATTCATATTCCCATCGATTCAGTTCATGAAAGGGATTAATTACCAGGACATTATGGTAGTTATCAACACCACCATCAGTTCCCGAAGGAGACGCAATTTCGGCAGGATTCTCAGATTCCTTCTGCCTATTCGGGATCAGTAAAGATATTGATATAAAGACGCATAGAATAATGAGAATGAAAAAAACAGAAATTATAAGCGGTTTCTTGTGAATCCTGACCGGACCCATTATATCCTCCAGAATCTGTCAACCTCGGAACATACAGTGAATGTTCCTTATAAATCTAAGATTCTGAATATTCTCTGTCAAATACTACTCATTGTCCTTTCAGTGGTGGTCTCGTTTTTTACAGGCATATTGCAGTTTTGCATCATTTCGTAGACTGCCAAAATCATTGTAATCTTCATATCCCTGACAGATTCCTAATATTCGTTGTTTCAGAAGATCAGCAAGATCATGGCGAACAGGTTACAGCTTTTGTGTATCGGTAAAACATTCCGCCAGAGGCTGATGATCCTGCATTTCTGGTCGATCTTCTGAAGTAGCAGATACCCTCCATCAGTCATATTCATCTTGCCGTCATTTTTGACTACGACTTTCCTTCAATTTAAGCCTTGAAATTCCAACTGTTCAGGTTTACACTCTGTACTCATAAAAGGATTCCTTTTTGTTAGTGTAATTGTTTGGTCACAAATACTTTAACATGTGGAATCCTTTTTTTATTATAAAGCTAGTGAGAAATCCGGGTTACACCCCTCTTCAGACTCTGGATGACTGCGCAAATTTAATATCATGACTTTTTCTTCCTCTGCTTGTATAATGAAATATCTATATTCATTACTCAGGTTTTAATAATATTTTTATACCAAATAGAACAAAAACCGTTCCGAATATTTTTTCAATCTTTTTTTCTATTAATCCATATTTATCTTTTAATTTTTTAATTGAAAAAACTGTTGCTAAGGTTAGATACCATATAAATGAAACAATTGTTATAGTGATAAAAAAGATAGTCTTTTCGATAATCATTGAATCTTCCGGAACGATAGTCGCGAACAAGCTTGCAATGAATATTGCTGTTTTAGGGTTAGACAAACTTACTAATACACCAGTTCTTATGTTTGAACCTTTTATTCCTAACTTGTCATCATTTGATTTATTATTATCTCGTCTTGGCATTAATTTCTTTATTCCAAAATATATTAAGTAAATAGCACCAATCATTTTAATAGCTGTATACATAAGAGGTGCTATTTTAAAGAGTATTGAGATCCCTAAAAATCCTGACAATGCCCAAATAGCAGTTCCAATAACAATCCCCAATACTGTAAGATATCCATTTTTCCTTCCATCTTTTAGAACAGTATTAATCGTTACTATACTATTGGGGCCAGGAGTGATAACTGCTATAAGCCAAAATAAAGCAATTTTAATGAATATATTCAAATCTTCCTCTCATCATTTATCTAAAATCACATATAGATATATTTAAACTTTTATTTGCAACAGAACGACGAAATCAGTAGAGAAACCGGCCGAGTCTGCGAGGCTTGGCGCGCTGTGCCAAAATAGTTGTCACATAATTTGAATTATATCATGGATGACAGTATGACACGATACAGTGCACAGTTCAGGAGTCTGATCCCGAAGTAGATGATGCTGTCAGAGAACCGGACAGCAGCCGATTTAGTAACAGAATGCGGAATTACAGTTTAAACGATTTACGACTGGAAGGCCCGTATGAACAATAGCTCCTTACAGATAGATGATTATGCTCATGACATCCGCAGCCGCCATCTGGCTGAGAAGTTTTCCCTGCTGTTGAAATCAAAAGGTTTGTCAGATGATAAACTTGGTTCGTGGCTCAGAGAAAACGGCGTGCATTCACAGCACCTGACAGACAGGGAATAAGAGTACCTTCGTAACGGTTCAAGAAATTAGAGTCCATCTTTCCCAGTCCGAAACGATCCTTCAGTTCCTTCTGCTTGACTTCCAGTTTATCCAAGACAGCATTTCTTGTTGTACTTCTGGATACTCTTTTTTCGTTAATTCCCATTTTAAATCTGATGCAAGAATTTCCAATGTCGTTTCCTTAAATGGGAAAACCCAATGTTCATAATTTTCTGAATAATTTGAGTTTGGCCACTTTTTTCTATTTTGATACTCTACTTCCTTAATCCAATCTGATTCTTTTACTTTTGAGATATTATAACCATCAAAACCGTAATCAACTAAAGGACTACATAAAGAGGCCTCATCATTAGGATAGCCACTTTTGTACAAAAGACATGATTCAGTTCTGAAAATAGCCAGGCCGCAATTGTGGAAATAACCATCTTTTTTTTGTGCTACAGCAAGAAAACAAAAAACTAAATTATTAACGTCACTCATTATGAATGGGTCTGTAACTGATTCAGGTATAAAACCAAAATCTAAAACTTCTATTATTGCCACAATTTCTCCTTAATCTATTGGCGTGCCACACTACAGGTGGACAACTCGAACTATAGAACTCAGCCATGGAGTGAACAGCCCTGCGCAGACCCGCATGCAGGGTGGTGTGGGGGCTGGCAGGGAGAACCTAACAGCTACCCGATTTATGTGTTTGACCACAATTCATTAAAATCAATTAACTCACCATCAAATTCAATGACCCGATCAAAGTCATTAAATTCAGATGGGCTACCACCGCTTTTTATATGATTGTGCATTTTAATTAAACGATAAAAAGAAACACCATAAGAGGATGTTGAAAATTCCTCCTTATATTTGCTGCTCAATCTTGAATAACTCTCTTCAGCGGCGACATAAAATTGATCAATACATTCTGCAGGCAATCCTCTTAAATCAAAATACATAAACGGTGCCGGGCGATCACTTTTGTCGCTTAGCCAGCGGGAAAACTCAGGATTGCTGTTTTTTAATGACTCAGAAATTTCGGATAGAACATTTGCCATATTTATTGTAGATGCCCACCAAGTTCTTCCGTCTTCTAAAGTTAAATTATCGGACATACTTCCCTTCACATAATATTCAGTTTATTTGCTTTTTGTGTCCTGGCCTGCCAGGCATTGGCAGCAATGTTGCCAAAACTATTCATTGATTTTCTTATCTGATCTACGGTTTAAGCTCAATAGCATTTTCTATTGCCTCTTTAAAAAACTCCAGTTCTTTTCCCTTCAGCTCATAGTTTATGACTAAGCATTGCTCTATGCCGGGATCATAATGCTCATGATACTTAACGTAATACTGTCACTGACGTCAATTACAGCACTGAAAGACTGTTCAGGAACACTACCAGTTATGTATATGAGGTTACTACTAAATGTAGCCTTTTGGTATTTACGTGACTCTTCCCATATCATTTTTGAGCTTCCACCAGGATAACCACATCGCTGAAAAGAGAAATAATCACGCCCCTCGTAATTTTCACAGAATTCTAAAAAAGGAGTCACACTCAAGACACTTGCCTGATACTTACTTAGGTCTTTAGAAATCCACTTGCCAACGAAGCTATTAATTTGTTCATTCGTAAATGGGAAGCTTTCAAGGTAGTTTAAAGTGCACTCAATGACATGAGTCCCCTTAATTTCATTGGGATTATCATCCCAGCCATTAAGTTCTGAATAGGGAGGATACCATAAAACGTAATATTTTTTTCCTTTTTCCAGTTCAGTATCTAACGAAATATAAACTATGCGCTGTTCATCTACCTTTGGGATGATGTCCGAGTCTGGTTGATCAATCTCGCAGTCTCTACCCCAAAACCCTGCTTCTAAATCCATACCTTACCCATTGTTCTCTCCACCACATAGTTCTCAAAAGTCCCCTCTTTAGTTACACACGCGGGATGAATTCATAGTCTTTCCAAAACCAAATATATTCCTTACCAATAACAATTGCCAGATTTTCATCATTATGCGATTTAACAAAAAGCTTCTGTTTCAAAAGATCTTGATAGTATAATTTCGTCTGATTCTTCATCCAAACCTATGTAATAAACCATATTTTCAAAGGACAACTTAATACATACAATATAATTCGTTCAAAAAAAGCGCGTATAGCCGGGTCCGCAGTCCAAGCACTTGTTAGCCATTTTATTTAAGTAATGCATACTTTCTCGATAGCTCATGACTATATGTATGTTCGATATAATCACTTTGAAAACAGATTCCTTTTAAAATGATTACCTTGCCTTTTACATTCACTGAGTCCAGTGAATTGATCGAATAATAATAATTTGAAACTGGTTTCGGGTGGACAACCACGCGATGAATAATGTCGTAGTCATTAAACTTTAGCAAATCTTCCAAAACGAGAGGGTGATCTAAAATCAAAGCAGCCAAATCAGGCCTACCAATTTCTTTATATGCAGCTAATTCTGGAAAATCTTCGACATCATCATCTTCGATTTCATCGCGTCTAAATAAAGTGAAATACTCATCGATTCGATTGGTAAAAGTATCGATATCAATTTTCAATTCATATTTTAGTGGAACGAAATCCTGCCATCGTTGCTTCTGGCCGTAATTCATATTTGCTACTTGTAGAAGACTTGGTTCCACTTCTTTGTTATCTATAATAGCTTCCATGATTGTTCTCTACACCACATAGTTTATTGGCTGCCAACGAATAAAGTTGATTACCGTCAGCTGGCGTGTATCGTGTCTGTGAAGCAGATCAGCATGATACATGACAGTAGGTATTTCGACTTGATTGTTTGGTACGCCCGACATGGCAATAAGCTTATGAGGTGAAAGTCCTCTACAGCTACCCACGTATAGTAAACATGCTATACCAACTGTTAGTCGACGGCAAGGGGACTTTCGTAAGGAAATGTCTGTGTAGACTGACAAGCAAAACCGGGAGCCCATGCACAAGAATGTGGTAGAAGGCCCAGATCCAGAGACGAGTGAGCCAATGATGACGATGCCTGAGTGGGTCCTACCGGCTACCCGATTTATGTTTATTCTTCATTTGGCCACTCCCAGATACATTGATAGCCTGTTAGTAAAGCAATAGACTTGCTTAAGTATTTGGAAATATCTATATCCCCATGCTCATTTTCCGGAAGATTATTTGGGATTTTGCCTATAAATTCTGGTAACTTAGCGTAGCTATATCCAATCCTATCTTCATAGAAGCTAGTTATATCAAAGCCAATATTTTTCTTTTCTTCTTCGGATAAATCCCAATCGTAGTTAAGCTGAAATCTTATTTTATAACCACCTACTTTAGCATCGAAAAATACAAGTTCATCCTTTTCGTACTTATCCAGAGGAACACCAATTTTACGCTCGATAATTGGCATATCTTCCTCTTTTGAGGATTTCGGGATTATTTCAATAAATCCTCTGATTGTTTTGTTTCGATAATTTTCGGTCATAGTATAGTGCTCCCTTCAGTCAATAAGCCTTATGCCACTTTTAAGTTAGATTCCCCGGAATAAATCTGATCAGGGGAATTCCCATTCAGGCTCTGGTGAGGCCTGATTGAATTATAGAATCTGAAATACTTTACCAGTCCTTTCCGCAGCTGCTTCAGGGTGTCATACCGATACAGATAAATATCTTCATATTTCATTGTCTTCCAGAATTTTCCAATGTATATATTATCCAAAGCACGGCCTTTTCCATCCATGCTGATTAGAACTATTTCACTATCCAGAAGAGAGGTGAATTCATTGCTTGTGAATTGACTTTCCTGATCTGTATTAAAGATTTCAGGTAAGCCATATCTCATCATGGCCTGCATAAGAGCGTCCATCACAAATGCTGTATCCATGGTATTGCTGACATTCCAGGACAGGATCTTTCTGCTGTATAGATCAATGATGGCCTCAACATAAACGATCCCACCAGGTAGATTCACATAGGTAATATCAGAAGCCCAGACATGATTAGGATGAGTTACTTTAAGGTTCCGTAGCAGGTAAGGGTATTTCTTATGTTTCTTATCACCAATTTCAACTATTTTTGTTCGAAAGCCTTTTGTACACTTAACGTCTAAGCTCACCCGAGAGGAGCCGCGCAGCTGTGACGAATCGGGTGGAGCGTATTGTTATGTGTTGATACGCCATCTTTGTTTCCTTAATACTTCAAGTTCCTCTCTCTTTTTGAGTGTTTCTTCTTCGATTAACTTTCCAAGTCCTTGAGGAAATGGCTCATCCACATCGATTGGATTTAACTCAGCACCCGAAAGACGCAAAGATTTGAAAACAGCTACGTGCCGTATGTATTTCAATAGCTCCTGAATGAGAAATTCATTTCCGCCTATTAAATGAAAGTTATCTTCAATAACCTTCACTGCCTTTTCATGGTTTGGCAGCAAAAACTCCTTTTCAACTGATGAACCTGCTTCGGTCGGTAGCTGAGTTCCATCTTCGTATAGAGAGGGGACCCTTTGCCATACGGCATCGTCGTTTTTCATACATAATGAGAGAGGCCAATAGAATCGTTCTAGTTGCTGCTCTAAGAGTGTCATTTTTTCGTTTAACTCTATTTCAAATTTATCCCTGCTAAGTTGTTTGATCTGTTCTTCGAGTCCCCTCCGTTTCTCGACCTCCTCCTTTTCCCTATATTGTTTCTTTTGGTACAAGTGCCACAAGTAGAAAGCTATACCAGCAATAATGACTTTATCAATAACTAATAAGATAAGCTCTTCTCCAAATGTCACTAGATTCTCCTTTTACATAACACCGTTTTCTGCCGCCGCCCGTATGCAGGCGTGATCGTTGTGAAAGCAAGGATCATGACTGTAGGGATGACAGTAGCAAAACTCTTGTTATGTAGTTCTTAAATACATTCCGGGTTTTACGATGTTGTGCAAAAGAAAATATGGCGAAACCCAAGCCTGAACGTTGCGGTTTTGAAACCTTGTAAAAGTATTATCCCAGTCCCCATTAATTTTTCTCCTTCTCTTTATATCGTAATTGGACAAATATTGCACCGATCGAAGCAATAATCATACCTCCTACATTAGTCCAGGAGGGCCTCTCTCCAAGAAAAATCCAAGCTAAAATAGCTATTTGAATCAACATCGTTCCATTGATGATACTTGATACCATTGCAGTAAGATGACGAAGAGTCCGGTTCCAAAGTGTAAATGCAAAAGCAGTATTTATACTTGATAACCAAATGAGAGCGATCCATGGCATGATAGATATTCTTGGTATCCCTTCAATGATTAGTCCTGTTGAAAGTAGTAGAATAGAACCGAATGACATTGAAATAAATGTAATTGTAAACGGACTGTTCTCTTTATTTCGGTTTATACTTCGCCCTAATACCGATGCAATAGCATTTGAAGTAATACTGACAGTCATTACCACCAGTCCTATATATTGCTTTCCAATATCTGATATAGGTAAAAAATAAATAAGGGCTCCTATGATAAAAAGAAGGATTCCCAAGATTTGCCTTGGCAATGGTTTTTCACAAATAAAGATGATGCTAAGTATCACAACAATTACAGGGGTAAAATTAAGCATCAAGCTTACCGTTGTAGAAGGTAGAAGAGATAATCCTATGAACTGGGTTCCCTGGGTAAATACATAAAATACCAAACCTAAGAGAAGCAGCATACTCCACTTCTTTTTACTTAGAGTTTGGATTTCTATTCGATATTTCTTCTTAAATACAAATGGAGATAAAAAAAGTGAATCAAGAAAATATCTAAGACCAGCGAAAGTCAAGGGTGGGATTGAAACTAATCCTTTCTTAATAATGATGAATGAAGTTGACCAGAGAAATGTTACAAGGAGTGCTTGTAATATACTTGTTGTATATTTCCTTGAATACATATTAGATCCAATCCTCCATTTATATAACGGATTATGCTTACAGTTCCGCGCATATTAGGTTGCAGGGTTATGACCAAAAATAAAGATTTATTATAGCACCCCTTTTCAAGTAATTATACTGTTTCTGCGTTCCCTTTCGGATCGGAACACCTCAGGGTGGCCCACTATCTCCTTTACTTTCTAACATCCTACTGGATCAGTTGGACAAAGAACAGGAGAGACGGGGCATACGGTTTGCGCGTTACGCGGATGATGCGATCTTCGTAATGAAACGTCTTTGTGATGCTCAAATGGTCTTGCAAGAGATTACCGTATTTCTGAATAAGAAATTGAAACTGGTGGTGAATAAGGAGAAGAGTAAGGTTGGCAAGAGTGCCGAATGCTCATTTCTTGGATTCACATTCAGAGGGAAGAAGATCAGGTGGACAGAATCGGCCTTTGAGGACTTTCGGTATCAGCTGAAATATCTGACAAGACGATCCTGGGGTGTCTCAATGGATTATAGAATCAGAAAGCTCAACGAATATATTCGAGGGTGGATGAACTACTATGGGATTTCCCAGTATTACACTCCTCTTCAGAATCTGGATGATTGGCTGCGAAGGCGAATCAGGATGTGCTACTGGAAGCAGTGGCGTCACCCCCGAACAAAAGTTAGGAAACTGATGGAGTTGGGGATTCCAAAAGACTTCGCGATTATCACAGGAGCCAGCAGTAAATCCTACTGGCACTTGTCTAAGTCGTATGCCACAAACGCCGCCATGTCCAATAATTGGCTTGAAGAACAAGGACTGATCAACATAAAAGAGCTCTGGTGTAAAGCTCAGGGCTACCCGATCAGATCATAGAAATGGTTTGCTCCATGGAGTGAACCGCCCTGTGCGGACCCGCTTGCAGGGTGGTGTGGGGGCTGGTAGGGAAAACCTACCGGCTACCCGATTTATGTCTCAATCTACTTTCATTCTTTCAGTCAATAAGACAGAATGCCCTGTATTTATTAGCTCAACTATAATGCTTTCAATTTCAGAATATTCATCAAAATTGCTACCAATAAGACCTGTTTGAATTAATTTTATAAAGGTACTATTATTAAGATAGTTTTTCACATTATCAAGACCTAAATATTTTCCTCCTCTTGGTCCATCTGTTATTTTATGCTCTAATAAAAATTCCATATGTTTTTTTGATAAATACATACCATCAACTAATGTTCGATTCGTTGATTTTTGGAGACTTTTACATAACTTAAAATAAAATATCTCATTATTATATCTAAATTCTTCTTTTGAATCGTTCTGACTAAACTTCAATAGGAAATGATCCATTGCTTCTTTTTCTTTCAGATAATTCTTATCATTTAAAGGACGATATCGGTATTCGTTTGATTCTTTTAATAATCGCTTATACTGTATCATGATAAAAAATTTGTTCTTTTCATCTATATATATTAAATCTGTACCTAGAGTTTCTTCGATTGGCGTTCTATTTACATACATTACTGATAATCGATTAAATCCATTAGAAAATGTATTGGTAGATGTAATATGTTCTGAGATTCTATTCCAATCACCAAAATAATTCATGTCATTTAGAATCATCTGGTCTTCTCTTAGAGGGATATCTTTAATCTTCTTTAGAAAAGTAGGAGTGTCTATCGGTTCATCATTAAAAAAACCTTTATATTGATCATAGACATCTGATAATTGTAATGAAAAAACTAATGCATCCCTTTCAAAATAAACTGTAGGATTATCATATTCTTTTTGAGATCGATTATTTAGAAGAGAACTCATTACATCATAGACAGTTTTTCGATATGCAAAATTTGGATTGGTAATATTTAGTAAAAATTCTTTATGAAATCCATTTGAAATTACGCTTTTTTCATTACCAAATAGAGACACAAAATATTCCTGATTTCTTTTTGATAATTTAGAGTTGATAAGATCAATGTTGATCTTTGGATTAAAACGATTAATTTCAGTTACTTTGAAATTCCTTTTCTTTGATGCAGTTTTATTACCTTTAACCCCTACTCCAATATACTCTAATTCATTCTCATTTGTAGAAACCAGTACAATAAACTTTGATGTTATTTTTATATCGATTTCATCAATAACATCTGTATGATAATTACGAAGTTCATGATTTCGTTGAAATAACTCTGAATGCTCTGTTTCAGAATAATTAAGAAATAACCAAGAAACTCTAATTGTGTTTTTCATTAGCAATCCATTTTAAAACTTTATTGATCACTCTTGTGGAGCAGTGCTTACGAAGACTGATCCATCTTTTCTTCTATGAATTGGAAATCTATATTCACAATCATCACATACACACCATGAAGTAGCATTCTTACTCATTCCAAGTTCTTTATGATTCCCTGTTCCACACATGGGACATACAACTTCCTCAATGATTTTCTTTTTATCTGATAAATTATATGACATTTTTCGTGTAATAATGCCATCTTTTGTATTATGCAAATTGAATCTTACATCACAATAATAGCAATAGGGATGAGCTGTTGCTCCAAAATAATCGCCAATTTCATAGTCATTCTCAACAAGACATTCTGGACATTCAACTCGAACAATCAAAACTGATTTATGCTTGTCTTCTTCATTTTTTATTTCTTCAACAGAACTGGTTTCTGCTTCTTGTAATTCCAATAATTTACTTAATGGGATTAAATAAAAGTTCTTACCATTCGTTTTAGCCTTAAACTCAGACTGCAACTCATATCTTGGAAATAAACCTTGTCCTCCTGAACGCTGTTGCCAGTCTGATTTTTCCTCACCAGTTACAAAAATGACATCTTTATTCTTTTCTTTTCCTAATTCAATAATTATTTTCCAGATTAAGTAGTCACCAATTCCATTATCATCTTTTTGGGAATCTTTATATCCAGGAGGGATGTTTAACTCATAACGCCTTAAGAGTTCTTCATATAATTCATTTTTATCATATTTAAGTTCATAAACTTCTATTTCTTTGAATACATCACTATAAGCTTTTGTAACAGGATCCTCTGTAACCCACTTTTTTATAGATTCTTTTACTGAGCTAGTTAATTCGGTTGCCTTGTTTTTCTCTTCTGCTATTGATTCTAAACAATCATTTAGTTCTTTAAATTCATGTAATTCTTCGAGAATTGGATATTTTAATTTTTGGGGTTTTACAATTTGACTTACTTTATCAGACAGTCCTTGATGAAGTTCCGACAATTTAGTCTGTCTATTCTTTGAAAATTCACGAGCTACTTGAGCTGGTATAATCAATCTATCTTTTATTTTTTTGTAAACTTCTACAATTTCTGAAAGGCTTCTAGCACCAGCACCATAAGGAATTAGTAAAACATTTGTGTCTAAAACAATTATAGAATCACTTATTGCAGACTCTACATTATAAATATTAGGTTTAAAAATATTGCTAGCATCTGGGATTATTTCACTTGATAAAAAGACTTTATCTAAATCATTATTATCATATTCCATTCTTACTCCTTAATATTTCATTTTCCTTGCCGGTCTGTACCTTTTGTGTTCTCTCCACCACATAGTTACCAAAAGTCCAACCTCTTTAGTTACACACGCGGAATGAATTCATAGTCCAGTATATCATATATTTTAAGCTCATGTTCATTGAGATAGCCCAAGAAAAACTCTCGAAACCAGACTCGATAGATTCCATTTCGTATGTCTTCGAATCCAAGTTTTTTCTCTTTGAATGCTGTCCCTACAAAAATACTGTCTTTTTTACCGACTCTGATTATTCCATTCTTGCAGATATACCTCACTTTGTATTCCGGAGGATAATGCCATTCTTTTATTTCATTTGGGTACTTTCTCTTGGATCTTTCATAGACTGTCTTGGGAGTCACCATACCCAGGGCTTCATGTGGTCTTTCTTCGTTGTACTCTTTGGTAAATCTATTAAATTTTATCTGCTGACTTCTCAGTGATTTACCTGGTTCAATGCATGCTTCTGCTTTCAATTCTCTATGCATTCTTTCATGACTTCCATTCTGCTGTGGAGAGGCCGGATCACTGAACACTGGGTAGATCCCAAGCTCCATTAACCAAACTGAAAATTGAGTATACCGGCCAAGGGATCTTATGTTGGCAAACGGGGAACCATTGTCTGTGTGCAACTGTTCGGGAAGTCCATATTCTTTGAATACAGCCTCAAATACAGGCTTAGACTGCGTTAGATTGGGCCTAGAGAGCCCTTTTATGCGAATGATGTATTTACTGAAGTTATCACAAATGGTAAGCGGATAGCAGTACTTCTTGTCTCCAGTCCTGAACTCACCTTTATAGTCGGCACTCCATATCTCATTGCAATGATCTGCAATGAACTTTGGATAGCGCTTTTCAATATGTACATGTCTTCTACGTTCGGGTATAAGATCATTTCTTTTGAGTATGTTATTTATTGTAGACTTGCATGGGATATGAGAATAGATACCATCCTGTTCAAGACGCCATCGTATTTTCTTCCCGCCCCACCGTTTATGCTGACTTCTTATTTCAAGGATGCGTTCTTCGATAGCTGCAGGAGTTTTCCTCGGGGAATGGTGAGGAGCACGGGATTTCGGTTGAAGTCCTGCCATTCCCTCTTCCTGGTATCGCTTAATGTATTTATACCCGGTTGTCCTGCTGATACCAAAATCTTTACATAGGCCAGAGAAAGTAAATCGATCTGTACTCCAAATTAAGATGAACTCTTCTTTTTGATCCATAATCGTTTTCTCCATTAAAGGCATGATCGTCTCCTTTATTGTAAACCATCTGCCTTTAACTGTAATTTATCTATTTGGATCTTTGTCCACTATGTTATTAATCCGTACCCGGTTCTGCATAACGCCGATTTAACTTGCAGACTGATACCGGAATATTCTGTTCTTAATTAGTGCACATTCACAGTATTTGATTAGCTCAGTCTGACAAGTTCAAATCTTTGTTATGCCGATCCCATATACTAATTTTGATCAGTCATTTTTCTTTTAATATCTAATTCAATTACTGCAAGAATTTTATCAATCACTTCACCTAATCTCAAAAAGTACAAAATTGATGTTTTGAGATATTCTTGATCAGGCCATGTTATACTTGCAGTAGGATGAGCTATGCTATTTCTTTTATCCATAAATATATTTAGAAACTTTTCTGCCTCATTTTTAGCTTTGTTTGGGTCAGTTGTTTCATACATTATTTGGATTTCTGCTTGCTGTCCAATTTTCTCCCACAGATTTCTTATGCCTATCCTTTTAAACAAATCTGATAAAATTGTTGGCCTCATGTTTTCCGTTGTTATTGAAATACACCGGCTATTTATTTCTTCAAGATCTTTATCATCCACGAGATTATCAGACAATATTTTAATAAATGCCTTAACACCTTGATCTCCATGCCCATATTTTCTAGGGCTTGATATTACTTCAGCAGTATATTTTAGGAGATTTTCTCTCATATCTTTTGGTAACTTTTTAAATCGGTCAGTTCCACTTGCCAGATTGTCACATAGTTCTTCAAAAGTTGAACGAACAAAACTTTCAAATCTACCTGCTATAAATAATAGCAAAGTTCCATTCAAAACAACTAAATTTGCTCTATTTTTCTGGGTTAAGTCATGTACTATTTTCGATTGTTCAAAATAATCATCTGTATCTACTTCTATAGAAGCAGCACCAGAAAAGTCTTTCAAAGCAATGTTCATCTCAAGTAAACTAGATATCCGAGAAATATCGTTAATATATTCAGGTAAAGTACTATACATCGGATATCCTATTTAGTATTAGTTAATATCTTAGTCGCAAGACTAATTCTATTTTTAATTGACTCAGTCGTATTTCCTTTTCCTATCAAGATCTCATAATCAGTAGAATCAGGTGAGATAGCACTTAATGCGTCGTTTATTTGATCCTTTCCTGCAATTGAAGATTCTTCTAAGCCAGAATATGCAACCATTAATGCATCGTAGAGTGGCCTACTAAGTTTTTGAGTTGATGGTATCCTAAATAATTTGTCATTAAAAATTTCATGCAAACCATCAATTGATTTAATAAAGCTTTCTCTTAACTCGGATTGTTTTTCTTCATCGATATCTTTAAACTGAAGACATGTTTTATCCAATATAGAACGTAAAGATCCTCCAATCTCATCATCAATCAATTTCTTAATACCAAAATATCTGACAATTAATTCACAATCAGCCATAGTTTTATATAATGAGTTTTTTAAAAGTGAAGGCTGTGGTTCATTTTCATCATCTTCAGTTTTTTCTGGAATACCCCATGCGTCCGTAAAAGTCTTATATCTTGATAGTTCAAAAATTAAATCATTAAATTTCCCAGGATAAAGAGCGTTTCTTAGTTCTTGTGGATTTAATTGTACACCACCTGTGTTTAAACGCTTAAAAAGAATTTTTCGAATATCAATACCAGAATCTTCTTGCTTAATCGTTTCCGCTAGTAATACAACTGCATTTATAGTTCGTCTGGATAAGCCTCTTTGAATAACTTGAGGTAGATTATGAAAACGCTTACCCTCAAGTTCTTTCCAAAATTCTAAATGCCTTAATGAGAATTCATTATTCATAAAACTTCGCAAAGTATCTATTCTTTGACGACCATCCATTATTTCATACTGATTGTAATCATTTTCAAACAGGAAAACTGATGGTACTGGTATATTCATTAAAAAAGACTCAATTAACTGAGATTTTTTCTTGATATCCCATCTATGACGTCTTTGATATTTTGGAGATGCATTAATATAATCCTTATCATCCAATGATTGCTTAAGATGATGCAACGTGAAATCCATTGAAGTTCTTACTACTCTCAATTGACTTTGAGTGTATTTTTCCTCAATAGAAATTTCTTCTACTACTTGCTCGTCTATTTCATCTTCTGAATTAAACCAATCATCAATTTCATCTTCAGTTATCATTATTTCATTGCTCACCTTTAACTCCAATTATTTTTATTAACAATCATAAATAATCATATTTTCTTTTAATTAGGATCATACCATATTCGGCATAACGACGATTTAAATTGCCTGACGGCCTGGCGGAGCCAGGTGCTGGCGCTTTTCTTGCCTTTCAGGCTTCACTTCTCTGTTTCACCGGTAGTAACAGTCCTGACTGGTTCCCGTTTCTGCAAGAAACGTGACAAGCAGTCAGGACAATTTCAAATCCTTGTTATGTAGCTTTAATCATTACTGACTCTATATCCAGTAGTTTCCTACCAATTTCAGTATTTCCTTCTATCTTTATTGAATTAATTTCATTTGTAATTAGCTTTATACCTGAGAATATTTTCCATGCTACATCATCCGACATAGAAATTGAAGCATTAATTGGCTTTATAACCTCAGTATCAAGATGCCCTTCTCTACTGCTTAAAATATACTCTTGAGTTCCTATATGTACTGCAATTACAATTTCATCTTCTTCAGTACGATAAAGCCTTCTAATAGCCAAAAGACATATTTCAAAGAACGCTGATGAATATTGCTTTTCAAAAGGAAAGGGTAAATCTAAATAGCTAGAGATTTGAGCTGTGTGCATCCAAAGCTCCGTATATTCTCGAGATATATCAAGCCACCATGGTGAAATCTCATCGCTGTACCATAAAACATCATGAACTGCTGGCTCATTTAAATCTTGTATTCCCTCAAACTCCCGTAACATTGTGTCATATGCAAAATTATATAAATCGAGAAGCGTATTTTTATCCAAGCTATTTAGCATCTCAACCCATTTTTCATTACTTGCATTAATAATATTTGCTAACGTTGAAAAATCAATTAATGATTTCTTTCGGGGGTGTTTCATTTTTCGAATATCAGATGTTTTGTATAAAGCGTTACCAGCAAGATGGCTAATAACATTATTGATTTTCCAAGATGGAAGTATTGTTGGCCCATAAAAATCAGATTCAGATATTTTTCTGAATTCATTCATTGTTTCATTAAAGA
Organism: Spirochaeta sp. UBA5339; assembly: GCA_002408085.1. GTDB lineage: Bacteria > Spirochaetota > Spirochaetia > DSM-2461 > DSM-2461 > Oceanispirochaeta. The sequence goes on from DHQL01000003.1 coordinate 164,942, forward strand.
GCTGCCTATATTTAATTCTTATATCACAATAATTTCTCAATGAATAAACCTTTTTTCTTCAGTGCTACATAAC